>CAVXZZ010000007.1:0-153897 GCA_963766255.1 uncultured delta proteobacterium
ATAACCAATAACAATTAACGATCATGATTGAGCACATGCTCAATCATGAATCAGACAATCGAGTACTTGGGTCCGCCGCCCCCTTCAGGGCAGGTCCAGACGATGTTCTTATAGGGGTCTTTGATCTCACATGTCTTACAATGCAGGCAGTTAGAAGGATTCAGCTTAATGCGCTTGGCCCCATCCGGCTCTTCTTCGAGCTCATAAACCTGGGCCGGACAAAAAAGCGTACAGGGACAACGATAGTTATCATAGCAATCCGTGACGCACAGGTTTGTGTCCGGAATGACCAGGTGACAGGGCTGATTTTCCTCATGGGTGGTACCTGACATATAAAGCCCGGTCAATTTATCCAGATACAGTTTGCCGTCGAGATCCTGGGCTTCCGCTGAAACTTCGGTTGCTTCAGTGTTCGAAATCTTTTTTAACGATGAGCTGTCTTCCTCAATTGGCATCGGATCCGTAAATCCCCGCCCCCCGCTCAAATACTGGGCACCGATGGTGATGAACTTGCCGAATCCCTTTTGGGAAAGGGCCTGCCCAAAATTACGGGCAGCATACAGTTCTTTTTTTATCCAGCTGCCGGCTATTTTTTCTTCATAGGCGTTGAGAGTATCGGCCGAGTAGTTATCACTGTCAACGGCCGCCATAATTGTTTCAGCTGCCAGCAGGCCTGATTTGGTAGCCGTGTGGATCCCCTTGAGCCGCTGAATATTCAGCATGGATGCACTGTCGCCGACAATGAGCGCACCATCAACCGCCAGGCGGGGCATACTATAAAAACCGCCGGCAGGCAAGGTTTTGGCCCCCTGCTGCAATACCTTGCCGCCCTTGATGATATCCGCTATCAAAGGATGCTTTTTAAAGCTTAAAAATGCCTGGTAGGGTTCAAGAAGCGGATCCTCATATTCCAGGCCGACCACAAAACCCAGAGCAACCCGGTTGTCTTTCATTTTATAGAGGAAACCGCCGCCTTTGGTATCCAGGCCCAGGGGATAGCCAAAGGAATGCAAAACCGTAGTGTTCGAGGCATTAAAAGGGCTTGATTCCGGAATTTCAATCACTTCTTTGACGGCGGTCTCAAACACCTGGGGCATCTTGCCCTCAAAAATACCCAGCTTTTTACCGAGTTCGCGCAGCAGGCTGCCTTTGGGACCTTCGCCAAAAACCGTCACTTTGGCCATCAAATCAACGCCGGGTTCAAAATTGGGCCGTTTGTTTCCGTCCTTGTCGATACCCTTATCCCCGGTTCGAATGCCGATAACCCGGTCACCATCATAGAGAATTTCAGTTCCGGCAAAGCCCGGAAATACCATCACACCCAGCGCTTCAGCCTGTTCTCCCAGCCACGAGCAGTACTTGGACAGACTGACAATATGACAACCGTCGTTGTGCATATACCCCGGTGTATAGGGCACCTTAACCTTGCCGGTGGGGGTTAGGTAATAGAATTCATCCCGGCATTCGGCGACCTCAATCGGGCAACCTTTGTCCAGATAGTCCGGCATGAGTTCTTTAAGGGCCACGGGATCCATAATCGCCCCGCTCAGGGAGTGGGATCCGATGGATTCAGCCTTTTCGATCAGGCAGACCTCAATTTCCTTGCCGGCCTGCTGCGCCAGGTTCATCAAATGGATGGCACCGGCCAGATTCGCGGGACCTCCCCCGACAAAAAGTACGTCAAACTCCAATGCTTCTCTGGTTTCTTCCATTTATGTTATCCTATTATGAAAATAATTGTTTCATCACGAAGGGCACGAAGTTAACGAAAATACCCTTTAGCATGTTTCATTTTTTCTATGTGTTCTTCGTGGTTTTTTTGATTACACTATTTATTCTCACCCTCATAGTTGATTATAGCTCAGAGTTAAGATTTAACTTTCTTAACCTCTTCCGTAACGGCCGGGACCACGTCGAACATATCGCCGACAATGCCAAGATCCGCTTTGGAGAATATCGGTGCTTCCGGGTCTTTGTTGATGGCCACTATGAATTTGGATGTTGACATGCCGGCCAGATGCTGAATGGCGCCGGAAATCCCGCAAGCCACATACAAGACGGGGGATACCACTTTTCCGGTCTGTCCCACCTGGTCGCTGTGCGGGCGCCAGCCCTCATCAACTGCTGAGCGGGAGGCACCGACCGCGCCACCAAAAGCCTCGGCCAGTTGCTCAACGGCACCGAATTCCCCGCCGGTTCCCCGGCCACCGGACACCACGATATCCGCCTCGGTCAATTCGACTTTATCACCGGTATCCATGTTCTTTTCAACAACGGTGGTTTTAATGTCACCGACCTGGACAGCGGGTTTCTCTATTGCGCAGTCCTTGGAAGATTCAGCGATATCCATAACATTGGGCCGAATGGCGACAATCTGGATGGCGCTGTCGAATTCAACATCGGCGAAAATCTTCCCGCCGAACATAGGCCGCGTACAGGTTAATTTCCCGTCATCCAGCTTTACCGCCGTGCAATCCATGGCCAACCCGGCATCCAGCCTGGCGGCCAATCGGGCCGACAGGTCTTTGCCCTGAGAGGACGCACCAAGGACAACCACCGCCGGATCTGCGGACTGAATCAAATCAGCGATAACGTTGGTGTAGGCACTGGTCGTGTAATCTGCCAGGGCCGGATCATCGGCAACCAGTATTTTATCGGGACCGTATTTTTCCAATTCCCCGGCGATACCCTCAATACCGGAGCCGACGACAACGGCGCATAATTCAGCCCCCAAACCATCGGCAAGACGTCTGCCCTCACTGACGGCTTCAAAGGATATTTTTCGAAAAACACCATCTCTTTGTTCTGTAATCGCAAACACACCTTGTGGCATTTTGATCTCCTTTTCTATTTGGTCCAAAATCCCGGCCAAAGGGCGGGAATTGCTTTTTCGTCATCTATTAATTTTGTGCCCTAAATCAGCTTGGCTTCTTCGTGCAAGATCCTGACCAACTCAGCGGCTTTGTCCTGGCCGGATTCGCCTTCGATCATTTTAACCGCCTGGCGTTCAGGCGGAAGGTTCAGGGCTTTTATCTTAACTTTGCGATTGGCAGCGCCAGCCGCAGATGGGTCAATTCCCAAATCAGCGATGGTTTTGACATCCACCGGTTTCTTTTTGGCCTTCATAATTCCGGGCAAAGAGGCATAACGCGGTTCATTCAAACCGCGCTGGGTGGTAAACAAGGCCGGCAAAGCCGCCTCTACCGTCACGGTCCCGCCTTCAATGGTGCGTTGGCACTTGATCTTCCCGTCCACCAACTCCTCTTTAACTACCATCGAGATCTGGGGAATATCCAAAAATTCAGCCACAGCGGCCGCGACCTGGAAATTGTCTTCATCCACGGCACGGTGCCCGGCAATGATTAAATCAAAGGGAATTTCTTTAACAGCGGCCGCCAGAATCCTGGCAGTCGCCAGAGGGTCACTACCCACGGCCGCAGGATCATTGATATGAATGCCTTTGTCGGCTCCCATGGCCAGGGCGGTCCGAATGGTTTCAACAGCCTTGTCCGGTCCCATGGAGACGATGGTCACAGCGCCCCCCTGGGCATCACGAATTTGCAAGGCCTCCTCCACCGCAATCTCATCGTAGGGATTCATGACCCATTTTATATCCTGGGTTTTTATGGATACCCCATCGCCGTCTACTTCAATCAACGATTCGGTGTCCGGCACCTGTTTGACTAGAACAACTATTTCCATAACGTACTCCTCTCATGTTGCTGAAAATGTTTTTAAGACTCTTCTATATTTTCGGAAGTTCTCCGTCGGTTTAGGGTTAGCCCGTTTCCCGTTAGTCCGTTTGCCGGTTTCTTCGGCATGACAGATATTCGGAACGGGCCAACCGGCTAATCGGCAAACGGGTCTACCTATTCGCCTTGCGGATGCCCAGCTGATCCAACGCAATAATCCACTTGCAGATATTGGCCGAACCTTCCACCATGCTATAGGTGGGTGCATCCCGGAAGAAACGCGCCACCGAATATTCGGTGGAATAGCCATAGGCACCCAGAATCCGCATGGCATAGTTGGCACATTTGTTGGCCACTTCACCCGCAAGATATTTGGCCTGGGCGACATCGAGTCCGTTGTTCAACCGTCCCTGATCCTTGGCCACGGCCGCCTTGTAAACCACCAGCCGGGCTGCTTCTATTTCAGCCGACATCTGGGCGATCATATCCTGATTCATTTGATATTCGCCGATGGCCTTGCCGAACTGTTTGCGCTCCATGCTGTATTTAAGGACTTCATCCAGGCAGGCCTGGGCCAGCCCCACGCCGCCGGCAGCTGCCGAAAGCCGGGTCTGGTTCAAAGAACCAAACAGGATCTTGGCCCCGTCGCCCGGGTTTCCAAGAATATTTTCTTTGGGCAGTTTGGTGTCCGTCAGGTAGATTTCACCGGTGGGCGAGGAGCGGGATCCCATTTTATCCAGAGCGGTTGTGCGGATGTCGTTAAAGTTTTGAACCTCAACCACAAAGGCCGAAAGCCCTTTGGCGCCCTGGGATCGATCGGTGTAAGCATAGTAAATGATGGCGTCGGCCACATCGGCGTTGGATATCCAGGTTTTTGAACCGTTTAACAGCCAGTGATCGCCTTTGTCTTCAGCCTTTGATTTCATGGCCATGACATCCGAGCCGGCATCCGGCTCGGTCATGGCAAAGGCGCCCACATATTCGGCACTCACCAACTTGGAGATATATTTTTTTTCAAGCTCGTCACTGCCGTAGGTGAGTATGGTGTAAGCACATCCCAGGGTCTGCATATTGATCTGCACCCGCAGGGAGCTTGATGCCCGGGCGATTTCCTCGGTGACGATCATGGCCGCCAGCCAGCCCATTTCGGAGCCGCCGTATTCTTCGGGGATGACCGTACCAAAAAGGCCCAGTTCGCCCATGGGTTTGACAACCTCCTCATAGGGGAAATAATGTTTCTCGTCCCATTCGTCGGCAAAGGGCGCAATTTTTTCACTGGCGAAATCACGAACCATGTCGCGCAGCATCTCAAGTTCTTCCGGCAGACTAAAATCCATTTTCAATCCTCCTAATAGATGATTTTTTCAAAACTTTCAATTTCTTGAAATCTAATTATCTCATATAATAACAGTACGATATCCCATTTCGGATAGATCGGCGGACAGTACACTGAGGCTAGTTTAAGTTATGGACTATAGAGGATGAAAAAATGGAAGTCAAGCTAAAAAGTAGCTATTTTACAGCCACATCGTAATTGTTTGTCATGCAGGTTTTCCGAAAAAATCCGCCTCCGGAATCTGGCCTATACAATTGTCTTGGCGCAGCAATTGATCGGATTTTGGAGGTTGGTATTAGATCCCTTTGTCGATGACCTTCGGGTCGTGCTTGAGGCGCTCCTGAATGCCTTTGCCGACCTGGTAGGTGCGGCTGAATTCAGACCAGAATTCGTGATCCTTTGCTTTCCATTCGGATCCGAAGCGTTTATCAAAAAAGTCACCGAGTTTGTCAAATAACCGTTTCCACGGCGGCTCGCCCCGGTGGTAAGCCCCCAGCAGGTCATTGAGCGTGTCATCGAGATCTGCCAGGGCCTCTTTGGGCAGATAGGATATGGCACCTTTTTGAATGGATTCCATCAGGGTTGCGGGACTGATCGCATGGGCCGTCAGCATGACGGTGGGGATGCCCCTTTCCACCGTCTCTTCCAGCAATTTAAGCCCGTCGACACCCATGATATCTAAAATGGCAAGATCATACTTCTGATCTTTAATTTTTTTAGAAGCGCTTTGATAGTCCCGGGCGGTATCAACACTGGATTCATCCAAAATCTCACCAATTGTTTCAAGAATATCTTCTTCATCATCAACGGCCAGGATATGGATGCCTTTGAGATAAGATTCCGTTGCGGTCATTTTATGTTATGCCTCCTAATCCGGCCCAGCCGGACCAAATGGCCACAAAGACACAAGACACTGGGAATTTCTTTGGCAAATATTTATCTTTGCGTCTTGGAGTCTTGGTGGCGAAAACTTTCTACCATAAAGTGTACAAGATTGACAAATAAGGACTTAACCACATTGTTTGATCAACACATTTCCCGCGCTCTGGTTCTATTCTAAAAATCCCATGGCTTTCGGCAGCCAAAGTACGGCATCCGGAAAATAGGTGATAAAAAACAGCACCGCAATCTGGATGACAAGAAAGGGTATGACAGCCTTGGAAACATAGATCAGATTCTTATTAGAAATGGAACCCGTTATATACAGACTGACCCCCATGGGGGGCGTGCAATAACCGATGGCCAAATTGACGGTCATGATTATGCCGAAGTGCATCCAGTGTATGTTGAAGGCATCCAGCATCGGCAGGAACACGGGGCCCAGGATCATCGTGGCCGAAATGATATCCATGAACATGCCGACAATCAGGAGCAAAATATTCATCGCCAGAAGGAATATGACGGGTGAATCAACGGCGGCCAGAACAGCCTCGGTAATTTTTCCCGGGATGTCTTCCAGGGTGAGCAGGCGACCGAAACAGGTGGCTCCGGCCACTATAATCAATAGCGTAGCGGAGGTCACCGCCGAGCTGACGGTGATTTTCTTGACGTCCATTAACTTCACCGAGCGGTGGATAACAAGCTCAACAAACAGAGCATAAACACAGGCGACCACAGCGGCTTCATTGGCAGTAAAAGCGCCCGAAAAAATACCCCCGAAAATAATCACCGGCAGCATCAGCGACCAGAATCCGTCTTTGAGAACGAGCAGCAATTCCCAAAGGCTGGGAATCGGCATGCGCACAATTTCTTTTTTCTTGCGAAATACAAAGTATGTGTAAACGCACACACCAAACATGATCATGACACCCGGCAGGAATCCGGTCGCAAAAAGCCCTTCAAGGGAGACGTTGCTAATCATGCTGTAAAGGATCATCCCGATGCTGGGGGGGATAATTACGCCGAGATTGGGAGATGTGGTCATCAGTCCAAGTGTATATTTTTGCGGATATCCATTTTCAATCAGGGCCGGAATCATAAAACCGCCCAAAGCCACCACTGTTGCCACGGTGGACCCTGAAATGGCACCGAAAAGGCCGCAGGCCAGAACACCTGCCATCCCAAGGCCTCCCGGAAGCCAGCTGACGACCGAATTGGCAACTTTTATGAGTTTTTCAACAATCGTTCCCGCGGTCATTATATTGCCGCAAAGGATAAAGAAAAGGACCACCACCAGGGCGAAATTGTCCATGCTGCGAAAAAGGCTCTGGGCCAGCAGTAAAACAGGGAGATCCGTAAATAAAACAAATCCCAGTACGGCGGTAAAAAAAAGACACATAAAAACAGGGATATATGTCGCCATACAACCGAGCAGTATCAGCATGATGACCACATGGCTTGTTTCCATAAACCAACTCTCCTCGTTTTCGATAATTGACCCGAAAAGCTATTTTTCGTTTTTCTGGGCAAGCTGTTCCGTAATGTCCTGATAAACGACCTGCACGGCTCTAATCAACATCATGACGCCCATCAGCGGCAGGATGGCATACAGGAAGACCAGGGGAATCTCCATGATGATGGTTTTCTGGTGGGTGCGATGCTGCATCTCAACCATCAGAGCGCCGTAATAAATCATCATGCCCGCAAAAATCATGATGACGAAATTGCTAAAATAGGTCAGCGGCATTTTAAGTTTGGGCAGAAGCTGCACCGAGGCGTCAATTTTTATCATCGAGCGGTTTTTGACCGCCGCACTGCACCCGATAAATGTCGTGTAGATAATAACTTCGCGGACAAGTTCCTCCGACCAGGCCAGGGAATAGTTAAACCCGTATCGTAGAACAACGTTGAAAAATAGAGCGACCAACGCAATTATCACGGAGATAAAAAGCGTCCATTCCTCAAAAAAGGTCAGGATCTTGTCCAAGAAGTCGAGAATCTTTCCAAACATGGGATTGTCCCCCGATGCAATTTTAAATTCGCGCAGCTAAGCTGGATAGCGGTTTCCCAGAAGAATAAGAGGGGGTTTTTTAGGCCCCCTTTTATTGTGATCTTTGAAAACTCCCGGCCGGGTTCAGTTAAGGTGGTAGGCATCTTTCCTGAAACCGATTTGTTTTTAAAGGGGAAATATTTCAGAGATCTGTACTTGTTTTCTCGGCAATAATGTTTTACGGCTTATAGCCCATGTAATTCTGCACTTCCATCAGGAAATTTTTGGGCATGTATTTGTCCCCGCTGTAATTCTTATTGATTTCAGCGGCAAACTCCTTATGGACCGTATTGGCCTCTTGGATCAGGATCTTCATTTCCTTGTCTGACAGTTGAAAAAACTCGACCCCAGCCTTTTCCGCGGCGGCTTTGCGCTGCTGCATTTCCTGTTCCTTGGCGGCAACACGAGCCTCGGCGCACATATCCGCACGGTCTCAACGAGTATTTTCTGAAGATCGGCCGGCAGTTTATTGTACCAGGCCTTGTTGAACAGCCAGATGAAAAGACCCTGGGCATAATTCAACTCGGTAAAGTATTTGGCCACCTCAAATTTTTTGGTGATGCTGCATACGGTAAGGGTATGGTCCAGTCCGGTGATAACGCCCTGCTTTAAGGCCACCGGCACATCCGGCCAGGGCATGACCACGGGGTTAAAGCCCCAGGCTTTGTAGGACAGCTTGTTGACCGCAGCCTCAGCAATGCGAAACTTGACTTTTTTGGCATCGGCAATGGTTTTAACCGGGACAGTGGTTGCCCAGCCGTAATTCCCGTAACTGGCAATATCAACGGCCATAATTCCCTGATGATCCATGCCCATCAGGAAATGATCGTAAAGTTTTCCACTTTTGGTAAATTTGTCCAGTTTTTCAAACGAGTTGATTAAAAATGGGAGATTTACAAGGCCGAATCTGGGACCCAGGTTGGTTGAGGCCACCGAACTGCAGGCCATACCCTGGATGGCACCCATTTGCAGCTGGTTGAGGACTTCCACCTCACCGCCCAGCATGGAAAAGGGTTTGTAGTCGAGGTACATGCGGCCATTGGACCGTTTCCAGAGTTCGTCCCGGATTGCGAAGCCGGTATAAACACCTTTCAATACAGGGTGGGAAACATTGGAAACAATAATTTTATATTTCGCACCTGATGGATCAAAGGCCGGTTTCCATGCATCTAATGAGGGCCCTGCGGCGAAGGCCGGTGTCACAACGAGTCCTAAGCCGACTAAAAAAATCAGCGCTACGGTGAAAATTCCTTTTAGCTTCATCTTCTCCTCCTTGGGTTTAAGTGAAACGGATCTAAGGCAGCAACCACTAAACAATATTCATTTGCCAGAATCAGTTTCAGTTTTTATCACAGTTTTATATTATTTTGTCAAGAAAAATAACGAACACGACTGTCTCTCCAAATCCAGTAGCGATCAGAATTAAGGGGCAATTTGAAGCAACTTTTTGACAATACAGGCGAATTCAATCTCCCGTCCAGAACCCATCGGGATCGAAGCGGGCCAGAATATTTAATTCGGCCTCGGTTGGGACCGGGGTTGTCACCAAATTTTTACTTATTTTCAACGGCCAGCCGGTATTTTCAAGAACCGTATCCACGGTGATACCGGGATGAACCGCAACCAGAACCATTTCTTTGCTATCCGGTTCAAAGCGCAAAAGCCCCAGGGTAGTAATAACAGCGGCAGGCCCTCCCCGGGGCAGGCCGCTCTTGCGCCGCCAGTTCCCTCCTTCTCCATACCCGGGGGAAGTGATGTAGTCCACCCGGGGCACAAAGCGGCGCTTTTCATGGGACATGACGATGATATGCCGCTGGGCCAGACAGGCCAGGTCACAGGCCCCACCGCTGCCCGGAAGCCTCGTTTCCACAGCCTCAACACCCCCGATATAGCTGGTGTTCAAGTTGCCGTACCGATCCACCTGGGCGCCGCCGATAAAGCTGAGGTCCACCGCTCCCTGCTGGAGCAACCCCATGGCATCGGCCGTATCCGCAAGCCATTGGGCCCGGCAAAGATTGGGCAAATCCCCCATGGTCATAAGCGGTTCGGGGGCCGCCGAATCACGCACAATACCCAATTCATATACCCCGATGGCACCGGGCGCATGGGTGGTTTTAGCCAGCAAAAACCCGAGCAGCGGCAAGCGCATGCCGACAAACACCACTTCCTCATCGGCTATTTCACGGGCCGCCGCAGTCACCATGAGTTGGGATAATGTATAATTATTCATAGCCGTGTCTTGTTTATTCATACCACAAGGTTAGTTCTATAGTTAACTGGTTGATTAAGTTGATTGAGTCGATTGTGCCTCCTGCATTATAATCGATAGAATTCCTTCATTCGACATTCGGAATTCATCCTTCGTCATTCCAACTAGTATCCGTAATCAACACCCTCGGCGATAACGTGATTCTTAATGGCCAACCCGGCGACACGGTCCGGGCCAAGCAGGTCCAGGTAATCTTGATGATGATGCACATTGTCCACCCAGCGTTTTTTCCAATTGGAATAAAGTCCGGGTGTTTTACTTTCGTTGCGATAGTCTATAAACATCTGGTGATCCCGGTTGTAGCAGCCCGGAACCGGCGATGGATGGCCGCCCCAGGGACAATGCGCCACGGCTTTGACCCTAAAACCGGGGGTAAACACACGGTTGGGATCACGGCTGATGATATCCGGCGACACAATTTCCTCGGCGGTTAGTATGACATGGCGACTTGCCAGGCAGGCATCCCGGGTAACGCCCAGATTACCCCAGGCGTGAGCATTGCCGTATTCATCGCAACGCTGGACATGAACAATGGTGACATCCGGTTTGATGGCGGCCACCGCCGTCAGATCATCCCCGGTAAACGGACAGGTCATCTTTTTCAGGTTCGGATTGGTTTTGAATAAATCGCTGCCCAGGGCTGTAAGGGCCGGCATAAAAGAAACGCCCATTGCCCCCGCTCGAAGTGCCAGGGCCAGGGTCAAATTGGAATGATCCTCAATTTTGAGCGTTCCGTTCTCAATCCCTTGCCGGAAATTATATCCTGAGCCGGTGATGACGTTCCCCACCCAGGCGGCTCTGATTTTGCGCACACATTCGGCCCCGATAAGCTGATCAAATAACATATCAGAGATCGGGCCGATTAAGGTGAGATTGCGTTTGTGTTGACGGATAATTTCGTGAGCAGCGGCAAAGGGGATCAGAGTTTCCAGAGACAGCCCCATGGCGATGGAACTACCATCCGGTATGAAGCGCTTGATTGTATCAGAAAGGCTGAGCAGCTTGGAGTTAGGCATTTGTTGGGAAACCTCTGTTGCCATAATCAATCGAATTACGAATTCTCCTTTTTGTCGTCCAGAAGGGATTTTTCAAATTCTTCAAAAAACTGGTTTCGTTTTTTCCAATCCGGCCCAAAGTGTTTATTAAAGAAGCCTCCCAACTTATCGAAAAGCCTGCCCCACACCGGCTGCCCGCCTTTAAGGACAACATCGGCGACAAAATCATCGAGTTCACTCATTTTTTCTTTGGGCAAAAATGACACTGCTCCCAGCTTGATTGATTTTTCGAGAGCTTCGGGTGTCAGCGCATAGGCCGTTAGCATGACGGTTGGAAAACCCCGCTTCACCGACAATTTTAAAAGCTCAAATCCATTTACTCCCATTATGTCCAGAATGACAATATCAAAGGTATAACTCATCAGGTGCTGACGACCCGAATCATAATCATTGGCCTTACGGACCAAACATTGGTCCAGAATTTCTTCAACGGTATCCGTAACATCAACCTCGTCGTCAACCACCAGAACGACTTTGTCTTTTAAAAGACTGGCTGTATCCATCGATCTTCTCCTTTCTCCTGAATCTAAGCCATCGCAGGCGATGCACTGGCAAGCAACACATCTAATAATGCGCAATATGGACCATAGCACTGTAAAAAGAGTTTAGTCAATGCTGGGTTTCGTTATGGTTGTTCGTGTTACGGGTTGATAATCTGACCAATCCGAAAGGTCTGAAACTCTCACCGCGCAACGCGTAACCCGAAACCCGCCAACTCGACCTGATTAAGTTGCCATATCGATCAACCCATGATAAGCAGATTAGCACTACCCAGAAGGAGCGCTTATGTTCACCGAGTTAGAAAAAAAACAGCTTCTCAAACTAAACAATGCGTTATCCAGCGATATTAAAATTGGCTTGGCTGATTCCGGACATCCGCAAAGCCCGATGTTTCAAAAGTTTTGTGATCATCTGGTTCAACTGGTACCTAAAATTAGAGTTGTTAAAGAGGATAGCTCCCCCCGGAAGCCGCCACAAATTATTATCGGAGATGGCCTCAGGTATCAAGCTCTGCCAGGCGGTTTGGAAATGCCGCCGTTTATTGAGGCGCTGACGGCCCTTGGATCAGAACCGATACAGATATCGGAATCCATCAAAAGCCGGTTAAAAAAAAATAATTTACCGGCTACGCTCACCGTATTCATGGCGCCCCAATGTACGTACTGCCCGCAGGTGATAAGTCAACTGATCCCCTTGTCGATGATAGAAGCTGGTGTTCAGCTAATCGTAATAGACGGGAGCCTTTTTCCCGACGCGGCGCAAACCCATCACATACAGTCCGTACCAACCCTTCTGCTGGACAAGCAATTTCGCTGGACGGGCCAAGTACCGCTTGACGAAATTATCGATGCCATCTGCACCCGGAATCCCGTTCTGCTGGGCTCCACTTCCCTGGAAAGTATCCTAAATGATGGTCAGGCCAGCCACCTGGCGGCCATGATGCTGGATGCCCAGGAAATTTTCCCGTCCATCTATGAACTGCTTATCCACGATAAATGGTCGGTTCGCTTGGGAGCAATGGTGGTAATGGAGGAAATAGCAGAAAAAAATCCCACGCTGGCCTCGCAAGCCATCGACCCTTTGTGGGCACATTTTGAAGCGGTTGCGGATCAGGTTAAAGGGGATATTCTCTATCTATTCGGGGAAATCGGTGACCCCAGGGTTATTCCATGGATAGCGGAGGTCGCCACCGGCGAATGTGATGCTGAGGTAAAAGAAGCTGCCAGGGAGGCCCTGGAAAAACTAACTGAAGTGGACACCTAATATATCCTTTGCCACTCGCAATCGGAAAAATGCAAAAGAATATCGAATGTCGAATACTGAACATCCAATGTCGAAGTAAGGAATTCTATCATTTTTAGGCGTAATAATTAGCAGAGCTGAGCGATTCCTTACTTCGAAATTCAAAATTCCTTGTTCGACATTCGATATTTGGACCACAAAATATAGGCTTAGCCCAGCCCTTGGTAACGGGTAACGAAAAATAAACATGTCAATGGGGACAATAATAATAAAGCCCTGTCACAAGAGTGACAGGGCTTTATAAGTTTAATATTGTATAAAAAACTGACGAGGACGTTATTTCTCATCCTTGGCGACTTTTGGGGCTGAATCCTATTTCTTTTTAGTATCGCCGGTGTCTTGCTCTGGGGCCTTGGCTTTGGCCTTCTTTTCAGGCTTTGCCTCCACGGCAGATTTATCTTTGGCGGTTGCTTTCTTTTTGGGAACCGCCTTGGTCGCGGGTTTTTCTTCTTTTTCATCCCCTGCGGTTTTTTTCTTCGACGGTGTGTTGGCCGCTGATTTAGCCTTGTCGTCTTTGGGTTTTGCCTTGGTTTTCTTTTCGGAAGCTTTTGCGTCCGCTACCGCAGCCACTGATTTTTCATCAGCTTTAGCCGCCTTCGGTTTTGCGGACTTTTTCTTTTCTTTATCTACTGCCGGTTTATCGGCGGCTGCGGCTTTCTTAGGCGCTGCATCGGCCTTGGCTTTTTTCTTTCTGGTTTTCTTCTTTTTGGTGTCCTGGGAATAAATCAGTTCTACCAACGAAACAGGAGCGGCATCACCCGAGCGGTGTCCCAATTTTACAATCCGGGTATAGCCACCGGATACAGAGCCATAGCGCTCGGCAGCATGTTCAAACAATTTATGCACCACATCTTTTTCCCGCACAATGGCAAGGGCCTGTCGCCGGGCGTGTAAATCACCGCGTTTGGCCAGGGTGATCAGATGATCTGCCCAGCGCCTCAATTCTTTAGCTTTTGCACCGGTTGTCTGAATTCGCTCGTATTTAAACAAGGAAGTGACCATGTTTCTGAACATGGCTTTGCGATGACTCGGGGTTCTATTTAATTTCAAGACGGCTTTGCGATGTCTCATGGCGCTGTCTATTCTCCTTCTTCAGTATCTTCCTCGGGCGGCGTGAATCCTTCAATTTTCATGCCAAGCGCAAGGCCCATTTCAGTCAGAACTTCTTTGATTTCATTTAAAGATTTGCGGCCGAAATTTTTGGTTTTCAACATCTCCGGCTCAGTTTTGCTGACCAGTTGGTAAATTTTATTAATATCTGCATTTTTAAGACAATTGGCGCTTCGCACGGAAAGCTCAAGCTCTTCAACACTCCGGAATAGATTTTCATTAAACTGGGGCGTTTGCTGGTCATCGTCTTTTTTGTCCGGCCTGGGCTCAATCTGCTCATCAAAATTGATAAAGATCGTCAACTGCTCTTTTAAAATTTTAGCAGAATAGGCAACCGCATCTTCCGGAAGGATACTTCCGTCAGTCCAGACTTCCATTGTAAGTTTGTCATAATCAGTCCGTTGACCGACGCGAGCATTGCCGACGGAATAATTGACCCGCTTGATGGGTGAGTATACAGCATCAATGGGAATAGTGCCGGCGGGCGCATCAGGATCTTTGTTTGCTTCAGCCAGAGAGTAGCCTTTGCCGACATTGACTTTCATTTCCAAATTTAAAACTGCTTTTTTCGAAAGCGTGGCAATATGCTGTTTGGGATTTAGCACCTCGCATTTCCCATCATCGCTGACGATATCTCCGGCGGTTACCAACCCTTCTCCGTTAGCCTCGATGCGCACTGATTTGGGTTCTGAATCTGCAACGCGAAACCGCACTTCTTTCAAATTCAGAATAATCTCGGAGACATCTTCCAGAATGCCCGGGACAACACTGAATTCATGCATGACGGAATCGAATTTAACCGATACAATAGCGGCCCCATACAGGGAAGAAAGAATAATTCTTCGCAGGCAATTGCCGATGGTGATCCCAAACCCTCTCTCAAGGGGTTCACATACAAATTTACCATAGGATGGATTGCTGGTTACCTGAACTTTTTCTGGCGTCATCATCTGTTGCCAGTTCATGTACATAAGTTCCTCTGACGGCATTTTTTTATCTCCTGATAATTTCAGGTTTTAAATTTCGACCGCAAACGGCGGCCGCCCGGCCAAGGTCAAGATTGCTAAAACAGTGCAATCAATATTACTTAGAGTAGAGCTCGACGATCAGCTGTTCCTGCATTGGCATGGTGAGATCCTCACGCAGCGGGAAACCCTTAATAACGCCCTTCATGCCGTCTTTTTCGAGATCGAGCCACTGAGGGACACCTCGGCGAACCACTGCATCAAGGGAGTCCAAAAGCGCCTGCATTTTTTTACTTTTTTCACGTACCTCAACGGTATCACCGACTTTAACAATAAACGAGGGAACGTCAACCCGCTTACCATTTACCATAAAGTGTCTGTGGCGCACGAATTGACGAGCCTGGGCACGTGAGTTGGCGAATCCAAGGCGATAAGCGACGTTATCGAGTCGACGCTCCAACAAGACCAGCAGGTTTGTACCCGTGATTCCGCGCTGCCGTTCCGCCCGGGTAAAAAACAGGTGGAATTGCTTTTCGGAAAGACCATACATCCTTTTGACTTTCTGCTTTTCACGCAACTGAATACCGTAATCCGATGGTTTTCGGCCGCGACGTTCGCCGTGCTGTCCAGGCGGGTATCCCCGCCGATCAAAGGCGCACTTATCAGAATAGCAGCGATCACCTTTGAGAAATAGTTTTAGATTTTCCCGCCGGCATTGCCGGCAAACGGAATCTGTATATCGTGCCAAATCATCCTCCCCTTGGTATTAGTTAAATAGTTAAATAGTTTAAAGGAATGTAAACCGAATATACTATTTTACTATTTGACTAATTATTTTATTCAACTAAATTATACTCTGCGTCGTTTCGGCGGCCGGCAGCCATTATGTGGAATGGGGGTCACATCTTTGATCATTAAGACGTTGAAACCGGTTGCCTGCAACGCCCTCAAAGCGGATTCACGTCCCGGGCCTGGCCCTTTAACGTAGACTTCCACACTGCGCATGCCGTGTTCCATGGCCTTTTTGGCAGCATCCTGAGCCGCCAGCTGAGCAGCAAACGGCGTACTCTTGCGCGATCCTTTAAATCCCTGGAGACCTGCGCTGGACCACGAGACAACATTGCCCATCGCATCGCTGATGGTTACAATCGTATTGTTAAACGTCGATTGAATGTGGACAACGCCGCTTGCGATATTCTTTTTTCCCTTTTTTTTGGTGGTACGCGTCTTTTTAGCCATGAATTACTTCCCTGAAATCTATCTCTTATTTATGGAATTGAGTGAATTTATTAAAGTAAGGAAATTAAAATCGGAGGAAATCCTTTAAATCAATCCGAAATCCGCATTCCAAAATCCGAAATCTTCAATTTTATTTCTTCTTCACTCCGCCTTTTTTCTTAACAGCTGCGCGTTTGGGTCCCTTGCGGGTACGAGCATTTGTACTTGTACGCTGTCCTCTGACCGGCAGTGATCTGCGATGTCGAAGTCCGCGATAACATCCAAGATCCATTAATCTCTTAATGTTCATGGAAATCTCGGTGCGCAGATCACCTTCAACTTTACAATCGTTGTCTATGGCTTTACGAATATTATTTATCTGTTCTTCGGTCAAATCATCGGTTTTAGTGCTTGGATCAATGCTAAGTCCGGAGAGTATACGCTGCGATGTGGTTTTACCGATCCCATAAATATAGGTCAAACCAATTTCTATCCGTTTTTTCCTGGGTAAATCAACCCCCGCGATTCTTGCCAAAACGTATCCTCCTCTATCCCTGTCTCTGTTTGTGTCGCTTATTTTCGCAAATGATCCGGACCACCCCTTTTCTTTTAACAACCTTACATTTGGGGCACATTTTTTTGACCGATGCTCGAACTTTCATTTTAGTTACTCCCTTCTAGGAATGAAGAATGTCGAATGTCGATTGAATAATAATCTGAAGATAAAATCGTCAGAATTCCTCCATTCGTCATTCTGTCATTCGTCATTATTCATTCATTTTATTTGACCGGTAAGTTATTCTTCCACGGGAAAGATCATAGGGTGAAAGCTCAACCGTCACCTTATCGCCGGGCAGAATTTTAATAAAATGCATGCGCATTTTCCCGGAAATATGTGCGAGGACCTGATGTTTATTTTCCAATTCAACTTTAAACATCGCATTGGGTAAAGTCTCGAGGACAATACCTTCCACTTTTATTGCCTCTTCTTTCGCCATTTGAAACTCCCGTCTCTCGCTGTATGAAAACTCAATCGACCGTTAATGTATGGAGAAAACCTTCTCTCTAAAAGCGCCCCTTCATTTTGCCGCCGCCTTTTTTTAAGAACCCTTCATAATGCCTGCTGAGCATATGGGATTCCATCTGCGCAACCGTATCGATGGCCACACCAACGACGATCAAAAGAGCTGTGCCGCCAAAATAAAACGGAACGTTGAATCTTGTAATAAGAACCGATGGCAGCACGCAAACTGCCGATACATAAATAGCACCGCCCAGGGTAATGCGGGTTAAAACCTTATCAATATAGTCAGCCGTGCGTTTACCCGGCCGTATGCCCGGGATATAACCGCCGGCTTTTTTCATATTGTCAGCCACATCCACCGGATTAAAGGTGACTGCCGTATAAAAATAACAAAAGAAAAATATAAAACCAATGAAAAGCAATTCATATATCGCATTGCCGGGACGCATGGCGGCCGTGATAGACTGGATCCAATCTACTTCAACAAAACTGCCGATGGTAGCCGGAAACATAATAATTGAAGAGGCAAAGATCGGCGGAATGACACCGGAAGTATTAATTTTCAGTGGTAAATGTGTGCTCTGACCGCCATACATCCGGCGGCCCACCACCCGCTTTGCATATTGCACCGGGATGCGGCGCTGGCCCTGCTCAACGAAAATAATAAATCCGACAACAGCCACCATTAAAATAACCAGAATTAAAACGGCGAATATTCCCATCTCCCCGGTAGACAGCAACCGCACGGTATTAACACTTGCGGCCGGCAGCCTGCATACGATACCGGCAAAAATTATCAGTGAAATACCATTGCCGATTCCACGCTCAGTGATCTGTTCGCCCAGCCACATGATAAAGGCAGTGCCTGCTGTCAGTGTTATAACGGTCATCAACCGGAACGCCCAGCCCGGCAGCAGCACGACAGGTGACCCACCCGGTGCGCTCATACTTTCAAGCCCGACACTGATGCCAAAGCCCTGGATCACACTTAAAACAACTGTGCCGTAACGGGTATATTGCGTTATTTTTTTCCGTCCCTGCTCGCCTTCCTTTTTCAATTGTTCCAGATGGGGGATGACAACCGTCAGGAGCTGCAGGATAATCGAAGCACTGATATAGGGCATGATGCCAAGTGCAAATACCGAAAGCTTTTCAAAAGCGCCTCCGGAAAACATATTAAAAATTCCGAATATCGTGCCTTCGGCGGCCTTAAAAAAAGAAGCCAGTGCAACGCTGTCGATGCCGGGAACCGGAACATGAACACCAATTCGATAGACAATCAGAAGAGCCAGGGTGAAAAGGATCCTCTTTTTCAATTCAGGTATTTTAAATATGTTCTGGAACCCACCGCCGATCATTACAATACCTCTACTTTTCCACCAGCAGCCTCAATTTTTTCTCTGGCGCTTTTGCTGATTTGGTTTACTTGGACTTCCAGGGCATGTTTAATTTCACCGTGACCCAGAAGCTTGATCCCGTCTTTCTTACCTTTGACCAGCCCGGCCGCAACAAGTGCAGCCTCGTCGACCACGCTGCCCTTGTCAAATTTGGCCAGATCGCGGACGTTAATCACTGCAATGTTTTTCTTGAATATATTGGCGAAACCGCGTTTCGGCAATCGGCGGTGCAAAGGCATCTGGCCGCCTTCATACCCGGGGCGCACCCCGCCGCCGGAGCGGGAGTTGTATCCTTTTGTTCCACGGCCAGCCGTCTTCCCACGACCCGACCCCACACCCCGGCCAAGACGTCTCGGGGCCTTGTGGGATCCCTGTGGCGGTGATAATTCATTAAGCTTCATCAATCTTCTCCTCAGCTTTTACCAAATGAGAGACGACATTGATCATTCCTCTTATGGAAGGCGTATCTTGCAGCTCGACGGTTCGGTTAACTTTGGTCAGCCCCAGTCCTCGCAAGACCTTGCGATGCTTCTCAGGTCTTCCAATCATACTTTTAACGAGCGTGATTTTTAACATTCCAGCCATCTGAACTAGTTACCTTTCTGCTTTTCTGGTCTCCGGTCTTTTGTCCCTGGCTTCTGCCCTCGAACCGGCAGCCAGCGACCAGTTACCAGTAACCAGCGACCAATCTATAGATCATCAACACCGATACCGCGTCTTGCAGCCACCTGCTCCCGGCTTTCAAGTTGTTGAAGCCCTTGAATCGTGGCTTTAACCAGATTGTGCGGGTTATGCGAGCCGAGACACTTGGTAAGAATATTTTGAACGCCGACGGCTTCAAGCACAGCCCTAACCGCACCTCCGGCGATTACACCGGTACCCTGAGCAGCAGGTTTTAACAACACCCTGCCGGCGCCGAATCTTCCAATCACTTCATAAGGGATGGTGCCTTCAAAAAGCGATATGTTGACCATGCCTTTTTTTGCTTTTTCAACGCCTTTGCGGATGGCTTCAGGCACTTCGCCGGCTTTGCCGAGACCGAAACCAACCGAACCCTCGCCGTCTCCGACGACAACGATGGCGCTGAAACTGAAGCGGCGACCACCTTTGACAACTTTTGCCACTCGATTAATATGAACCACTTTGTCTATTAACTGATTTTCATCATTATCTTGCTTAAACAAGAGCCTGCCTCCTTCGCTCCCAGAAAAAAAATAAGATCAACACACGGCGTTAGAAAACCAGACCGGCCTCACGGGCGCCTTCTGAAAGAGATTTGATACGACCGTGATATAAAAACCCATTGCGATCGAATACAACCTCTTTGATTCCTTTGCCGAGTGCCCGTTCGCCGACAAGTTTGCCGACAAATTTTGCCGCGTCAAGCTTGTTTTCAAATTTGGACCCGCTTAGGGCCTCTTTGTCCATCGTGGATGCTGCCGCCAGCGTATGTCCCGCGGTATCATCCACCACCTGGGCGTATATATGCCTTGCACTTCGAAACACGCTAAGCCTTGGCCGTTGCGTCGTCCCGTTGATTTTTTTTCTGATTCTTTTTTTTCGTTTAACACGAGCCTGCTGTCGGATGTTCGTCGATCCCATTTTTTATATCCCCTTGCGAATGACTGCTGACGAATGAAGAATGAATAATTAATGCACTTTGTCAATCTAAACTATAAAAAATTGCAGGGTGGAGCGACATCGACCATTCGTCATTCGTCATTCCCTAATCGTCATTCTATTTCGTGCCGGTCTTGCCGGCTTTTCTTCGAATATGCTCTTCCGAATACTTGATGCCTTTACCCTTATAGGGTTCAGGTGGTCGAATTTTCCTGATTGCAGCGGCGGCCAATCCGACTTTTTGCTTGTCGATCCCGGATAGTATAATGTTGTTGTTCTTTTCTACGGTTGCGGATATTCCCTCGGGCAGATCGAAGGCGACCGGGTTGGAGTATCCAACGTGAAGAACAATCTGCTTGCCGCTGAGTTCGGCACGATATCCGATGCCGTTGATTTCCAGCTTGCGTTCGAATCCCTTGCTCACACCCGTAATCATGTTGTCAACCAGGCTGCGGGTAAGGCCTTGCAAGGCCCTGCTGTTTCGGTCTTCTGCAACCATGATCACATTCATGACGCCCTCTTCAATCTTCAAATCAATCGCTGGATGTATGGATTGGCTCAAGGTGCCCTTTTCTCCTGCGACGGTCACCACCCGGTCCGTATACGTCACTTTAGTTTTTCCCGGTATTGAAATCGGTTTTTTGCCTACACGAGACATATTCTGCTCTCCAGAGTTAGTTGAATAGTTAATTAGTTAAATAGCAAATTAGTTTAAAGGAAAATTACCGATTTGACTATCTGACTATTTGACTATTCTCTATTTTACTATTTGACTAAGCTCTACCAGACGTGGCAGAGGATCTCTCCGCCGACTTTTTCCTGGCGCGCTCTTTTATCCGTCATGACCCCTTTCGAGGTGGAGAGAATCGCGATGCCCATGCCGTTGTAAACCGGCTTAATCGCTTTGCAATTTACGTAAACACGTCTGCTGGGCTTGCTGATACGCTTGATTCCATATATTATATTGGATTGATCCTCACCATATTTAAGATAAACCCGCAAAATTCCCTGTTTGCCATCTTTTAGAAATTTATAGTTCCGGATGAACCCTTCATTTTTTAAAATTTTGGCCACTTCTACCTTTAAAGTCGAGCCCGGAATATCTACACTGTTAAACTTTGCTTTGGCCGCGTTCCGGATGCGGGTTAACATATCAGCTATTGGATCACTAATCGCCATTGTATTCTCCTAGTTTCTGGTCGCTGGCCGCTTGTCTCCGGTCCCTGGTCTCTTGCATCCTGCTACCGCGGTCCCAGTATTTGAACAGTTTTTGATTTTCATGCGAATTGACAACTTACCAGCTAGATTTTACAACCCCGGGCAGCTTTCCCTGTGATGCAAAATTACGAAAGCAAATTCGACAGACACCGAATTTTCTAATAAATGCTCTGGGTCGACCACAAATCGGGCATCGGTTGTAAGCCCTTACTTGAAATTTTGGTTTTTTTATCGCTTTATTTCTAAGCGCTGTTTTTGCCAAATCGTCCTCCTAATTTGTATACGGAATGGATTCTTATTTTATTTTTTCACCACGGATTTTTCACGGAGTTAAACAGAATCTTTAAGCCGCTAGCGGCGGAGAATTAAAATTGCTTTTATTTCTTTTTCATTTTCCGTGACTTTTTCCGTGTCCTTCCGTGGTAAATTTTTATCCTATGTTTTCAGCCCTGTGCCTACCACCCCAAAACTCAGTTTTTAAACGGCATCCCTAATAACCGTAAAAGTTCCTTGCCCTCTTCATCGGTTTTGGCACTGGTTACAATGCTGATGTTGAGTCCCTTGATCTTGTCAATTTTGTCGAAATCAATCTCCGGAAATATTATTTGCTCTTTGATACCCAGAGAGTAGTTGCCGCGGCCATCGAATGCTTTCCCCGAAATGCCCCTGAAATCACGAACACGCGGAAGGGCGGTGTTCACCAACTTGTAAAAAAAGTCATACATGCGGATACGCCGCAGGGTCACCATACAACCGATCGGCATCCCTTCCCTAAGTTTAAAGGCAGCGATCGATTTCTTGGCCCGTGTTATCACCGGATGCTGCCCAGCGATAGTTTGAAGTTCCGCGGCTGCGGAATCGAGCAGCTTGATATTCTGGATAGCTTCTCCCAGGCCCATATTCAAGACAACCTTTTCCAGCCTGGGAACCTGCATGACATTCTTATACTTAAACTTCTCTATCAGTTTGGGAACTGCTTCCTTAAAATAATATTCTTTTAATTGTGACATTCTGATCCTCCGGCAAACGGTCCTATTTATCCAAGGCTTCGCCGCATTTTACACAGACACGAATTTTTTCCCCATCCTCAAGTCTCTGCATCTTTACACGCGCGGGCGTAACGCATTTGTTACACATCACCATGACATTGGACCATTGGATCGGCATTTCTTTTTCGATAATTCCGCCCTGTTTATTTTGGGCAGTCGGTTTACTGTGCCGCTTAGCGATATTTATTTTTTCAACCAGGATACGGCTTTTCTTGCGGTTGACATTCAATACTTTCCCGATTTTTCCCTTATCCTTGCCGGCAATAATCTTAACCTTATCCTCTTTTTTTATGTAACACTTATTGGCCTTCATGAGCAGATTCTCCAAAAACTATTTCGAATGACGTCAATGCGATTGTCTATTGAAGGAATCCTATCGATCATAAATCAGTCAAAGAACTCTGTGACAATTTGAATTTAAAATGATAGAATACCTCCCCTATTCAATCTTCAATAATCATTCTTCATTAGTCATTTACAAAACTTCCGGTGCCAGGGATATTATTTTCATAAAGCGTTTGGCCCTGAGTTCCCTGGCAACAGGGCCGAAAATACGGGTTCCGATGGGCTCCCGGGCGGCACTAATCAAAACCGCAGAATTATCGTCAAAGCGAATATAGGAACCATCCGGCCGCCGGATTTCCTTTTTGGTACGCACTATCACGGCCTTGAGCACATCCCCTTTTTTCACTTTAGCATTCGGTATGGCTTCTTTGACGGATACGACAATGATGTCCCCAATTGATGCATACCGTCTGCGGGAGCCGCCCAGGACTTTAATGCAGTAGAGCACTTTGGCCCCGGAATTGTCGGCCACGGTTAATCGTGTTTCTGCCTGAATCATTTTCTTTATATCCCTTTAAAATCAAACAGCTTTTTCAACAATTTTAATTACCCGCCACCGCTTGGATTTGCTTAACGGACGGGATTCGCTAATCAGCACTTTGTCGCCAATCTGACAATCATTGCGGTCGTCATGGGCAGCGAACTTGTTACGTCTCCGCATAATTTTGTGATACGTTTTATGTTTTACCAGTCGTTCAACACGCACGGTGACTGTTTTGTCCGCTAGGTTGCTGACAACTGTCCCGACCATCTGTCTTTTTATTCCACGTTGTTTCATGGCAGTCACTATTCGTTATCTTTCTTAGGGGTTAAGGCGACTTCTCGCATGATGGTTTTGAGCCTCGCAATATCTCGCTTCGTCTGTTTCATTTTCTGCGGATCTTCGAGCTGTCCAATTTCATGTTGAAACCGCAGATTAAACAGTTCCTCTTTCAGATCAGAAGCTTTCTGATGCATTTCCCCGAGATTCAAGTCTCTAATCTCACCGGTTTTCATATGCCTTCGCTCCTCTCGACAAATTTCGTTTTTACAGCAAGCTTATGGGCAGCCAGTCGCAGAGCCTCTTGGGCCATTTCCCTGGTAACCCCTTGCATTTCATAGAGAATTCTGCCTGGACGTATGACGGCTTCCCATCCTTCCGGGGCACCTTTTCCCTTACCCATCCTGACTTCAGCAGGTTTTTTCGTAAAGGGTTTGTCGGGAAAAATTCGGATCCAGATACGCCCCCCCCTTTTAACATGACGGGTCATCGCAATACGGGCCGCCTCAATTTGCTTGGCGCTTACCTTGCCGCATTCAGTGGCCTGGAGTCCGAATTCTCCAAAATTCAGTGTACTCCCGCGACGGGCAATACCCCTCATCCTGCCTTTTTGCTACCTTGCGAAATTTTACTTTTTTAGGGCTAAGCATAATATTACTCCTGTTACCAGTTGCGCGTTACGAGTTGCGCGTTGCGGGTTGCGGGTTAGGGTTACTTAATTCCGCCGTTCAACGCAACCCGCAACTCGCAACGCGCAACCTGCAACATTGTTCTATCAATTATTCAGGAAGCCGCTGATTTTAAATGACGCCCAATTTCCCTGCGCCATTGTTAGGCCGGCTCCAATTCCATTTGATCTTTCTTTAAGATCTCTCCCTTAAAAATAAATACTTTGACGCCAACGATACCGTAGGTGGTGCGAGCCTCAATAAATCCGTAATCAATATCCGCCCGGAGCGTATGCAACGGCACCCGGCCTTCCCGGTACCATTCGGTGCGTGCCATTTCAGCACCTCCCAGTCGACCGGAACAAATGATTTTGACACCCAGGGCGCCAAACCGCATGGCCGATGAAACTCCCCGTTTCATTGCACGCCGGAAGGCAACCCTTCTTACGATCTGCAGCGCCACATTCTCGGCAACCAGCTGGGCCTCTACTTCCGGTTTTCTGACCTCCTGAATATCAATGAAAATTTCATGGGCGGTCATTTTTTCAAGTTCTTTTTTCAGCTGCGATATTTCAGCACCCTTTTTACCAATCACAATTCCCGGTCTGGAGGTAAATATGCGCAACCGCACCCGCCGGGAAGATCGCTCGATTTCAATCCGGGACACACCCGCATGGTAGAGCTTCTTTTTAATATATGTACGCAGCTTATGGTCTTCCAGAATATATTGGGCATAGTTTTTTCCACCGAACCACCGGGATTCCCAGGTTTTTACAATTCCCAATCTTATTCCTATTGGATTTACTTTCTGGCCCAAGCTTTACCTCCTTTGTTAAGCCGAAGTCTCTTCAGCTAAAATAACGGTAATGTGACTGGTTCTTTTTAATATGCGCGTCCCCCGTCCCCTGGCTCTTGCTTTCCAGCGCTTTAGGGTCGGCCCCTGGTCGGCGGTGATGTTTCGAATAACAAGCATATCGATATCAATATCCGCATTGGCATCCGCATTGGCGACGGCGGAACGGATAATCTTTTCCAGAATGTTCGCAGCTTTCTGGGGCATAAACTTGAGCTTCTGCAACCCGCTCTCCACGGGTATACCCTTGATGTCACCCACCACCCTGCGCACTTTTTGAGGTGAAATGCGAACATATTTTGATACGGCTCTAACCTCCATTGTTCTAACCCTTTATAATTAAGTGTTCAGGTGTAAGGTGTCAGAATTCCACTAATTGAGGAATTGTGAATTTAGGAATTTAGGAATTTTTTACTCTCAGTCGACTAAATTAACCGATACAAAAATTTCTCAATTCCTGAATCCCTTAATTCCAAAATCCTTGAATTTCTGAAACCTAAAACCAATAGTCCCAGATTATCTCTTTAACTTAGACTTCTTGTCTCCGGCATGTCCGTAAAAGGTGCGGGTCGGGGAAAACTCCCCCAATTTGTGGCCCACCATATTTTCAGAAACAAACACCGGAATGAATTTGCGACCATTGTGTACGGCCAATGTAATGCCAACCATTTCCGGTATTATGGTCGAACGTCTTGACCATGTCTTGATGACCCTGCCGCTGCGGGTTTCTTGGGCAACCAGCACCTTGCTCATAAGCTTTTGTTCAATGTACGGACCTTTTTTTAGCGATCGTGGCATACAAAAACCTCACGGTTTAGTTATGTTATGGTTAATCGTTATTTGTCTGTTGACTACTTCTTACTGCGTTTTTTTACGATCAGACGATCGCTGCTCTTATTCTTGCGTGTCTTATACCCTTTGGAGGGCACGCCCCAGGGACTGCAGGGATGACGCCCGCCGGAGGACCGCCCTTCGCCGCCCCCCATGGGATGGTCAACCGGATTCATGGCAACACCCCTGACCTTGGGCCGCCGCCCTTTCCATCTTTTGCGGCCGGCTTTACCCAGGTCAATATTCTCATGGGTGACATTGCCCAGCTGACCGATGGTAGCCTTGCAGTTCATCAAAACCATCCGGACCTCGCCCGACGGTAGTTTGATCAAAGCATATCGATCTTCTTTTGCCATCAGTTGAGCATAGGTGCCGGCGCTTCTGACAATTTGGCCGCCTTTGCCGGCGCGCAGTTCAAGGTTGTGAATTTGGGTGCCCAGTGGAATATTGCTCAGCGGCAAAGTATTGCCCGGTTTAATATCGGCATTGGGTCCGGACTCCACCATATCATTCACCTTAAGATTCAGTGGTGCCAGAATATACCGTTTTTCGCCGTCAACATAGTGCAGCAACGCAATGCGGGTGCGATCGATTCGGGTCATATTCGATTGAAGCCACTTTGGCAGGAATCCCTATTTTATCGCGCTTAAAGTCAATTATGCGGTAATGCCGTTTATGGCCGCCACCGCGATGTCTGCAGGTAATACGCCCTTTGGCATTGCGCCCGCCCGACTTTTTAAGGGCTTTCAGCAGCCCTTTTTCCGGTTGGGTCGTCGTAATCTCTTCAAAAGAGGAGTAAGCTTGGAAGCGACGCCCCGGAGATGTCGGTTTTACCCTTCTTATAGCCATGATATGCTCCTATACACCTTCAAAAAAATCTATCCGCTCACCGGGCATCAGCTTCACTATCGCCTTTTTCCAATCACGGCGTTTGCCGGTGATCCGCCCTCGCTGTTTGATTTTACCCGTTACTTGCATCGTTTTGACAGCCGCGACACGGACATTGAAAATAGATTCAATCGCCTGTTTTATTTCGATTCGATTGGCCCGTCGGTCTACCTCGAAAGACAGTTGATTGTTCAGTTCCTTCTGAATACTGGTCTTTTCAGTGATCAGGGGTCGTATGATAATCTCATGGGAAATCATGCTTGCAGCCTCCCCTCAATATTCTTTACCGCAGGTTCCAGCAATACCAACGTTCGGTATTTAAGAATGTCATAAACGTTCAGGCCTTCGCGTCTGAGCACTTTTACACCGCGGACGTTTCTGGATGACAGTTCCAAATTTTCGTTCTTTTCATCGGTGACGATCAGGGCAGATTTGAGTTTAAGGGCATCCAGTACGCCGACAAACTCTTTGGTCTTAATTTCTTCGAGCTCAAACCGGTCCAAAACCACCAGTTCTTTCTCATTCAATTTGCTGCTCAGCGCCATCTTCAGGGCCAGTTTTTTGACCTTTTTGGGAACCTGATATTTATAATTTCTCCCGTCGGGTCCGAAAACAACGCCACCGCCTCGCAGTAACGGTGATTTGATATCGCCACGACGTGCTCGGCCTGTGCCTTTCTGGCGATACAGTTTTCTTCTGCTGCCTGTAATATCGCTGCGGTGTTTGACCGCGGCGGTACCCGCCCGGCGGTTGGCCAACTGCATCGTCACAACTTCATGCAAAACACTGGGCTTGACAGGCACGCTGAATACGTCATCTGCAAGTTCGACCTGCGAGATTTGTTTGCCTTTTACATTTTGGACATCTAGGACCGACATACGCTTCCTCATCCATTATCTTGGATCCTGTTGTTGCAGGATCATCTATTCTTGTTTGAATTTAGGCTTATTGACAGCCATCAGGCCGGACTCGGCCCCCGGCACCGCACCTTTTACCAGAATCACATTATCTTCCGGGCGGATATCAACGATCTCCAGATTGCGAATCGTTTTACGGTCATTGCCGTATTGACCCGGCATTTTTTTCCCTTTGATAACTTTGGCAGGCCAGGCACTGCAACCGATGGAACCCGGTCGGCGGACATTTCTGCTGCCGTGGGTCATGGGTCCGCGGTGAAACCCATAGCGTTTGATAACACCCGCAAAGCCACGGCCTTTGGTCGTACCGACAACATCGACGCGATCGCCCACTTTGAACATATCGACCGTAATTTCCTGACCGAGATTGTATGCCGCCGGATCATCAACGGTAAATTCTCTCACATATCGGAAGCATTGCTCCCCGCTTTTTTTAAAATGACCCTGCAACGGTTTGTTGACCCGGGATTTCCGCTTTTCACCAAACCCCAGCTGCAAGGCATCGTATCCGTCGGTGGCCTTGGTCTTTATCTGGGTCACAACGCAGGGGCCGGCTTCGATAACAGTTGCCGGCAAATAGCGTCCCTCGGGAGTAAAAAATCCGGTCATTCCTAATTTTTTTCCTAACAGTCCTCTACTCATAGCCCAACGTATCCCTTTTACACAGCATTGTTATGATTTCATTGCCTCTGCCGCAGACAGGGCATAAATATTTAATGGTGACTGGAACCAAGAATTAAAAGATTTGGAATCAGTTTTTACCCCCGGGCCTTTACTTTCCAAATCCTTCAAAGAGGATGGCAAGCTACAGCTTTATTTCCACATCGACACCTGGTGATAGATCAAGTTTCATCAGAGCATCCACAGTTTGCTGGGTGGGCTCAAGGATGTCGAGCAGCCGTTTGTGTGTCCGCATTTCGAATTGTTCACGAGATTTTTTATCAATGTGAGGGGAACGCAAAACACAATACTTGTTAATACGGGTCGGCAAGGGTATCGGCCCTACGACTTTGGCACCCGTTTTTGCCGCCGTATCAACAATATCTGATGCTGATTGATCCAGTAACTTGTGATCGTAGGCCTTAAGCCGGATCCTTATCTTGGTATTCGTTATCATTAGTTTCAGTCTTTCATTTTATTCGATAATATCACTGACGACACCGGCGCCCACCGTACGACCACCTTCTCGCACCGCAAATCGCACTTCCTTCTCCATGGCTATCGGCGTTATCAACTGCGCCTCTATCGTTACATTGTCGCCGGGCATCACCATCTCTACGCCTTCGGGTAACGTTCAATATCCCCGTCACATCCGTGGTGCGAAAATAAAACTGCGGCCGATATCCACTGAAAAACGGCGTGTGACGACCGCCTTCCTCTTTGCTCAATATATATACCTCGGCCTTAAACTTCGTGTGCGGCGTGATCGTGCCCGGTATCGCCACCACCTGACCGCGCTCTACCTCATCGCGCTTCGTGCCGCGCAACAATACACCGATGTTATCGCCCGCCTGGCCTTCATCCAACAGCTTGCGAAACATCTCCACTCCCGTGCACACCGTCTTTAACGTCTCGCGGATCCCCACGATCTCCACATCGTCGCCCACATGGACGATCCCGCGCTCCACCCGGCCCGTCACCACCGTCCCGCGGCCCGATATGCTGAACACATCCTCGATCGGCATCAAAAACGGCTTGTCAATATCCCGCTTCGGCTCCGGAATAAATGAGTCGATCGCATCCATTAACTCAAATATGCACTTGGCCTCAGCACCATCAGGATCATCGCTCTCCAAAGCCTTTAACGCACTGCCGCGAACAATCGGCGTGTCGTCGCCCGGAAAATCATACTTGTCCAGCAACTCGCGCAACTCCAACTCCACCAACTCAATCAGCTCCTCGTCGTCAACCATGTCGCACTTGTTTAAAAACACCACGATCTGCGGCACACCCACCTGACGGGCCAGCAATATGTGCTCGCGCGTCTGGGGCATCGGTCCGTCATCGGCGCCCACCACCAAAATCGCTCCGTCCATCTGGGCGGCTCCCGTGATCATGTTCTTGATATAGTCCGCATGACCCGGACAGTCCACATGCGCATAGTGGCGATCGGCCGTCTCATACTCCACGTGGGCCGTGGCGATCGTTATCCCGCGCTCTTTTTCCTCAGGGGCCTTGTCGATCTGATCAAACGGTACAAAATCAGCCTGTCCCTTCAAACCCAGATGCTTGGTGATCGCCGCCGTTAACGTCGTCTTACCATGATCAATATGCCCGATTGTTCCTACGTTGACATGCGGCTTGGTCCGCTCAAATTTTGCCTTCGCCATATTACCGTCCTCCCCTTTGAGAAATACATAGGGCATCTAATTGAAATATATGCCCTATAAAAGTAATCGCTTGATATTTAAACCCGCCCTACCAGCGGAAGTGGGCAAACGCTTTGTTGGCCTCCGCCATTTTATGGGTATCTTCCCTTTTCTTAACCGATGCACCGCGGTTGTTGGCGGCATCCAGCAGCTCCGCTGCAAGTTTATTGGCCATGCCCTTTTCGGGTCTCTGGCGCGCGTACCCGATGATCCACCGGATACCCAGTGCGGTTCGCCGTGAAGGGCGGATTTCAGTGGGAACCTGGTAGGTTGACCCACCGACCCGTCTGGATTTTACTTCAATCATCGGACGCACGTTTTCAACCGCTTTTTCAAAAAGCTTCAGCGGTGGCTCTTTGGCCTTTTCTTCCATGATGCCAAAAGCATTATAGAAAATAGCCTCGGCGGTACTTTTTTTACCGTCTCGCATAACGCAATTTATGAATTTTGAGACCAGTTTGCTGTCGTATTTCGGATCAGAAATTACCGGCCGTTCTGGTACTTCTCTTCGTCTTGGCATACATGCACCACTGTCTGTAATCAGTTATTTGCTATTCAATATTTATATTATGAACGACAGAATTTCTTTAATTCGTCATTCGTCATTCTTCTATTTGGGCCGTTTGGCGCCGTATTTGGAGCGCCCCTGTTTGCGGTCTTCAACGCCTAAAGTGTCCAGTGTTCCCCGGACAATATGATACCTCACACCCGGCAGGTCCTTGACCCGGCCGCCCCGAACCAGCACCACCGAATGCTCCTGAAGGTTGTGCCCGATGCCGGGGATATAGGCCGTCACTTCGATACCGGTCGTCAGCCGCACACGGGCGACTTTCCGCAAGGCAGAATTCGGCTTCTTGGGAGTTGATGTATACACACGGGTACAAACCCCCCTTTTCTGGGGTGCCCCCTTGAGAGCCGGGGTATTGGATTTGGATTTTATCCGCTTCCGGCCTTTTCGAATTAATTGATTAATTGTCGGCATATTCTCCTCATTTTCCGAGTCTATACGGTCAAAAATTCATGCGTGTAGCAAAATGTTGATATGTATACATGAACCGTAATAATGTCAAGCATTTTATTGTTATTTAATGTTTTTTTAGTGTTTCTGACCGGTGCGGCCATTCCGCTGCCGCCATTCGTGGGAAATATCACATATATCGGTGCCTCCGCCGGGCATCATTCATCAGGTCGATTGGGGAACCTCAACGTCAATTTCATTATAGGCCGCCATGCCGGTTCCGGCCGGAATCAAGCGGCCCATGATTACATTTTCCTTCAAACCCCGGAGCCCATCGACGGATCCGGCAATGCTCGCATCGGTGAGCACTTTGGTCGTCTCCTGAAAGGAGGCTGCGGAAATAAAACTGTCGGTACTCAAGGATGCTTTGGTTATCCCGAGAATCAGGGATTCAGCCACCGCCGGCTGACCGCCGCCTTCGACAACCGCGCGATTGGCTTCTTCGAATTTGATTTTATCGACCTGCTCTTCCATGATAAAATTCGTATCACCCACAGTGATGACTTTGACGCGCCGCATCATCTGACGTACGATTACCTCAATGTGCTTGTCGTTAATCCTTACGCCCTGCAAACGATAGACTTCCTGAACCTCATCGACCAGGTAACGTGCCAGGGCAACTTCCCCCTTGATGCTGAGAATATCCTGGGGTATTGCGGAACCGCCGATAAGGGGCTCACCGGCTCTGATATAATCACCTTCATAGACATTGATATGTTTGCCCCGGGGGATGAGATATTCCTTCTTTTCACCGACATCAACCGGCGTTACCGTCACTTTCTGTTTGCCTTTCTTGGTGCTTTTGGCAATCGAAACATAGCCGTCAATCTGGCTGAGAACCGCAATCTCCTTGGGTTTGCGAACTTCAAACAGTTCCGCCACCCGCGGCAGACCGCCGGTAATGTCCTTGGTCTTGGTGGTGGCCCGCGGCAATTTGGCTACCACGTCACCGGCTTTGACGGTATGCCCTTCTTCAACCAGCAAAATTGCATTGATCGGAAGGATATAGCGGGCCACACCGGTGGAACCCGGAAGTTTGGCCGTCTTGCCGTCCTTGTCTTTGATGGAAATTCTGGGACGCTCTTCGGCACTTTTCGATTCGATAATCGTGTGGCTGGATTTGCCGGTGACGGGGTCCACTTTCTCCTGCATTGTCTTGCCGACAGCGATATCGCCAAATTTAACGCTACCGCCTACTTCCGACAGAATCGGTGTGGTAAACGGGTCCCAGGTCGCCAGCAGATCGCCGGCTTTGACTTTCTGATTGTCCTTAACATGCAGGTGAGCGCCATAAATCACCGGAAAGCTTTCCAGTTCGCGTCCGCCTTCACTTAAAATGGTAAATTTTCCGCCGCGCCGGTTCATGACGACAAATTGCTTCTCGGAATTTTTGGCCACCGTCAAATCCACGAATTTAATGTTGCCGTTGACTCTGGCCCGAATGTCGGCCTGTTCGACCCGCCGACTGGCAGTACCGCCAATGTGAAAAGTTCTCATGGTCAGCTGGGTACCTGGCTCACCGATGGACTGGGCGGCAAGAATTCCGACGGCCTGTCCCTTTTCCACCCGCCGGCCGTGTGACAAATCCCGACCGTAGCACTTGGCGCACACGCCGCTTCTTGCCCTGCAGGTCAAAACCGAACGGATCCTGAGATTGGTCAGGCCGGTCTCTTCAATTTGGTCCACCACCTGTTCGTCGATTTCCTGCCCACTGTGGCAGATAATCTCTTCGGTGAAAGGATCGACAATATCTTCGACAGCCACACGCCCCAGTACCCGTTCACCCAGGCGCTGAATAATTTCACCACCCTCCATCAGGGGCTCGACGTCAACCCCCATCATGGTGCCGCAATCATCTTCGAGCACCACACAGTCCTGGGCGACATCCGCCAAACGCCGGGTCAGATAGCCCGAGTTGGCTGTCTTCAGGGCAGTGTCGGCCAATCCCTTGCGAGCCCCGTGGGTCGAAATAAAGTACTGCAACACGGACAGCCCTTCGCGGAAATTGGCAACAATGGGTGTTTCGATGATCTCTCCGGAGGGCTTGGCCATCAGCCCGCGCATGCCAGCCAGCTGACGCATCTGGTCCTTACTTCCCCGGGCGCCGGAATCGGCCATCATGTAAATAGGATTAAAGCTTTCTTCAACTACTACGTTACCTTTCTCATCCTTTACCGGTTTGCCCTTTGTGTTTGCTGTCGGGGCAAGTTTCATGGCTTCCATCATTTCGTTGGCGACATCATCGGTGGCTTTGGCCCAGATGTCGACCACCTTGTTGTACTTCTCTCCCTGGGTAATGAGCCCCTCGGTGTACTGCCGGCCAATTTCGACCACCTGCTTTTCAGCTTTTTTCAGAATGGCCCCCTTGCTTTCCGGGGTGATCATAGCGTCAATGGATATGGACAACCCGCCCTGGGTTGAATATTTATAACCCAGGTCTTTTAAACGGTCCGACAAAATAACCGTGGCTTTGGGGCCCAGGTTCCGGTAGACGTAGTCTACCAGCTCACGCAGGGTTTTTTTGTTCATGACATGATTGACGATATCAAACGGTATCGCCGGTTGTTTCTCCAATACCTCGAAGAGATGATAGCTTCCATCGGCAGAAAGAACATTTTTGCTGTGCTCTCCGGGGTTAAGCGAATAAAGGGTGTCGACCTCGGCATCCGAACAACCAAAAACACCCTTGAATTCGTTAAAGGTGAGCTGACCGATCAGGCCGTCATTTTCTTTGTCATCGGCCTCGGAGCATTCATGTACCAGATCCAGGAAAGCCTCGTGCGCGTCGAGACGATCCATAACCTGTTGAGCCTCTTCTTCAGCGGATACCCGGATGTGGCGCATCTGCATGATGTCAACCTTGGGTATAATTTCCCACAGCAACACCCGGCCGACGGTTGTTTCATGACGTTTGCCCTGCATGCGCATGGTGATGCTGGCATGCAGATCAACCGCACCTGAATCGTATGCGATTCGAACCTCCTCGGGATTTGCAAAAATCTGTCCCGCCCCCTTACTGCCGGGAATGGCACGGGTCATGTAGTAAATGCCCAGCACGATATCCTGACTCGGAACGATGATGGGGCTGCCGTTGGCCGGCGACAGGATGTTATTGCTGGACAGCATCAGCACCCGCGCTTCGATTTGAGCTTCCACCGACAGCGGTACATGCACCGCCATCTGGTCACCGTCAAAATCGGCATTGAATGCCGTGCAGACAAGGGGATGCAGCTGCAGGGCCTTGCCCTCGATGAGAATCGGTTCAAAGGCCTGAATTCCCAGCCGGTGCAGGGTCGGAGCACGGTTCAGAAGAACCGGATATTCTTTTACGACTTCGTCCAGGGTGTCCCAGACTTCAGGGACTTCACGCTCCACCATTTTCTTGGCACTTTTGACTGTGGATACCAGGCCCTCTTGTTCGAGTCGGTAATAAACAAACGGTTTGAACAACTCGAGCGCCATTTTTTTCGGCAAGCCGCACTGATGAAGCCGCAGGTCCGGCCCCACGGTAATAACGGTACGACCGGAATAATCAACCCGTTTTCCCAGCAGGTTCTGGCGAAATCGTCCCTGCTTGCCCTTGAGGGTATCGCTGAGGGATTTCAGGGGTCGTTTGTTGGTTCCGGTAATGACGCGACCGTGGCGACCGTTGTCAAACAGGACATCCACTGACTCCTGCAGCATGCGCTTTTCATTGCGCACGATAATATCCGGCGCTTTTAAATCGATCAGCCTTTTTAAACGGTTGTTCCGGTTGATGACCCGCCGGTAGAGATCATTCAGATCAGATGTGGCAAAGCGTCCGCCTTCGAGCGGCACCAGGGGACGAAGATCCGGCGGCAGAACCGGTATCACATCCATGATCATCCAGACCGGATCAACGCCGGATTTTTTGAAAGCATCGACAATCTTAAGCCGCTTGGCCAGTTTTTGCCGTTTGGCGACTGATCCCGTTTCACGAATATCGGTGCGAAGCTCGTCATACAACTCATCAAGGTTTATGTCTTCCAACAAAACCTTAACAGCCTCAGCACCGATCCCGGCCTCGAATTTCGAGCCGTAGGTTTCCAGGGCCTCCATGTATTTATCATCGGACAGCAACTGCCCCTTGGTCAGGGGCGTGTCCTTGGGGTCCAGCACGATATAGCTGTCAAAATAAAGTACTTTTTCCATGTTTTTTAGCGTCAGATCAAGCAAATTGCCGATCTTGCTGGGCAGGCTTTTCAAAAACCAAATGTGCGAAACCGGCGTGGCCAGCTCGATGTGGGCCATGCGCTCTCTGCGCACCTTGGATTGAATGACCTCAACGCCGCATTTCTCACAGATAACGCCGCGGTGCTTCATGCGTTTGTATTTACCACAGTTACACTCATAGTCTTTGGTGGGCCCAAAAATCTTTGCACAGAAAAGTCCATCACGTTCCGGTTTAAACGTACGGTAATTTATGGTTTCCGGTTTTTTAATCTCTCCATGGGACCATTTCCGAATTTGTTCTGGCGATGCCAGCGCAATTTTAATAGCACTATACCGTTTAGGATCCGTTGGTTTAGCAAAGAAATCATAAAGAGTTTCCATGGTTTATTCCTATTTAGGGTTTGGTTGTTATTTAGTGTTTAGTGTTTGGTGGTAAAGCAGCTGAAAAGAATTTAGAGCAACAAAATACAAAATACCAAACACTAAACACGTGATTAATTCAGTTTTTTCGAATTAATCACGCCTATTCAGTCCCTTCCAGCAGGGCAATATCGAGGCCCAGGGCCTGCAATTCTTTGGTCATAACTCTGAAAGACTCTGGAATTCCAGGCTCCAACACATTTTGACCCTTGACGATTTTCTCATACATGCGGGTCCGGCCGGCCATATCATCTGATTTGACGGTTAAAAATTCCTGCAGGGCAAAGGCCGCACCATAGGCTTCCATGGCCCAAACCTCCATTTCCCCTAATCGTTGTCCGCCGAATTGGGCCTTACCGCCCAGGGGCTGTTGGGTCACCAGCGAATAGGGCCCAATGGAACGGGCATGAATTTTATCGTCAACCAAATGATGCAGTTTCATCACGTACATCGTTCCGACGGTAATCTTCTCGTCGAAGGGGTTTCCGGTACGACCGTCATAAAGGGTGGTCTGCCCGCTGGTGTCCAAACCGGCCTCTTGAAGCAGCTCTTTTATTTCATCCTCTTTGGCGCCGTCAAAAACCGGCGTTGCCATGTGGACACCGCTCTTGTAATAAGCTGCAAAATGGATCAATTCGTCATCTTTCATTGCGCTGATATTCTTCTGCTCCGCCGGATCCGCGAATATTTTCTTCAGTTTTTCCCTCAAGTCTTTGGTTTTCTGCTCGGCAATCAGCAGGTTCAGTTGGTCACCCAGGCCCTTGGCCGCCCGCCCCAGATGGATTTCCAGGATCTGGCCGACGTTCATACGTGAAGGCACGCCTAGCGGATTTAAGACCATATCGACCGCCTGGCCGTCTTCGAAATAAGGCAAATCCTCAATGGGAAGAACCCTTGAAACGACGCCCTTATTGCCATGACGACCGGCCATTTTATCGCCCACGGAAAGTTTACGCTTTACCGCCACATAGACTTTGACCATTTTGATGACACCGGGCGGCAGGTCATCACCTTTTTCGTAACGTCCCAGCTGCTGTTCAAAGGCCAGCCGGCACAGTTCACACTGGTCCCGATAACGTTCAAGGATCTCATGCACCTGCTGGGTTATTTTGGGGTCCTTTAAAACGATACCTTCAAGTTGTACGATCGGTATCTTTGCCAGGGTTGGGGCATCGATTTTGGCAGCATTGGCGATGAGAACTTTTTTGCCTTTTTTTAAAGCCGCATAAACTTTTTTACCAACCAGCAACTCTTCAAGCTGGGATCTGACGACATCGGCCACTACCTTAAGCTCATCGTCACGATCGTTTTCCAGGGTTGCGATCTCCTCATCTTCAATCAGACGCGCACGGTCGTCTTTTTCAATACCCCTTCTGGAGAAGACTTTGGCATCGATGACAATACCCTGCACCCCCGGAGGCACTCGCAGAGATGTATCTTTAACATCACCGGCTTTTTCCCCGAATATAGCACGCAGAAGTTTTTCTTCCGGAGAAAGCTGGGTTTCCCCCTTGGGCGTAATTTTGCCGACCAGAATATCTCCCGGTTTGACTTCCGCACCCAGGCGAATAATCCCGCTTTCATCCAGATCCTTTAGGGCTTCCTCTCCAACATTGGGAATATCCCTGGTGATCTCCTCCTTGCCAAGTTTGGTGTCCCTGGCAACTACTTCAAATTCTTCGATATGCACCGAAGTATAGACACCGTCCCGGACGAGTCTTTCGCTAACCAGAATCGAATCCTCAAAATTGTAACCGCCCCAAGGCATAAAGGCCGCGGTTACATTCTTGCCAAGCGCCAGTTCCCCCTGTTCGGTGGCTGGCCCATCGGCGATAATCTGCCCGGCGGTTACCCGTTGTCCTTTTTTGACAATCGGACGGTGGTTAAAGCAGGTATTCTGGTTGGACCGGATAAATTTCAAAAGGCTATAAATGGATACATCTTTTTCATTGGGATCATCAGAAGGATCGTGTTTGAGAACGATGCGACTGGCGTCAACATCCACCACCACCCCGTCACGTTGGGCCACTTTAGCCACGCCGGAGTCTTTGGCCACCACTTCTTCGATGCCCGTACCAACCAAAGGCGCCTGGTTCATCAACAGCGGCACCGCTTGACGCTGCATGTTTGAACCCATCAACGCGCGGTTGGCGTCATCATTTTCAAGAAAGGGAATCAAAGAGGCCGAAACACTTACCAGCTGATTTGGGGATATATCCATCAGCTCGATTTCTTCACGTTTGACCATCGTAAACTCACCGGCAACTCTCGAGGTTACCAGGGGATTGACATATTTACCTTTTTCATTTACCAGCGCGTTGGCCTGGGCAATCGGCTGCTCCTTTTCTTCAAAAGCGTCCAAAAATTTAACCTCGTGCGAGACCGTGGCCTTTTCAACCGCCCGGTAGGGGGTTTCAATAAAACCGTAATCGTTTACACGGGCATAGGTGCTCAACGATACAATCAGGCCGATATTGGGGCCTTCCGGGGTCTCAATCGGACAGATTCGTCCGTAATGCGATGGATGAACATCCCGAACCTCAAAACCGGCTCGTTCCCGGGTGAGTCCACCTGGACCCAGTGCACTCAGTCGCCTTTTATGGGTCGTTTCTGAAAGGGGGTTGGTCTGATCCATAAATTGCGACAACTGGCTGGTTCCAAAAAATTCTTTGACGACCGCCGAAACCGGCTTCGGATTCACCAGGTCATGGGGCATAAGCGCATCCACTTCCTGCAGGCTCATGCGCTCTTTGATGGCACGCTCCATGCGAACCAGTCCGATACGATACTGGTTTTCGAGAAGCTCGCCCACAGCGCGCACGCGACGATTTCCAAGGTGGTCAATATCATCAACGACTCCCTGGGTATCTCTCAGCTCAATCAGCGCCTTGGAGGTCAGCAAAATATCCTCTTTGCGGAGAATATTTAAAGTTATCTCACTGCTGATACCCAGCCGCTGGTTTATTTTCAATCGCCCCACACCGGAAAGATCATAGTAGGTAGACTTGAAAAACAGGTTATCGATGAAATCCTGAGCCACTTCAGGGGTTGCCGGATTGCCGGGCCTGAGGCGGCGGTAAATTTCAATTAAGGCTTCTTCCTTGCCCTCGACTTTGTCAACCTGAAGGGTTTTGCGGATTGAATGACCTGCAGTGACCCCATCGATAAAGAGCAACTCAAATTCATTGATACCGGCCTCGCCAAGCTTGGCCAGGTTTTCCTCATCAACGGTGTCATTGGCTTTAACAAGAACCTCGCCGCTCTCGGGATCCGCAATACTGACGGCAAAGGCCCTCTCAAGGATTTCGTCCGCGTGGATCGAAATCATATCTGCTTTCGCTGCTTTCAGGCGTTTGATGGCCCGTTGGGCAAAAACACGGCCTTTTTTCACAAGAACATCACCGGTTTCAGGATCCTTGACATCCTTGCTGGCTCGCTGCCCCCTTAAGAAATCCGCATTGAACTCCTTGAAGTACCGTTTGCTGCGTACGATGATTTTTTCTGATTTATAAAAATAGGACAGAAGATCTTCAACCGTGTAACCAAACGCCTTGAAAAGGATGGTGATGGGAAATTTCCGTCGCCGGTCAATGCGGATGTAAACGATGTCTTTGGGATCGATTTCCATATCGATCCAGGAACCGCGCACCGGGATAATGCGTGAACTGTAAATGATCTTTCCGCTGGAGTGGGATTTACCCTTGTCGTGGTCGAAGAACACACCCGATGAACGATGCAACTGGCTGACCACCACGCGTTCGGTCCCGTTGATGATAAAGGTTCCCTTTTCCGTCATCAGGGGAATGGTACCGAAATAAATCTCCTGTTCTTTTATATCCCGTATATTGGAAACACCGGTATCAATATCAATATCATAGACCACCAATCTGGCGGTGATACGAACAGGTATCTCATAGGTCATCCCCCTGTGGATGCATTCTTCGATACTGTGTTTAACCTCACCAAAACGGTAGGAAACAAACTCAAGGGATGCGCTCCCGGTGAAATCTTTGATCGGAAAGACGGATTTGAAAACAGCCTGCAAACCGATTTCTCGGCGTTTTTCGGGCGGGATGTCCATCTGCAAAAACCGTTGAAATGATTCTCGCTGCATCCCGATCAGGTCCGGGATGTCGACAATCTTTTGTATCTTGCCGAAATTCTTCCGTATGCGCTTATTTGCCAAAAGCCTATCAGACATGGCATCTCCCATTGTTAATGATTGGTAATATTTAGTCCGCTCTCTGCTGCGGCACTTAGCTACGGCCGACTTGGTTTTATAAACTTACGATCGTGGAGTAATGGAGTGGTGGAGTATTGGAGTGGTGCAAAATGATATCCACCTTTTTCCCATTACTCCAGTACTCCAATACTCCAACGCTCCAAAAATAGCATAACTTGCAAACCAGCGCTTTGATTAGACCAGTTTTCAATTTAGCACCGTTACTTAACTTCGACTTGGGCTCCGGCCTCTTCCAGCTGGGCCTTGATCTTATCAGCTTCCTCTTTGGCTACACCCTCTTTAACGGGTTTGGGAGCACCGTCAACGAGTTCCTTGGCATCTTTTAGACCCAATCCGGTAATTGCCCGGACTTCTTTAATGACCTGGATTTTCTTGTCGCCGTGAGCTGTCAGGATAACGTCAAATTCAGTTTGTTCTTCGGCCTCCTCGGCTCCGCCGCTGGCCGCCCCGGGACCGGCCGCCATCATGGCCACCGGTGCAGCGGCTGAAACACCAAATTTTTCTTCCATTTCCTTTATCAGTTCGGACAAGTCCAGAACCGACATGTTTGCGATAAATTCAATAACGTCTTCTTTGGTAATATCTGCGTTCGCCATTTTTTTCCTCCAGTAATTTTTATTTTTTTGCTGTCGATAAACGTATTGACCAATTGGTGTTTAACTCAATTGGGGTGCAACTCAGGCGGCTTCCTTTTGATCCCTGATCGCCGCCAACACACTTACAAAGCTTCTGGGAACTTCAGCAAGGGTCCTGACAAAAGATGTCGGTATTGCGTTCAACGCTGAAAGAAGCTGACCCAGCAATACTTCCCGGGACGGCAGCGTCGCAAGTGCTTTGATGGCATTCGCGTCGAGCACCTGGCCGTTCATAACGCCGACTTTAATTTCAAGTTTTTTATTTTCCTTAGCAAACTGAGATAAAACTTTCGCCGGTGCAACCGGGTCTTCGTAGCTGAGCGCAATGGCGCTGGGTCCCTTAAAATAGTCCTTAATTAAAGCGATATCGTTGTCTTCCGCCGCCCGGATGAGAAGGGTGTTTTTGACGACTTGATATTCAATCTCCTCCGCCCTGAGCCTGCGCCGCAAATCATTCATCGCGGCAACATCCAGTCCCTTGTAATCGGTTAAAACGATGATGGCGGATTTTGACAACCGATCACGTAAATCTTCAGCAATTTGTTGCTTTTCTTTTATCCTCAATTTTTTACGTCACCTCCTTTCCTGATCTGACAAAATACCGGAGAAAACTGGCAAAGCTTGATTTGCGATTGCGACCTTAACATATCAGGTCTTTCAAAGCACAATCACATATCTGCCTCGGTAGGCCGGCAATGCCGATTAAACACAATCGCGGTTAGCCTTTTTGTGAACCTACGGTCTTTGACAGAATGATTTTCTGTTGGATTCTTTACACAACAAGCCATTATGGCTGTTACTGCGAGTATTCAGATCCCGAAGCCTGCAGTGAATTGATTCGTCTCCTGTGATGGGTTCATCTCATGATGAGTCAACCGGCGGATTCAAAGGTCAGAGCAGCCGAAGGCACCAGGCTATTTGACCAAATCCTTTACAGCCGTGGTATCAATTTTGATCCCAGGTCCCATTGTCGTGGACAAAGAGATCCCTCTCAGATAAGTTCCCTTGCTCGAAGCCGGTTTGAGACGCAAGATGGTTTCTAAAAATGCAGTAATATTCTGGATGATTTTTTCAACTCCAAAAGAAACTTTACCCATGGGGGCATGGACAATGCCGGCTTTCTCAACCCTGAAATCAATCTTGCCGGCCTTAAGTTCATCAACCGCCCTGGCTACCTCAAAGGTAACGGTTCCGGTTTTGGCATTGGGCATCAACCCTCGAGGCCCCAGCAGTTTTCCAATTTTCCCGACAGTACCCATCATATCGGGTGTGGCAATCGCCTTGTCAAAACCAAACCACCCACCCTTGATTTTTTCAACCAGGTCATCACTTCCAACAAAGTCCGCGCCTGCATCAAGCGCTTCCTTTTCTTTTTCGCCTTTGGCAAAAACGAGGATTTTGACCTCTTTTCCGGTTCCATTGGGCAAAATGACACTTCCACGCACCATCTGGTCCGCATGCCTGGGATCCACGCCCAGACGAACAGCGACATCAACCGTCTCGTCAAATTTGACAAAAGATGATTCCAGGGCCATTTTCACAGCATCGTCAAACCCGTTAGACAACTCGGTGCTTATGGTTTTTTGCGATTCAATATACTTTTTTCCTCGCTTCGGCATTTTTCCTATTATCTCCTTAAATCGTGTTGCGCGTTGCGTGTTTCGTGTTACTCGATTCGTGTTGCGTGATCCGTGTTCCGAGTTGCGCGTTGCGGGTTAGGCTGTGCGCGTCAGAACCCGTAACCCGCATCTCGTAACGCGTAACCCTGACCTCGTAACCCGTAACCCGTCCTTTTACCCAACCTCAATCCCCATGCTTCGGGCTGTGCCTTCAATAATTTTACAGGCCGCATCCAAATCGTTGGCATTGAGATCGACCATTTTCTGGTTGGCAATCTCTTCGACCTGTTTACGGGTTACTTTTCCAACCCGATCCCGCTTGGGATCACCCGCCCCTTTAGCAACTTTAGCGGCCTTTTTAAGCAACACAGCAGCCGGGGGCGTTTTGGTGATAAATGTGAAGGATCGATCTTGAAAAACCGTGATCACCACGGGTATAATCATGCCTTCATCCTGAGCCGTTCTGGCATTAAACGCTTTGCAAAAGTCCATTATATTAACCCCGTGCTGTCCCAGAGCAGGACCAATGGGCGGGGAGGGATTGGCTTTTCCAGCTACTACCTGCAGTTTAATGAGCGTCATTACCTTTTTAGCCATTTTTACTTTATCTCTCCTAATCTATAATTTCTGTACCTGAACAAAATCGAGTTCCACCGGCGTGGATCGGCCAAAAATACTTACCAGCACCTTGATTTTACCTTTTTCCTGATTGACTTCCTCCACCGTCCCGTTGAAATTCGTAAAGGGTCCATCGATGACACGAATGTCATCACCGGATTCGAAAAAGTACTTCGGCTGTGGTTTCAATTTGCCGGCTTCCATCCGGTTTAAAATTTGATCCGCTTCCTCATCGGAAATGGCAGTCGGATTATTGCGTCCCCCCAAAAAACCGGTAACCTTGGCGGTGTCATTGACCACGTGCCAGGTTTCATCATCGAGCTTCATTCTGACAAGGATGTAGCCGGGATAAAATTTTCTCGAAGATGTCTTGCGTTTGCCCTTGACCAGTTCAACTATCTCTTCAGTAGGAACGAGGACTTCGCCAAATTTATCAGGATGAGCGGAAAGACCAATTCGCTCTTCCAGGGCTGCTTTCACCTTATTTTCGAAGCCCGAATATACATGCACAATATACCATTTGAGTTCCACTGATATCTCTCCTCGATCTATTGAAGTACGATTCGGATCAAACTGGAAATGCCGAAATCAACAACACCCAGAAACAAAGAAATCAGCATTACCAGAGCGATGACAACTGCAGTAGAACCAATTGTTTGTTTACGCGAAGGCCAGGCAACTTTTTTCAGCTCTACTTTAACTTCCCGTAAAAACTGAGCGGCTTTGGTAAAAATATTATCCCTGGGCTTGGCTGCCGGCTGGCTGGTTGCTACCGATTTTTTTTTCGGTGGCGCAGCTTTCTTTTTAACAGGCGCTTTGGCGGAACCGTCGCTTACCGCAACTTTTTTTATGTCAGGCTTTATTGCGTCCCCAGCACCAGCGGCAGCCTGGCTTGCGGTTGCCGCCTGTTTCTTCTTCTTGGAGGCTGATGACTTTTTTCGCTGTATCCGTCCCATTATGCTCCTAAAATTTTGACAACTTAAAGATTCAGGATCTGAGCTTCACCTATTAAAGTATGGCAGGCCAGGAGGGATTCGAACCCCCAACACCCGGATTTGGAGTCCGACGCTCTACCGTTAGAGCTACTGGCCTGCATTATCCGTTGGGGCCTTTGCGAAATGATTTTTCAAAGGCCTCCGCATCGTATTGGCATTGTCAATGATCAGCTGAACCATATAGGCTTAGCCTTTGGTTGCCGCCGTATTCGAATCAAAAATACAAACAGATTTGACGCGACTACTTGGTCTCCTTGTGCGGCGTGTGCTTTCGGCAAAATCTGCAATACTTGTTAAACTCAAGCTTATCCGGCGTAGTTCGCTTATTCTTGGTCGTCGTATAGTTTCTTCTTTTGCATTCAGTGCATGCTAGGGTAACTATGATTCTCACCTGAAGGACTCCCCTATCCTCATTGAGCATAAAGCGCTCAATGAGGAGTTAATTGTTATTGGTTATTCGTTATTCGTGTTTAGTGATCAGCCCCATTGATAATTTTATTAGCCTTGCAACAAGCTTAAAATAGAGCCCAATCCTTTTAACTATTAACCTATAACGAATAACATATAACTGCCAATTGGTTTCCAACCAATTGGCACACTACTCAATAATATCACTGACGACACCGGCGCCCACCGTACGACCACCTTCTCGCACCGCAAATCGTACTTCCTTCTCCATGGCTATCGGCGTTATCAACTGCGCTTGTATCGTTACATTGTCGCCGGGCATCACCATCTCTACCCCTTCGGGTAACGTTAATATCCCCGTCACATCCGTGGTGCGAAAATAAAACTGCGGCCGATACCCACTGAAAAACGGCGTGTGACGACCGCCTTCCTCTTTGCTCAAGATATACACCTCGGCCTTAAAATCCGTGTGCGGCGTGATCGTGCCCGGAATCGCCACCACCTGTCCGCGCTCCACCTCATCGCGCTTCGTGCCGCGCAACAATACGCCAATGTTATCGCCCGCCTGGCCTTCATCCAACAGCTTGCGAAACATCTCCACTCCCGTGCACACCGTCTTTAACGTCTCGCGGATCCCGACAATCTCCACATCGTCGCCAACATGGATGATCCCGCGCTCCACCCGGCCCGTCACCACCGTCCCGCGGCCCGATATACTGAACACATCCTCGATCGGCATCAAAAACGGCTTGTCAACATCCCGCTTCGGCTCCGGAATAAATGAGTCGATCGCATCCATTAACTCAAATATGCACTTGGCCTCCGCACCATCAGGATCATCGCTCTCCAAAGCCTTTAACGCACTGCCGCGAACAATCGGCGTGTCATCGCCCGGAAAATCATACTTGTCCAGCAACTCGCGCAACTCCAGCTCCACCAACTCGATCAGTTCCTCGTCGTCCACCATGTCGCACTTGTTTAAAAACACCACGATCTGCGGCACACCCACCTGACGGGCCAGCAATATGTGCTCGCGCGTCTGGGGCATCGGTCCGTCATCGGCGCCCACCACCAAAATCGCTCCGTCCATCTGGGCGGCTCCCGTGATCATGTTCTTGATATAGTCCGCATGACCCGGACAGTCCACATGCGCATAGTGGCGACTGGCCGTCTCGATACTCCACGTGGGCCGTGGCGATCGTTATCCCGCGCTCTTTTTCCTCAGGGGCCTTGTCGATCTGATCAAACGGCACAAAATCAGCCTGTCCCTTCAAACCCAGATGCTTGGTGATCGCCGCCGTTAACGTCGTCTTACCATGATCAATATGCCCGATTGTTCCTACGTTGACATGCGGCTTGGTCCGCTCAAACTTTGCCTTGGACATATTACCGTCCTCCCATGGTTTTTGAATGTTTCATAATTAAAAATTCCATGTTGAAAAATTTAGTCGCAAAAGACTGCTCAAATATACCGCGCAATGGCGGCATACCTCGTTATAGGTGGAGCCCACGATCGGAATCGAACCGATGAACCTCTTCCTTACCAAGGAAGCGCTCTACCGACTGAGCTACGTGGGCATTTTTCTATGGCCGCCTTTTGCTATTCCCGTGTTAGAAAATAAATATTACAAAAGATTGCTGGAGCGGGAGACGAGATTCGAACTCGCGACATCCAGCTTGGAAGGCTGAAGCTCTACCAACTGAGCTACTCCCGCTTAATCGAAACTAAGCGCATTTCCCGGTATATAGACACGTCCGAAGTGATGATGGAGATTCCCCTGGTCATGCTATAGTGTTCCAGTTAATGCTGTCAGCTTTTTGGGTCGACCCCCTCCCTGACATGGTTTACCGTGCGTCTTACCGGAAATCGGCCGCTATCCCTGCCACAACATTACCTGAAAACCTATACTAACTTTGCGAGAAGCCATGTAGTAACTGTCGATCCCAGGTTTTTGCCGAAATCTCCTACATACGCCTTATCTTCAGGCTGGTGGTGGGGGGAGGATTCGAACCTCCGTAGGCTTCGCCGACAGATTTACAGTCTGTTCCCTTTGGCCGCTCGGGAACCCCACCCTTTTACATTGATAAATTCGATCCGCACAGAATGGACGGATCGAAAACCTTTTTAAATATGGAGCCAGCGAAGGGACTCGAACCCCCGGCCTACTGATTACAAATCAGTTGCTCTACCAGCTGAGCTACGCTGGCCTCACAACTTAACATCTTAAAATTATTTTAAATTCGGATCGATGTAAAAAGAAGCAGACCCCCCATACTCAAAACAAACTTTTTTAACGATCTATTCCTTAAATATCAAACATTAAAAAATCGTTTATCGTCTAAATTATAGCTAATTAAATATAATATAGGATAAAATCGCTTAATATCATCTATTTTCTAAATTTAATGTTTTCGAAAATTAAAAAGAATCAAAACCGATTTAAATCAGCAAATCACGGCCAAAAACCACGTATAGACGTACCGTATTCAATTTTCAGGATATCAATAGAAAAATCAGTCGACCGTCCAATGAAGTCGCTAATCTTGCCTTATCCGATAAGAAATAAAAAGTTAGATGGGACAGCAACCGAACAATTAGGCCTTATTTGGAATGAAGCTCAATTGGAAGATTTGATCGGTCCACTTAACCTTGGATATGGATGTTCATTCAAGCCGATCATATCTTAAGATAAATTTCTTTATAATTCAATAGGTTTTACAAAAAAAATAAAAAAAAACCGCACGGCTGCTGAGGAAATGAATTTCCGGCATATACAACAACCGTCAAAAAGTTGTCTCAAGCGCCTGCCACAGTTAGGATAATTCCCCTAAAGTTTTGAAAATTCTCGTCGATATCAATTTTGAGGCCGGCTGGGGGAAAGGAATCAGCGGCTGCGCGAGGACCCATAATAAGCATTAAAATTCAGATGGAAAGGGCAAAAAATATTTTGGCATAATTTTAGCATTAAATCATACGAATTTATGAATTCAAATTCTCACCTCCGATCCAAAGTTAATAGAAATGATATATAAACCCTTGACAATTTTAGTTATATTTGTATTATCATTTAATAGGAATTATTGTAGATCGAAAATTGCCGCCAGTTTAGATGTTGATACGATTGCCAGAACTCTCTAAGGAATTGAACTGATGAATCTCCGTTACCTTGTTTTACCGGTTTTACTGCTGTTGATGTTAAGCGGATGCACGCATTTTTCAATGGACCGGCAAAAAGAAACCGCCCCATCCCCGATTCCCAGATGAATCCACCGATAAAATCCTTCATAACGGCCAACTGATCGAAAGCCGGGCAAGGCCACATCCGATCTGTCGGCAACCGAGGACGGGGAAACTGATGCCGCCGTCGACAACGACGGGGAAATCAGGTCCAATTTTGGAACCAATTCCAACGACTCGGGTTAGATCCCGTCTCCACCCAAAAAATTCAGACAGACCTCGATGAGGCCCTCGAGTTATGTGAGCTATCCCAGGAATATTGGCAGCAGGGTGAATTGGAAAATGCGGTCGAGGCCCTGGATCGCGCCTATGCCCTGATTTTAAGCGTTGATACCTCGAATCGCCCCAAACTCATTCAGCAAAAAGAAGATCTGCGTTTTATGATTTCAAAACGCATTCTGGAAATATATGCTTCGCGTAATATCGTGGTCAACGGAAACCACAATGCGATTCCGATCGTCATCAACCGGCACGTTCAAGCTGAAATCAACCTTTTCACCACCGGCCGGGAGAAGCGCTTTTTTATTGAATCTTACAAGCGCTCCGGCCGTTATCGGGATCAAATTGTCAAATGCCTTAAAGGCGCCGGTCTTCCGGAAGAATTGTCCTGGCTGCCTTTAATTGAAAGCGGCTTACAAGGTCAATGCCCTTTCCGATGCACGCGCCCTTGGGTTGTGGCAGTTTATTCCTTCCACCGGATACAAATTCGGCCTTAATCGCAACAAATTCATCGATGAGCGCATGGATCCGGAAAAATCGACCCAGGCCGCCATCGACTATCTCAAAGAACTGCATCGCATGTTTGGGGACTGGTCAACGGTTCTGGCCGCTTACAATTGTGGAGAAGGAAGGGTACTGAGAGTTATCAGAAGCCAGAATGTCAATTACCTTGACAATTTCTGGGATCTTTATGAACGACTTCCCCGGGAAACTGCCCGTTACGTTCCCAGATTCCTGGCCACCCTTCATATCCTGAACAATCCCGAAACCTATGGACTGGATATGGTTTCGGTCGATCCGCCGCATGGAATATGAAACCGTTACCATCAACAAACAGGTTCACTTAAAAAATGTTGCCAAATCAATCGGCAGTCGACGAAAAGGCTTTGAGAGACCTTAATCCAGAGCTTCGCTATCGAATATTGCCCGGCGATAATTATCGCCTCAGGATTCCACCCGGCAACAGTGACATGCTGATGGCGGAAATAGACCAGATACCGGTATCCCATCCGCCCCAAAGAGCCTATGTCTACCATCGGGTGCGCAACGGTGAGACACTCTCGGTCATTGCCCGGAAATACCGTACCAGTGTCAAAAGCATCATGCGGGCCAACAATCTGCGCCGCTCCAATTATATTGTGGCCGGCAAGCGTTTAAAAATTCCGCAACGGGGCTACATGCAAAACCAGGCCCCAAACTGTTAAAAAACCTCGTGACGGGCAGGCCGTCAACCATATCGTCAGAAAAGGCGATTCTCTTTTCACCATCGCCAAACGATACGGAACCACGACCAAAAAAATCCAGGAACTTAACAATCTGACTACCACCACCCTGCACAAAGGGCAGGTCCTGGCAATTTTTCCCGGCAAAAAGGAACCACCGGCCGTAAACGGTTTGGCTACCTACGAAGTTCGACCCGGAGACAGCCCTTTCCTCATCGCCCAGCGTCACCAGATGCCGTTGGATCGGTTGCTCTATTTAAACCAACTGTATCCCGGCAGTAAGATTTATCCCGGACAGAAGCTCTATATCGAATAAATCCTCAGATGACAGAGGACAGACGACAGATAACAAAGGACCGAGAACAGATTGCCTGTGCCGAATTCTGTCTTCTGTTCTCGGTCCTCTGTCTTCTGCAATGGGAGGTAATCATGGGGAAATTGTCATTTAATTTGGAGGATAAGGTCTTTGTGGTGACCGGGGGCAGCCGGGGAATCGGGCTTGAGATCACCAGGATGCTCTTGGATCAAAAAGCCAAAGTTGCCATCTGCGGCAGAAAACAAGATGGTCTGGATGCGACCGCCGCCAAACTCAATGCCGGTGACAACCTGTTAGCGGTACCGGCACATGTTGCCCAGTCGGAGGATGTGGAACGCTTATTTAGCCAAACCCTCGAAGCCTTTGGCCGCCTTGACGGGCTGATAAACAATGTCGGCATGAACATCGTTACCGGCCTGGTCGATGCCGATCCCGGGCTGTGGAGCAAAATCATCGACAGTAATTTAAACGGCACCTTTTTGTGCTCGCGCAAAGCAGGCCAAATTTTGCGGGAACACAAAAAGGGGAAAATTGTGAGTATTTCATCCCTTGCCGGCCGACGATCCGCACCTTTTATGGGGATTTATGGGGTGGCCAAAGCCGGCATTGAAATGATGACCAAAGTTATCGCCCAGGAACTGGCCGCCTATAATATCCAGGTCAATGCGGTCGCTCCCGGTATGGTCAGAACCAAATTCAGCGAACCGTTCTGGTCAAACAACGAAATTTACGAGCAGATAATTAAAACAATTCCATTGGCAAGAATTGCCGAACCTGTCGATGTGGCCTGGGCCGTATTATTTCTGTGCTCGGAAGCATCCGATTTTATCACCGGCCAGACCATGATGGTCGATGGGGGTGCCAGCGCGGTATAGCCAAAAAATGAAAATGCCTAAAGTTTGAAATTGCCTAAAATGCCTAAAGTTAAGGTATTGCACATCGAGAAGGTTTGGTTGCAGGCGTGTCGGCTCATAACCGCCAATAGGTCACTCCTAATTTTCGGGCCTCTTCGGGGCTGAAGCATCCCTTGACATCAATAACCAGCGCATTGCTGTCGGCACACCGCCCGGCGATGCCTGGAAGCCCCTGTTCCCGGTACACCCGGTGCATAACGGCCAGAATCACGGCATCAAGATCCTTGATCTGATTCAGGGGCTGAAGATCTACCCCGTAATACTTCAGGGCTTCGTCCGGGTCTGCCAGCGGATCGCTGACCAGAACTTCCACCCCGAAATCTTGAAGCTCGCTGATAATATCCACCACCTTGGTATTGCGCAAATCAGGTACGTCTTCTTTAAAGGTGATCCCGAGAATCGCTACCCGGGCCCCCCGCACCTGTTTGCCGGCCCTGATGAGCATTTTCACAGTCCGCTCGGCAGTGTGTTTGCCCATGCCGTCGTTGATCCGCCTGCCGGCCAGAATCATTTCCGGATGATAGCCCAGGGCTTCGGCTTTAAAGGTCAGGTAATAGGGATCAACACCGATGCAATGGCCGCCGACCAGTCCGGGTTTGAAAGGCAGGAAATTCCATTTAGTCCCAGCCGCCTCAAGAACTTCATGGGTATCGATTCCAATGATATCAAAAATCTTGGCAAGCTCGTTCATCAGGGCGATGTTTAAATCTCTCTGGGTGTTCTCGATAACCTTGGCGGCCTCTGCCACCTTGATGGAAGAGGCCCTGTGAATTCCGGCTGTCACGACCTGACCGTAAACTCTTGCGAGCATTTCACAGGTCGCGGGATCCGAACCGGATACGATCTTCATAATGTTTTCAAGGGTGTAGACTTTATCACCCGGGTTAATCCGCTCCGGCGAGTATCCCACCGTAAAATCCTGCCCGAATTTCAGTCCGGATTCCGCCTCCAGGATCGGGATACAGACCTCTTCCGTGGCCCCCGGATATACGGTGGATTCATAGACAATGCAGGTCCCCTTTTGTAAATATCTTCCTGCCGTCGTGGAGGCTCCCCGCAAAGGGCCCAGATCGGGGATACGGTAATCGTCTATGGGGGTCGGAACCGCCACAATCAGGAGCCGGCAGTCCCCCAGCTCTTCAGGGCTATCCGTGTAATGTATGTCAGCCTGTTTGAGTTGGGCGTCGGTTACTTCCAGGGTGCGGTCAATCCCGGACGCCAGTTCTTTTATCCGATCGGTTTTCAAGTCAAACCCAACAACGTCAAAGTGGGCGGCAAGATGCACGGCCAGGGGCAGGCCGACATAACCCAGCCCCACCACTGCAATTTTATTCTCCCGATTGATCAATGATTCAAATGTAACCATAGAAATTTTGGCTCCCTTGTATATATTGTTCTTTTTCATGTATAGGTTAGTAAAAGTCTATCATATCTATCGTGATATTTCAGTATTAAATTGGTTAAATAAAATAGCCCTTAACACCGCGCTATAAAATTGTTGCCTTTTCACGTATAAGGTTTCAGGTGTCAGGCTGAATATCGGAGTGTCCACAAAAGTAGGGCGGGCCTCTGTGCCCGCCGGATTCTGATCATCGCGTCTTACAGATTGCGGTCGGCACAGAGGCCGACCCTACTTACAGTTGTTCATCCTGAAACCTGACACCTGACACCTGAAACCTTATCCGGCGGATAACTGGCAGGAAATGGAATATCAGAAAGACAATCATTCCGAGTGGATTATGACATCTCCAGCAAGAAGGAGCCGGACACCATGCACCCAACCGACTGGCATATAATTACCGGGGCGCCCTGCTCGGGTAAGACGACCGTTATCAAAGACATCGAGCAGCGGGGAATTCGCGTCATCCACGAAGCTGCCAGGGCTTACATTGACCGGCAGTTAGGCAAGGGGCTGCGCTTGGATCAGATCAAAGCTGATTTGCTCCAGTTTGAACGTCATATCTTGCATGCCAAAATCAGGATTGAAGACGCTCTGACAAAAACCGAACCCGTTTTTTTTGACCGCGGCGTACCCGACAGTATCGCCTACTATATTTTGGAGGGACTCGACCCCGCCGAACCCTTAAAGCTCAGCCGAAGGATCCGCTACCGGCGGATATTTTTCTTCGAGCGGTTTGATTTTTTAAAAGATGGGGTCCGTTCCGAGGACGAAATGGTTGCGGCAAGACTAAATGACCTTTTGCTGGAGGCCTATGGTAAACTCGGATATGACGTTGTCATGGTACCGGTGATGCCGGTTGCGGACCGTACGGATCTAGTATTAGCAAATATCAATTAGACGTTTGGTACCAAAATATGGTTGATAATATCTCTAATTACCGTGACTTTCTCTCCTCACGTCATTCCGGCGAAAGCCGGGATCCAGGTGCCGTTAAGTGGATGCCGGATCAAGTCCGGCATGACGGACAGACATTCGGCACTTTTCAGCATTACGACACACTCTGTTAATCGGGATCTTTAGACGTGATCTGATGTTTTGAAACCGCTTCGAGGCTTTTTATCTCGGCTGGACTCAGGTGGCGCCATTTGCCCGGCGGCAGGTTACCCAGCTTGATACTGGAAAATCGTTTGCGCTTCAGCCGGGTCACCTCATTGCCGACCTTACCGACCATCCGGCGAATTTGTCGGTTTTTACCTTCCTGCAGAACGATCCGAAAACGCCTGGGGGAAATTCTGGTAATCCGGGCCGGACGGGTTTTGGTCCCCATCAGCGGCAGGCCGTCCCTCATTTTATTGAGCGCGCCATCTGAAATTGGCCTGGCCACCATCACGTCGTATTCCTTTTCGTGATCAAATGACGGATGGGACAAACGGTGGTGCAGGCGGCCATCGTTGGTCAGCAGCAACAGACCGGTGGAATCCTTGTCCAATCGCCCCACCGGATAAATGCGCTCTGAGACATCCACCAGATCCAGCACAACCTTCTCGCCGGGATGGCTGCAACTGCTGACATAATCTCTGGGTTTGTTCAGGGCGATATACACCAGGGTATGGGCAGGTTTGACCGCTTTTCCATCGACTTCCACCTGGTCCTGGTCCGGGTCAATTTTTACGCCGAGTTCAACAACGATTTCACCGTTAACAGCGACTTTGCCGGCCACAATGAGTTCTTCGCCTTTTCTTCGAGAACAAACACCGGCCGAAGATAAAAATTTTTGCAATCGCAGGTTACTCATATCGGGAAGCTAAACTTAAGTGCGGTAGTCCGCATTGATCTTTACATAGTCAATGGAAAAATCACAGGTATAAACCGTTTCCACCTCTTGACCCAGATTTAAATCGATGGTTACCCTGAATTCCTCCTGCCTTAAAACCTTGGTTGCTTCCGCCTCGGCCTCCTTACCGCAGCCGGACCCGTTTTGGACCATCTGGGCCGAGTCGAAGAAAATATCAATCTTTCCAGGATCCACCGGAATTCCGGCCCGGCCGACGGCTCCCAGGATTCTTCCCCAGTTGGCGTCTTCACCGAAAAGTGCGGTTTTAAACAGAGGCGAATTGGCCACGGTGTCGGCAATTTTATGAGCATCCGGCTTTGACCTGGCACCTTTGACGACGATCTCAACCAGCTTGGTGGCGCCTTCAGAATCTTTAATCATCCATTTCGCCAGACCAATCAGAACCTCGTCGAGGACCGATTGAAAAACATCCCTCTGTTCGGCGCTGACAACCTCAACGCCGGCATGCCCGTTGGCCATCAAAAGGACGGTGTCATTGGTACTGGTATCACCGTCCACCGTCATGCGATTAAGCGAGCGATTAACCGCCTGTTTGAGCATCGCCTGCAACGCCTCCGGTTGCGCAACGATATCGGTCATCACAAAACACAGCATGGTCGCCATATCCGGACGGATCATGCCGGCCCCCTTGATCGCGCCGCTTACCGTAAAGGTCTTACCGGCCAGCTCCCCGCTGCGGCTGACAACTTTGGGGACCGTGTCCGTGGTCATTATTGCTTCGGCCAAATCAAATATACCGCCGGGGGAAAGGGCCTTGATTAAATCGGGGGCGGCAGTTTCAATTTTATCGATCGGCAATGGTTCACCGATCACCCCGGTGGAGGAAACCAGTACGTCGTCTTCATCAACCTTGAGTCTCTGTGCGATCAGGCGTCCCATCTGCATGGCATCCTGCATGCCCTGCTCACCGGTGCAGCAGTTGGCATTGCCACTGTTGACGATAACCGCCCGGCAGGAACCGTTGGCTGTGCGTTGCTGATCAAGCAGAACCGGCGCCGCTTTGACAAGGTTGCGGGTAAACATCGCGGCAACGGTTGCCGGGACTTCAGAATATATAAGTCCAAGATCCTTTTTTCCATTTTGCTTCAAACCTGCAGCTATGCCCGCGGTCTGAAACCCGGGACAATCCATCTTGTTCATCGTCTCTTCCCTCGAAATTGAATTGGCCATACGCCAGCCAACCGGATCAGGTTATGGGTTAATCGTTATAAGTTATGGGAACCCTGACGCGAGAAAATCATTTTACAGAATCGGTCAAATTTGTCAATCTACCGAATTTTCATCTTTATTTGACAGAACGCGCTCATTGCAGTATTTTCGCCGATCACATATTTATGTTAAGGATATATGATGAAGGATCGTAATTTTTTTCAGTGTCGCCTTTGCAAGGCGCCGCTTCGGATACATCGGACCTGAGAGTCTGTTAATCTGCGCTGCAGGGACTGCGGCGCTGAATACCCGCTGGCGGATTACAAAAAAGTGATTGATGAAAATATCGAAAATGATTTGGCAAATGTTCGCTGTGATCGAATATAGTCGAAACTGGCTACCGGTCGCAGGTTTCTGGTCTCTGGTCACTGGTTTATAGTCTCTGGTTGCTGGTAACTGGTTACTTGTCTCTGGTCTCTGGTTTCTGGCTGCCTCTCTTAATTTCGCAGTTACCAGAGGCCAGCGACCAGAAGCCAGAGCCAAGTACCGCGGACCCAGCAATCAACTGGCCGAAAGCTACTCAAAACTAATTACCTAACCAATTTGCAACTATGGTCCTAAACAACTTATTTCCAGTCTTTGCGCTGATCCTTTTTGGCAGCCTGTTGAAACGCTGGCGTCTGACCGATGCCGCCTTTTTAAAAATGGCGGACAGGCTCACCTACTTCATTTTTTTTCCAGCCCTGCTTTTTTGGAAAATCGGAGGTGCCTCCAGCGCCTTGTCCAACGGAACCGGTCTTTACAAGGCCGTTATATGCTCAGTCCTCGCCATTTACATATTGAGTACCCTTTTTATCAAACTCTATAAAGTACCTGATTTCAAAGCCGGCACATTCTCGCAAAGCTGCTACCGATTTAACTCCTATATCGGCGTTGCCATCGTTTTGAGTGCTTTGGGTGAGGACGGCATCAAGCAGTTCGGGATCCTGATCGGGATGATCATCCCCATTATCAATGTGCTGTGTGTTTCGACGCTGATTTGGTTTTCGGAAGGACAGGTGCAGCCGCTAAAGCGCCTGGGGCAAACCGCCAAGGCCTTGATTACCAATCCTTTGATACTGGCCTGCATCAGCGGTATCATCTATGCCAATATATGGCAGGGCTTCCCTGCCTTTATTGACAATACACTGAGGCTGTCTTCTTATGTGGCCCTGCCCCTGGCCATGCTGTCCATCGGCGGTGCCCTGACGCTGGCAACGGTTAGGGACCATTTCAAACTGTCGCTGATCGCATCGACATTTAAACTCGTGGCGCTCCCGCTGATCGGGTATGGGTTTTTGGTCGCATTCGGCGTATCGGATCTGGGCCTGAGAATCGGCCTGATCTATTTTGCCCTGCCCACTTCGCCGGCCCTGTATATCCTGTCCTCGCAGCTTAACAGCGACACGAACCTGGCATCGGCTTCAATAGCGCTGTCGACGATCCTGTCTTTTTTTTCGCTGTCGATTGCGTTGCTGATTTAAGGCGATTTTTTCGCCATAAAAAAAGCGTGTGATTTGTATCCTACATTTTTAAGGTCGGCACGGTGGCCGACCTTACTTCTGATTGCCATTCCGGCTAAAACCGGAATCCATTGAGCCTCAGTGAATATACAACCGGCGGTAAATATTTGAGCAAGCAAACGCAAATGATCAAAAACTTTAAAATCACCATTGAGTACGACGGCACCCGCTACCATGGCTGGCAACGTCAAAAAACTGACCGGACCATCCAGGAAGAGATCGAAAAGGCGGTTCTGACCATCACCGGCCAACAGGTGCCCCTGGCAGGGTCCGGACGGACGGACGCCGGTGTGCATGCCTATGCCCAGGTTGCTAATTTTAAATGTGAGACCCATCTCGGTCCGCAGGATCTTTTTCGCGGCTTGAACAGCCTGACAGCCGATGACATCGTCATCAGAGGCTGCGAAGAGGTCGCAGCATCGTTTCATGCCCGCTATGATGTCAAAAGCAAAACCTATGTTTATAAAATTTTAAACCGTCCGAACCCCACCGCAATTGGCCGCCAATACGCCTGGCACATCAGAAAAAAAATGAACCTTGAGGCCCTGCGCGCGGCCAGCACCCATCTCATCGGCAGCCATGACTTCAAGGCCTTTGAAGGCGCCGGCAGCCCCCGTGCCCACACCACCCGCAGTGTCTTTAAAGCCAGCCTGGTTGAAGAGCAAGACGGCTGCCTGGCCTTTGAAATTGAAGCCGACGGCTTTTTACGGTTTATGGTACGCAATATTGTGGGAACACTGGTGGACGTGGGGCTGGGCAAGATCTCGCCCGCTGATTTCAAGGGCATCCTGGAATCAAAGGACCGGGACCGGGCCGGTGCCACAGCGCCGGCCCATGGGTTGTTCTTAAAAAACGTGACTTATTGATCAGATAATGGCATTCATAAATTAAAAAAATAAAACAAAGATGCCTGGCATTTTTCAAACTGCATAAAATCAATGAAGGGCAGATTAATTTAATGCCGGGGGGGGGGTGAACATGAACACAGCTAAGCAGCCTTCAGGCGACAAGTTGTTTATTGCAAAAGCGCTCGAGGCAACCATCCATGTAGGCCTCGTCGGCCTTTTTGTTGGCGCGATCATTTTCGCACTCGGCATCAAACTTTTCTTACTATGGCTACATGAGAATCCTCAGACGGAAAAAGAGTCACGCAAATCCGAGTAGGGCTTGATGTGCTTTTTGGGCAATGATATAGGAATCAGGAACAATTTCTCATTCTTGAAAAAGATAAAATTTTCAAATTTATAAAATCAAAAGGGATCTGCAAAATGACAGAATTTCAGCAACTCAGCCCGCAGGAACTCCAGGAAAACAGACAGCAATTACAGGAACGGTACCGCGAATTTCAGTCCCAAAATATTTCACTGGACATGACCCGGGGCAAGCCCTGTCCGGAACAACTCGATCTGGCAATGGGGCTTTTCGACTGCGCAGACAGCAGCCATTATGCTGCCGAAAACGGCTCGGATTGCCGAAATTATGGCGGTTTGGATGGACTGCCTGAGGCCAAAGCACTTTTTGCCGAGTTGATGGAAGTTGGGGCAGATGAAATCATCATCGGCGGCAACTCCAGTCTGAACATGATGCACGACGCTTTCATGCGTGCCATGGTCAATGGGGTGGCCGAAGACAGCACACCATGGAAATTACTGCCCAAGGTTAAGTTTCTGTGCCCGAGCCCCGGGTATGACCGTCATTTTTCTGTCTGTCAGTATCTGGGGATTGAGATGATACCCATCGATATGAAGGCAGACGGACCCGACATGGATACGGTTGAAAATCTGGTGGCAGAGGACGACAGCATCAAAGGCATCTGGTGCGTCCCCAAATACAGCAATCCCACCGGTACCGTCTATTCCGACAGCGTCGTGGATCGCCTGGCCGGCATGAAGGCCAAAGCGGATGATTTCACTATTTTCTGGGACAATGCCTATGTGGTGCACCACCTGGGAGAAAAAACCGCCGGGCTCAAAAATATCCTGACGACCTGCAAACAGGCCGGGTATGCCGATCGTGTGCTGATATTCGGTTCGACTTCCAAAATCAGCTTTGCCAGCGCCGGTCTGGCCATGATGGCAGGCAGCAAGGCCAGTATGGACCGGGTCAGGAAGCAAATATCCTTTCAAACCATCGGCCCCGACAAACTCAACCAGTTGCGCCATGTGAGGTTTTTTAAAAATATGGCCGGGATTGAAGCCCACATGCAAAAACATGCCGCTATCTTAAAACCAAAGTTTGACGCCGTCCAAACCGCCCTGGAAACCGAGCTGGGTGGAAAAAATATTGCCAGCTGGAGCCGGCCGGCCGGCGGCTATTTTGTCAGTGTCGACACCATGGAAGGATGTGCCGGCCCGGTGGTCCAGATGGCCGCTGAGGCGGGGGTCAAATTAACCCCGGCAGGTTCCACTTTCCCGTATATGAAAGATCCATTAGATCGAAATTTTCGGCTGGCGCCGTCTTTCCCGCCGCTGAAAGATATCCGCCTGGCGATGGAGTTGGTGGGGATCTGTATTCAACTCGTCAGTATTGAGAAATTGATGGGATAGTGCCCTGTTATTCAACTATGTTATTCGATGTTCGACGTTGGACGTTCATCTTCAAACCAACCCATTAGGGCATTCATACAACATCAGAACAATAACAGAATAACTAAGTGCTGAAAGGGGTAAGGCCCCGCTCGGGAAACGAGCGGGGTTTACCATTTGATCGCGGGCAAAATTAGCGGCGCGCTCTTTTGGAGGCCTTTAAAGGATTAATTTTGGCCTTTTTGGTGTCGGCGGCTGCGCTAACATGGGAAGCCATGTTGCAGTTTCCGTTTTTCCATTTCACTGAGGGATCGGGACAAGCTGCGCAATACCAACCGGCTGAATATTCGGCACCGCGGTTGCAACCCTGGCACTTTTCAACGATCTGATGGCAAATCCCCTCGTTGTAAGAACACCCTTTAGCGGACATGAACGGGCACTCAACGCCTTCTTTAATGGTTGTACAAATCATAGGAATCACCCCCTTGATAATTATTTGGTTAATATAAAAAAAAGCCGGGAACCGTTTGGACCCGGCCAAAACAGATTAAAATTTTTCGGGGAATATAATGAGCCCCGGATCAATTGTCAATAAAAAATTTACAAAAAGATTTTATTTTCTAAAATCGTGATCTAGACTTGATTTTTAGACGTTAATCATTGAAAATAAATAATTAGGTCGAATTGGCTAATAACACTCTAAATTAAGCAAATTACATGCCATTTCTAATCTCAACAATGATTGGCCCAATATGAATTCCAGATCCAAATCAAAAAAATCCAATGATGAGTCGGCTGCCATCATCCAACAGGCGATTGAGGTTTTAAAAATAGAGGCCGACGGCATCATTAACCTGGTGGATCGGATCGATGATAGTTTTTACGAGATGATTGAACAGATATGCAGTTCCAATGGTCGACTGATTATCGCCGGAATTGGAAAATCAGGAATTGTGGGGCGCAAAATCGTTGCCACCTTGAACAGCACGGGTACGAGATCATTGTTTTTACACCCGGTTGAGGCCATGCACGGCGATCTGGGGCAGGTATCGCGGGATGACATTTTTATTGCCCTGTCCAATAGCGGGGAAACCGATGAAATATGTATCCTGCTGCCGAGTATCCGGCGAATTGGATGTAAAATGATTGCTTTTACGGGCTCCAAAAATTCAACCCTGGCGGCTCAAAGCGACATTGTTATTGACGTTGGGGTGGCGCGTGAAGCCTGCCCGTTGGGTCTGGCTCCCACCGCCAGCACCACCGCCATGCTGGCCATGGGCGATGCATTGGCAGTTGTATTGCTGGACAAAAAGCATTTTAATTCAAGTGATTTCAGCATGATACACCCCGGTGGAACTCTCGGCCAACACCTTGCCAGCCAGGTTAAGAATCTCATGCTCACCGGCCCTTCCCTGCCCCTGGTTTCCGAAGGAACCAGCGCGCAGGAAGCTGTCAAAACAATGAACCGCGGAAAATTGGGCACGGCCCTGGTAACGAGTTCTCAAAATAAACTAAGCGGTATTATTACCGACGGGGATATTCGACGATTGGTGGCATCCGGGCGGGCGTTTTTATCGTTAACCGTCGAAGAGATCATGACCCAAACCCCCCGGTCTATAACGGAAGACTTCCCTACCTATGATGCCCTTAACATTATGGAACAACACCAGATAACAGTTCTTCCAGTCGTCAATTCCCAGCAAGAGGTCATCGGCATTTTACATCTGCACGATATATTGGGCAAAGGCGAATTTAAATTTAGTGGCGCCTGAACCGGCTGAACCGGAAATTCGAAATCCGAAACTCGACATACGCAACAATATCAAAACACCAGAACTTAAGAGGTCTTCATGAACACCGACTCCCTGATTACAGATATACCCACCCTTGGCAAAGCCACCCTGCCCTCGCCCCTTCAAAAAAGAGCCGATGAAACGGGCAGCACTGGTTTTGTTTCAGATCAAAGCCGGGTTATCATTGAGGTAGACGATGACCGGGTCAACCGGATGATCAAAGATGAGAAACCCCTGCCCTGTTTTGAACTGGCAGGCCCCCGGCGTCAGATATTTTTTGATCCGAGCAAATTAAGGTGTGCCCTGGTTACCTGCGGCGGACTATGCCCGGGGATCAATGACATCATCCGTTCGATTGTGCTGGAACTGCACTACGCTTACGGCGTTCAGCATATTTTCGGGATCCGGTACGGATTGCAGGGATTTATTGCCAAATACGGCCACGACCTGGTTGAACTATCGCCTGGGTCGGTGGTCAATATTCATGATCGGGGCGGAACGGTACTGGGGTCCAGCAGAGGCCCCCAGGATATTAATGAAATCATCGACAGCCTGGAGAGAATGAACATCGGCCTGCTGTTTATGATAGGCGGTGACGGGACCCTGACCGCCGCAGGCCGGATAGCCGATGCCATCATCGAACGCGGACTGAAGATCAGCGTGGTCGGGGTACCGAAAACCATCGACAATGACATTTACATGGTTTCCCGTTCATTTGGTTTCGACACCGCAGTGGACGTAGCAACTCAAGCGATTATCAGTGCCAATAACGAAGCCGAAGGGTATCCCAACGGCATCGGGCTGATAAAATTGATGGGCAGGCATGCAGGCTTCATTGCCGCAACAGCTGTTTTAGCCCAGCAGGATGTCAATTTTGTGCTCATTCCCGAAGTTGATTTCGACTTAGAAGGGCCTGAGGGATTGTTAAGCGCGCTGGAAAAGCGTTTGGCCGATAGAAAGCATGCCGTAATCGTCGCAGCAGAAGGCGCCGGCCAGAAATTTTTTGAGAATAAGAAAAACGAACGGGATGCCTCCGGAAATATTAGACTCAAGGATATCGGGCTATACTTAAAAGAGACCATATCTTCATACTTTGCCAGCAAAGGCATTGAAATCTCAATCAAATATATCGATCCAAGCTACATGATCCGGAGTCTTCCGGCCAATGCCAACGATCGCGTATTCTGCAATTTTTTAGGACGCAACAGCGTCCATGCCGGAATGGCCGGTAAGACCAGCATGCTGATCGGCCACTGGAACAACCACTTTGTCCATGTCCCCATGCAGGTGATAGCCGATAAACGCAAAAAAGTGGACCCCCAGGGCAGCCTATGGCGCAGTACCCTCGGCGCCACCGGGCAGGGATCCCTGAAGAATGCTTGACGTGAGAAGGTTAGATGGTGTTTTTGGATGAAAAAAGAAAAGAACGAAAAATATCGAATATCGAATTTCGAAGGATGGAATCGCTACGCTCAGGCTTTTTGAAACTTACAAATGAAAAAATACCTTACTTCAACATTCGATATTCATCATTCGATATTCGATATTCAATTCCCGATAAGTAGTTGGTTCTCTGAGGGACGATTCAACCCACATCCTTTTTTATAATGTTTGTCGGTTTAAATTACTCCAGCTCAACAAACTTTTTGCCTTTAACCCTCAGCAAATACAGCTTCTTCTGGGCGTCCCCGTTTTCATCGAATCGTGTATTTCCGGTAACACCCGGGAAATTCTCCAGGTTTAACAGTTCATCTCGAATTTCACTGCGGTACCGAATCTGCTCCCGGCTGACAACATTGAAAACAATGTTGGCCGTATCGTATACGATGGCTTCAATAAAACCGGGGGTTTCCTGATAGGTTTCCTCAAATTCACTGACAAATTTTTTAACCCTCGGTGACGGGCTGTCGGCAAAAAACCCATCGGGCATGACGGCACCCTGGACGTACTGGCTGGCAATTTTAATCAGAGAATCCGAATGCCAAAGGTTGGTGCCAAGAACATAGACATCTTTTATGTCATAATAGGCCAGCTGGGGTACAATCTGTCCGGCCTTGGCGGGTGAGTCGGGAATAAAAATGGCATCGAAATCAACAATAGCCTGGGGTTTGTCTTCATCATCTCCCCCTCTGGCACTTTTTTTGCGGGTTCCGTCAGCCGCCTGCTCCTGGGTTTCATCACCCTCCGGCTCCTCATCGGCTGTCAAATCTTCATCTTCTTCAGGTCGGAGATCTTCAGGAATTTCATAATAGAGCCCCACCAGCTTTTTTATCGAATCCGAAAAATCAGTCTGATCGGGCTTGTAGGATTCCACCGCGACAACCTGGCCACCTGATTCCAGGAGTTGATCCCAGAACAGGTTCATGAAGGTAGTACCATACGTTTCATCCGGGTAAAGGATCGCAAAACGAAACAGTCCCAGGGACTCAACTGCAAAGGAAGAAAGGGTCTGAACTTGCATTTTAGGTGTAATAAAATTTCTAAATACCTTATCGCCGATTTCAGGAATATTGTCTTTCTGGGTGAGGGTAATAATCGGAATACCCATTTGCTGAGCTTCTCGGGCGGCAATTTCCGATGTAACAATGGGACCGATAATGGCGGCCACCTGCTCGCGGTATAATTCCTGTAATGCTGTGATGGTTTTATCCGGATCGGCCCCTGTATCCTTGATGATAATATTGAGGGACGGATTGCCGCTCTGGCTGCTGAATTGTGCCTGGGCAAGTTCGATGCCTTTTAAGGCCCTTAATCCGAAAGTTTGATAGGGCCCGCTCAGCGGCAGCAAACAACCGATTGTATAACGCTGGAAAAAAGCATTCTTTTTAATTTCGTCAATTAAGCTGTGGGCCAGGATTATATTTTCATGGCCCGGATATTGATCGACAAGCTGGTTTAGAACGGTTAAAGCATCATCATATTTTTCTTCCATGGCATAATTCAAACCTAACTGAAACAACAAATAATCCATGGGCAGGCTTTCATCCGGATGTTTGATAAGTATCGCAACATCTTCCGAATCGAGTTGGGCGATGGCCTCTCTAAATTTTTCGCCAATGGCCTCCACCTCCTGGCCGTTGGCAACTTCCTGGGCCCGTGCGTAGTAATCGATGGCATCGACAGGAGCTCCCTGGGCCATGTATGCGTCCCCGACCAGAGCGTATACCCTGAATGTATGCGGTCTTGAATCTATATTTTTAAGGACTTCCGGCGCGAGTTGGATCACCTCCTGGTATCGCTCCTGCTGATAATAGGTAAACAGCCCCTCTACCAAGGCATCGGGGACAAACGGACTCGTGGGATATGATGAAAAGATGTTTTGAAAGGCAGCACGGGCATCTTCATATTCCCCCTTTAAAGCATGGATAATTCCAATTTTCATCAGGGCGGCGGCGGCCAGCGGTTTGGTCGGATACTGCCTGAAATACTCATCATAAAGCCCCAGGGCCTCCTCATAGGATTGGGATTCGAAAAGCTTTTCGGCCCGCGCAAATAGCTGATCCTCGCTGGTCGGTTGATAGGGTCCGGGAGTGGTAACGGGTTTGGGCGTACAGGCCCAGACCAAGGCCAGCGCGGCAAGGACGATAAGTATAGTCTTCAGCTTCATAGGTACCTTCTCGAATGGGCAACAGTTAGGGTTTATCTCTACAAGATTGTGACTAGTTTACACCACATAGGAAGTTTGTCAAATCTAAAGTTGCACTGCTATTTAGGTGTCAGATGTCAGGTGTCAGGTGTCAGGAAATAGGGGCCAGTGGCCAGAAAACAGGCTGAAAAAACAGGGGGAGACACCCAATCTGAATTCTGTTTTCTGCTCTTTCATCTGTTCGCTGACACCTGAAACCTAACAGGAAAACTTAAGAGACAAGGATTCCTCCCCATTTTTGAGATGATGGCTGATAGGTTACTCCCATTAAATTAGCGCCCTGACAGTGGCATGATTTTGTTTATTTTTTCAGCTGATTAGAGACAATATTTGCATTACGATTCGGCATATGATAAATTTTAATAGGTTACTAAAAATATCAGTAGCCTGTTAGCAGTGGTTTCCATCAATAGCTTAACTGTACCGAATCCGTTGGATCCATACTACGGAATATTTTTAGGAGGGTAAATCCGTGAATTCGATCAAATTAATAATTTGCCTGGTTATCGTTCTGTTTGCCTTTTCAGCTTCCGCTCAGATCTACAAGTTTACGGATGATGAGGGGAATGTCCGTTATACTGATGATTTAAACCAGGTCCCCATGGACCAGCGCGAATCCGCCACTGCCACTACCGAGATTGAAGAGGAAGTGGTCGCTGAAGATGAGCAGGAGCAGGATGCGGAACAGGAGGAGGTAGTAGAAGAAGACGAGGAATTTGAGGAAGAAACCGAACCGGATGAAAATGAAGTGGCTGAAGAGGATGAAGACCAGGATGAAACGGATGAATATGCCGAGGAAGAAGTCACAGAGGAAACAGAAGAGATAGAAGAAGAGCAGGAACAGGAGGAAGAAACCGACTCGGCCTCTGCCGCTGACGATTCGGAAGCCGAAGAAGTGCTGGAAGTAACCCGCAAGAAGCTGGAAAAAATGAAGGCCGAAATAGACAGCGAATATCAGGCCCTGGTTAAAGAAAAAGAAGCCCTTACCAAAGAAAAAAAGAAGGTTAAAACCCAGGAAGAAATCGCCAAATATAACAAACGAGTAGAAAAGCTGAATAAAAGAGCGGAGGCCTACGCCCAAAAAGGACAGACCTACCAGGCAGCGGTTGAAGCATACAATGAGCAGGTTTCACAAAAAAATTCCGAGCTTGAAAATAAAAGAAAACAATAGAAGCATACCGCATAGTGATATACCTCAACAGGCCCGAATAGACGATGAAATGTTCCCTCATTCACCGTTAGACAAAATTGTCCCATAAAGTTCTTTCCACAAAATCCAAAGCAATAGGTTAGCACCACCGAACGTATTCAACATGCCCACCACCCTCTAAGTGCTTATTAATCCTTGACTTTTACTGCCATTTGCAACTATTCTGGCCCTGTCGAATACTTGGAAAATCTCAAATGGCTGTAAAAATTTTTATAAAAAGATTCATACCGCCGGACCAGTCCGGTCAATTGATGCCTCTTTTTAAAAATTTGAGGTCTTTAGCCATGGGGCAGCCCGGCTATATTTCCGGCGAAACACTCCACAGCATTCATAACCCGGGTGAAATCGTGGTAATCAGCACCTGGCAGACTGTGGAAAATTGGCGCAGTTGGGTGGCCCATAAAGAAAGGTTGAAAATTCAGGGCCAAATTGATATGCTGCTCGGTGAAAAAACCGAATACGAAGTTTATCAATACGGATAACACCCAGGACTTGTGACGCACCTATTTTTTTGAAAGGCCATTTGGTTTTCAATCACTGTCTGTTGACGGCAACTTTATAAGGCTTTAGTTTATCCTTATGGATATCTCTTCCAACAACCAGCTGGTTCCCTATAATCAAGGACCCAAGCAGCTCACACCCTATTCGCCGAAAAAAACAGGCTCTGTTCAGGCAGACGGTTACTCTGCGGCCAAAGGGTATACCCTGACGCCGCCTTCCCATTCTCCCGGATATAAAATTCACTCCGGAGATCAGGATCTAATCTATACTTCCCGTCGTCAAATTAAAGCACAAGAAACTGACCAGGTTGGTTTGCGAATCGATATCTTTGCTTAGTCAAGCATTTCCGCAGCAGCAGCACATTACCCTAATTTAACCTATGATCATTCTCTTCAAAAACTGGTGGTGAATTTTCAATCCGAATAAGAGAGAAATTAATGCAGGAAAATAGTGAACCGCAATTTATTAAAATAACCATTTTAGAAAATGCCATCGAAGCCCAGTTGATCGGATCTATTCTGGACCAGCGCAATATCCCCCACAGACTCCGCTCCTATCATGACACGGCTTACGATGGGTTGTTCCAGTTTCAAAAAGGATGGGGTAAACTGTATGCACCGCAGTTCTATCGACAGGAAATTCTCGCGGTGGTCGAAGCGGTGCGATCAAAAAATGACATAATGGGAAACAGAGGAGAATTATAATGCTGGGCGCTGAAGAGTATTTCGATTTAAAAGAATTTAAGCACAAAAATGTTTTTCAGGGTACCGAATTTGTTTGGGAAGCTATCGGTAACCTCAAAAAATATATAGAAAATACCATTTCCCCGAACTTAAGCTGGTTAAGCGGCGTTGCGATAAATGACACCGTTGTGGTTGCAAACCGTTCCGAGGTTGAGGCCTCATGTAAAATCACGCGAGGAAAAATTTCAAAAGGCGGGTTGGCGGTTACCAGCAATGGCCGAAAAGTTAAAGGCGCATCGGTAATTGATGCCGGCGCTTTCATTTATGATGATAATATTTACATTGGAAGGGGGTCTTTAATTGAATCCGGCGCGTTGATTAAAGGGCCTACCATAATCGGGGACAATGTTGAAATCAGGCAGGGCGCGTACATCAGGGGCAATTGTATCATTGGCGATAATTGTGTCATCGGGCATGCGACTGAAATAAAAAATTCCATTATGTTGAATGGATCCAAGGCAGCTCACTTTGCTTATGTTGGCGACAGCATCCTGGGAAATAATGTTAATCTGGGTGCAGGAACCAGACTTGCCAACATTTATTTAAAAAATATAAAAATTATAGTAATGACAAAAGAAAAAAAATACAGGACCGATCTGGACAAATTAGGGGCAATTTTGGGTGACGGCACCCAGACAGGATGCAATTGCGTCTGTAATCCCGGAACACTGGTTGGGAAGTCATCCTTGATTTTCCCGGGTGTAACGGTGGCAGCAAATACCTACCCGAAGGGTTCCAAAATAGGCCTAAACGTAACCAGCCTTTTTGAAGTAAGGTAGGCAGATACGGAAGTTTTTGTTTTATTTTGGTCTTTTGGTTGATTTTTAAACTTTTGTGTATAAATTGATCTCATATTTCTGTTTTTCTAATTTAGTCGGTAGAGCGCCATCGGATTTAAAAGTTGTCTTCAAGCCTATTAACCTTTAAACATCAAAGAGAGTTTAGCCATGTCACCCAAAAATTCCAGCACCCTGTCAGACAGTCAAGCCAATCCTGATTTTGAAAAAGCCTTGCAGATTGGTCGTCCGCCCAACATCGTCAAACTCTTTCCCAACTCAAAAGCATTAATTGTCAGTGGCAAATTCATCGACATCGCCCTGCTGGCAAAAGGCAACGCCATCACCATGGCAGCCAATGGCAGAAGCAGTTTTGTCATTCGCGGAGCTCTCAAGGCGGCCCAGAGAGCCAATGCGGCCCTGATCATAGAGATCGCCAAATCCGAGGGCGGTGCCAACGCCTATTGTGCCGTAAACTACTGGAACATCGCCAGAATAGTAGATGCAGCCTGTAACGAACTGGGGATAACGATTCCTGTGGCCATCCATGCCGATCATTACGGATTAAAAAGTGATCAGGATGTTGAGGCCGCCAAAATTGAAATCCCCTCCATATTTGAGGCCGGGATAACCTCCATCGCCATTGATGCATCCCACATGCCGGATGATAAAAACCTGTTGGCCAACCTGGAGCTCAACCCGTACATTCCGAAATGGGCCGGACTCGAAACGGAAATCGGTGAAATCAAGGGCAAAGAAGGCATGTCGACTGTGGAGGAAGCCTTATTTCTCATCCAGGGACTAAACGCCCATGATATTTTTCCGAATTGGATTGCCCTGAATAACGGCACTACCCATGGAATTGAAGCCAGCGACAAGGGCATTCAAGTTGATCTGACCGCACAAATTCATGAAGCCCTGACGAAGTACAATGTCTCCGGCGCTCAACATGGAACTTCCGGTAATAATTCCGATCGGTTACGAGAGATAGCCTCCAAAACAAGAACCACCAAGGCCAATGTCGCCACCGCCCTGCAGATGATTTCATGGGGCCTGGAAGTCAATGACTACGGCAATGCCCAGCTGGACGACCAGGGAAATTTTATCAAGGTGAAAGATCAAGGCGCCACCGACGAGCTTTGGTCTGAAATGGTGACCTACGCTCAAAAACAGAATTGGCAGGGCGGCAATTATAAAAAACTCAATTTACCCTTCGAAAACAAACTGCTCGGACAACCCGCTGAAATCAGAGAGCGGATGGCACGCAGGGTTGAAGACTTCATTTACAACATGCTGGTTAACGTATTGAACACCAAAGACACCGCACCGCTTGCGGTGGCTGCCATTCTCAGCGCCGGGTCCTATGACGCGGCCCCAAAAGCCGAGCGGATTGAAGATCCTGCGGAATGGACCCCGGAAAAAATCATCGCCCGCGCGGCAACAATTGAAAGCGACAAGGGGCCGGAGGGCGATTTCGACGACTAACGATCCAATGAACTGACTGAACATCGAACATCGAATAATGATGTCGCTCCGCTCCGCATTTTAATTTAATTTGTTTACAATTTCTGTTTCTTCAGCCCTTCGACGCCGCTCTGGGCCGGGAGCCTGTCGAACGGCAGTTCGCATTCAACGTTTGATGTTCGATGTTCATCTTTTCATTGTTCGGTGTTCATTTTTTTTGTGTCTTCACTCCCTTTTGGAGCCGTCGGCGGCATTAATCGCTCCTATTAGTATTCCACTTTATTTCAGGTAGATATCAAATATTATTCCTTTTCTTCCTCGCTCTACCTCACTTTTTCCTAAAGTTCGACAATAAAGTCTCCGATATACATGTACAGGAGGATTCCGGAATGTTCGTACCAAGCTATCAGATGCATAATGTTTTGAACGTCTACAGCAGACAGCTGAGACACAACATGACATCGGCCAACAAAAAAAGCCTATCAGAGAAATTGCCGACTGATCAGGTTAGCTTGACTCCGGAAGGAAAAAAACAGGCAACGATAGAAAGGGTATCAAAAGACATACTGGAAAAAATTTCCCGATTGGGATCTCGCAGCGGAGTTGATCAGCAGCCTACGGAGCGTGCAAAAGATGGGGTGGAAAATGAGACCGCGGCTGACGATGGGAAGGAAGCAACATTTGTTTTTAATGTCATTGATACCATAAATCAAAAACGCAGGAATACGCTTTCTGTGGAAGATTCCAGTTTTTTAATCAAGCGGCTCGAGCAGTTGTCCAAGGAGGAGGGCGATAAAAAGACGGAATCGTGGGTTTAATGATTGGCAGAAGCCAATCGTCCGCCCATTAAGAGGGAAGTTTCAGCTGTTCTAGTGAAAACGGCTAGGCGTTAAAAAAGGGGGTTATTATGATTAACGCAATTGGGGAAGCCACAATGCAGCAATTTGTAAGGTCCAACTATAATAGTGAGACCTACGACAAAGACCTTGAGGCCCAGAAGACCGATAAGGTTAAAGAACATCGACCGGTGGAAAAAAGTGATGATGGACAAAAACCCGAGATGGATTTGAAATCCGAGCAAGAGGTGCAAACCCGCAACAATCTGAAGGATGGCCAAATAACTGTTGAAAGTTATGACGAATCCGGCAGACTGGTCAAATTGTCTCCTCCCGGATATCTGCCCCCGGGTCAAACGGCATAAATGGCCGGCAGTTTTTGGACGATATTAAGTAACATCGGTTTACCATCGAGTGTCTGTACTCGATACTGGATACGTGTTGTTTCCACAGCCGATTATTAAAAAAATCGATTGTTGTGAAACAACAGGTGTTGAGCACCGTGTATCAGATCCTACCCCGAACGGACATCCACACCCTTTTTCGGCCAGTCTTTTTACAGCACCCCGAAGTTAAGGATAATTAATTTTTTGCCAGATCTCTGCTTTTTTTGCTGGTGAGAGCGCTTCCAACTCCTGCTTGCTGTCATCTATCAGGTCCTGCATCGCCTGAACCTTGCGCTCAAATTTTTTAGTGGTCCCGGACAGTGCGGTTTCCGGATGTATATTGGCCCGACGGCAGATGTTTACCAGCAAAAAGAACAATTGGCCAAATTCCTGGGACTGCAGATCGTGGTCCTGCTGCCCCAATGCGGCTTTTAATCTTTGCGGCAGATCATCCGGATTTTGGGACTCGGCGGTCATTTCGGTCCATTCGATACCGCTTTTGGCGGCGCGATCTGAAATGCGGTAGGCACGCATCAAGGATGGCAAACTGGCAGGCACTGAATCAAAGATGGAAGGATTTTGAGACGACTTTCTTTCGTTTAGCTTTATCTTGTGCCAGTTTTGGATGACCTCCTCACTGCTGCTAACCGTCCGGTCACCAAACACGTGGGGATGGCGCCGAATCATCTTATTGGTGATCGCCCCGGCAACATCCTGCAGATCGAACTGTCCGGCCTCCTGAAACAGTCTGGCGATAAAAACGATATGAAATAAGACGTCGCCAAGCTCTTCCTGAATTTCCCGGGGGTCGCCCTGCTGGATTGCCTCAACCAGCTCAAAGACTTCTTCGATCAAATAAACACCCACACTGCCGGGGGTCTGCTTTTTATCCCAGGGGCAACCATTTTTCCCCCGCAGAGTTGCAACCAGCCGAACGAGTGCATCCAGATAAGAACCGGATTGATTTAATTTAGAATCTTCCACGCTTTTTTGAGCTCTCCCAGCTTGGCGTTAAAATCTTGCTTCATTTCTTTGGAGATCACGTTGGCCATCTTTTCTGATATCCAGGACAGATGTGGCGCCAGCTCGGAGTTTTTGATAAAAGCAGTCCCTTTGGGAAGGAAGGCGGTGAGGGTAATAAACAGGATGGAAACGATTAATATACCTTTCAAGACACCGAAAATAACACCGCCGATACGATCGATCCAGCCTAAAAACGCGATGTTCAGCAAATACTTTATGATGACGCCCAACACACCGACAATGATGAGCACCCCACAAAATATTATCAAAAAACTCAATATGTTAAGATATGATAGGTCGTGTATCAACCTCGATAACAAACCGGCAACTACTGGATAGTAGGTGTAAGCGGCATAAAAACCACCCAGAACGCCAATAATGGACGACAGCTCTTTGACCAGTCCTCTGAAAAGGCCTCTTACCAGGCTGTACCCCAGGATGATTATAATCAATATATCAAACGGATTCATAATTTGAAACCACTTCTAAGGCCCGCCATGGCGGGATTTTGTATGGCAAGGATCAATGGGTTGAAGTAACAAAGCAGATTTATAGAGTCAAGCCATTTTATTTTTTTAAAACAAAAGCAATTTGGCATTTGCAATCGCTGAAAAAGGTATGATAATTGTGAGCGTTGGATCTGAAATCAAAAAAAGGGAAACATGGACCACATGGTAGATAATTCAAAGGGTGCCCAAGCCAGCTTTGATTTTGGCGAAATTGAACTTGCCCGACAGTTATTTGGGGAACATAACAGCAACTTACAAAAAATAGCCCGGGATACCGACGTTACGATCAATGCCAGAGGCAACACCGTTTTTATTGACGGTGACGAGATCGCCATTGCCCTGGCCGGCAATATTCTCAACCAGCTTTATGGGATTTTAAAAGAGGGGTTTCCCATTCACCCCAACGACATCGATTTCGCCACACGTCTATTGAGTGGTGATGATCGTATTAATTTAAAGGAAATTTTTCTGGACAGGGTTTTCATTACGTCCAAAAAAAGTGCTGTAACCCCCAAAAGCCTGGCTCAAAAAGAATATATTGATGCCATTCGCAAGCATGATATTGTATTTGGTATCGGGCCGGCCGGAACGGGTAAAACCTATCTGGCAATGGCAATGGCCGTTTCGGCCTTAACCAAAGGTATCTGTCAGCCGCATCATACTGACGCGACCGGCGGTGGAAGCAGGAGAAGCGCTTGGATTTTTGCCGGGGGATCTGGCCGAGAAGGTTGATCCCTATCTTAGACCCCTTTATGATGCGCTGCACGATATGATGCGGTTTGAAAAAGCGGCAAGTTTGATGCAAAAGGGCATTATCGAGGTCGCCCCCATCGCTTTCATGCGGGGACGCACCTTAAACGATTCCTTTGTTATTCTGGATGAGGCCCAAAATACAACGTCTGAACAGATGAAAATGTTTTTAACGCGTATCGGATTTAACTCCAAGGCGGTCATCACGGGTGATATCACCCAGATTGACCTGCCGCCCGAAAGAACTTCCGGACTGATTGAAACCAAAAATATACTGCAGGATATCAATGGCATTAAATTCGTTTTTTTCTCGAAAAGGGATGTTGTCCGGCACAAACTGGTCCAGAAAATAATCCAAGCCTATGAAGAACTTGAAGAAGCTAGAAGCAGGAATAGTTCCGATTAAAGCTGTTTTTCATAAAAAAATTACTGTACTTTAGAGTTAATAAGAGCTATTTGAATCGGCCAATGGGCAAAGATAGGAACAAAGAAGCGGTTGGGAAAATTCTCGATTCGGACAGGCGATTTCGCTGGGTAATTTTATTCTCCCTGACGATCCTTTTTAGCCTGATTCTGTTTCCCAGTCTGGTAACCACCAAACATCAATATAATCTGGGAGATGTCGCCGAAAGGGATATTAAGTCTCCGAGAGATTTTTTTATCGAAGACCAGGCCGCAACCGAATTAAATCGTCAGCGCGCCGAGGAAAAGGTGCTGACCGTCTATGATTACGACGCCGAGCTCGGCCCCCAAATTGCCCTCAAGGTCGAAGAAATTTTCGCCCAGATGAGAGCAGCCTCCACGGCCCGCAACATAACGTCCGACCCAATACCGGAAGCAGCTGAAAACTCCGGGGAGCAAACCGCCAATGCGCAGAAGCCCGCTGCGAATGTCATTACGGATAAACGCAAATACATTGAAGAGAAGCTTGGCATACGGGTGACCCGGGGCGCCTTCAGTGCTTTGGAGACCGTTGGTTTCTCGAAAAAGACTACTGAGCGCATCAACGGGATCCTACTAAAAATTTTGAAAAACGGTGTCGTAACGAATAAGGAAATTCTGCTCAAAGAATCGGAAAAAGGAATTATCCTTAGAAACGTCAGCTCCCAAAGAGAAGACACCGTGCACCAGCTAAAACAGTTCTACGGCCTCGACCAGGCCAAAACAATGGTCCGGATTATAGGCCAACCCCTGCTGAGCGACCTGGATTATGGAATGCTGAATCTGGTCGTTGATTTTGTACAACGGCTCATCCAGCCTAATATCACCTTAAACCGCAACGAGACCCAGGAACGTAAAAAAGCCGCAACTGCGGAAATTAAATCCGTACTTCACAAAATAAAAGCCGGGGAGATGCTTCTGCGCGAGGGTGAACGGGTCACCGAAGTCCAGCTGTTGAAACTCAAGACCCTTGCCATGCAGACCAAAAAGCAGCAGGTTCTGCTTACCAGCTTCGGCGCGGCGCTGGTGCTGATATGCCTGCTGATGACCACCTATATTCTTCATTTAAGCCAGCCCGGTAGGCTATCAGGCGAACATAACAAAAGCCTGCTCTTTATGGCCTGCGTATTTTTAACTTTCTTCCTTCTGGCTGAAATCAGTTATAAATTGTCCGAGGTGCTGACCCTGAATTCGACCCTTCCCATCCAGATGACCTCCACCTGGTTTGGCATACCACTGGCTTCGGGAGCCATGATCGTCTGTGTGTTCATGGGAATTGGGATCGCCATACCCATCGCAATGGTCATGGCCGTCTCATTCGCGGTGGTATTTGGCAACAGCCTGCCTTATTTTCTTTATTTTCCTGATAAGCGGCACCATGGCGGCATACTGGATCCAAAACTGCCGGGAACGCAAAGTTTTTATAACGGCCGGTGCCAAGCTTGGGTTGCTCAATATTTTGCTGGTTACAGCCATTGATTTTTATCAGGCCGATTTGTCCGGCTCCAAACTTTTCTATGACTGGGTCTTCGGCTTCATGGGCGGAATCGGCGCCGGCATCGTGACCGCCGGCATCGTTCCCCTGGTTGAAATCGCATTCGGCTATACGACGGATATTTCCCTTCTTGAACTGGCAAATCTGGACCGCCCGATTCTTCGACGACTCATGATCGAGGCGCCGGGCACCTATCATCATTCGGTCATCGTCGGGTCCCTGGTGGAAGCGGCAGCATCTGAAATTGGCGCCAATCATTTGCTTGCCAAAGTCTGCGGGTACTACCATGATATCGGTAAAATAAATAAACCATTGTATTTCATTGAAAATCAGACAAACGGCAAAAACAAACATGACAAACTGGCACCATCCATGTCCGGCCTGATCTTGATTGCCCATGTCAAAGAAGGGGTCGAAATTGCCAGAGAGCACAAACTCGGCCAGGATATTATCGACACCATCCGGCAGCACCATGGTACCAGTCTCATCAAATTTTTCTTTGAAAAAGCCAAGCAATTGAAAGGAGAAGATGCGAGTCAATATAGATGATTTCAGATATCCCGGCCCCAAGCCGCAAACCCGGGAAGCCGGCCTGGTCATGCTGGCTGATGTGGTCGAAGCGGCGTCACGAACCCTTGATAATCCGACACCGTCCAGGATCCAGGGACTGGTCCAAAACCTCATCAACCAGATCTTTTCAGACGGTCAACTGGATGAATGTGAGTTGACCTTAAAAGACCTGCATAAAATCGCCAGAAGCTTCAACAAAATATTGTACGGCATCCACCACCATCGGATCGAATATACGGATAAGCGGGCATCAGCCGGCGAAAACGGCAAAGGAAGGCTGAAAAATGGAAGTCCTGATAGACAACAGGCAAAGCAGGCAAAAAATATCGCTGAAGAAGATAAAGCAAACGGTTCAGGTCATCTTAGACGCCTTGGATTGTCCTGACTGCGAAATTTCCATCCTCATTGTGGATGATCCACAAATAGAAGAATTAAATCAACAATATCTTAACCGCCAGGGCCCGACAAATGTTATCGCCTTTGCCATGCGTGAAGGAGAATTCTCAGATCTGAGCCCCCATCTTTTAGGCGATGTGGTCATTTCAACCGATACGGCGGCCAGAGAAGCTCAGATGGCCGCCACGAGCACGGAGCAGCGATTTAACGAACTGCTGGTGCACGGCATCCTGCACCTGATGGGCTACGATCACGAAGCTTCCGAGGATGATGCCCGGGTTATGGAGGATAAAAGCAGGGAACTGATAGACTTAATTTCAAATGAAGAATGACGAATGAAGGAATTCTATCTATTTAATACGAAATGTAAAACGACGGAGCGAAGCGACTTCCACCATTCGACAATCGTCCTTCGTCCTTCGTCATTCCCCAAGGAGGACCGATGTCTGGATTAGCCGTGAAAGTTGACCAGGTGGCAGCCTTAAGAGCAGTCCGTAAAAGTCAAATTCCTGATCCGGTAACCGCCGCCGCTGTGGCGGACCTCGCCGGGGCCGATGGTATCATCGTCCACTTGCACCAGAACCGCAGACATATTAAAGACAGAGATGTCCGCATCTTGCGCAGTGTCGTCCAGTCCAAGCTTATCCTGGAAATGGCCTCGACATCCGAAATGGTGGGCGTCGCCCTTGATATAAAGCCTGATCTGGTCACTCTGGTACCTGAAAGGCGGGAGGAATTCACCTCCGAGGGAGGGCTGGATCTAATTGTTCATCGCGATGACATTTCTGAAACAGTCGCCACCTTGCAGAACAGCGGTATCCCGGTGGGCCTTCTGGTTGATCCCGAACCCGAGCAAATTAAAATGGCCCACGGCAGCAATGCCAGCATAGTAGAAATCCATACCGGCATATACTGTGAAGCCAAAACCGCACAAAAAAGGCATCAGGCTTTTTTAAATATTATCGATGCCGTTAAACTGGCCCATAAGCTTAAACTCAGCGTTAAAGCCGGCCGGGGGTTGTGCTATAAAACTATTAAAGCATTCAAGGGCATTCACGAAATCGATGAATTCAGCATCGGTCACAGCATTATATCCCGGGCCCTGATGACGGGCATGCGGGATGCCGTTGAGGAAATGGTCCGCTTGATAAGGGATCTTTGACGTGTTGCGCGTTACGAGTTGCGGGGTGCGGGTTGCGGGTTACGCGTTGCGGGGTGCGGGTTCTGAAAAGTCTGACATTCAACCCGTAACACGAAACACGCAACTCGCAACTCGTCATACGCAATCCGCGCATAACCTTAACTGATTGTGTTGCAAACCCTGCAGGAGAACCCTCCATGTACCTTGTTACCGCCAGCGAAATACAGGAGATGGACCGCCGGACCATTGAAGATTTCGGCATACCCGGCATGGTTCTAATGGAAAACGCCGGTCGGGGCGCCACCCGGTTTTTCCTCAAGCAATTCCCTGATATTAAAAACCAGCGCGTCGGCGTGATGGCCGGACGGGGCAACAACGGTGGCGATGGATACGTAATGGCTCGCTACCTGAAACAAAAAGGTGCCCATGTAAAGGTATACCTGCTGGCCGAAACCAACCGTGTTAAGGGGGACGCCGCGACCAATCTCCAATTTCTGAAACCGCTGGATGTCCCCCTGGTAGAGATTCCGGATAAAGCCTCATTTACCCGAGCATCAATCAGAAATGGCCGGCTTGGATGTGTGGATCGATGCCATCCTCGGCACCGGCTTAAAATCCAATGTCAAAGGATTTTTCAAAACCGTCATCGAGTTTATCAATGGCCTCAATAAACCCGTATTTGCGGTGGATATCCCATCGGGGTTAAATTCAGACACCGGCCAGGCATGTGGCGCATGCATCCGGGCCATTGCCACGTCAACCTTTGCCTTTGCCAAAACCGGCCACCTTATCCATCCGGGCACGCAGTATACCGGAGCGCTTGACATCGTTGATATCGGCATCCCCTCCCCTATAGTCGAAGAGGTGGCGCCCCGCCAGCGGCTTTTAACAAAAGATCTGATCCAATCCTGCTTCCCCCCCCGTTTACCGGATGCCCACAAAGGCACGACCGGTCACCTGCTGGTTGTGGCCGGATCTACCGGCAAAACCGGGGCTGCTGCGATGACCTCTATATCGGCTTTGCGCAGTGGTGCGGGACTTGTAACACTGGGAATTGCCAAATCCCTGAATGCCGTTTTAGAATCACAGGTCCTGGAGGCCATGACGGCACCGTTGCCCGAAATTCAACCCGGTGTTCTCGGTGAAACCGCTTTTACCAAAATAAAAAATTTAATGGCGGGGAAAAAATGTGTGGCCCTCGGCCCGGGACTGGGGCTGGCCGCGAAGACCAAAAAACTTGTCCGCAAAATCATCGAATCCTCCCCTATTCCCATCGTCGTAGATGCCGATGGGTTAAACAATCTGGCCGGCCAGGCACAAATCCTTAAAAGCGCTCGAGTTCCAGTCATCTTGACCCCCCATCCCGGTGAAATGGCGCGCCTTGTGGATACCGGTGTCAGCGCGGTACAGCAGGACCGGATAAAATGCGCCCGGGATTTTGCCGAAGCCTACAGGGTTCACGTAATTCTGAAAGGTGCCCGCACGGTGATCGCCCACCCCGACGGCAGGGTATTTATCAATCCCACCGGCAATGCCGGCATGGCCTCCGGCGGTATGGGTGATGTTCTGACCGGAATCATAGCCGGTCTGATAGCGCAAGGGCTTGGTCCGGAGGAGGCCTGCCGGGCCGGTGTCTATTTGCACGGGGCGGCGGCAGACAGCCTGGCCCAGAGCATGGGACCCTACGGTTATCTGGCCGGTGATGTCATGGCAGCGATTCCGGGCGAAATTAAAAAAGTTCTGAGCAGCGCATAGTCCTGGTTCAACTGGTCTCTGGTCACTGGTGACTGGTCTCTGGCTCCTGGTAACGGCAGGTGGTTGCGATGTGACTCGATACTCGATTCTCGATGCTCGGTATTGCAATTCCGCAAATTCAGGTTTTCTGTCATTTATCGAGTATCGAGAATCGAATATCGCGTATCTTTTAGCAACAAGCATAGACGCCTATGACCAGCAACCATTAGCCAGGAACCAGTGACCAGAGACCAGCGACCGATGATTATTATAATGATCCCTATGGTAGACCACAGAATTCAAATAACTACCCGCTCCATAGGTGAGACCCAGGATTTGAGTCAAAAACTCGGAGGGTTGGTAAAACAGCCCCTGATCATCGCCCTCAGGGGGGATCTCGGCAGCGGCAAAACTGCCTTTGTACAAGGTCTGGCAAGGGGCCTTGAGGTTCCGGACGGTTATTATATCACCAGTCCCACATTCACGCTGATCAATGAATATCCAGGGCGGTTACCCCTGGTGCATGTGGATTTATATCGTTTGGAGAAAATTGACGACATTGAAGACATCGGCCTGGACGAATTGCTGTATGATCAGGCAGTCATCGCTATAGAATGGTCCGAGAAACTGACCGGCCGTCAGCCAGCCGGGCAACTGCTGGTCACAATGGAAATCATCGATGATGAATGCCGAAAATTATCCCTGGATGCGACTGGACATGCTGAAGTGAATTTGATAAAAGCTCTTGAGGATGCATTGTCGGGATAGCTTCTCGCCAGCCCGGTTAACCCGAAAGCATAAAAAAGAATGAACATCGAACACTGAAAGGACTAACGTGGAGCAAAAATGAGCCTTATCGTTCAAAAATTCGGAGGTACGTCCGTAGCCGATCCGGAGCGCATCATGAATGTCGCTAAACGGGTTGCCAAAACCTATGATCAGGGAAACGATGTGGTGGTGATCCTGTCCGCCATGGCCGGCGTTACCGACACGTTGATCGGCATGGCGCAAAAAGTGACGGATTCACCCGACAACCGGGAACTTGACGTGCTCCTGGCCACCGGGGAACAAACCACCTGCGCCCTTCTTTCAATGAGCTTAAAATCAATGAACTATTCCGCTCAATCTTTGATGGGACACCAGGTCGAAGTCGTGACCGATCACTGTTTCGGCAATGCTCGAATTCTGGATATTAAATCCCATCGTATCCGGGAGCTATTAGACCAGCGTCACATCGTCGTGGTTGCCGGATTTCAAGGCTGCGACCCCGATGGCAATATCACCACCCTTGGACGGGGTGGATCCGACACATCCGCAGTCGCCATCGCAGCAGCCATCAAAGCGGATGTATGCGAAATCTACACGGATGTAGACGGAATTTATACCGCCGATCCTAATATTTGCCCCAAGGCCCGCAAGCTTGACACAATATCCTATGACGAAATGTTGAATATGGCCAGTCTGGGAGCCAAAGTGCTGCAAATCCGGTCGGTGGGATTTGCCAAGAAGTACGGAATTCCGGTGCATGTCCGATCGTCGTTCAGCGAAGAGGAGGGAACTATGGTAGTCGATGAAAATTCCGGCATGGAACGTTTGGTCGTTTCAGGTGTCACCCACGATAATAACCAGGCCCGGATTACCCTGAAAAAAGTTCCGGATCAACCCGGGGTTGCAGCCAAGATTTTTACGCCCATTGCCGATGCCGGAATAGTTGTGGATATGATCATTCAAAATACACGGGCTGGAGGGCAAACCGATCTGACGTTTACGGTCCCCAAAAATGACTTTAAGAGAGCCCTTGAGCTGCAAAAAAAAGTGGCCGTCGACATCGGGGCTGAAGAGGTATTCGGAGACGAGAATATAGCCAAAATTTCCGTCATTGGTGTCGGAATGAAGGACCATTCGGGGGTGGCATCCACCATGTTTACAGCCCTGGCCCGTGAAAACATCAATATTACCATGATCAGTACCTCTGAAATCAGAATCTCCTGCGTCATCGATGAAAAATACACCGAATTGGCGGTACGGATACTGCACTCCGCCTTTGGGCTGGATACGGAAGAATAGCGGAATTTGGGATATGGGATTTCGGATTTAAAGGAACGCGATTGGAATTCTCTACATGTCGATTTTTAGGCCTTTACTATGGGCTATCCGCTATGTGTTTCAGCTGGAACTCGAAATCCATAACTCGCAACCCGCAACGCGTAACCCGAACCCCGCACCCGAATCAATGAGGAAATTTAGCCCCGATCAATTGATATTGGCCTTAGTCCTGGGGGCAGTTATCCTGGGCCTCGCCCTTTATCGTTTTTATAGCATTTTTTGATGATGGGCCGTACACCTGCAAAGACCACCATTCGCTTTCAGATGCCGCCAGATTCCGTTCCAGCTAATGCCGCGCCTGCACTTCACGCCGAATCAAGCCATAGGAAGCTGGCTAAATGACTAATTGTTGAATCGCTTCGCTCTGTATTTCGATAAAATATTATCGAGCAGAATTCCAACATTCGACATTATTCATTAGTCATTAGTCATTTCTAACTCGATCTCTTCGGCAACCCGCCCGGCGGCCTCCCGGGGATCTGCAGCATCCCTGATGGGCCTGCCGATCACTAGGTAATCGGATCCGTTTTTAATCGCCTGGGCCGGTGTTGTTATCCGCTGCTGATCGTCTTTCTTTCCCGCCACCCAGGACGGCCGAATACCCGGGGTAACTGTGATAAAATCAGGGCCGATCTGCTGTTTAATTACCATGGCTTCAAGCCCGGAGCACACCACCCCGGCACACCCGGCTTTTTGGGCCATCCGGGCACGCTTTAAAACCAGTCCGGATAAATCCGCATAAAATTCAGATCGATAGCCGGCAGTTTCGATATTTTCCGCCGATACGCTGGTAAGGACCGTTACGCCCAGGATACGAACCGCTCCCCCGCTTCCAGCCACCGCTGCTTCCAGCATTTTGGGACTTTCACCGCAGTGGACGGTGGCAAAATATACGCCCAGATCGGCGATGCCTTCCATGGCCCGGGATACCGTTGCCGGGATATCATGCAATTTCAAATCCAAAAACACCCCGGCCGAACCGGCGGAATTGATAAATCGAACCATCTTAGGCCCGGAGCGGATAAATAGCTCAAGTCCCACCTTGAACAGCCCCACGTGATCAGCCAGAAGCTCGACATACCGCTTGGCCTCGTCTTCCGAGGCGACATCCAGGGGGAAGATGATGTAGTCTTTGCCGCTACGCATGTTGATATCCTTTCGTGGATAATCACAATTAAAGGAGATGGTGCTATTTTACAGCTGTTACGCGTTGCGGGTTGCGTGTCGCACTTTCAGAAGAATCCGATGCTCAACCCGTAACCCGCAACACGAAACGCGCAACATTCCTATTTGTATTGTTGCTCTATCCATGACCGGTATTCCCCGCTCTTAACCCGCTCGACCCACTGCGCGTTATCCAGGTACCACTGGATGGTTTTTTTCAGCCCGCTTTCAAAGGATTCCCGCGGCACCCAGCCCAACTCTTTTTCAAGCTTGCTGCAATCTATCGCATATCTCAAATCATGTCCGGGTCTGTCTTTAACAAACCGTATCAAATCTTTGCGGGATGTAAGATCTTCTCTGGGCTGCATCTCATCCAGAAAATCACAGATTATGTTGACCGTATCGATGTTGGCCAGTTCGCAGCGCCCGCCGATGTTGTATGTTTGTCCCCGGGTGCCGTTTTTCATAATCTCCCAGACTGCCCGGCAGTGGTCCTTCACATACAACCAGTCTCTAATATTGCGGCCGTCACCGTAAACCGGGAGGGCTTTATCTTCCAGGGCATTTAAAATCATCAGCGGGATTAATTTTTCCGGGAATTGATAAGGGCCGTAGTTATTAGAGCAATTGGACAGGGTTACAGGCAGAGCATAGGTTTCGCAGTACGCCCGGACAAGATGATCGGAGGCGGCCTTGGAGGCTGAATACGGGCTGTTGGGTCTGTAGGGGGTTTGCTCGGTAAAAAACCCCATGGGGCCTAAAGAACCGTATACCTCATCGGTGCTCACATGATGAAAGAGCACTAACTGATCCAGATTTTGACGGGCGACTTCCAACAGGTTGAAGGTTCCCTCGATATTGGTTTTGATGAAGGCATCCGGTTCAACGATCGATCGGTCGACATGGGATTCCGCCGCAAAATGGCATACGGCGTCAATGGCGTACGCGTCAAAGGCATAACTGATGGCATCAGCATCGCAGATGTCCGCCTGGACGAAAACATAACGCTCGGGGAATTGGCTGGCGACATCAGCCAGGTTCTCAGGATTACCGGCATAGGTCAATTTATCCACGTTGATGATGCGCCCCTTAAAGTCGGAATCCAGCAGCAGGTAACGAATAAAACCACTTCCAATAAACCCGCAACCGCCTGTAACCATGATATTTTGCATAGAGTCTCCTGATCAAAGCTGGAAAAGCGAAATACAACCGGCAAATGGACGAATACCTGATAAAAAGCATACCTGGGTGTTTTGTATTTAGTGTTTGGTGTTTGGATTAGATGAAATATCGGCCAACTGCAATTACAAAACACAAAATACTAAACACGAAACACCAGGAACTTGATGCTTTGGTGTTAATCTGGGTTAATTGGCTTTCTTATCCCAAATTTAGTCTAACATAAAGTCTATTTTCCAATAAAGCCAAATCGTCAGCTAAAAATTCTATTGAAATAATCGAATATAAACTGTATAAATATATATTTGTAGTATTTACAGGTAAATAACTCAGGCAATCTATGCAAAACCAACAGTATTACCATGTGGCGGCAGGCAGTTTTTACGTCAGCCAAAGCCAGCCGCTGATCCTTCAGTCTTTTCTCGGAACCTGTGTCGGCGTCGCCCTGTTTGATGAAGAAGCACAGGTCGGTGGCTTGAGTCATCTCCTGCTGCCGGAACCGGTTTCCCGCTCAGCGGCGCTACCCAGCCTGAAAAGTATGCCTCCACAGGGTTTCCACTGTTTCTTGAGGCCATTTGCAATCAGGGAGCGTCCAAAAGTCGCCTGAAAGCGTTTATAGCCGGCGGCGCCCTGGTGGGGCCGGTGAAAGACACCGATTTGAACCTGGATATCGGCGGCCGAACCGCGGAAACGGTGCTGCAATATCTCAAGGCAGAAAAGATTAAGGTTGAGAAATCGGAAACCGGCGGCTTTTTCACCTGCAGCATGAATTTGAACCTGCAAAACGGGCAATGCAGCATTGAACCGGCGCCGCTAGGCCAGGATTCGATTGCCGGTGAAATTCATTTGGCCTCAGCCGCAGAAATAGAGCAGGCCATGGAAAGCATCCAGCCTATTCCCCAGGTGGCCCTGAAGATTTTAAGATTGATTGATAATGAAGAATATGAGATCAAGACCCTGGCCGAAGAAATCCGCAAAGATCAGGTTATCAGTGCCCGTACAATTAAGCTGTGCAATTCTGTGGCATTTGCCGGCAGCAGCAAGGTGGAATCCCTGGACCAGGCCCTCGTACTTCTAGGGATGCGGCTGCTTGTAAAATTGGTTATCTCCGTTTCGGTCAATGAACTCTTCGGCCATTCGGGTCTGGGGTATTCCTTGTGTAAAGGCGGGCTGTATCATCACGCCGTCGGCACGGCTATCATTGCCGAGAAACTGGCCGATTTCACCGGCAGCGCAGAACCCGGTTTAGCCTATACGGCCGGACTGCTGCATGACATTGGCAAGGTGGTGCTCGACCAATCGATCGCCTCGGCCTATCCGCTTTTTTACCGCAAACTGTTTGAAGAGGAACATAATTTTTCAGAAGCTGAAAACGAGATTCTGGGGCTCGATCACACCCAGGTCGGCAATAAACTTGCCCGCAAATGGTTGTTTCCGGAATCGCTCTGCGACATCATCCGCAATCATCACAGGCCTGAAAAAGCAACCCGATACCTTGAACTGGCGCATGTGGTTTACCTGGCGGACCTGCTCATGTCCCGGTTCCACAGCGGCCTCGAGTTGGAACGGCTGAACACCGAAACCCTGGCCTCCCGGATGGAAACCATCGGATTATCCATTGATAATTTTGCGGATATTGTGGACCTGATTCCCATCAGCGTATTCGAATCATCACCGGAAATGGCAATATTACAATGAGCCAAAAAAAAATATCCAAAAACCAGCAAAACATGCTGCGAATGCTTCCCGGAGTTGATCATGTTCTGGAACTCTGCGGCACCCGGTCATTTTTCCAGGATATTCCAAAAACGGTGTTGGTTAACGCCATCAGAAATATCCTGGAAACCCTGCGAATCGGCATTCTAGGTTCTGAGCCGGGTGTCACCGAGGAAAGCCTGTCGGATGCTCACATTACTGAAAGGGTCATGGCAGCTGTGACCAGGGCCACCACACCCAATTTGAAGCCCGTGGTGAATGCCACCGGAGTGGTCGTGCACACCAATCTCGGTCGTTCACTGCTTCCGGAGACGGTGGTCGAAAATATTGGGGTAATTGCCGGCCGTTATTCCAACCTGGAATATGACCTGGATGCCGGCAAAAGGGGTTCCAGGCATGCCATTGTTGAAGATTTGATCCGTGAAATCAGCGGTTCCCAGGCTGCCATGGCGGTCAATAACAATGCCGGGGCCGTCCTGCTCTGCCTGGAGACCTTTGCCAGAGAAAAAGAAGTCATCGTTTCCAGGGGTGAGCTGGTGGAAATCGGTGGATCTTTCAGAGTTCCGGATGTCATGGCCAAAAGCGGGGGGATTTTAAAGGAAGTCGGAACCACCAATCGCACCCACTTGAGAGATTATGAAAATGCCATCGGGGACAACACCGCCCTGCTGCTCAAAGTGCACCGCAGCAATTACAGTGTCATCGGTTTTACGGCTGAAGTGTCTTTGCGGGAGCTGGTCGAGCTGGGTGCCGGACACGGGGTCCCGGTCATGGAAGATCTCGGAAGCGGCACCTTTATCGATTTTTCAAAATACGGCCTGGTTAAAGAACCCACCGTTCAGGAATCGGTGGCTGCCGGTACAGATATCGTGACCTTTAGTGGTGACAAACTACTCGGCGGCCCCCAGGCGGGTATTATTGTGGGCAAAAAATCCATCGTGGATCAGATCAAACAAAATCCTCTGGCCCGGGCGCTGCGCCTTGACAAAATGACACTGGCGGCCCTGGAAGGCACTTTACGGCTTTATCGGGATGAGGAAAAAGCGGTTGGAATGATTCCCACCTTGCGCATGTTAACCATGAATATTGACGCTATCGAAACCCGGGCTGCCAGTCTGGCTGAAGATCTGGAAAGTATCTGTAAATCAAGGCTGGAAATTGCCATCATTGAGCGATCTTCCCGGGCCGGCGGCGGGTCTTTACCGCTGTTGGAGCTGCCGAGCAGATGTCTGGCCATACGGGTCAAAGGAATGTCGGCCAATGCACTGGAAAAAAGCATGCGGGAAAATGAACCGCCCATTATCGGTCGCATCGAAGATGATGCCTATATCATGGACCCCAGAACGCTGAGGGATGAGGACCTGCCGATCATAGCCAGGGCATTTGAAAAAATCCTGTCCGGGCCGGAATACACCCAATAGTCGCTGTAGTTCTTCGTCCAGGAAAAAATGAACATCGAACACTGAAAGGATGAACATCGAACGTCCAACATCGAATGTTGAATGGAAAAAGATGGTGAAACGGAAGAATTGGTTAAAATTTTCGTCACGAGTAATAAAAAACCTGAAAAGAGAAGAAAGTAGCCATTCAAGATTTGACATCGGAATTATGAATACCAATAACCTGAGAAGATTTTAATCAGTTAGCATATGAGATCTATAAAGAAAAAACTTTTCCACAGCCACGAATCTGCGCGCCACTTCTTATTCTCAAAGACGGACACCGGCCGACTTCGGGATGTAAAAAGTCAAAAAATCCTTGATGCCGACGAAGCTGTCAAATCTGCTTTCCCGGATATGCTCTGCGGCAGTGATTTTATCGACCATGCCATTAAGCAGCTGGACGCCATAGCGCAATTCAGCGCCCTGGTCATTCGGCTTGATCCGCTGAAAGAAGAAAACGGCCCGGCTGAACCGCCCGGGGACAATAAGGGGGTGGTCGATACGGCCGGCATTTTAGACGGGCTGTGCCGCAAGGAAAATGGTTTATGGGGCACCCTGGAGGCCGGGCTGTTCGGCAGTTTTCTCCCCGACAAAAAGGAATCGGTTAGCCTTGAACTGGCCCGCAAATTTCAAAAGCACCTGAAGAAAAAAACCGGCCAAACAGTTAGCATCGGTGTCGCCTCATTTCCCACCCTCGCCTATAAAAAGCCCGAAATTATTGACAACGCCAGCAAGGCTCTTGACCATGCTACTTTTTTTGGATTCAACAGCTTGGTTGCCTTTGACGATGTCAGTCTAAACATCAGTGGTGACAAATTATATGAAAAAGGTAAAATACAAGAAGCCATCAATGAATTTAAACTAGCCCTTAAACTCGACCCGGGCAATGAAAACGTGCACAACAGCCTCGGTGTGTGCTACGGCTTGCAAAGCCATTATGATTCGGCCATTGCAGAATTTCAGAAGGCGATTGCCCTAGCCCCGGGAGAATACATGGCGCTGTATAACCTGGGATTGGTCCAGCTTTTAATGAAGCAACCGGATCGGGCTCTGGAATACTTCCTGGATGCCGATAAAATCAACGGCAATAATTACGAGGTGGCTTTTCAAACCGGGAAGCTCTATCTGGAAACAGGCAATTTTAAAAAGGGCCGGCCCTATCTTGAACGTGCCGCCGAACTGGAGCCAAAGTCAGGTCAAGTGTACCGATATCTGGGCGACTGTTACAGGGCCAGTCACAGACCACAGGACGCCATCTCTGCCTATAAAAAGGCCATTAAGCACAATCCACACGACGCCGCTGCGTTGTCGGCCCTGGGAAACATTTTTGACGATCAGGGAGAAAACCCGGAAATTTCGCTGATGTTTTTACGCGAAAGTATCGCCCTTTCGCCTGAGAATGGTCTTTTTCACCACCGGCTCGCCCGGCATTTTTCCAATCAGAATCACCTCGACGATGCCCTGAAGGAATTTGTAAGGGCAAAATCTCTGGGCTATGATGCCGCTGAAGATATCAAGGCAATTAAAAACCGAAAAAAGGTTGAAAAATGAAAGATGTCATCCTTCGTATCCTGGAGGCCGGGATCACAGCCAAACGCAGCTGTGTGGAAGCCAACGTGGGCAATATCATCAAAGCGGCAGACATGCTCACAGCCTGTTTGACAGCAGGCGGCAAAATTCTCCTTTTTGGAAACGGCGGCAGCGCTGCCGATGCCCAGCACCTGGCAGCCGAATTCGTCAATCGCTTTCAGATCGAAAGGCCTCCCCTGGCCGCCATTGCCCTGACAACAGATACGTCCATTCTGACCAGCATTGGCAACGATTATCATTTTGATGATATTTATTCTAAACAGATCATAGCCCTTGGAAAAAAGGAAGACATTGCCTGGGGGTTGAGCACCAGCGGTAATTCACGCAATGTGATCAAGGCTGTTAAAGCCGCCCAAAAACTTGGGATGTCCACCATCAGCATGACCGGGCGCGGGGGTGAACTTGCCAAATATGCAGACATTGCATTTACCGTGCCGTCCGACACCACGGCCAGGGTCCAGGAAACCCATATCACCCTGGGGCATATCCTCTGCGAATTAATAGAGAGGAATCTGTACCCGGAACAATTTAAAAATTAGGGGCTTAAGGAATTCAGGATCTTCGTCTCTTGGAAATTAGTCTGCATATTTTGCAGCCCAAAATCCAAAATACAAGCACCAAACTTCAAATGGTTCGACATGCTCACCACCCTGAGCCAAGTCGAAGGGTAAATTCAAAATTCGAAATCTCAATTACCAAAAATTTTAATGAACATAATTAAGGTTCACTCTCCGTATTGTTTGTTATTTGGGATTTGTGCTTTGTGATTTCCGGCTTACCCGGGTTAGGACTATCATGGCAAAAAAATTTCAACCGCTGGATCTGAGCAAGGTGAAAACTTACAGCCTTTTGGATCGCCAGAGCAAGGTGACGACCGATGAATTTGCCGGAATATGGCAAAAGGGTTCATCTTTCCGGGCTTTTCTGGAAAATCTGCCTGATATACTGGCAGGCCGTGACCTCAAGGAGGTGATAGCCGCCATCCGCACCGCTTATGTGGATAACCGCACCGTCTTATTCGGCATGGGAGCCCATGTGATCAAAGTTGGGCTCAATCCCATCATTATCGACCTGATGGAACGCGGCATCATTACCGCTGTTGCCATGAACGGGGCCGGCATTATCCATGATTCTGAACTTGCCATGATCGGTCGAACCTCTGAGGATGTTGCCGCAGCCCTTGGAGACGGCTCCTTTGGCATGGCCCATGAAACCTGCGCTTTTTTAGGCCAGGCCATCAAAAGCATCAACGGCAATAAAACAGGCCTGGGAGAAGCCATCGGCCGCGCCATCATTGATAAGCAACTGCCCATGATGGATCAAAGCATTCTGGCAGCAGGCGTCCGCCTGGGTATCCCGGTTACGGTTCATGTTGCCATCGGAACCGATATTATCCACATGCATCCGGGCTTTGATCCCCAGAAAACAGGAGCGGCGACCCACCGCGATTTTCGGCAGTTTTCATCCATTGTGGCCACCCTGGAAAAAGGGGTTTACTTAAACGTGGGATCCGCGGTAATCTTGCCGGAAATTTTTTTAAAGGCCACAACCCTTGTACGGAATCTCGGGTATGCTCTGGATGAGTTTACAACCGTCAACCTGGATTTTATCAAGCACTATCGTCCACTTACCAACGTGGTTGCCAGGCCGACGGCAAAAGGTGGAAAGGGAATCAGCATCGTCGGGCATCACGAGATCCTGCTGCCGTTAATCGCGGCAGGGGTGATTGAACAACTGGACTAGACCTGAAGCGGCACAGCGCATAGAGCATGGCGCATAGCGGGATGGAAAGGACGTAGCGGAGCGATTCCAGACTTCGATATTTCATCTGGACTGAAAGAAAATCATAAATATTCAATAAGTTGTATAAATTTGGCATGTTCAATCAATTCATTGTTGTACGCTATGCGCTTTGCTTTAGGCCCCATGCGCTTCACGCTTTGCGCTAAACGCATTCTTGAATTCCAATGGCCGATGATTATAGTTCTAAAGCTGGAGATGAATAAAGGAAGGAGTCCATTTAATGCCGATTTACGAGTACCATTGTGAGAAATGCGACAAAAATTTTGAATGTCTGATCATCGGATCCGATAAACCGGAATGCACTATCTGCAGCAGCAAAAAAGTGACCCGATTGATGTCTGCCTGCGGATTTGTCAGTAAGGGCGGTGGTGGAGAAACCCTGTCCTCATCAGCAGGCTCATCCTGCAGCAGTTGTTCTGCAGGCAGTTGTGCCGGGTGCAGTCACTGATGAAACCTTCGATTAAAATCGGAACCAGGGCCAGCAAACTGGCACTGTGGCAGGCTAACTGGGTTCAATCGGCATTGAACGAAGAGTTTCCCGACCAAAAGGTCGAGCTGGTCAAAATCAAGACCAAAGGCGACAAAATACTGGACGTGCCCCTGGCCAAGGTCGGTGGCAAGGGACTTTTTGTTAAGGAAATCGAACAGGCCCTGCTGGAAGGCCGCATTGATCTGGCCGTGCACAGTATGAAAGACATGCCGGCAGAAATCCCGGATGGCCTTTGTATCGGCGCCATACCCCAACGGGAAGACCCCGCCGACGTCCTGGTCGCCAGGGAAGACCTTGAATTTTCCAACCTAAGGCGCGGTGCGGTGATCGGAACCAGCAGTCTGCGGCGGGCAGCCCAGCTGCGTCATGTGCGCCCGGACATTTCAATTTCGCCGTTGCGGGGCAACCTGGATACCCGCCTGAAAAAACTGCAGACCGAAAATCTTGATGCCATTGTGCTGGCAGCAGCCGGCATCAAACGTCTAAATCTAGCCCATCGGATCACGGAATATCTGCCGTCTGATATCATGCTCCCGGCCGTGGGTCAGGGTGCCCTGTGCATTGAAATGCGGCAGGAAGACCCGCATCATCGGCCCCATGTTAGCGACCCTGGATCACGCGAATTCCCGAACGGTTGTCCTGGGGGAACGGGCCTTTTTAAATCGTCTGGGAGGCAGCTGCCAGGTACCCATCGCCGGTCACGGAGAAATCCTGGCCGACACATTCAGCCTGACCGGTTTGGTGGCAGACATGGATGGCAGCCGGATAATCAAAGCCGACTTATCTGGCCCGGTAGACAGCGCGGAGGTCATCGGTGTTAAACTCGCCGAGCAGCTCCTTGCCCGGGGCGCAGATGAGATATTAGAAAAACTAAACTCACTTGAATCTGATAACTATGAAAGCTAAAGTCTATCTGGTAGGCGCAGGGCCCGGAGACCCGGGACTGATTACCGTAAAAGGCAGGGAGTGTATCCAGACTGCAAATGTCATCATCTATGACTATCTTGCCTCCCCTGCCCTTTTAAAGCACGCTCCCCCAAATGCAGAAATGATTTATGTCGGGAAAAAGGGCGGGGATCATACCCTGTCCCAGGATGGAATTAATGCCCTCATCGTTGAGAAATCAAAGGCTGGGTTGACGGTCTGCCGCTTGAAAGGCGGAGATCCGTTTATCTTTGGCCGCGGCGGAGAAGAAGCCGAAGTTTTAGTAGCCAAGGGCATTCCCTTCGAAGTCGTTCCCGGGGTGACGTCGGCCGTGGCCGCCGCTGCCTATGCCGGCATTCCGCTGACCCACCGTAAATTGACCGCCACCCTGGCTTTCGTCACCGGCCATGAAGACCCTCACAAAGCAGAATCCAGTATCGACTGGGAATCTTTAGCCCGCGGGATCGGAACCCTCGTGTTTTTTATGGGGGTAAAAAATTTACCAGACATTACCCAGAAATTAATAGCCAACGGTAAATCACCGGATACGCCGGTGGCGCTGATTCGCTGGGGAACCACCCCCAGCCAGGAAACCGTAACCGGAAACCTCGATAATATATCCGAACGGGTTAAAGAAGCCGGGCTCAAAGCCCCGGCGATTATCGTTGTGGGCCAAGTTGTCGATTTAAGAAAAACCTTGAAATGGTTTGAAACCAGGCCGTTGCTGGGCAAGCGAATCATTGTCACCCGAGCACGCGAGCAGGCCAGCGACCTGGTCAGGCAGCTGTCTGATCTGGGCGCCGAATGCCTGGAATATCCCACCATTAAAATCGTGCCTGCTGAAGATCTCAAACCCCTGGATGAGGCCCTGAATAATCTTGGCACCTATGATTGGATCGTCTTTACCAGTGTCAACGGCGTAAAATTTTTCTTTGACCGTCTGTTTGAAACGGGCTTGGACGTGCGCAGCTTAAATCAGATCCGCACGGCCGCCATCGGACCGGCTACCGCAGAAAGACTGTTTCAATTCGGTTTGAAAAGCGACATCATTCCGAAAAACTATCGGGCTGAATCCGTGGTGGAGGCCTTCCGCAAGAAAAAATTAGACGGGAAAAAGATCCTGCTTCCCAGGGCCGGGGAAGCCCGACCGGTGTTGCCGGTTGAATTGCGCAACATGGGGGCCGAGGTTGATGAGATAACCGCCTACCTGACCGAAAAGGTCCGGGACAACGCTGATCTGCTTGTCAGCCAGCTGGAAGAAAAAACCATCGACATGATCACCTTTACCAGTTCCTCCACGGTAAACAATTTCAAGAGCCTGCTGCCGCCTGATAAATTCACCCAGCTCATGGAGGGGGCAAAAATTGCCAGCATCGGCCCAATTACCACCGATACGGCCTCGCAATCGGGCTTTAAGGTGGATATCACCGCAGAATCCTACACCATCCCCGGCCTGTGTGAAGCGATTTTGAAATACTATCGCAACTACAAGGCTTAAGCTCCCAGGACCGTGCTATTATGAAGCGGCACCGGTTCGCGTAGCACGTGGGCTGATACGTACATTTAATTGGTTTCAGGTGTCAGGTTTCAGGTGTCAGGAAAATGTGCCAAAGTTGAACCTTAATGCACCTATTCCCAACCAAATAAAATTACAAGCTTTTACTCTTTTTAGAAATAAGATTTAATTCCAATTCCACAATACTGCTCGGTTCATTCTGCAGCCTTCATTGTTGAGCGCCAGCCCTTCCTGACACCAGACACCTGACACCTGACACCCTAAACCTAGAGTTCGTGACAGCCGCTATAACCTGCTTTTTTAGAATCAAGTTCTAAAATATTGACCTTTTTGCATATTCTGCTATACATTAGAGGATTTTGCACTCCTTTCCGTTTTTTCGCAACAAGTGGCAGATATGTTGCCGATAGAGTGGTTGTCAAAAAACCTTCCGCTATTCGAAAGTTTTTTTCTACAACCACTTATACCGCCATTCATTGTTTCGGATCATAATTATGAAAAGCGGTGCGAGAATTTAAGGAACCATTATGGATAACTTCCTCGAAAACCTGCCGGCTCTGGTCGAAGATATAAGAGCCATCAAAGACATTATCATCACCAACATCGTATTGATTGGACAGACCCCGGCACCCACGTTTAAAGAGAAAAGACGCGGAATTGTTTTCATGGAGCGGATGGCTGACTTCGGGGTCGATGAAGTGACGACCGACGGTTACCGTAACCCCATTGGCATCATTCGGGGGTCGTCCCCTGAAAAGCCGCCGATCTTTCTTGTGGCCCACCTGGATACGTTTTTTGAAAAGGATATTGTTCATAATTATACCATCAAAGAAAACACCATTACCGGTCCTGGAATTCTGGATAATTCTCTGGGGGTCGGTGTCCTGTTGTCACTGCCTATTATTTTTCAAAAACTGGGGCTGACATTTGAATCGGATATCGTTCTGGCCGGCGTCATCCAATCCATTGGCAAGGGTAATTTGAGGGGTGTCAGGCACCTGCTGAAAACCTGGCCGACACCCATCAGGGGGAGCATTTGCATTGAGGGGGTCGAACTCGGACGTCTTAACTATTTTTCCGACGGCATGATCCGCGGTGAAATCTCCTGCAGTATTTCCCAGGAAAAGGGAATTATTCATAAATATACCCCCAACGCCATCTTGATCTTAAATGAGATCATCAATGGTCTGATGCGGCTGAGTCTGCCCCAGAGGCCGCGATCCAAGGTGGTGATCGGAAAAATCGCGGGAGGCGCCAACCATGGGAAAATAGCATATGACGCCACTCTGGGATTTGAAATTCGCAGCGATTCTTACAAAATGGTAAAATCCATTTACAATGATATCAAAGACATTGTGGATGGAATCGGTCACGAAAACGAAGTGGATCTGAAGATTAAAACGATCAGTAACCTGAAAGCCGCCCGCCTGAAATTCAACCATCCCCTGGTAAAAAGCGCGGCAAGCGTCCTCGAATCCCTGGGTATCAAACCCATCAGCAAATCGACGGAATCGGCCCTGTCCCTCTTTCTTTCCCGCAAGATACCGGCGGTGACCCTGGGAATCACCCATGGGGAAAATCATTACACCAAAAAAGCCACCATGGAAATTGAACCCATGTTTAAAGGAATTGCCCAAATTATCGGTGTGTTAAAGGCCATTGACAGTGGGGTTTGCGATGAACCATAACTGGCTGGACAAAAATACGTTCCACTATTCGGATTTCAAGGATCTTTTCCGCCTGGTCGAAGCAAAACAAAAAAAGAACCTCAAGATCTCTCTGTGTTTGCCGACCCTGAATGAAGAGAAAACCATCGCCAAAGAAATTATTATCATGAAGTCCGAACTCATGACCCGCTATCCGCTGGTAGATGAGATCGTGGTCATTGACTCGGGCTCAACGGACAACACGGTGGATATAGCAAAATCCTTTGGTGCGGATGTTCACGATGCCAACATGATTCTGCCCCAGCTTGAAAAATTTAAAGGTAAAGGCGAAAACCTCTGGAAAGCCCTGTACATTACCAAGGGCGACATTATTGTTTATATAGATGCGGATATCAAAAATATTCACCACCGCTTTGCCTACGGGTTGATCGGCCCGCTGCTTTTAAATGACGGCATTAAATATGCCAAAGCCTTCTACGACCGGCCGATTTCCATCGGTAAAAACAAGATCCGACCCACCGGCGGGGGCCGGGTTACGGAACTTGTCATCCGCCCGCTGTTTTCCCTGTTTTTTCCCGAGCTTACCCAGATCATCCAGCCCCTTTCGGGTGAATACGCCGGATATAGGGAAATACTTGAAAAAATTCCTTTTCCCATCGGGTACGGTGTGGAAACCAGCATGATCCTTGATATTTACGAAAAATGGGGGTTGGACGTCATCGCCCAGGTGGATCTTGACCGTCGGATCCACCGCAACCAGGACACCAAAGCCCTGGGCCGGATGTCCTTTGCGATTTTAAAAACATTTATCAATCGTCAAGAAAGGTCGGGTTTAATCGATTTAAAAAACAAGTTATATGATGAAATCATCCAGTACAACCTGGTGGAAAGCCGGTATCAGCCGGAAGCATTGAAAATTGTCGGATTCGAAAGACCGCCGATAATTGAAATTCCTGAGTATTGCGAGAAGTTTAACATTAAACCTAATTAATTTCTGTTAACATAGAAGGATGTTGGAAATTGGCTGAGCTAAAATTAATAGACCCCTGTAACCGTCATTTGAATTATCTGCGAATCTCCATCACCGACCGATGCAACCTGAAATGCATTTATTGTGTCCCCCGGGATCAGATACCAAGACTCTCACACGATGAGATACTGACCTATGAAGAAATTCTGCGGGTGGTCCGGGTGGGGGTGAAACTGGGAATCTCTAAGATCAGGGTAACCGGTGGAGAGCCTCTGGTTAGAAAAGGCGTTTATGATTTTTTAAGTGAACTGAGCCGGATCGAAGGATTGGCCGACCTGTCCCTGACCACCAACGCGGTCTTGTTGAAAGACAACCTGCAAAAAATAGAATCCGCCGGAATCACAAGGATAAACATCAGCCTGGATACGCTCAAACGGGAAAAATTTGCCAAAATTACCGGGATGGACCAGTTTGACCAGGTCTGGCAAGGTATCGAAGGCGCCCTGGAAATGGGGTTTCATCCTATCAAAATAAACATTGTGGCCCTCAATGGCGTTAATGATGATGAACTCACCGATATGGCTCAATTGTCGTTTGATTATCCGCTTCACATACGTTTTATAGAATATATGCCCATCGGTGAATCCCAAATGGGCAACGGCCCTCTTTTGCTGGCCCCTGAAATTAAAAAACGCATCAGCCTTTTAGGCAATCTGATCCCTGTTCGCAACTCGGCCAATGACGGTCCGGCCCAGCGCTATCGGTTTGAAGGGGCTCTGGGTGAAATCGGTTTCATACATGCATTGAGTCATCATTTTTGTGACCGATGTAACCGCCTCCGGTTGACTGCCCGCGGTCAACTCCGACCATGCCTGCTGTCAGATCTCCATGAGGATGTTAAAGGTCCTTTGCGAAGTGGATGTTCAGACAATCAACTGGCTGAGATTTTTTTCAAGGCCGTGCGTCATAAGCCATCCGACCACAATCTTTCGGTGCAAGAACCGTCCCGGGTCTGTGGTCAAATGCATTCGATTGGCGGGTAGAAAAGAAGTTGATGACAGTCCGAAGTTAACGCCTGGCTCCAACCCGGATATGTCGGTGTAGCCAGCGTATTTGGACATAAAAAAGCCTGAGCCGCAGCAGTGGGAGGCTACATTTACTCACACAATTCGCTAAATACGGCTCAGGCTTACAGGAAATGCCCATCGAACATCGCCGCTTCTTTACCAGGCTCAGAGAGTATGGGCACTATAAGCTCTGCCATTTAGCAGGCTGAAAACAACAAATCAAGTTTTTTTTTAATGATAAGCCATTTTTTTCAAAGGAGGGATCCCATGGAAATTACAACCGTCGCCATCGAGAATCCGGACAATATGAACCTGATCCTGGGCCAGTCCCATTTCATTAAGACCGTCGAGGATATCCATGAAGTCATGGTGTCAACGGTACCGATGGCTAAATTCGGTTTGGCCTTCTGCGAGGCCTCGGATGTATGCCTGGTAAGACATACCGGCACCGACGATGAAATGCTTGAATTGGCCAAGAAAAATGCCTACGCCCTTTCCGCCGGCCACAGTTTTATCCTTTTTATGAAAGACATGTTTCCGGTAAATGTTTTGAACGCGATCAAAAATGTACCTGAAGTATGCCGCATTTTTTGTGCCACAGCCAATCCGGTGGAGGTCATCATGGCGCAAACGGAACTGGGCAGGGGTATCCTTGGCGTCATTGACGGGTTTGCGTCCAAGGGAATCGAAACCGACGATGATATTAAGGCCCGTAAGGACCTGCTAAGAGCAATCGGATACAAACAATGAGAGTGCAATTTTATTTTGACAAGTGGTAATCATTAAACTATGGTCGCTGGTCAACTAAGGCTTGCTAACGTTCCACCCAGTCCACTATCTGTTTTTTTGCTCGATTTCAAATGCTTAGCTGATATTGCAATGTACGGGAGGAGCCACTAGTTACCATGAACGATCATAGAGACAACGCCCGCACCAAACTCAAAGCCGACATTCAATTCGAAAACTATTTCTCAGGAAGTCACCACAAAGCCCGGATGTATAATTACAGCACGGACGGCATGTATTTTGAAACGGACTACGCCCCGCTGCCCGGCACCGAGATTTATATCGGTATCAAAAATTCACCCTATGATGCGGGGGCGGATGTTTATCGCGCCGAGATACGCTGGCGCAAGCAGTTGAAGCCGCCGCTGTCCAATCATCAGTTCGGCGTCGGCGTAAAATACTATCAACCCTTCACTCCCTAATAATTTTCCTGCATAAATCTGCCGGAACGCACAACCCCGACATGGTTGCGCCGGCCGTTGTTTACTTGAAATGATTGTCCATAGCCGCTTGCATTCTTTCCAGGGCCTTTTTCAGTAAACTGCGGGGGCAACCGAAATTCAGCCGTGCAAAACCGGGACCGTCAAACTCGATTCCATCCTGCAGGCCGACGCCGGCCTCTTGGAAAAATTTGGCAGGTTCTTTCAGCCCGGCAGCCCGCATATCAATCCAGGCCAAATAGGTAGCCTCCACCGGGGCTATTGATAAGGGCGGCATCTGCCGGATGGCACCTGCAATCGTTTCGAGGTTGCCGCGCAGATAATCCAGCAGGGCAGCATGCCAGTCGGCACATTCTGTAAAAGCCGCCATCGCCGCTGCATAACCCAGTACATTGGGTCTGGGAACTATGCCGGCCATGGCGTTTTTAAACCGGCCCCGAAGTTTTTCATCGGAAATAACGGCTAACGCACAGCCCAGGCCGGGGAGATTAAATGTTTTGCTCGGTGCCATCAGGGTAATGGTGCGGGCAGCCACCTCAGGGTCAAGAACGGCGGTCGGGACATGGACTTTATCTTTATCCAGGATCAATCCGCAGTGGATTTCATCGGAGCATATCACGACGTCATGTTTGTTACAGATTGCGGCCAGTTCAGTCAATTCATTACGTGTATATACACGTCCAACCGGATTGTGGGGATTGCAGAGAATAAACATCCGGGTTTTAGCGGTAATCATCTGTTCAAGCCGGTCAAAATCAAATTGCCAACGGTTATCTTTTTCCTTCAAAGGGACTTTTGTGAGACTGCGGCGACAGTATCCGGGAGCGGATAAAAAAGGCGGATAAGCCGGGACGGCTGTCATCACATCATCACCATCTTCACCCACCGCGCGGCAGGCGACATTTGTACCGGTTACCAGCCCGGGCAGCCAGACCAGCCAATCGGGCTTTACCTCCCACGCATAGGTTTCCCGGAGCATCGAAACGACCTGATCGTTTAATTTTTCGGGGGTCGTGGGGTATCCGAACACCCCGTGTGCCGTCCGTTGCTCAATAGCCCTGATAACGGCCGGGGGCGACCGGAAATCCATGTCCGCCACCCACATGGGGATGATATCCTGATCTTCAAATTTCTCCCATTTCATGCTGCTCGTACCGCGCCGCTCCACCGGTGTATCGAAATCGAATAATTCTGATTCTTTCATAGCCATACCCGCTTAACGCTTCAGTTGGAAATTCTTGGTATTATATAAAAAGACTCTTTTAACACGAAAGCACGAAATAACGAAAACACGAAAAAGATAAGAATTTCGTGCTTTCAAACTTTCGTGTTTTCGAGATAAATCCTTTTCGGTTTCACCTAACTCGAATAAGCGTTTCCAAAGCCATTGTTATTGGGTTTGGATATTAGTAAAATTCAAAGTTATCGTCAAATATCTCCGGATCTTCAAAATCCAAGCGCCCAACCAGCTTTACGGCGTGGTGCCCACGCTGGCGCATACTGCCGACATCCGGAATTCCCATGGGAAAGAAAATGAGATACTCTATCCGCTCGGAATCTTTCGCGATCCCCCGGGAATTAAATATACTTTCGTAATTATTTTCCGGATTCGGCAGCATTTCAAGTTGATCGTATGCCTCCAGCCGATAGGACTCCCAACCCGACGACTGCTTTTCACCCCCCAGGTGAACCACCTGATGCCAGCCGGAGTTTATCCGAATAGCCAGGCGCCGTTGGGGAAATGATTCCGGCATCCAGCGCGGTACAAAAACATCGACTTCCCCGGGTGTTGGAATTATCCGTTTAACCCTTTTTTGATCCGGAACGAAAAAATGATAACAGCCGCACGTATTCATTATATCCACCATGAAGGGCAGAGCGTCATTATCCAGGGAAACTCTTAGGGTCAATCCGTCGAGTGCCCCCCGTTCAATCCAGGGAGAATGCGGCCCGTCTCTGGCCGGGTACCAGAAAGCGTAATTAAGCTGCAATACCGGCTCCCCCTTGAAGCGTGCATGGGTCAGATAATAATAGACCGTCGGCTGCCGGGGATGGACCCGCACCTGTCCGTCTTTCCAGACCACTTCTCCGACGCGGTCAAAGGGTTGCACCTGGTCCTGGTGTATCGTCGGTGCCAACATGTTGAGCAGGATTTTTGCATCTGCCGCCGAAGGGATGGGCACCCCCAGGGCATTTTTGCGTGAACGGTCCAATATCATGCCGGCAGTGTGCTGTGAATAGGCAATTGGCTGGGAAGGACCGTACGCAATCTGCTCGCCCTGGATGGTCAGTTGATCAGCCGGGGTATGATGCCACCTTTTAAACTTGGTTTGCACCCGGTGGGTCACATAGGCAACAGGCATTGAGGTGAACGGATAGAGGCCCATGACGCGATAGGCGGTTCGATATTCCTCGGGGTTGGTCACCGCCGCTTGTACCGTCGCGATAAAATCCGGCTGGTGTTTATCATGATTCAGCAATTTCTCGGAATATTCCGCCACGCGATCCTGCAGGGTTTGCCGATCAGGTCTCTCGCCCAGTTCAAGCGCCAGGTCCCCGATGGCCTGGTCCGAAAGGTTGCGGATTTCTTTTTTGCGAGCCTCCATATCAAGCTGCTGCAGCCACCGAATCCATTGCATTTTGACGGTATTGGAATCTAAATCCGGCTTTAAACCGGTCAAAAAACGATTGGTCCGCAGGTAAGGGAAACCGGAAACTGCAAAGTTGGCTGCATTGCGCACATCAGCTTCGTCTACCATTCGGTCCAGTACCTCGAAAAAGCGAATGGCTTCAGCCGGGCGCTGAAAATCGGCAATCTGTTGATTAAATCCGGTTGTGGCGCAGCCATGCAAGAAAACCAGAAGTATTACGAATAGGTATCGACATTTGAAGTTTATTTGCATGATACTATTTTTTATCCATTCGCTTCAAAGGTTTCAATGACAATGTATTTTGTGTTTAGTGTTTGGTATTTGGTATTGTTTGTCAGGCATTGTATGAAGTTATCGGGTTACTAAACACAAAACACCAAATACCTTTGCAAAAACCGACTTGGCCGACAGTTGGCCCGACTATCATTGTTTGGTTCTCAACAATTCATGATATGCCTCGGTCAATTTGACAAACTTGTCGTTGTCTCCGCCTTTATCCGGGTGCAGTTTCTGGGCTTTCAGCCGGTATTGGCGGGTAAGTTCCGCCCGGCTCATTTTTTTCAGCTCTTCTTTGGTTTGGCCGAATATGGCGCCGGTCTCTTTCAAAGTAATGTTGCTGTTTTTATATGCAGGGCGGTATTCCCGCCGGCTGTTAATGAATTGACGCAGGTATTCATCCATAAATGAACCGGGCCCATAGTCATAGTCAAAAAACATGAGCACATATCTGACCAGATATTCGTTCAGCCCGTCTTCGGACGGCATACCGGCCCAGAAAATTGGGTCCGTGCTCAGGCGGCATACCTGTTCGATAAAATGCTCGTCAACTTTATCCTGGTTGAGCATTTGGGGGTTGCTCCTTGCCACGGACTCATGAAAATAATGCTGCAGATCAAAAATGACATAGGCATAGGTCTTGAATTCCCTGATTGCCAATTCACGTTCCATGTCCATGAACCTCTGCTCGATCTCATCCCTGCTCTTGTTTAGGAGCCTGCGAAACATTTTTTGCGGCAGGCGAGTGAGATTGCCCTGATCCGTGCGACCGAATCTGAGAAAGTGGGTTCTTCGCTTATCGAAGATATGCACCCTGGCATCCGGGTCTGCTTGCGGACGACTTTTTCTGCGGTTGGACTGATGCCGCTTTTCCCTGCTGCGAAAAGGCTCCAACGCCCTTTTGATATCGGGGCGCAGAAAGCGCCAAAAAATGTCTTCAAGTATATCCGGATCTGCTTTTTTGCCCAGCCCATTGATCCGATCTTCAATAACCCCGTCAATGTAAAAAGAATTGCCACCGGGATAAATGATAAAACGGGCAGGGTCCGGGCCCAAATCGATCAAATCCCGGCTCAGGAAATTATCCTCCTGTGGATAGGATTCTCTGATGAAATAGCGGGCCACCCCGTCTATATATTTCTGCGCTAAATACAAAGTGTATAATACCAGGATTTGAAAAATTTGGATTTATTTATATGATACATCTGCTGTCTGTCATCTGCCTTCTGTCATCTGTCCTCTGCACTTTTGAAGGCGGATATTCCCGTAATTGCCTGCCCTATCACCAATGTGTGCATGCCGGCTGTTCCTTCAAGGGTGCTGACGGCCTCCAGATCACACAGATGCCGTATAATATGATGATCGGCCAGAATACCCCGGGCCCCCAGGATGTCCCGGGCCATGCGCGCGATTTTAATTGCCTCGCGCACATTATTCAATTTGGCAAGCGATATCTGGGCGGGTCCGGCCCGGTTTTCATCCAGCATCCGTCCCAGATGATAGTTGATCAGCTGCGCTTTGGTGATCTCTACCAGCATACGTGCCAGCTGATCCTGCACCAGCTGGTAGGCGGCGATCGGCTGATCAAATACCTTGCGCTTGAGGGCAAATCCTCTGGCTTCCTGAAAACAGGCAATGGCGGAACCAAGGGCTCCGCATGCCACACCGTACCGAGCATGATTCAAACAACGGAAAACAGCCTTGAGCCCTTTAGCACCAGGCAATATACTGTCTTCGGGAATGATGCAATCCTTTAAGTCGATATAAGCAGTCGGTGACGTCCGATAGGAAAATTTGTGCTGTATCAGGGTGGCGCGAAATCCCGGGGTTTGCGTCTCCACCAGAAAACCCCTGATTTCATCATCCAATCTGGCCCAGATTACGGCAACATCGGCAATGTTGCCGTTGGTGATCCACATCTTTTTGCCATTCAGAATGAATTGACCGTCTTTATTTATTGCCCTGGTCTGCATACCGGCAGGATTTGAGCCGTAATCTGGTTCCGAAAGCCCGAAGCAACCGATCGTCTTCCCCCGGGCCATGGTCGGCAGCCATTTTTCCCGCTGCGCTTCGGAACCGTATTTAAATAAAGGGTACATCACCAGGGAATTTTGTACCGAGAACATGGCTCGCAGTCCACTGTCGCAGCGGGCCAGTTCCTCACAGATGATTCCGTAAATCATATGACTGCGCTTACGACACCCGTAACCTTCGACATGGACGCCGAATAGATCCAGCTGGGCCATTTGCGGAATCAGATCCATGGGAAAAGATCCTTTATCAAAATAGTCCGCTATAATAGGCAAGCATTCCTGATCGACAAATCGGCGAACCGTGCCCCGGATCTCTTTTTCCTCGTCTGTCAGCCGTAAATCAGTCTGGTAAAAATCAAGGTGATCATACTTGTCCATAGGAATGCTCCGCTTGTATTTATTATGTTAGTGATTACGTTAAATGGGTCATAAAACACGAAAAGGATAAGGAGAAAGCGATGCGGCTTCGCCGTTTGGGCAAATCGGATCTTAAAATATCCCCGATACTTATGGGAACCTGGCAGGCCGGAAAGGACATGTGGGTAGGTATCGATGATGCCCGGACCACCAGCGCCATTCGCGCTGCCTTTGAGGCCGGCATAACGACCTTTGATACCGCCGAAATGTATGGAAATGGACATTCAGAGCGCGTCCTTGGTGCCGCTGTTTCCGATTTCAGGGACCGTGCAATCCTGGCCACAAAAGTTTTCGCCAATCACCTTGGGGCAGGCCAGGTGATTAAAGCCTGTCACCAATCCCTGAAGAATTTAAAAACCGACGTGATTGACCTTTACCAGATCCACTGGCCTGCCGGATCCTTCGGGACCAAAGCGGTTCCCATTGAAGAGACAATGGAAGCCCTCAATCAACTTAAAGATGAAGGCAAAATCCGGGCTATCGGCGTGTCGAATTTTTCTCGTCGGCAGTTGGAGGAGGCATCCCAATACGGCCCCATCGACAGCCTTCAGCCGCCGTACTCGCTGTTCTGGCGCCATGTCGAAAATGATGCCATGCCCTATTGTGGGGAAAACGATATTACCATCCTGGCCTACTCCCCCATGGCCCAGGGCTTGTTGACCGGCAAATTTGCAAAAGATCATAAATTTCTGGAGGGCGATCACCGCGCGCAAAACCGGCTGTTTAAGCCGGAAAATTTTCAGCGTGTTCACCAGGCCCTGGACAGGCTGCGGCCGCTGGCGGAAGAAAAGAATGTCAGCCTGGGACAACTGGCCCTGGCCTGGGTCATTTCCCATGCCGGTGCCTGCGCGATTGCCGGCGCCCGCAATACGGATCAGGCAGTCCAAAACGCCGCAGCCGCCACCGTATCACTGTCCGATGAAGAACTGGCCCGTTTGGATGAAATCGGACGCCTGGTAACGGACTCACTGGATGATGATCCAATGATGTGGAATTTTTAAAAAGAGGGTTAGCCGGTTACGCCGTTGCCAGTTCAGCCGGTTAAAAACGATATATTCAGAAAATAACGGGCCAACGGGCTCAACAGGCCAACCAGACAATAGTTCGCTGGAAGCAGATTTGAAATACAACATTCACAGGTTAAATGGAACTTGTTGTTCCGATTTAACAGGTGAATGGATAAAAATGGTGATAGCAATATCCCTGGGGATCGCCCCATTGCATTTCGGTATCTATAAGACATTGTCCGATGGTCTGTTTGGAAATTTCTTCGTAATCATCCCGTTTTTCTTCATCATCTTTACAGGCTGTGCAGATGGGCTCATGATCATAGACCGAGAGGATTCTCGGGTCCGCTGGAGCGAGCTGCCGGTCGCACCGATTACACGCGATGGCACAAGATAGCTTTTCAGCCCAGGCGTCAGGCATTTGATGCCCCCCTTTCAAAAATAATCTTTGATTCATTGGGAATTTAAGTATACTATTTTAATAAGGATAAACCACCTAAAAATCAACCCCTTTTGAAATTGCCCCGGGAGGTGAATATGAATAAACAAGCAATTATGGCCATAGCAGACGGATTGAAGCAAATTGAGGATGGCGTTGAAAAAATTCAGAGCATCATGCGCGAGCAAAATATAAAATCGATTAAAGATGTTGCTGCCGAGCTTATTCCGATTCTGAAACAAAACGATGACGAAATTAATGAATCCATCATACGGCATCTGGATAAGTAAAATATAGTTTGGGGCTGCGAGACATTGAAGTAGGCGCTTTAAGTCCTCGAGCTACTTCTTGATTTCTGCAATCAAATCTTTGATAATGGACATGACATTGCGCCCGCGTTTGCGGGCAATGTCATGGGCTTCTGCTACAATTTGGACGGCTTGCCGCTCTAATTCGGCCTCAGTCGGAGTCGGTTTTTTGAGTTTTTCATACTGCCAGCTCAAAAACCGCATCGCCAATTTTTCTTCCTGTTGTCTGATAAAGCCCATTTAAAACCTTCCATTTTCAGATGACAGATAGGTTGATTTGGGATTGCGGATTTCGGATTTTAATGAGGTTAACCGTCTGATTTTAGTCGTTGAGCATTGAGCCATTTCCCGCAGCCCTTGCAATTCTTCAACCCAAAATTCAATATTCAAGATATTCCAATATTCGCAATCTCGAATTCAAAATCGAGACTATCGCAATCAAGACTATCTCCAATCTGAAAATCAAGACAATCCGAAACCTCAAATCCCAAATCGTTATGCCTTACGCCCGCCGCCACGAACTTGAGTGCCACAAATCCCCAGAATAACCTTTTCCAACACCAACTTCGGTTTCTGGCCGCTGGATTTCAGCTGTTTGTCAGCTTCGTTCAGGGAGTCAACGGCTTCGAGAAGTTCTTCTTTGGTATAGCGTTCCGATTTTTTAAATAGCTGAAAAATCGGATACGTATTTTTCGGATTTTTGGCAATCAAAAGATCGGTGTCCATTTTGCTTTTTTTCTTTTTCTTTTTGGCCGTGGTCTCCGAATTTTCAGGTTCCGCCTTTTCATCGAGCATGGTCTGCCACCTGTCAAGCTGGTCCACCAGTTCGCGATCATACGCGACGACGTCCGGAATAACCTGCGCCCGGAAATAATCGTAAGGACAGGTTGCCTGCCAATTCCTCCCGTAGGGGCTTGCGACAAAATCCTTTACCAGCAGCAACTTTCTGATCTGGTTGATCATGGCCGCGAAGGCTTGAAGGGGGTGTATACCGGATGACAGAAGGGAGTCCAGAAAAAAAAGCGTCTGTTCCGGGCTGCGGTCGGCTATCGCATTGGTCATCTCATAGATGGGATCGATTTTAGTGCGCGGCAAAACCGACTCGACATCCTCAATGGAAATCTCCCGGCGATCCCCAATGTAGCTTACCAGCTTTTCCAGATTGCTGGAAAATGTCCGCAGATCAAAGCCTGTCTTTTCATACAGGGCGTGAAAAGCCGCCTGATTCATTGTTTTCTGGGCGGCCCCGAGAATAGCATCCTTCCTTTCTGCCAATACCGCCTCCTGGGCTATTCGATCTTCCCGCCGGGCACCTTTGGGTACCGAGCAGTCAATAATCAGGCCCTCGCTGTTCAAGGTTTTATAAAGACCCCGCCGTTTGTCCACCATATCAGTGGTTATGATCAGGTGATTGTCTCCGGGAAATCCCTTTTCGATGGCAAGCTGCAGGGTTCGACTGTCGTCGCGGGCGGCGGGAACAGGCAAATTATTTTCGCGGCAATAGGTTATGGTTTCATCCAGCCAGCGATTATCCCCATCGGACCCATAATCCGCACCCAGGCTCTTTGAGCGGTTGGTCTTGTCGATGTCGTCAAACGCAAGATTCAGCAGCCCCATGACGCTTAGCAGGTGACCGGCGGCTTTTTTTAAATTATCATCTTCATATGCCTGCCGGGTGCTGTCAAGCAGCCGTTCCTTATCCTGGCGGGCATAAAAAATGCGGGAGTCGCGAAGGGCTATGATTTTAGTTCCGGGCAGCAGCGAAAACGTGTTGACCCGTTCGATAACCTCGTGGACATTGGCCTGGACTCCGTCCAGGGGATCATAGTTGATACTGCGCTGTGAGGCCGGCAGCAGGGCATTTAATAGTTCGTCAAAGGCACTCTGGACCAGAAGGTCCTCCCCATAAATCAGAAAGACAGGCGAAAAAGGATTGGCGCCCCGATCCTTTAAATATTTATTCAATTCTTTGTAGCTGATTACTGGCATAAAATTGGTACCGGGTCTCTTTCGAAGGTTGAAAAGCGATTGAGACTTTGTATCTAATCGAAACGATAACTGGAGAGTTGGAGTATTGGAGTAATGGAGTATAGGAAATATGAATTCTGAGAAACTGCCCGTAAGCCAGGCTCCCCTGGATGTGTATTGTTAGAAATGGGGAGGACCGTTTTCATACATCATACAAATTACTATTCGGCTAATACCAAATTGCAATCTGCAGTTGTCAGAAAAGGTCAGGATCATTACTCCATCACTCCAGCACTCAAATACTCCCCGATTATTATACAAGGAAACTAAATTACAGCCTCGAGTTTCGCGCATCCCGGATCGTGGATCCAGGATTCAGCTTTATTCCGGCATTTTTTTGAACAGCAGGTGATAACCAAATATGGCAATGCCCACTGTTATAGCGCTGTCGGCTATGTTAAAGGCCGGCCAGTGAAAATTGCCGATGTAAACGTCAAGAAAATCGACGACGATTCCCAGTCGAACTCTGTCGATCAGATTACCGATGGCACCGCCGAATATCAGGGCAAAACCGATGGCCAGAAAAGCATAAGACGGAGGGGTTTTCATATAAAAATAAAAAATCAAACCGACGGCCAGAGAAGAGGCCAAAAGAAAAACCATCGTCCGCACGGTTTCACTCATATCGGCCATAAGACCAAACGCCCCGCCCGGATTGTGGATATGGGTGATGTCAAAAAAGCCGGCAATAACCGTAATGCTCTGGTGGTATGGCAGATACTGGAAGATGAGGGCCTTGGTAATCTGGTCCGCCAGGACTACCAGCCCGGCCACGACAGCCAGCTTTATATATTTATTGTTTTTCAGCATTTTTTTACAATATTTACTTTCCTAAATGAGAAATTTTTTCGAGAGGTCCGCCGGAGGCGGACACAAGGGTTTTAGCTTGAGGCTTACACGTAAGTACACCGAAAGTTAAACCCGCTGCGACTCCCGCCGACGGCGGGAGGAAAAGATCCATTTAGGAAGGAAATTTTATTTGCGCTAGCGCATCCTGACACCTTTGACAAACCGTCGGTTGCTCCTGGTTGGTTCCGACGGTTGTATCATGCACCCAACAGCGTTCGCACTTTTCGCCCGATGCCACACCCACCTGAATGCGCACCCCCTCAACGCCGCTGGTTTCTGCGGCGCCCTTAACATCATCATCTTTTACCAGGGTCGCTTCGGAAACAATCAAAATCGATCTCAGTTCATCGGCATATGGCTGCAGGGCTTCATAGGCTTGCCCGCCGGCCGTTATGGTTACCAGCGCGTCCAGGGGATGCCCGATGAGTTTTTGAGCCCGGGCCTCCTCGAGTGTTTTGGTGACTTCACCGCGGATGCTTAGTAAATACTCCCAGCGTGCTGCCAGGGCATCATCGATGAATGCTGTATTTACTTCCGGCAGCAGGTTCATGTGAATACTGGATCGCTCGCCGTTCTGAGCGGGCATGTACTGCCAGATTTCATCTGCCGTAAACGGCAGAATCGGTGCCATCAAGCGGGCAATGGTCTTGGCCTGGATATGTAAAACGGTCTGAGCGCTTTTGCGTTCCATTGAATCCGGCGGTGAGGTGTACAGCCGATCTTTAAGAATATCAAGATAAAAAGCGGACAGGTCCAGGGTGCAGTAATTAAATAGGGAATGATAGATTACGTGAAACTCGTAAGCATCATAGGCCTTGCGCGCTTTGTCGACGATGGACTGCAGCTTGTGCAGGGCATAGCGGTCGATTTCCGGCATGGCTTCATAGGCAACCGCATCTTTTGCGGGATCGAAATCAAACAGGTTGCCCAGCAGAAACCGGCTGGTGTTGCGGATACGCCGGTAGGCATCGCTGAGCTGTTTTAAAATATTATCCGAAATGCGGATATCCTCGCGATAGTCTGAGGCCGAAACCCAGAGGCGCAAAATTTCAGCCCCATACTTTTCAATCACCTCGCTGGGGGAAATCACGTTTCCGACGGACTTGGACATCTTGCGCCCTTCGGCGTCCACCACAAATCCATGGGTCAAAACGGCATCATAGGGTGCCCGATCCCGCGTACCGACTGCCGTCAACAGGGCACTGTGAAACCATCCGCGGTGCTGATCGCTGCCTTCCAGGTAAAGATCGGCGGGCCATCTCAGGTACGGCCGCTGCTCGAGCACGGCCGCATGACTGACCCCGGAGTCAAACCACACATCGAGAATGTCGGTTTCTTTGATGAAGCTTTTTCCGCCGCATTCCTTGCAGGTCACATCAGGGGGCAGGAACTCGGACACGTCTTTTTCAAACCAGACATCCGCCCCGTGCTCTTCGAAGAGTTGATAGACACCCTGCATGATCTGCTCATCGAGCAGCATGGTTTCACATTCCTCGCAATAAAAAACCGTGATCGGCACACCCCAGGCGCGCTGCCGTGATACACACCAGTCCGGCCGGTTCTCGATCATGCCGTAAATTCTTTCCCGCCCCCAGCGCGGAATCCACTGGACATTATCGATAGCTTCCAGAGACTTTTGCCGCAGACCGGTTTTTTCCATGGAGATAAACCATTGGGGGGTTGCCCTGAAAATTACCGGTTCTTTACAGCGCCAGCAGTGCGGGTAGGAATGTTCCATGGATTCTTCATGGACCAGAGCGCCGATCTCTTTCAATTTAGCGTTGATACTTTTGTTGGCGTCAAAGACAAATTCGCCTTTGAAAAAATCCACATCATCGGTAAAGCAGCCCTTGTTATCCACCGGTGAATAAACTTCCAGTCCGTAGGCCAGACCCACCTCGTAATCCTCGCGGCCGTGGCCGGGGGCGGTATGCACGCAACCGGTACCGGCATCCAGGGTGACATGATTTCCCAGAAGCATCAGTGAATCACGCTGATAAAGGGGATGCCCGCAGTTCTTATTCTCCAGGGTTTTTGGATCGATATCACCGATAATTGAATAGTCCGTGATACCAAATGACTGCATGCAGGTCTCGACCAGGTCCCGGGCCAGAATATATGCCTCCCCGCCGCCGACATCCACAGCCACATATTCAAAATCGGGATGCAGTGCAATCCCCAGATTGGCCGGCAACGTCCACGGAGTGGTTGTCCAGATAACAACAAATACGTCCTTGCCGGACAGGGCCGGCTGCTCTTTGCTCAAATCGTCTTTCAATGGAAATTTGACGTATATCGACGGAGTCGAGGAGTCAAAATACTCGATCTCCGCCTCTGCCAGGGCAGTCTGGCAGGTAAAGCACCAGTAAATCGGCTTTTTGCTGCGAAACAGGCTGCCATCCTGGGCGAATTTGCCGCACTCTTTGGCAATGGTGGCTTCATAAGCGTAATTCATGGTCAGGTAGGGATCATCCCATACCCCCATGACACCCAGGCGCTTGAATTCTTCACGCTGAATGTCGATGAATTTTTCAGCATATTTGCGGCACAGCCGGCGAATCTGGGCCATGCTGAGCTCTTTCTTTTTTTCCCCGAGTTCCTTGTCCACATTGTGCTCGATGGGCAAGCCGTGGCAGTCCCACCCGGGCACGTATACAGCATCGAAACCAGCCATCTGCCTTGAACGAACAATAATATCTTTTAAGATTTTATTGAGGGCCGTACCGATATGAATATATCCATTGGCATAAGGGGGTCCGTCATGGAGAATAAATAACTCTTTGCCCTTGGAGGCTTCACGGATCTGATCATGCAGGCCGGCTTCTTGCCATGATTTCAGCTGCTCGGGTTCCCGCTTTGCCAGACTGGCTTTCATGGGAAATTTGGTTGATGGAAGGTTGAGCGTCTTTTTATAGTCCATTGATCCCCCTGTCTCGGATTTTTATTAAACTTAAATTTTTACTCCTTATCTCTAATCCTGTCAAGGAAATTGAGGCTTTCGATTTGGGATTTCGGATTCACTCGATTTGGGATTGCGGATTGCGAATTTCGGATTGTCTTGCAATTGTGAATTGCAGATGTAGGATTAAAATAAATAGGAATTTGGTTTGGTTTCTATTTGTGATCTGAATTTTCAAAATGGTAATCAAATATTGAACTCAAGTATAGGACGGGTAAGTTGAATAAAAATTTTCTACCATTATGTTTCTTGTAGAAATATAAATCAGAATATGATCCTTTAAGAAATCCGAAATCCAAAATCCGCAATTTCTAATTGGTTTCCCGGGCGATCTCCATTAAATATTGCCCGTAGTCGTTTTTCAGATATTTGGTGGCCAGATTTTTTAGCTGTTCACGACCGATATACCCCAGGCGGAAAGCAATCTCCTCTATGCATGCCACTTTCAATCCCTGCCGTTCCTGGATCGCCTGCACATAGCTGGCGGCCTGCTGAAGTGCTTCATGGGTGCCGGTATCGAGCCAGGCAAAGCCCCTTCCCAAAAGTTCTACCCTGAGATCACCGCGCTGCAAATAAGCCATGTTCACATCGGTAATTTCCAGTTCTCCCCGGGCAGAGGGTTTGAGTTTGTCGGCGATGTTGACCACGTCATTGTCATAAAAATAGAGGCCCGGCACCGCGTATTGTGATTTGGGGTTTTGGGGTTTTTCCTCGATCCCGGTTACCTTGCCGTCCGGATCAAATTCAACCACGCCATATCGTTCCGGATCACGCACCAGGTAACCAAAAATCAATCCTCCCCGGGTGAGTTGCACGGCCCGCCGTAAGATTTTGGAAAGACCCGGGCCGTAAAAAATATTGTCGCCTAACATGAGACAAACCGGATCCTGTCCGATAAACAATTTGCCGATGACAAAGGCCTGGGCCAGCCCTTCGGGACGCGGCTGTTCGGCATAGGAAATCGACAGCCCCAGCTGGGATCCGTCACCGAGAATTCTGCGGAATACAGGTAAATCATCGGGGGTTGAAATAATGAGAATTTCCCGAATTCCCGATATCATGAGCACCGCAAGCGGATAGTAAATCATCGGCTTGTCATACACCGGCAGCATCTGCTTGCTAACCCCGAGGGTCAACGGAAACAGCCGTGAACCCGAACCGCCTGCCAATATAATGCCCTTCATCATGTCGTATCCCCGGTACCAGTCCAGTCAAACTGCAATAAAACAGGTTAATTTTAATATCTGGTTTTGGTTTCAGGTTTCAGTTTTTGCACCTCCACCCTATGACACCTGAAACCTGACACCTGCAACCTTCTTTATTACTTCGGCGTCATCACCATCGACCCCACAGCAAGATAGGTAAAGGATTTGGCAACCAGTTCATTGTAGTCGGGTATCATCCGCCGTCCGTCCATCACCAGATAGGGCGGCTTGACGGTATCTTCGATCGTTCGCGAAAACCCCCGAAACTCCTCGCAATCCGAAGATACAAACAATGCATGCGATCCGGCGATCGCCTCTTTAGCGGAATCAAAATATTTAATTTTTTCGAAAAGAACGTTTTTGGAAGGATCAAAGACTTCCGCAGCTGACTGATTGGCCAAAGGATCATAGGCATGAATGGCAGCCACCCCCTTGCCGAGCAGAGACTCAATTACTTTGATCGAAGAAGCATCCCGCATATCATTGGTGTGCTTCTTAAAAGCCAGCCCCAGAACCGCTACGGTTTTATTGTTAAACTTGAAACCGCCTTCGGTGATAGCGCGGTCAATCAGATATACCTTCTGGTGTTCGTTGACCTCAAAGGATGCCTCCAGCATCTTGGTGCTCACGTTCACCCGGCGCAGTTGATAAATCAGTGAGGAAATATCTTTGCCAAAACAGCTGCCCCCCGCGCCGTTGCTCACAAATGAGCCCCAGGTGCTGATGCGATCGTCTGAGGTTACCCCGAGCCTGAGATCATCAATATTTACATTGGGCATGTTTTCGCCGATTTTAGCGCCCACGCCGTTCCAAAAGGAAATATAGGTCAATAGCATGGTATTGGCTACGTATTTGATTGCCTCGGCAGTCTCGGGTGTGGTCTCAATATATTTGATGCGCACGTGGTGGACAAACTGGGAATACACCCTGCGAAGAATGTTAAAATCCTCTTTACAATCACAGCCTACCACCACGCGGTCAGGCCGGCGCGCAGAGGCCACGGCCGTTCCTTCGGCCAGGAATTCAGGGTTGGAGGCCACGCCGAAATTTTCAACCCCGTGTGCTTTCATGATGTCTTCCAGGTGCCGGGCTGTTCCAATGGGGACGGTGCTTTTGTTCACCAGCACGAACCGGCGTTTATCCTGGCGATTGGCAAGAATTTCGGCGATGGATTCGGCAGCCGCATTATAGAAAGTGAGATTGGTGGAGCCGTCGATATCAGATGGGGTGGGCAGGCACATAAAAATGGCATCGGTTCCTTCAATGACGGCTTCCAGATCATCGGAAAAATGCAACGATTTCCCCAATGTTTCGCGAATAATATTTACAAGACCGGGCTCATTCACATATTTTTCAATGAGTTCGGATCGGCCAGTGGTAAAGTCCTCGATCTTTTTCCTGTCAATATCATGTGCATATACATCATGCCCATACTCAGAACACACCGCAGCATGCACCAGCCCCACATATCCAGTTCCTATCGTAACAATTTTCATTCGGTCCTCATTAATTTAGTAGTTTAAAAGATAAAATAATTTCGGAAAATTATGGTACTTTGGTTCAAATACATAAATACCTAAAATGCGCTAAAATGCCTAAAATTATAGTGTCGCTGCGCTCCATCCTTTTTAAGAATCGACAGAATACAACAATTTTAGGCAATTTAGGCATTTTGAATTTTAGGCATTTCTACAATCGCAATACATGGGGAATTGGTCCCAACACAGCTGTTCTCAAAAGTGCAATTTTAAGATAGTTCGCTAATAGACGCCTAGTTCTTTGAGCACCTCATACACCCCAAGGTTTTCAAATTTTATGCGCAAAAATTCTGAGATGGTCGGTTGAAACGCCTTTAGATTAAGATACATTTTTGCTTCGTTGGGTGTGCGGCCTCCTTTTTTCAAGTTGCAGGCTTTGCAGGCGGCCACACAATTTTCAAAAGTTGTCTGCCCACCCCTTGATTTGGGTATGATATGATCGATTGAAAGCTTTTCTTTTCGGGTACCGCAATACGCGCACTGAAATCGATCTCTTACCAGGACGTTGCGCTTGGTAAATGCCACCCGTGACCGGTAAATCGTTCGAATCAGCTTGATCAGACGCATGACGGCTGGAACCTTGAATTCTTTTCCGCTGGAATTGCGGATGGTCTTCTGGGTGTCCCGGACGACCTCCACCTTTCCTTTCGCCAGCAGGCAAAAGGCCCGTTTCCAGTGTACCAGATTCAAAAACGAATAGTCGGCGTTCAATAACACACACTGTGTCATCATAATCTCCTGCTGGATTTCAGATTCATAATCCAAGTGCGCGGTCAAGCACCTTCCAAACCTTGAAAAAAACAGGAAACGATTCTTCTCTCCCACGACCGCCACCAGTATCAAAAGGATATCCTATATGGTAAATTAAATCAATACTGCGATGGGGTTTGAGCTGCCGGACAGAGGCCCAGCTGCTGCACCTGAATTATTCTTGCAAGAATATTTCCTGCAAAGTATCATTCGTTTTTCAAAGGCACGGTTAAGTAAAAATCCATTGTTTGCCTTTCCAGCAAACTTCTGAGCGGCAACCCAAAATTAAGGATTTGCTGCGCAAATACGGCAAGCGGTTTTTTTAGATCAATGAAACCCGGCTGAAGCTAAAGGTCATCCGTGAAAAAGGCCTCAAAGCCGCCCTGGAGCTAAAGAAAAGAAAGGAGCGTCAGGGCGCATAAGCGGCTGTATTAACCAAATAGTTTAGTAGAAGAGTAGAAGAATGGTTGAATAGCAGAGGCATCATCGATGAATCCATGTGGGGGCTGAATACATGCGGTTTCCAGGACAGCTGATCATAAATTTTCTTTCTCCTGTATCATTGCTCTATGTATTACGGTCAATACATTGACCGCACACCCGTTTGATAACCGCTTGAGCATGCAGCGAACAGCAGTCCATATGTTAGCAGATTATTATACGAAATGAGTTAGCAGCAATGTCAACGGATAATTGAAGAGACACCATGTCTGGTCCTGAATTAAAGCGGGTTTTAAAACTTCCGACGGTGGCCTTTATTGCCATCGGCTTTACCATCGGCGGCGGCGTGTTTGTGTTTACGGGCATCGTGTTCACAATAACCGGGCCGGCCCTGCCGATTGCGTATGCGCTGGCCGTCATTCCCGTGTTTATCAGTATGCTGCCGATTGCCATGCTGGGCTCCGCCATCCCGACCACCGGCGCCAATTATAAGTACCCCAGCCGGATGGTATCGCCCGGTCTCGCATTTGTGGCCATCTGGGTATATGCGGCGGCATCATTCGTGGGCCAAATCCCCCTGTACGCTTTGGGATGTGCTCAATATGTGCAGGTCTATTTTCCAAACATCGCCGTTTCCATGGTGGCCGTGGGTATTTTGACCTTCATCTATGTAGTCAACCTGTTGGGGGTCAAACTGGCTGCTCAAATTCAGGGAATTTTTGTCATCATCCTATTGGCAGCCCTCCTTTATTATGCGGTGTCAGGAGTGGCAGCCCTTGACCCGCAAAACTTCTCCAATATAACCGCCAGGGGACTGCCCGGTCTTTTTCTGGGAACCGCCCTTTTAACCTTCACCTATATGGGCGCAAACGGCATTATCGAGCTCGGCGGTGAAATCATAAACCCGGGCCAGGTCATCCCCCGGGCATTTTTTATCGCCTTTCCGATAATTTTAGTGGTCTATGTGCTGGTGGCAATCGCCACGGTGGGGGCCGTACCCGCCCAGGTCCTGCTGGATTCAAAAGAGCCGCTGATCAGCGTCGGCCGTCTGACACTCGGCAAAACCGGCCTGCTGTTCTTCGTCACCGGCGGCGCCATCCTGGCTTTAATCACCACCTTGAATGCCTTGTTTATCGTCGGGACCAAATCACTGTTGATGATTGTTCAGGACCGGCTGCTGCCCGCATGGCTGGGCCGGGTGAGTCCGCGTTATGGCACGCCCCAAATATTATTGACCCTTATCTGGCTATTTTCTGTCACCGGTATTGTATCGGGATTGTCCCTGGAAACCCTGGCCTCTTATGCGGCCCTGGGTGCCTTGATGATTCTGATACCAATTCAGATCGCGTCCATGCGCTTGCCGAAGCTTTTCCCTGATCAATATCGCAGGTCGGAATTTAAGCTAAAGGGATTTTGGCTGTGGTTTTGTCCGGTGGTGGGAATTGTGATGGTGGTCTTTTTCAGCTTTTTGATCCTGTACGATTTAAGATCACCCCTGGAGGTGGGCGGGTTTTTGGTGGTTATCATATTCGGCGGGGCCTATTATTTACTCAGAAAAAGATATCTTCGTTCAACTGGCCTAAAACTTGGAGGACCTGAGAGAGAATGCAACCAAGTGGGAAATCTGAAAAATCCTGCGTGCCGGTTTTGTTCAGGGAATATCCTGAGCTGGAAGAAAAAATACCCAGGATATCCCTGGGAGAATTTCCCACACCCGTCCAACAGCTTCATCAATCGGGATTTGAGAACCTTTGGATCAAACGCGACGATATGAGCTCTTTGGTATACGGTGGTAATAAAATCAGAAAGCTCGAATTCATTTTAGGGCAAGCCAGGAAAAGAAATGCCGCCCACGTCATCACCTTTGGCGGTATCGGCACCAATCACGGCCTGGCCACTGCTGTTTTCTGTGAAAAACTTGGAATTAGCGTGCACCCTGCTGCTGTTCTGGCAGCCGGTGACCCCGGGCGTGAAACAGAATCTGCTTCTGTTTAATAAATTCAAGGCTGAGACAATTTATAAAAAAAGCCTGTGGCATACGGTGAGTATCCTATTACCTCCTGCAAAGACTCAGGCACCCCGGTGCTTACTTTGTATATGCCGGAGGGTCCAATCCTGAGGGAACCATCGGCTATGTCAATGCGGCCTTTGAGCTAAAAGAGCAAATCAACCGTGGTGAGATGCCGGAGCCTGAAGTTATCATCTGCCCTCTGGGATCAGGCGGCACCCTGGCCGGCCTGGCGTTAGGACTTCAACTGGCCGGACTGCAAACCAGGTAACGGGCGTGCGGGTATCGGAATCTCACCTGGGCCCTTTTCAGGCCTGCACCAAAAACACGTCCAAACTGACGCGTCAAAAATCCAGAGTTTTAAAAGAACGATATCGCGCCGACGTCGAAACCATCAGGGCGTCGGCGATACTGGTAGCTAGGGGGTGTCGAGGTGCCAACCAAGGGCTGGCGAGTATCCGTCTGTCAAGGATCTGCGAAGGCATCGGTTAGATACGAATACTGCCACCGCCTTTGCCGCGGTATATGATTACTGTCAAAGATCAGGGCAAGCAGGCTGGTTCGGTATTATACTGGCACACCTACAATTCAGTCGATCTGACGGATCAGGCAAATTCCGTCAATTATCGCTATTGCCAAAATCGCTTCAGCGGTTTTAAAAGAAGATGGTGAGAAAGCCATAGCTTCGACAATCAGATCGATTGGCTGAAGTCAACAATAGAGCGGCTTCAGCTTGATTATGACGATTGCAATGCCGCCCTGAAAAAAGTAGGAGTCACATGTTCGGTAAAATAAAACTTTCAACAGATGTCGTTATTGTCGGCTCCGGTCCCGGAGGTGCCACCGTTGCCCGGGAGCTTTCCAAAAATGGGAAAAAGGTCCTGGTTCTCGAGCGCGGCTAGATCACCGGAACCGGCTTAACTACGGACCTAACTGGGAGCCCTGCGGTATCGGAGCGTATGAGCCTGTTGTTAACGAAGAAGGACTCAACATCATCGCACTCATTATGGTCGGCGGCGCAACCAGCATGTATTGCGGGTGTGCGGCTCAACCTCCCGGCTGGCTGAAGGATAAATACGGGGTCGACATCGAGGCGGAAGTCAAAGAGACCATAGACGAATTAAGCATTCAGCCCCTGCCGGAAGATTTAAGAGGCAGCGCATCCACGCGCATCGCCATGGCCGGACAGGCGCTGGGTTACGATTGGTTTGCCCAGCCCAAATTCGTCAACCCGCAAAGAAGTGACCAGCATGCCAAAAGGTTTAACTGCCAGGCGACCTGTATGCTGGGCTGCCGTTGCGGGGCCAAATGGAATGCGGCCGAGTGGGTGTTTGAGGCTGTCGCCGGCGGCGCCCAACTGGTACAAGGGGCGCGTGTTGAAAAGGTAATCATCGAAGACGGGCATGCCCTGGGCGTCGAAGGCCGCATAGGGCCCAGGCGATTTAGCGACCGGGCTGACCAGGTCAACATCTCGGCCGGGGGAATCGGCTCCCCGCGCATCCTTCAACAATCAGGATTGAACCAGGCCGGCGTCGCCATACCTGGACAGATGGTAATGGTTTACGGTGCAACCGGAAGAAGGCACCGGCAAAGAGCCCCCCATGACGTGGTCCTGGGAGAGCCCGGAAAACGGCTACATGCTCAGCACGCTGACCGATCCGTGGCTGATGTATCCCCTGGCAGCCGTTCGCAAGGGCATCCGCCCTGCCCTGCGCTGGTTTCAGTGGCACAAAATGCTGGGCATCATGATCAAATTAAAAGACGACATCTCGGGCGGCATCTACCCGGACGGCAAAATCCGCAAACCCCTTACGGCAAGCGATAATGAGCGTTTGGCAGAAGCCTACCGGGTGTGCAGGCGCATTTTAGTTGAGGCCGGCGCTAAAAAATCGAGCATTTTCATGCGCCCGCTGATCGGCACCCATCCCAGCGGCACCGTGCGGATCGGCAGTATGCTGGACCAAAATCTAAAGAGCGAAATTGACGGACTGTATGTGTGCGATGCCAGCGTATTTCCCGAAGCCCTGGATCGGCCCACGGTGCTGACCATCATCGGCCTCGGCAAGCGTTTGGCTAAATATTTATTGAGATAAAAGGGCTTAGGTTTGTTTCTTTTCGTCCTCTCAACGAAAAGAAAGAAGAAAAAATCTCTGCGTGCTTTGCGTCTCGAGCGAAGCGGGCGGTGATGATAAAAAGGAGATAAACATTCATGACTGTACTAGTTACCGGCGCTACGGGTTTTATCGGTTCGGCGGTTGCCCGCGAACTTTCAGAGAAAGGGACGAGAATCCGCTGCCTGGTGCGGGAAACCAGCAGCATGAAAAATCTGGACGGCCTGGATGTCGAGATTCCAGGAGATAAGGCGATATCGACCCGGTGACCGGGCCGTGAAAGGCTGCGACAGTGTCTATCATCTGGCCGCGGTCTATGCCAGCTGGCTGCCCGATCCCGGACTGATGTACCGGGCCAACGAGGAGGGAACCCGCAATGTGCTGACGGCCTGCCGGGAGGCCGGGGTTCAAAAAGTTGTCTATTGCAGTTCGGTGGCCGCCCTGGGGGCCCACGGCAAAACGCCGGCCGATGAATCCGCCCAGTTTAATTTGAATTCAACCAAAGATCACTATTTTATCTCCAAATACCGCGCCGAGCAGGTGGCCCTGGAATTTGCCCGCACCGGTCTGCCGGTGGTCATTGTCAACCCCAGCAGTCCCATGGTGTCCGGGACATCGCGCCGACCCCGACCGGGGCTTTGATCATCAACCTGCTCAAGGGCAAATTCCCGGGATACGTGGATGGCGGCATCAATTTGATCGATGTTACGGATTGTGCCCGGGGAATCGTTTCTGCAATGGAAAAGGGTCAGGCGGGTCAAAAATATATTCTTGGAAACAGGAATGTGAGTATCAAGGAGTATTTCGAACTCATCGTAAAGGTGGCCGGCAAAGGCAAATCCCCCTCTTTTAAGATTCCATCCATGATGGCTGTATTTTCAGGCCTGGGCTATCAAATGCTGTCCCGGATCACCGGCAAGCCTCCGGTCACCAGTGCCTCCTGGGCCCGGGTGGGCAGCCATTATTCCTGGTGGGATTGCACCCGGGCCCGGCAAGAACTGGACCTCGGCCAGCGCCCTTTGGAAGAAAGTATTGCCGATGCAATTAAATGGTTTGGGGCCAACGGTTATCTTTAATTCTAAAAACAATCTTGCGGCCATCAGCCATATTACAAAAGCTGAAAAATGAAAACCCTGCTGAATTTTTTATTATTTATTTCATTGTTAACCGGCCTGATTGATAGTTTTGAAGGGTCAGCACACGCTGCTGATAAAAAGCCGGCAACATTCAATCATTTAATCCTGGGATTCGCACTCGGCGACTGCGCTCCCGGGATGTTTATTCAAAATTAGGCCCGGGCATTTCTTTTAAGGATGAGGCCCGGGAGGATGCAACCCAGGTGTGTTATGTTTCCGACCGAGACGAAACCCTGATTTTATTTTCCTTCGAAAACTCCCAATGCTCGCGCATCAGGCTGCTGTCGCAAAAAAAGAAATTTTATAAATGGCATTTTTGTGAAAAATCACCCCTAGTCTCAAAGCACCTGGCCACAAAAAGCGGAATAAAACTGGGAATGAGCAAAGGCGGGCTAAAAGCGATCCTGGGCTCCCCCCGGAGTGAATCGGATGGAAATCTGACATAGGCCTTTGAGTGGATGCTTAAAAGGAACACCGCAGAAACAGGAAGGGATACGAGGGCCGGGGAGAAAGCCGCCTACAAGACTGTAAAAATCACCATCCGGGCCGAATTTTCCGACGCCAAACTAATATTATTTGACGTTTCCAAAAGTATGCAATAAATTTGGTTTAGATCCTTTAAATAAATCTGAAATCCACAATCCCTGCCCGCCATCGTCCGTCTGAGGCGGGCGGGCGCATTCCGAGATCACAAATATGCCTCTTTTTTTACAAAACATCATCGCCTGCATCTGGGATTTTGATAAAACATTGATACCCGGCTATATGCAGGAACCCCTGTTTGCAAAATACCAGGTGGATCCCCAAAAATTCTGGCAGGAAGTCCAGGCGCTGCCGGAATATTATAAAAGAAACGGGATGAGCCTGATTGCCTCCGACACGGTTTACCTCAATCACATCCTGACCTACACCAAAGAAGGGGTTTTTGGAGGCCTTAACAACGACACCCTGAGACAACTGGGAGCAGAACTTTCCTTTTATCCGGGGCTCCCGGAATTCTTTGACGAAGTAAAAATTTTTGTTGGCACCCGACCCGATTACCGCCAGCATGAAATCCGGGTAGAGCATTACATTGTCTCCACCGGCTTGCGCCAGATGATCCTGGGCAGCAAAATTGCGCCTTATATTGACGGCGTGTGGGGGTGCGAATTCGTGGAGGATCCGCCGCCACCGGGATTTTTGGGGAAAAAATCCAAGGCACGAAAGGCCCAACCGAAAATATTGACCCAGATTGCCTATGCCTTGGACAATACCACCAAAACCCGGGCCGTTTTTGAAATTAACAAAGGCACCAACAAGATTCCTGATATCGACGTTAATGCCATGATCCCGGACGAAGACCGCCGCGTACCAATTCAGAATATGATTTATGTGGCCGACGGCCCCAGCGATATACCGGTTTTTTCCATCATTAATCAGTTCGGGGGCAGAACCTTTGCCGTCTACCGACACGGCTCCAAGGAAGAATTTGCCCAGGTCAACAGCTTCCAGATCCAGGGCCGGGTTCAGTCCTACGGCGAGGCCAACTACACCGAAGGTTCCCAGACAGCAATGTGGATCAAAAACGCAATTACTGAAATAGCAGATTTAATTGTAAAGAATCGAGAACAAGCCCTGGGGGACAAAATCGGCAAACCCCCGAAGCACCTGGATTGACCTGGCGGTATATCGCGGGAGGAGCGCTTCGCTAAGGATCGTCCCACAAAACATGGGGCGCGAGGTTCGAGGCCAAAAAAAATGACCAAACAATAGGCTATCTATACATAGAACATTGACCAACCGCCCGCAGGGCCTGAGTTTTTGCCCGATCGATTTCTTTCGATCGGGCAAAAAAAACACTCAGTGACCTCTTTGCCTCGAGGGACCCTGAGCCCCATCGAAGGGGAACGGGTGGTAATTTATCCGTGTTAATCTGTGTCCCTAAAAAATTAAAAGGATGGAATTAAATGAACAAAGTCGAAAATTTAAAAAAGATCACCCTATCCTTCCAGGCCGGAACATCTCCGGACGCCATGGATCTCACCCCCAAATTCCCGAGATTCGATTTTATTTTTGCCCTGGGTCAGGAGGGTATGTCGCCGTTTGAATACGAACTGGTAAACAAATCCGAAGGCGATGAAGTTTTGCTGAACATCAATAAACAGACTTTTTCCATATTCTTTGAACACCTTAACCCACCGATAGCAGATCTGTTTGATGGTCGGGATGATATCTTTTTAAATGCCAAGATCACTGCAGTAGCCGCCGCGGACAATCGGGATATTGTCAAAGCTTTGGCGCAGATGACTGCCCACGGCGGCGGCGGTGGGTGTGACTGCGGCGGCGGATGTGGTTGCGGGTGTTAATATCAGGGTTAAAAGATAGTGGTGTTCTGTTAGCCGTCAAGCGGACTGCGAACTGCCTTAACTCCTTTGTTGAGCACATGGGTGTAAATCATGGTTGTTTTTAAACTTTTATGCCCCAAACGCTCCTGCACCGTTCTTATGTCGTAGCCATCTTCAAGTAGATTAATGCATCATTTTAGAAAAAGAGACTATTTAAATGGAAGGACATGAGAAATATATTCAAGCACTTATCAAGTTACATCTCGGTCTGGAGAGACAAGGTCCAGGTGATACAAACTATTCGAATCATATACTTTCGTTGATTAAAGAGTTACCAGCAAATCCACGTATAGCTGATATCGGTTGCGGTTCTGGTGCAGGAACACTCTTTCTGGCGGACAAATTTAAGTCAAAGGTACGGGCAGTAGACTTCTCTCGAGAATTTCTTGGTGAGCTGATAAATCGAGCAAAACAGCGAGGACTTGAACATTTAGTAGAAGCGATCGAATGCGACATGGGGAGTCTTGATTGGAAACCAGAAACCATTGATCTGCTTTGGTCCGAGGGAGCCGCTTATAACTTGACATTTGAAGGTGCTTTAAAAGCTTGGAGACCATTGATGGCAGCCAATGGAATTGCAGTCATTTCGGAAATGAGCTATTTCACAAATAAAGTGCCGGAATCTGTACGAGTTTATTGGCAAGAGGCCTACCCTACCATCGGCACTGAATCAGAAAACTCAAATCATGCAAATTCATCAGGTTTTGAGATGTTAGGAATTCACCGTTTGCCATCAAAGGCTTGGTGGGATAATTACTATGGACCACTTAGAGAAAACATGAACTCTTTCATGCACTCGGCAGACAGTATCATGCAATCCGTTATTAAGGAAATAGAAGAAGAAATGAAGCTCTTTGAAAAGCATGAGAAATATTTCGGATATTCTTTTTATATTATGAAAGCTGTATAATGATATTACGCTATCCAGGCGCTGGAGTGGATGCGGTGATTTTCGGCAGCGCTAACGCGGAGGAGTATTTTGGCGCACCACTCAGCTTCACGTTAGCATGCATATAATGAAAAGTTTTTTGGAAATATAACTTATATGGATCTTGTTTTACAAATTTGGGGAGGGTTGTTTTATCTTACAAATAAAATCTGCTTCGCTCTTGCCGAGGGCAAAGAAGAAAATCGAAAACGCCAGCTGAAAATTTTGGGATGGATAATATATATCCTTTGGGTTCCGGCATGGGTAACAATTCTCATTATTAAACACGACTGGATTGCGGCATCAATTGAGGCCGGTGGCACGCCTGCAATGCTTTTTGGCTTATTTAATGCCTATAATTACAGCGAAAAACCAAATCGTTTCTTTGATATTATTGCCTCTTTATTTACGTATGCTTTTATAGTATTTGGAACCAGTTATAGTTTATATGATTATGGTGGCCTGACTTCCATATCTCAGTTGCTAGAAATCGGCGTCATGATTGGCTTTTTGCTGGGAAGTTATTTTTTAGCGAAAAACAAAACCTTCGGGTGGCTGTTTTTTATGATCATGAACGCAAGCATGGGAACATTGATGGTTATTCAAAATAAACCTATTTTAGCATTTCAGCAGGCTGTATCATTATGTTTTGTTGTGTACGGTTTTATAACAGTGATAAAAGTAAGTAGGGGCATAATGCCCACAAAACATTAGAAGCTATCTCAAAAGGCGCTCCTCAGATAAATATGAATCGGTGGGTCATCCCGCAACGCGGGGAAACTCGGCCCCGCCGCGAACTTGAACCAAAATCCTTTTTTTGAGATTGCTTCTAGATCGCAGCTGACCAGGAGTGGTCTAAGGATTTATCGTAAAGGCCATACAGATTATAGATGCATTTAACACGCAATTCACGCCAGAGGTTAGAACCTGATTTAGATCATCCATGGGGGTATTTTCTATGAGACTTTTGTTGCTATTTATTTTTATCTTTCCCTTTGATGTGCTGGCAGTTGATAATATGATGATAAATTCCGGCATAAAGGAAATCAATTATGGAAAATATTTTAATTAATCAATCGGTAGCGATACTATGCGACGGGAACAATATTGAACGCAGTATCCATGATCTCTCTAAAACAAAAAACGCAATGATCAATTTTGATATGCTGATCCCGAAATTGCTAAATGACAGAGGATTAAACAGGCTGCTTTATTTTAGGGAAGGCAAATCCATATCCTCGAAATTTGCTGATAGATTGCATGAAAACTATTATGGCTCGGTTATTCCGTGTCATAAATCTGCTGATATTCCACTTTCTATCAAGGCAACCCAACTCGCGTCTAAGGTTGACACCATTATCATTATGTCAGGGGATTCGGATTATGTGGATTTGGTTATACATTTAAAAGGGGAAGGTGTAAGGGTAGAAATTGCTGCGGTAAAAAAAACAGCAGCCAGGATATTAATTGATGAAGCAGACTATTTTCATGAGATAACAAAAGAAGATTGGTTTGTATATAAATCGCCAAGAAAGACAAAGGTGCCAAGACGATAGGAAGTTTATGACCCCGCATTCAGCGGGCTCCATTTCGGAAATATGATAGTTTTAGCTATTAGCAAACGAAAACCGGAGAATGATATGACATCCACACCGATATCATACTTTCGCATGCCCCTGGTTCTTTTGTCTATAGTGGTGGTAGTCTGCATTGCTACCGTAGCCAATCCACCTGCCGGAAGAATCAGCTGGGTATTGGAAGTGGGGCCGGGACTTGCCGGTATCATAATTCTGATCGTGCTCTACAATCGATTTCCCATGTCGCATATGGTTTATATGTGCGTATTTATACATATTTTTGTCTTGATCTACGGCGGTTATTACACCTATGCCGAAACGCCCCTGGGCAACTGGGCCAAGGAGGCATTTGGATTTAGCCGCAACCACTATGATAGGATCGGACACATTGCCCTCGGCGTGTTTCCGGCGTTCATCATCCGGGAGGTGCTACTGCGCAAGACACCATTGCAAAGGGGCGGATGGCTCTACTTTATCATCATTAGCATCGTTCTTGCGGTGGCAGCTTTTTGGGAACTCCTCGAGTGGTGGGTCGCCCTGTTGGTCGCATCCGATGTTGGCACGGCTTTTCTCGGTTCCCAGGGCGATATTTGGGATGCACAGTGGGATATGTTTCTTGCCCTCGTCGGCGCGATGGTTGTGTTACCCATCCTGTCAGGGCTGCACGATCGATCCATGGATCAACTGCCCAGGGGAGGCTGATTAAAGATTTCAAATGAATACCGTTTCGGATCATATGCAAAATCTTGGGTTTGATGAATGGTTCCAGGATAAACTTGATCCTGTGGGACTTGAGGGGGTTGAACCGGCGCGCGTGATTGCTGTTCACAAAGACAGCTATGCCATTAATAACGGCAAGAATGATTTTTTTGCTGAGTTGACTGGAAAATTACTTTACAGCGCAGTTTCTCCAGTTGAATTGCCTGCCGTTGGCGACTGGGTATTGGCCAATTTGGATGAAGAAAATTCTTTCGCCATAATCCACGGAATCATACCGCGAAAATCCTTGCTAAAAAGAAAAACACCGGGCAAGAAAATTGATTTTCAATTAATTGCCGCCAATATCGATGGTGCCTTTATTGTCCAATCATTGGACGGGAATTTTAATCTCAGGCGGCTTGAACGGTATCTGGTTATGATTAACGAAAGCAAAATCAGGCCAATCGTCTTATTGAGCAAAAGCGACCTCCTGCCGTCAGAAGAAGTCATCGGTAAAACCGGCGAAATTAAGAAAATAATGCCGCAGTTACTTGTACAGCCATTCAGCAATAAAAGTGAATCCAGCCTGAAAACCGTGAGGGATCTTTTAAATCCCGGTCTAACATATTGCCTCGTTGGGTCTTCAGGGGTGGGCAAGACGACGCTGTTAAATAATCTCATTGGAGAATCCGTCTTTAAGACAAAAACCGTCAGAGAAAAGGATCGCAAGGGAAGACATGCCACAACCCACAGGCAGTTGATAAGGTTAGATTGCGGAGCAATGGTGGTAGACACCCCGGGAATGCGAGAGCTTGGGAATATTTCAGTCGAAGCCGGCCTTAATGAAACCTTTGCGGAAATAACAGAACTGACAGCTAAATGTCAATTTGCCGACTGCACCCATGCTTCTGAAAAAGGTTGTGCGGTTTTAAAGGCCGTAGCAGATGGTCGCATACCTGAAAAAAGATACCAGAATTTTATAAAAATGAATAAGGAATCATTTTTTAATGAACTGTCATATTATGAAAAAAGGAAAAAAGATAAAAAGTTTGGAAAGTTAATTAAGTCTGTAATGAAGCACAAAAAAAATCGCAGATAACAGTTATTTCATGTAACTCATGACTGCTTTTACTTTATGGAAAAGATGGGATGGCAAAACTAAACCCGGCGCCGTTGACCCCAAAAACCTTTTCGCAAGCCATCAAGCGTATATGTGACATGGACCCGGATCTGGCCCATATCCTGACAATCCTTGACCCGCCGCCCTTCCGAACACGCAAGCCGGGATTTGCCAGCCTGATCCACATCATTCTGGAACAGCAGGTGTCCCTGGCCTCGGCCAGGGCAGCTTTTGACCGCCTGCGGCAGGCGGTTTCTCCCCTCAACCCGGATCGGTTTCTCAAACTGGGTGATGCCAGGCTCAAAGCCTGCGGGTTTAGCCGGCAGAAAACCGCTTATGGCCGCAATCTGGCGAAAGTCATTGTTGACGGACACCTCAACCTGTCCGCGCTTGAAACCATGGACGACCCATCCGTGCGGTCTGAACTGCTCAAGATCAAGGGCATCGGGCCCTGGACCGCAAACATTTATCTTTTGACGGTACTGCGCCGGCCTGATATCTGGCCCAGCGAGGATCTCGCCCTGGCCGTCGCAGCCCAGAAGATCAAGCGGCTGAAAGCGCGCCCGACGCCCAAAGAGCTTGAAAGCCTGAGTCTGGTTTGGAAACCCTTGCGAGCGGTCGCCGCGCGGCTTTTATGGCATTATTATATTGAAACGGTTTTAAAAAAATAACAACCGAAAGATCTTTACCTGAGGGGCACTTTTACCGACGCCAGAAAGGCAGAAAACTTTATGGCAGGGCCAACACTACCACCGTTACCCCGGGCGATGCCGCCTAAAAAGCCAGCCACCTGGTGGCAGAGAAACTGGAAATGGTTCGTCCCCGTAGGATGTTTGGGGCTGCTGGCGATTTTCACCGGTTTTGTTGTGCTGATTGTGACCGTCGTCTTTGGAATGATTAAATCATCCGACGTCTACAAAGGCGCCCTGGCCCGAGCCAAGGCCGATCCGGCCGTCGAAATGGCGCTGGGCACCCCCATCGAGGAGGGGCTGTTTGTGATGGGCAACATCAAAATCAGCGGCTCGTCAGGAGAAGCAGATCTGGCTATTCCCATCTCCGGACCGGATGACGAAGCAACCATATATGCCGTAGCAAAAAAGTCCGCCGGTCAATGGACCTTTTTGACCCTGGTGGTTAAAATAAAGTCAACCGGTGAGAGAATCGATCTGATGAAAACAATTTGAGAATGGTCTGATCCGGAATGATATCATGAGACTGTGGTCTTTACATCCTAAATACCTGGATACAAAAGGAATCGTTGCACTGTGGCGGGAGGCGCTGCTGGCCCAGGCCGTGCTGCGGGGAGACACCCAAGGGTACCGGCACCACCCGCAGTTGGCGCGCTTTAACGCCGCCCAAAAACCATTGCATGCCATCGCGGCTTATCTGTCCGCCATCCATAAAGAGGCCGGCCGCAGAAATTTCAAATTTGACGTTACAAAAATTGGACCGAAACAGCTTAAAAAGCGGATACCGGTAACACAGGGGCAAATTGACTATGAATTTGTCCATTTAAAAAAGAAGCTGGCACAGCGCGATACAGCCTCCCTACAACGCTTAGATGCAGTCAGGCGACCTGAACCGCACCCTTTGTTTGAACTGGTTCCCGGTGCGGTCGAAAAATGGGAGCGTGTTTAAACCGCTTCAGGCAAAATAACCTTTGAAAGGCAATTGAAGTCTATGATTCCCAGCGATACGATAAAAACAGCCACCATAGACGATGGCGCCATACTGTCCGATCTCATCCGCAATTCCTACTGCGACGTGGCCCAACGTTTCGATCTGACACCTGAAAACTGCCCCAAGCACCCTTCCAACTGCACGGATGATTGGGTTCGCAACGATTTTGCCAGGGGGGTATCCTATTTCATCATCGAGCACAACGGCAGGCCGGCGGGATGCGCCGCGCTTGAAATACCGGAGCCGGACCTTGGCTATCTCGAGCGGCTGGCGGTGTTGCCGGCTGACAGGCGCCAGGGCATGGGCCGAAGGCTGGTCGATCATGTATTTAACCGGTCCAAAGCATCAGGGGTAAAAAAAATCAGCATCGGTATCATTGCCGCGCAAACGGATTTGAAGCGCTGGTATCAAGAAATCGGTTTTATGGAAGGCGAAACCAAAAAATTTGAACATCTGCCCTTCCTGGTAACCTTTATGACATACCATCTCCCGGTTTGAAAAATCTCAAGTACTGTTTATCTTAAGAATGTCGAACATGGTTTACCGAAAGGAGGACGACTGCTACGCACCACCTCGATGCGCTGCTGAAGGATAAAGGAAAAGAAATTTGGTCTATTGGACCCCGGGAAACTGCTTTTAAAGCAGCGGAGAAGTACATTGCAGGCGGTTATGAAATCTGAAGCGGCCCAAATCTGTTTTTTGAAGGGCTGCCGGTGTGAACATCAACATCCAATCTAAGGAGCAGAGATGATACAATTAAGTGATAAGGAAAATGGCGCGCCTTTGGGTACGATATCCGAAGAGGATTTACAGTTTTTAATAGATAATCTGGAGGAGGAATGGGCTGAAGATACCGACTATTACTTGAACCGCACCACTTTTGAAATGCTGAAAAACAAGGGCGCCGGCCAATCGCTTTTAGACATTCTTGAACCCGTTTTTAAACAGAGGGAAGATATCGAAATTGAGTGGTCTCGAAATAAATGAACCCGCCAGTGCAGAATTTCATCAGCGCTGCAAAACGGGGCATTGCGCCATCTTTCAGGAATTGCAAAATACCACCAGGCCTTCGCCGCACGATAGTGTCTTGATTGTAAATTCTTTGCCTTTTCGGATAGAACTTTTTTCACCACGAAGGACACGAAGCTCACGAAGAAAACACTAAGTCATATGTTTATTTTTTATCTTTGTGTTCTTCGTGATCTTCGTGGTTTATTTTTTTTTGGGCTCCCCGGTAAGCGGAATTTACGCTTAGCGCCAACCGGCTTGTCCGGCTTGGGTGGTATCTTATTGAAGGCAGCCGCATGCGCATTCTGATTCTGCAAAATTGTGAATACGAAACCCTGGGAGCCTATGGGCGCTATCTGGCCGACAGCGGGATGACCTGCGATGTGGTGCACACCTATCGAGAATCTTTGCCGGATCCAACAAAATTCGGCATGCTCCTGATCGGCGGCACCCCCGACTCGGCCTATAACCGCTCACAGGTTCCCTATCTGGCGCAGGTGTATGAGGCCCTTTCAACTGCCGTCGATGCGAACATCCCCTGTTTCGGCGTATGCTGCGGGGCTCAGCTGCTGGCGGAAATTATCGGCGGACGGGTCTACCGCAATCCGGAAATGGAAATAGGCGGCTATCGCGTCACACTTACCCCCGAGGGTAGAGTCGATCCCCTGCTCCAGAGTTTTCCCCAGGACTTACCGGTCTTTCACTGGCACGGAGACACCTTTGACCTCCCACCCCAGGCCAGCCTGCTGGCTCGGGGACAAAAGTGCCAAAATCAATTTTTCCGCTATGGGGTAATGGCGGGGGTGCAGTTTCACCTTGAAGTGACTTCCGCTGAGGCACGGCACTGGGCCGTCAGATATGCCGGTGAGTTGTCACATGTGGGCAAAAGCGCTCAACAGGTGGTTGCCGAGTGTGAAGCCTTCGAATCAGAAATGCAGCATTGGGCCGTCCGGCTGATGCAAAATTTTCTGGCCCTGATCGACCGGGGAGCAGGCCCGTCCTGATGACACCCCGTCCTGGCAACCCTATATTCAAAAACTGATTGAAAAAAATGAATCGCACCAACAATATTAGTATTGAAAAACTGATGGCCATGTATTCAGTCCTTCTGCTGGACGCATACGGGGTTCTGGTCCATACATCGGGAGCCCTCCCGGGGGCCGCCCAATTGATTGACACCCTCAATCGCACCAAAAAGACCTACTACATCCTGACCAACGATGCTTCGAAGTTGCCGGCGACATCCGCCGAATTCTTTCAGAGTTTTGGCCTGGCCATCGCGCCCGACAGCATCATCACCTCAGGATCACTGCTGACAGACTATTTTACCCGGCATCAGCTTAAAAATAGACCCTGCGCGGTTCTGGGCCCTGAAGACAGTGTCCGTTATGTTGAGCTGGCGGGGGGCAGAGTGGTCACGGCCCATGACCCATTTGAAGTACTGGTCATCAGCGACGAGTCCGGATACCCCTTTCTCGAAACCATCGACACCGTGCTTTCCGGGCTTTTTAATAGACTTGACAGCGGTGCCAATGTCCACCTGGTGCTGCCCAACCCGGATTTGATATATCCCAAGGCCGATCAGGGTTTCGGCATTGCCAGCGGCAGCATCGCCCTGATTCTGGAAGCGGCCCTGCAGCGGCGCTACCCGGGTCGTCCGGAGTTAACATTCGCGCGGCTCGGCAAACCCCATGCCGCAATTTTCAATGCGGCTTTTGAGCGCAGTGGCACGATGGACATGGTGATGATCGGTGATCAGCTGGAGACGGATATTCGGGGCGCCGGTCAATTCGGGCTCGATTCCGTGCTGGTGAATACCGGCATCGCCAAGATGAATCCTGATGATGTCGATACCTCTGCGCAGCCGACCTATTTTCTGGATAGGCTGAGTTAGGTTTGTGTCCCAGAAAAATTACCAATAATATGATGTGCCATCTTTGCCTTTGACTATCATCTTTTATGCGTAGGGGCGGGGTTTATCCCCGCCCGAAAACCGATAGAGTTACTGCTGCGGGCGGGGATAAGGCCCGCCTTTAATAACTAGGATCGATGGGTCATCCAGCTATGCTGGTAAACCCCGCCCCTACTTTGATTCTCAGGTGTTAATTGAATTTAGACAGCACCAAAATTAATGCAATTTAATTATCAAATACTTCCGGCAGACACAAAAATAAACGCCATTTCAAGAATATAGGTTCCCCCAAACGCTTTTATCCCGTCCCATCTTTGCTAATCACAACGCAGCCAAATAATTCTCACTTGAGCCGAGCCTGTTTTCCAATTTTTGTGATTTGTGATATGTAACGTAAATTTCAGGCAACCATTGCAAATGAGGAAAAATATCTTGTCCACGACTAATGATGCATCCGATAATAATTCTGAAAAAACAAATCATATCCCCGGCATCTATAATTACTGTAACCGGTGGTGTGAACGCTGTTCGTTCACTTCGCGCTGCCTGAATTTCGAGATGAGCGAGGAAAAATTCGGTGACCTTGAAAACACCGACATTACCAATGAAGTTTTCTGGCAAAGACTCAGTGAGACATTCGCAGAGACGCTGGGCATGTTAAAGGAGATGGCAGCGGAAAAAGGAATTGATCTGGATTCAATTGAACTGGAAGATGATGATGATTTTAAAAGGCGCTTTGAAGACCCCGCAGTGGTCCACATAATTTCCCATATGGCCAAATCTTACATTACCATGGTGGATGAGTGGTTTGATTCAAATGTTTATATATTTGGAGATGACCCTCCTGAATTAAAGGCGGCGGCAGATTCAGCCCAATCCCCGCCCGATGAAGATACGATAACCTTAATTGATTCCGCGGAAGTCATACGCTGGTACCAGCACCAGATGTACGTCAAGCTTAGACGTGCCCTTCACAGTTTCCATGACGAAGAAACAGATGACGAATTAGACGGTTATCCCAAGGATTCCGATGGCTCAGCCAAAGTTTCCCTGATCGGTATGGATCGGTCCATCAGCGCCTGGGGCAAAATAATAACCTATTTCCCGGACGAAGAAGAGGCTATTCTGGGTATCATTGCCCATCTTGAACGTCTCCGCAGACGAACAGAAACCGAATTTCCGGATGCCAGAGCCTTTGTCAGACCCGGTTTCGACGAATAAAGGCAAACAAACCATGTTAACCCAATTCCGCATATTGCTTGTCCTAACCCTGCTATTGGCCCTATTGGGCTGCACAGCAAAAGGTAATGTTGGCAACGCGACCCGGGGTGACAAAACCATCCCCGCAGAATACCGTGTTTTATACGAAGAACTGTTCGAAAAGCTCGGCCAGTTGCAGGCCAGGATAAATTCGGTGCCAGGCCCACGGAATGCTGGGACGCGCTTCGGCGTAGAGCTGCTGGTCGCCAACAGTAATCGCGGTGAAGTTCTACTAACCAAGCGGGTTTTCAAGGCAACCGTGCTGACACGGGATCGCCTGCAAAGCCCGGGGGTACGGAGCATTGCATTGAGCATTCAATTCCCGGTTCTGGCTCCGTCTCAGCCCCGGGCGGGTGAATATCTCAACTTTTATACCCGCGTGATCAGGGAAATTCGACAGCGCGGCCTGGCGGTCATAGTCGAGATGGGAACCCTGTTCAGGGAACCCGAATTCAGCAAACTGCGGGTTGATTACAGCCAATTAGCCCTTGAAAAATTTAAGGGCCAGCTGCGACGGCTATGAATGGGAGGACGCCTGCAAAATTTTGCAGGATGAAGGTGCCGATGTGGTAGGTCTGAACTGCGGCAACGGTCCGGCTACCATGCTGCCGCACCTGGCAAAGATTCGCCGCAAAACCGATGGACACGTTGCGGGACTGCCGGTGCCCTATCGCACAACCGCCGAACAGCCTTGCTTTCAAAAATTGAGCCTGCCGGAATCCAGCACATCTTTTCCGATATCTCTGGAACCGTTTCTGTTAACCCGTTATGACATGGCAGATTATGCCACCAGGGTCCGCGACATGGGGATTAACTATATCGGCATTTGCTGCGGGGCCGGTCGATGAATAAACTATCAACTCCGATATGCAGTTTGCGAAAGTGTTTTCAGCGTGGCCAAGGAACATAGTTGGATCCTACCGGTTATTATCTTTTCACAGTTTGCAGGGACATCTCTCTGGTTTGCCAGCAACGCTATCCTGGGTGATCTTCAAAGGCAGTGGAACCTTGGCGATGCTTCCTTGAGCCACATGACCTCCTCTGTCCAGTTCGGTTTTATCGTCGGGACCCTTCTTTTCGCCTTCTTTGCCATAGCGGACCGCTATTCTCCCCGTAAGGTCTACTTTGGGTGCTCATTGCTTGGGGCAATCGCCAATCTGGGCCTTTATCTGCTGGCGGATGGCCTGACGACACTGCTGATATTCCGTTTCATGACAGGGTTTTTCCTGGCAGGGATTTATCCGGTCGGAATGAAAATTGCCGCCGGCTGGTACCGGCAGGGACTGGGCCTGGCTCTGGGCTGGCTCGTGGGAGCACTCGTTGTGGGTACGGCCTTTCCCCATTTGATAAAAAGCCTGAATCGGAGCTTACCCTGGGAAACCGTCATATTGTCTGTTTCCATTATATCCGCTGCCGGGGGATGCCTGATGTGGCTCCTGGTTCCTGACGGCCCTTACCTGGTCAAAGGCACCAAATTCAACAGCAAAGCCTTTGCCATTATATTTCGCTCCAAGGATCTCAGATCCGCTTCGTTTGGTTATTTCGGCCACATGTGGGAGCTGTATACGGTATGGGCCTTTATACCATTATTGCTGAGCCATTATGCCCAAACCAGCCGCCAGGCCCTGAACGTCTCCGGGTGGTCTTTTATTGTGATTGCCGTGGGAAGCCTGGGTTGCATCTTCGGCGGTCTTGTGTCTAAAAAAATCGGAAGCGCCACGGTTGCTTTTTTCCAACTGCTGTCATCGGCAATTTGCTGCCTGCTGACACCGCTGATGTTTCATGCGCCCCCCGCCGTGTTTCTGGGCTTCTTGATTTTCTGGGGCATCGTGGTCGTCGGGGATTCACCCCAATTCTCTGCTTTGACCGCCCAAACTGCCCCCCGGGATCTGGTCGGATCGGCATTGACCATTGTCACCAGCATTGGATTTTCCATCACCATTGTCAGTATCCAGTTTACTAATTTTTTGGCAGAATGGTTAAACATCCAAATCGTTTTGCTGTTCCTGGTCAGCGGACCGATCGTCGGATTGATTTATTTGTGGCCGCTATTCAGCGACCTTCGAAAAAGGCACCCATAAATGAGCAACATCATCAAAAGCATCCATATTCGTTATTTTATTGCCCGGGATGCTGAAATCTGCTTTAGAATCCGCAGGGCCGCCTTTATCAAAAAATTTAACCGGGAACTGGGGACCCGCGCAACCGCGGCCGGCGTCAATGCCTTTATGCCGGATGATTATGCTCGGATGGCTCAAACAAGGCCCTTTTTTGTTGCTGAAGATACCGGCGACGTCATCGGATTTTTCACCCTTGAACGCAAGGATACACGGGTGGCTGAAATCCCGCTGATTTATATCGACCTGAATCAAATCGGAAAGCAAATCGGCCGAACCCTGATCGAGTATATTGAATACTGGTTGACCGCCAAGTGGCCTGACGTCACGACGCTTGTCGTGGACACGGTCATACCGGAATATAACGGCGGGTTTTATAAAAAAGTCGGCTTTATTCCAGCCGGCGATGCCGTTTGTAGCTTTGGGGACATTCAGGTGCGGGCCTTGAGGCTCGAAAAAAGCTCGGCTCTTGATTTGATTTTCCGGCTGTCCTTGCTTTTTATCAATCTACAATTAAGACTTATTGATTAAATATTAGCGCAACGAAATCCCGTACATCAAAAACAGATTGCTCAACGTATGCAAAACATCATCGCTTTTAATACTGCGATCGACTACAAGTGCCAAACACTGGCGGCTATATTCGTCAATTAGTGTCAAAATTTTGATCGGTCGGCCATAATGGGTCCGATCCATCACAAAGTCATATGACCAGACATGATTGCGGTGAGTCGGACGTAGCCTGACGCACGATCCATCATTGAGCCATAGCCGAGCTCGCTTGGGCTGTTTCTTAGGGACTTTTAATCCCTGCTGACGCCAGATGCGCTCGACTCGCTTGTGATTAAACTGCCGACCGCTGTCACGCAGCAACGCCGTGATGCGCCGATACGGCTCATCCTGACCTCCTTTTCTGTATCCAGATCTTACCATAAATCTAACTTAAAATCTGGATCAGTTTTTGGGGGGCAGATCAAAAGAATAATTAGTTGTGATCTTCTTAATCATTGTGTCTCAGAAAATCTATTTAGCTGGATGACATACCAATGTATTCAAAACTTTCCAGGGTCGTCTTCTTCCTGAAAGCCGAGAAAACTTTCCTGTTCTTTTTCAACTCCAAATATGCCTTGAATAATTAGGATGACGTCTCGGTAAATCTTAGAGGTTCCAACGGGCTTAGGGCCGGTAAAATAGACCACTTCTATCTCATGATTCTCCATCCATTTGCGTATTGATGAAATTGCATGATTAGTTGTACATTCCCTAAGTTCCAAATGTAGACACGGTTTTTTATGTTTTTCAGCTAAATCCCTGACCCCCTTTAAACCTATTAAAAACTGACCATAGGTCAAGATAACAGTTCCTTCCGAGTCGACAATGTTTTTCTCCAGCCTTTCAAAGTAGCTGGGATTATCTATTCCCTGTACATTGTACTGCTCTGGTAAAACACCATCGTCAGTCTTTCTGCCTTTGTAGGCCCACCCGGCATGTGGTATGTCAAGTTGAATTGCAGCATCAAGAGCAGCTATCTCAACTCCGGGTTGCCCGCCAGATATGATCTTTTTTAGCATTGTCCTTTGGCCTCGTGTTGGGCACGAATCTGTTCATTAGAATCGAGTGGTGTAGCCACAGGGTAACTTTCATTCATGATAGGAGGCAGTATAATATAATTGTCGATAGAGGGGCAAGGTATAATAAAGGCGGTGCCGAGGGAAACCATCAAAGAATTTCCTGACTTACCGATGGTTGTTTATGGTATCGGTATTCCAATAGCTGGGGGTTAGCCTCTCTAAACTCATTCTCTAAAAAGAAGCTGCGCTCTATGTTGGAGCAATAATTTTCCCCTTATAAGGGATCCATTATATGAGGTTGTTTAACTTCAATTGATTTTTCTTCTTTCTTAATCTCTTTCAGTAATTGTGAATATTCTATGCTCCAATACTCTATTAAGCATATCACATAATAGTTTTCTTCCCTCAAGTTACATTCTATTGTTGTCTCCAGGGTTCTCCATGATGAAGCGTATTCTACATGACCTAAACTAAGCGCAAGCCCCCATTTTTTGCGGAAATTTTTATATGTGTCATTAATCCAGTCCGTTCTTTCCTCGACTGGTTGTCCATATTTTTTTATCAAAGCAGTTTTAAATTTAGTATAAGTATTTCTAAAGCGGTCGGAGTTTAAATAATTATCTTCTAAATTGTAAATTGCTCCAACTAGCTTATTGTCAACAAATACATAATGTAACTCAACACTGCTCCTCATAATTTGGGTCTTATACTTAATCATATTCTCAGCAACTTCGACAGGATCCATTTTTTCTTCAGATTTGATCACTTCATCTTGTGTCATACCCCATCTTGTATACCGAAGGTTGAAATTGTCACCCCAGCATAATTCCGAGTGTGTAAATAGGCTTAAAACAAAAATAAATATAACTAGTTTTTTTAACATCTCAAGCCCCCTTCAAATTTGATATCCACCTATCACAGGTGCTAATCGTGGCTGGTTGCAACGATATGGTCGGGTAGCCCGGGGTAATCTCACCCCCAGGCTCCCACAGGTAGGGTCGAAGGCTGGCGCGGTACCCGAAAGCCCGTTTCCAGCCCCCGCCTCGTCAAACGCAGCATGCGGATTTCCCGCACTACGCTTTCTCTGTTAACTTCGTCTAAAGGGTTATTTGACCTATCAAACTGGCATCGCTTTCAAGCCTGATAGTGACGAACTCCGTAATCATTAAATAATCCCAGAGTATCGTAAATCCAAACCCTACTCCACCTGTTCCAGCCGAAGCCACGGCGTTTTCTGGCACGCATCAGATGTCGTCTTATCTTTTTCGCCACCCAGTCTTTCACGTAACCAAAGCACTCGCTGGAGTTACCGACCCGAAAATAGTTGACCCACCCCCTTAGTATCGGGTTGATTAAATATATCACCCGATCCACAGGTTGGGATTGATGACGACGGAACACCTCCTTGAGCTCTCGCAGCAAAGTGGTCCGTGCCTTCATCCGAGGTGTAACCCTGACTCCCCATACGCCACGTCGTGTTTTAACACGCCGGTAGTCAAATCCCAGAAAGCTGAAGGTCTCATCTCGGCTAAGATCCACTATTCGGGTCTTCTCTTGATTCATTTGCACACCCAGCTTCTCAAACTCTTCCACAAGCCGTTTGTATGCAGCTTTTAAAAGCCACTCCCATTTTCTGAAGCCATCGACCAGAACCACCAGATCATCTGCAAAACGGGCATATTCAATATAAGTGAATCTGCCGTAGCGGCTAACCTCCTTGGCACGCTCCAACATCTTATCTACCTCATTGAGATAGAGATTACTGAGCAGCGGAGAAATTACCCCACCCTGAGGAACGCCCTGCTTGCCGCCAGCTTTTAGAATCAACTTCAACAGTCGCATCACTTGGTCATCGTTGACCCGTTCGGCCACTTTCTTCAACAAAGTGTCATGCCGAACGTTGTCAAAATAGGCCCTTAGGTCTAAATCAATGACACGAGTCTTATTCTTTACAACTGCTTCAGCCACACGATCTACCGCAGCATGAGCGCTTCGCTTGGGGCGATAACCATAGGAGCCTTCCTGAAAATCAGCTTCAAATATCGGCTCTAAAATCAGCTTGAGTGCCCCCTGAACTACACGATCTCTTATCGCCGGTATCCCTAAGACTCTGAACTTGTCATTGCCCTTGGGAATCTCTTTGATTCGATTTCGCATAGGTCGGTATGTTCCAGAGACCAGCTCATTTTGTATCTGCTCGAGAAAAGCTTCCACGCCTGCCTTTTCGATGTCATCAAATGTCACACCATCTATTCCCGGTGTTCCATTATTTTCCTTGGCATCACGATAGGCCCGTTGAAGCGTCTCCATCTTACAGACATGAACATACAATCCCCAAAACCGCCATGTCTTATCAGACTTCGCCTTCAGGTATATCTTCCTTCTCAGGTCTTGCAGACCAATGGACGCCTTTATCATCTCGTCTCTGCCTCCCAGTGTTGTCGGAAGATTGTTAACAGCAGGGTCCCTTTGCTCCCCGAGCGTTACCCCGGTTCATCGCTAATACGGACCCATCCGCCACCCTCTCGCCTTTCGGTCCACTTCCCGCTGTTCACGGTTATAGAACCTACCTTGCTCCAGTGATTTCTCATTGGGACGAGGAGGGCTTCTCCAGTTGCTCGGTATGCCCTTGTCACCGTGCTGTCGCTACCACCCCGCCGGAGTGAAGTTAGCCGTATCAATCAGTTTTCGACTAATCATGCTGCCTTCGCCCTACGAATGCGGGCTCGGCCTCCGGGGATTCTCACTTTCGGGGCCACCTGTGCGTTCACTTTCGTTACGGCCCGGTGACTCGCTCACATCCCCTAAGGATTGCTTCGTCAATGGGCTTCAGATAATCGGTCTCCCTAATACCTGCCATCCAAGCTACAGGGCTTCTGATTATTACCCTCGCAGGACTAACTCCCGCTGAACATACCAGCCTTAGCTGGACACACATCCGTGCGTGAATCTCTCGATTCACACGGCTCCTGCCAGCCCTCCTCTTGAGACCTCGCAGCCTCAAGCCGAAGCAGAAAGTAACCCGGTTCCTTCCCCGCTTTAGCGGAGTTGACCTTCGCTTGCTACGAGCTGGCTCATCCCCTTCGCTCCAGCCCCATTACAGGACTTTCAAAACTACTACTGGATGATCCGCCCCCGTGTCTCGAATCGGTACTCTCACGCTTGTGGGGCCGCCACTTGCGTTTCTCCCTTAACATCGAGACGACAGGTTTCTTCTATCTTTCACTGATCTCCTCTCGGGAACATATGCGGTATAAGAAAATTGGCGTCGTTCTATTCCTGTACGGCTCTCTTCGTTATCTTTAAGCACTTCATCATTCTTTAGAGAATTCATAACATTGACCGTTTTGTAGCTAAATAAATTTTGAACCAATGCCAAAATTGGAATAGACTTTATCTTCATCTTCCAATTTTCTGCACCAGCGTATTATTGAATTGAATTTTTTCTGATCTGATCGGAAAAGAGTTCTATTCAGATTTATTTTAATGTTTGTTCCAGGTTGTATTGAAGCATCTGCCTCAAAATACATACCCCCACTGCTAAAATTTTTCATTTCAGCGTAAAACCAATGTCCTGTGGCCGGAATTTCGACTGTTGCAGTGGAATTAATCTTAAAACGTTTGGCTTTTCTATAATCTCTTCCTAGGGTGGGATCAATAGAATCCGACTCTAAAAAAATGCTTTGTCTCCTTAGAATTTTCTTAGTGTAACTGGTGCTGAATTTTTTCCGTGAAATGGTTTTATCATCATGAGGTAGGATTTCTTTCACATCTTTCCTACATAACGGGCATCGATTTCCCTTAATTCTAAATTTAATTGTGGCTGTCCATTCATGGCTTTCGTTGCAGATCCACCATACCTTTTGGGGATTCATAATTTTTACATTTTTGGGTGTTAATTTGCCGTTCGCAGTAGGATGCCATTCTTTAACAAGATCTGGTGCTGCTTCAAACAGATTAAAACTTTTTTCTAATCTTCGCATATCTATTAAATACAACAACCCATTGAAATGATAATAATATTATAAAGCCCTGCACGCCCATCCAATGAAGTTCGATATAAAAAAGTAGGCAGGATAAATGAGAAAGCCTCCGAAGGGAGGTAGAACCCTTGGAGGCTTTTAGAGGCTTCAGATTTTGGTGCTAAACCTTTACCCATCACCCTATCCTTAAATGAATTTTAAGAGCAGGTTCAAATCAACTTTTTAGGATAAGGAAGGGCTACGGATTCTGATATCAAAAAGTAATTAGATTTGTCAAGGAAAAACAAAAAACTACTAATGTGCATTATTTTGGAAAATCATTCGTTGTTTTGGTTAATTTGCCATAATCTGCAATCCGGCTATTTTGCATGGATATTTCGTAGATCTCAGGTTTTTTAAGATTGCAAATGCTGACATAAATAGCAAAAATCGGTAATTCAGACTTAAAAGCTGGAAGTGATGATTTCGAAGGATTTTATCAATTCCCACGGTTCGTCGGAGATTTCAGCGATTTTTATTAATTTCGTCTCCATACTGCAGGTGATAGATAGGTCGAAGGCGTTCGGCTATTCCCTATTTTATCGAAGATGTTTACAACCATAAGCGGATTCATTCAGTGGTTGGCTATTGTCCTCCAAGTGAATTTGAATATTTATTGGAATCAACCCCCAATCACTCTCGGGACACTCTGATCGGTTTGCTCTGATTTATGCAGTTTTAGGGGGTCATTCCAAAGTGGATTGAAAGGCGCAAATAACAATCTTTAGGCGTATATAATCGGCGTTGAGATTTCAGCAGGCGTTCTATACAAAATCTTCAGGAGGTTTAAGTTCCAGATCCTGTATTCTGGAAAGCAAGGTCTTATAGCTGACTTTTAATATTTCGCAGGCTTTGCTGCGGTTCCAACCAGTTTTCTCAAGTACATATGATATTGCATTTTTTTCGACCTGATCAGATACCTTCTTTCTAAACTTTTTGAGTGAAAAATCCGTGAGATCTATCCGGTGCCCGTTTAATCCAAGACCGTTTCTAAAATTTGGTTCAATATAATTGTGCTTGCTATTATTGGGAAGGTTGATCATTTTATCCAGGTTTCCTTCCCCTTCACCAAGAACAATGATCCTTCTTAGCACATTTTGCAACTCGCGCACGTTTCCTGGCCAGTGATAGGCCATAAGTTTGTCGATAGTCTCATTGCTTAGAGATGTCGGCTGATTTCGATTAAGTTCTAAGGCGTATCTTTGTGTATAATAAGAAATCAAAGGCGGTAGATCTTCCGGTCTATAGCGCAATGGATCAATGCGAATTTTTACGGTACATATTCTGTAGTACAAATCTGGACGGAATTTTCCAGCCTTAAGGTCCTCCTCCAGCTCACGGTTGGTGGCCGTTATAACCCAGGCATTACTTTTTACCGATCTTTCAGATCCAAGGGGAACAAATTCGCCATCTTGAAGCGCATGAAGCATCTTGGATTGCAGTGCTATGGACATATCGCCGATTTCATCCAGGAATAAAACCCCTTCTTTGGCCTGTTCAAATTTTCCCCGCATTTTGCGCACCGCTCCTGTAAAAGCACCCTGATCATGACCAAACATTTCGCTTTCCAGCAATGTATCCGGTAAAGCGGCGCAGTTTACTTTGACAAAAGGTCCTCGGTTCATACTGGATTTTTGATGCAGCATCTTAACAACCAGCTCTTTTCCAACACCGGTCTCACCACAGACCACAGTGTTTAAGCATGAGCCTGCTACCTGGTCGATCAATTTGCGAACACTTCTGACATTTTGGCTTTCGCCGATTAGATCGGTTTCCATATGAATAATTTTTTATTAAGAAATATTGGATAATGGCCATTTTCAAAGATTTTAAGCCTATATTTCTTATCGGTATTTTTGTCTTAATTCTTAAGAAAAACTTGTAATGAAAATGGAATGCTATCAAAAATGAAGGGTTCAAGGATGGGTTTATGAGAACGCTGTTAGGAGCGACAATGTATTAGATATGTTTGTGCAGGGTATGAATAAAATTTTTCTAATCCAAAAGGATTGTTTCTTGCTTTATCCTAACGTACTCGTTATAAAATTAATGTGAAAATTATCAATACAAAAATGGCCGGAGAATTTCTTGGCGTTAATGATTCACGCATTCGGCAACTAATTTTAGCTGGTCGTCTTCCTGCACGAAAAATTGGCCGAGATTGGTTGATAAAAGTAAGGGATTTAATAAAAGTAGAAAATAGAAAGGTGGGTAGACCGAGGAAATCTAATAAATAGGATAGGAGAAAGATTCAATGGATATTTCTGGAATGATTGAATCACATGCGGTAGAACTTGATGAATTTGAAAAGCAGTTTTTATTTGGCAGTATCTCAGAAAAAGAAATCTTTATTAAATCGCGATATTTCAATGCGACTATGCCGATGATACAAAAATTGAGTATACTGTCCAATAATGTAAATGAGAAAGATGATAATTTAAAGGGGCAAATAGTAAAAATATCATCCAAGCTGAAAGCAGCACGCCTCAAATACGAGGGGGAGCTAAAGGTACTGTATTTAGTATCATGGAACTAACAATTTAGGAGGCTTATGCTCCGGTTGTAATATAAAGAAATAGAAAAAGGCACGTACCATTCCTACGCGAAACAATTTCTTGAGGAGTGCGATGTGTTTGAACGGCCACCCAGAAAGAAATACGCCTTGAAATTTGCCGAAACGTTAGGTTTGGACCCTTGGCCGTTTTGGGAGATTGTCAAACAGGTTCTTGAGCAACAATAGAAGGGGATGAATCTATGGCCATACCCAAAGAACCAGTGAAGAGTAAAATTAGGTTGAATAGTATAAGGAATTTATCGTGCTGCATTTTTTTAAAGATGGTAAATATGAAAACATGTTCAGCTTTAGTGGTTTTGTCACTTTTTATTTTTTTCACTGTCAGTTTTGCGGGAGGTATTGAACCGGCCAGCCAAACGCCATTAGCCATTTCGATATCAGATCCGAAGGCAAAAACAATTCTGAATTATCTTAAAAAGAAATAATTATCGGTTAACTAAACCCTAAGACGTTCGGAAGTGGGCCTTTTATCAAAATTATAGACCTACTGTGACTTGGATTGAAGAATAGGTGTACTAATCGTTCTCGTCTTGCAGGTAATCTGGATCCTGCTTTTCCAAAATCTTAATTCCAACTAAATAATGTCCTTTGTAGGATTTTTCTTCAATTTTGGTGATATGTTTAATAGCAGATTTGAATACTGTAATAGGTTCCATCTCCTCTTCAGAATGATATCTCATATTCAGTATTTGACCGACCTTGATATGATTTAAGATCGCTGATCCTTCCTTAACGAAAAAACAAGCACCTTTAGATGAAATATCCTTTAGCTTGAAAAGATATATGGGAAGAGTAGATAATTTCATTTCAACACTGTGATACTTATTGGATCTATCTCTTGTTTCTTTTCTTTTTTCTTTGGTGTGTTTAACAGAACGATCTTTAGCCATATTCTTTCCTTTTCGCTTGTATGTGGATTCTAAATTATCGCAACAAAGAAGAAAAAAATCAAGAAATTTAGATGGATAGCAGCTTAATATAGATAGGAAATTAATCCAGCAACTTAAACTCCATTGCGATGTAATCCACTTATTATATTGACAAATATTGTTATATTTGAAAAATGGTATTTATTTTCCAATTACCTTTCAGCCATCAAGGAGAACTCCCGTGACCCTCACAAAAGTCGACATTGTTGACGACATCGCAGAACAAATCGGATAGCCTAATATGCAACCACGGGGCAGTAACGATGTGGCAAGAGAATTGAATATCAATGTCGGCTGAGCTGTTATTGGGATGTGGTCGTGAGGGGATAAGTACGTTAGTCAGAAGGAATGGAAACGGATCCAAATTTAGTAGCTTGTGGCTTGTGATACATTGGTCAATTCAAGCTGCGGATCTATCTATATCTATTATTTTGCTTTCCAAATAGTCCTTTGTTTCATATTTGGTGATCTGATGTAACTTACCGGTGATATCACCCATTTTTTCAATTTGTTTTACGATAGTATCCAAATGCTGATAATATGGATCGTCAGCTTCCAATTCCATTTGAATTAATTCAGAGTACCCTGAAATTGCCTGCAGTGGCTGGTTTAACTCATGGCATACGGCCCCAGCCATTTCAATAACACCTTCCAACTTTTCTTTTTGTATACGTTGTTCCTGCGCCTCTTTTCTCCATGTTATATTTGAAATGGTAAAGATAGCCTTTTTGACGGGATCATTTGATTCATAGCTATTCATTTTTAAATGACCGATAAATTCTGATCCATCGCTGCGCTTTAATACTAAGTCCTTTTCCACCGGACTGCCCTGCTTAAGATTGCGATAGATCTCATCACCCAAATTATCATACTCATCCGGGTTGGCATAAAACGCTTTGGTGCTTCTTCCAGAAATCTCATCACTTGATTCACAGCCAAAAATCTTTATCATTTCATCATTTACCCAGCTTATCTTCCTGTTTTCAATTATTCCAATGCCGATTGGAGAAGCCGATAAAAATGTTCTCAATGTCGTATTGGTATAGTGTAAATCATCTTCCAACCTCTTATATTCAGTAATGTCTTTGCCGGTGCACACCAAACATTCAACATTATTTTTTGGGTCAATCTTTGGGATTTTTGAAACGGCAATATAGTGTTCTTTGCCTTGGTGGTTTTTTATTGTTATTGTATTGTAGGTTGGTATCGCTTTGGAAAAGCATTGTAAATTATCATTTACTAGTGCTTGGGCGATTTCTAAGGGCAAAATTTCCTTTGCTTTTCTGGATATAAAATGTTCTTTGGTCTTTCCAAAAAAAGATGCATGTGCTTTCTTTCCCATCACGAGCGTCTAAAACCTCGCAACCTATATACTGGAGCATTTTGACTCCGACATCTAAGTGCCTATTCCGATGATTCCGACCGGTAAATCCGGAGCAAGTCGTCCAGGCAATCCGGATCAAGTCGTCCACTGATTCCGGTTGAAGGCGTCCGGGAGTCGGAGCGAAGCGACGCTGGTTTTTATTGAATCTCAAATTATTTGTTTTTAGTCAAACTGGTTTTCTTTTTGCGCATAGATTCTCCTTTCAGATTAATTCGATATGCATTGTGAATGAGCCGATCTAAGATAGCATCGGCCAGAGTCGGATTATCGATAATCTCATGCCAGTGCTCAACGGGCAGCTGACTGGTCACAAGCGTTGAGCGCAGGCCGTGACGATCTTCAAGGATTTCTAAAAGATCATGACTTTGATCTTTGACAAGCGGTTTTAGCCCCCAGTCGTCAACTATCAGCAGACGGGTTTTTGAAAGTGTTTTTAAAATTTTATCATATCTTCCGTCGGCCTTTGCAATACCCAACTCCTGCAGCAGCCGGGGCAGCCGGAAGTAAAGTGTGGAGTGACCCTGCTGGCAGGCTTTGTGAGCCAGGGCACAAGCCAGATATGTTTTGCCGACCCCGGTGGGGCCTATGATCAGAGTGTTTAGAGCTTCTTTGATCCACTGACAGTCTGCCAGCTGCATGAACCCGGATTTTTCCAGGCCACGCTTATGCCGGAAGTCGACATCTTCCACACTGGCATGTTGTCGCAGTTTGGCTTTACGCAGTCGGGTTTTAAAGCGTCGGTTTTCGCGTTCGGTCATCTCGCGGTCGACCAGAAGCCCGATGCGTTCCTCGAAGTTGAGTTGATCGATATCGGCGGTTTGCATCTGCTCCTCAAAGGCGGTGCGCATTCCGAAGAATCGTAAAGATTGTAATTTGTCAATAATGGGATGAACAAGCATAAGTTAATCTCCTTTCAGTGATAATACCGCGCCCCGCGGATGTTGGTATGCTCGATGGGTGGATTTTTAGAGGATTGATCCGGCAACGGTTTTTGATCCAGATTGTGTTTAAGGATCGACTGCACACTTCGATAGCTGGTGCCGCCGATGGCGACCGCTCGATGACAGGCGGCTTCAAGTCGATCATTGCCATAGCCTTTGGCCAGCCGTAGGATCCCCAGGCAGCTTCTAAAGCCCTGCTGGGGATGGGCACGGGAGTTAAGGACATTTTCAATCAGGCTTTGGGTGTGCGGACCGATTTTTGCCGCCCAGCGGACAAATCGCTGCGGCGTCCACTCGGCCCATTTTTGATGGGATTTGGGCATGTGCTCTTTGATGGTGCTGTGACGCCCCTTGTGGTGACTGCGGATGTGACTGGCCACCCGTTTGCTTTTGTAGAAGCATTCGATGGTGTTGTTTGTGATGCGCACATCGATTTTCTTTTTAATTAACGTGTGGGGCACGCTGTAATAATGCCGGTGGACTTCGATATGATAGTCCACATTGACCATGGCTTTTTTCCATTCGGCGAACTGGTAAGGTTGAGAAGGCAGCGGATTTAGAGCTGGCCGGTCCATGCTTTCAAAGGCGGACTTTCGAGTTCCGGGTAGCTTTTGGAAGGGCTTGTTATTGAGATCTTCGAGCAGCTCGGCGATGGCTTGATTTAATTGTCGCAGACTGAAGAACTGACGGTTTCTAAGCCGCGCCAGGATCCAGCGTTCCACGATTTGAACGCCGGTTTCCACTTTGGCTTTGTCTTTGGGACGGCGCACCCGGGCAGGGATGACCGCGGTGCCATAATGATTGGCCAGATCCAGATAAGTGGGGTTGATATCGGGTTCATAAAAACTGGCCTTTTTGACCCCGGCTTTCAAATTATCGGGAACCAGGACCTGAGGCACTCCTCCCAAAAAGGCAAAAGCGCGCGTGTGCGAGGCGATCCAGTCCGGCAGCGACTGCGTCCAGGTGGCTTCTGCGTAGCAATAATTGGAAGCGCCGAGCACGGCCACAAATATTTGAGTCTCGCGCATCTTGGCGCTTTGAAGATCATATACGGCAACCGTCATACCGGCATAGTCGACAAACAGCTTTTCGCCGGCGATGTGTTGCTGACGCATGACCGGATCGATCTGCCGTGTCCAGCGTCGATACCGATCACAAAACTGGCTGTACTGGTAGCCTGCAGGATGCTTCTGCTTGTATTCCTGCCACAGCAGCATCAGTGTCACGGCTTTGCGGCGCAGTTCCCGGTGGATGTAGGCGCAATCAGGAGCCGGGCGGATATGGGGTGATCCCAGCTGTAGAGGGGGAAACAGCAATTGCTCAAGACGGCTATCATCGATATCCTCGGATAACGGCCAGTTCAGTGATGACTGGCGAAAACGGCGGATATATTCGCCAACCGTACTGTGAGCCATCGAGCAGCTTTGAGCAATCCGGCGGTTGCTGAGTTTAACATCAAATTTGAGCCGTAAAACTTCCTTAACTTTGCGCATGGTTAATCTCTCCGCGGCCATATGTACCTCCTGGGTCCCAGATTTTGGATCAGAGATACATTGTACCGGTTGAGCGGTAAGTTAACCAGCGTCGCTGTTAGTCCGAAATTGTCATTAAAAGTGGACGGTTTGCTCCGGAATCGGTGGACGGCTTGCTCCGGAATCGGTGGACGGCTTCGGAATCGGTGGACGGCTTCTCCGGAATCGGTGGACGGAATGAAGCGGAATATGCATCTAAGCAGAGATCATCATCATCAGCAATTAAAATGACCGACTGATTATTGGATTTTGAATTATAAGCTGAATACATGATTTTTGATGGCCTCCTTACTTTATGACTGAATAGAATCTACTATGCTTATTATCGGGAACTTAAAATCTTAACTTGAATTTAATTTTGGAGGCTGCCAGAAGCTGTGGCTGGGATAACGAAAAATGGACAAAGGCTCACAACTGTACCAAGGGCAATATTCATCCCGGTTAGTTCTTCTCTTGAATACCCAAGTATTTTACAAAATGAATCATTGAAAAATTGAAAATTCCCTGAAAGATCAACCTCTAAGTAGCTGTCCTCAATACCTTCAAGAATGGTTCGATATTTCTTCTCGCTTTTTTGAAGTGCGGCCTCTGCCTGCTTGCGCTCGGTGATGTCTATTGAGACGTTCGCCAAAAATAACGGTTTTCTGGTGTTGGGTTCCTGAATGGTGAATGTCATCGCATGTACATCAGTGAGGGCCCCTGTTTCTATATTACGGTATCGATAAACAGTATCTCAAAACGCCTTCATGGGCCCCGGATGGATGATATCGTGGATTTATTGAACCAGTGGTTTTGCCCGAATTTTTAGGAGAAATAACAGGTTTTAGAATTACATGGAGCCTATAAGTCAGGACCAGGAACCACTTATAACTTTCACTCTAATTCTATTTTTCATACACCATGAAAATATTAAATCTGTAATCTTGTTCCATATATTTAATTTGGAATATAATATTTGTTATCATATATGCATACAGATTGTTTGTGTGAATAGGCCAATTTATGTGTGTGCGTTCTGCTTTATACTCAAGAGGATCAAATTTTGGATCATGCACCTTTCGGTAATCTTTGTGTTCAATAAAAATAGATGATTGTCTTGCTGGCAAAATTCCTTCTTCTGGTATTTCTAGTGGGAACGATTGATAAACTTTACTTGAAAGAAATTTTATTCTTTTATGAGATAAATTAATGAAAGATAAATTATAAAAATCCGTATCGATTATTTCCCATTGCACATAAGTTTTAAAGCCCTCCACAGGTTTTTTCCCAATATATTTGCATTCTATTTTTAAAATTGGTTTTCCTTTATTATTATATACTATTCTTTCATAGTTCTTCTTTCCTCCACTGGCTTGATTGGCAGACAATCCTGTTTTTGTCGCACTGCATCCTAAAAATAATACTAAGTAAAAAATAATTATGAGCAGAGCCTGGATAGATTGATTCTTCAAACCGCTCTTCAATTCTTTATCTGAATTAGTATTATTCATTAGTATATCATCTATTTGAATTGGCGATGCTATGGCAGGGGTAAGAGGTATGTCTAAATAATTTTGACCGTATTAGTAAATCGCGCCTCCTCAGGGAGTCCTTTTACTATCGATAAACTTAACCTGTACAAGGGATGGATAAGTGTTTTCTTATTGACACTTTCAAACATATCAGCAGATATATGCAATACCTAACATGCTAAACGTTGGAAAAATTGGAAAGTGGTGGGTTCCAAAACCTTACTACTTCCTTTCGATTTACTTTTTCATTGATTTCTGGAATTTTTCGTCAGCTTCTTTTGCTTTTTCATCGGCGATTCTCGCCTTTTCTTCTGCTATTCTCGCCTGTTCCTCAGCGATTCTTGCTTTTTCCTCTGCGATTCTCTCTCTTTCCTCTGCCCTCTCTTCAGCTTCCTCAGCGCGGTCCACTGCTTCATTCGCCTTTACCATGGCCTCATCGGCTGCTGCCTTGGCTTCCTGCGCATCCTGCGCTGCCTGATCAGCTTTTGCGGCAATCTCCTTTTCCCGGGCCTGCGCTTCTTCGAGGTCTCCTTTTGTTGCGCAACCCCCTATAGCAATAGCGAGAGCAAGCATCATTGACATCACCAAAAAAATCTTCTTCATAATGTAGTCACCTCCTTTCTTCTCAGGTTACCTTATAATAATAACGACTGAAAAAGTCCGCACTACTCCACAACAGATATCTACATTATCACAGCATTTTGGGTGGTGTCAAAAGCTTTGGAACATAAAAGGTTTCAATAATTGTGGCTTATTCCCGATTCGTTGGATATTGAACATAAATTCCTTCTTTCAAATACACAATGTATAATAAAGTTTACTTTATTCCAGGTTATTAAGTTCAATTTCAACACGACGATTAAATAGTCTTCCTTCCTTAGTTTTATTGCTCGCCAAAAAATTTTGTGCCCCATAGCCTATAGCTATTATTTTAGAAGGTTCCACACCATCTCCAATGAGATAGACCTTAACAACATTGGTCCGGCTTTCAGAAACAATTTTGTTGTAAGATGGTTCTCCGATTGAATCTGTATAGCCTTTTAGTATAACTTCAGCTTTAGGATTTTTTAAAATAATTTCAGCAACCCGATCAAGTTTTTTCATTGCTTTTTCAGAAAGCTCATTTGAATTATGATTGAAAAAAATTAAGTAAATAGAGTCAGAATAAGTTTCAGCTAATTTAGAGTAACTCATACTCTGTATTTTATCGTCAATATTAGTATTAATTATTTCTTGAGTAGAATCTGGATTTCCTGTGTGCTTCGTATCATCCTTTTCCTGTTGTGCTATGCTCTCATTAATAAATTCATGAATTTGCGTTGAGACCCTTTTATCCCCACCAAAACCTTTACCAGTTCTCACAGAAACCTCTGTAAGATTCCGGTCTATTCTCTTAACTTCAATTGTGACCGGTGATCCATCAAAACGTTCTGCATTTATTACCGTTTTTAATTCATCCGACATACGTTCGGTTACTGGTATTTCTAACCTTTTTAACGTATCGCTGCTTGCTTGGACTGTATCATGATATTTTGATTCATAAGTTTTTATCGACTTGCCCTGAATGACAGCACAACCTAATATTGTAAAAAAACAGAAACAAATTATGAAAATGGTGGGCTTAAGGGTTTGGTGCACCTTAGCTGCGAGCCTGTTTTTGAATCCTTTATCTATCATACCCCCTTTTAGAGATTTCATGTTGCTTCGTAGTACTTTCATCTCTCCCCCCTTTATATGATGAAAATATTAGTTTTCTAAACCTATGACACCTCCCAATGGCACAACCCTGCAGATAATGCAGCTACCAGGCGTATATCACGAGATTGTTAGTAATGCCTAAATCTGTGCTACATAGATATTGCAGGTTTCGTCCGGCGACAATATATAATAGCCTTCGCTCAAATAAAAAGCAGCCTCATCACAATCAGGCTGCATCCGACCATAAAGACAACTAACGCAGTGGTTATGACGTACCTTAAAAAAGCCTGTCTCCCCTTTCTATCTCTTCTTCTATTGTACCGCATAAAAAATCCAAAAATGCAAATTTATTGAGAAAATCGTTTAGAAATCGACTCCGGCTAAACCTTTGATTTCTTGTGAGTCATAACTTTACCAAAATTGCAGATATTAAATGATTATCACGGTTTTTTTTCGGTTTCTAATGTAAGGATACATAGCAAATAAATGTAATTCAGCTTTAAGAACTTGGATGGAGCTAGCGGACTATAAGTTTGCACCGAAAATGGCCAATAATTCTTAGAAGGTTGAAGAGCCGATATTTTGCAATTCTGTTTTCGGTATATCTAGCTGGCGCGCCAATTCTTCAGCCTCCTTTATTAGATTCTCAGGAAGTTCGCTGTTACTTAAACAATATTGGGTAATTTGGAATAACAATTTGTCATAGGCTTTTTTTTTCTTTATCTTCTCTATTGTTTTGTTATCCAATTTTTTTCACCAGAATCACAAAATATTAGCTAAGTTTTTTTCAACTTTATTATACCCCATCCTGTAACTCCTATCAATCCAGTTGGGAAAGGAGGAGCATGGCTGAAAGTTCGGTATCATTTTAAGTTACCTTTAGCTACAATGGTTGCAGTAGCGAATACTATCCCCAACAATACCACCAATGCAGGTTCCAACATTGCAAATTCCCATTCGATAAAATATTTGAATTGGCGATGCTGGCGGGGGTAGAGGCTTTTGAAGAAATGGATTCTATCGGCAGATAGATTTTTTTTGATGCGATCCCCCACCAGCATCATAAATCATTAGCTAAAATTCTTTTTAAACTGCAATATGCAAAAACCGTGCAATCTTTAATCAATAAAAATTGTCATAAATTTAAGTCAGTTATATTTAGCCTATGTTGATTTATGGGAATCTATATGTAAGTTACTGAATAAAATTGTGAAAAATATTTCTTACTTGTGCAGAATACGGCAGGAAAGTTGAAGAAATGACATTGAACAATTTTCTGGGTCAGGTATTAGTGAGTTTTAGAAGCTTGGAATAACTCGCTTCCAAAATGATGCCAAATTTTTATGTGTCAATATACTTTCTAAAATAAAACTGTTTCAAACCTGGCATATCTTGATAATCTGCAGTTTGGGAAAATTGCAAGTACGATTTGAATATCACATGTTTTTGATGATTCCAAAAGTGCCGATCCATAGCAGTGATCGGTACTTTTAGCTTTTTCCACTGGATGTATGATATCCACACTTTTTGGGATGGCAATTTGTTGCAGGTTTGCAAAAGATATATGCAATAATCCGTTATGTTTTATTCATAGCCGCTATACGTAACAAAATGATGATAGTCCTTTAAAAGGTTGAAAGGATCATTATCTGCCTGATATTTCTGTTAATACAGACAAAGGAGGCAGAAAAATGATCCTTTCTGATTTTCGATATCAAGACCCCTGGGCCAAAGCCGAAGAGGCGTTTACCCTTCCCAATCTTTTCCATCGAAGCCAGCTGCAGCTGCGTGAAAATCAGCAGGCCGAGGCCAATCGCAAGGCCCTTGATCGGCTGTTAGATAAATTGTCGCATAAGGACATCGTCGGTCTGGATGCGGCCAGAGAATATCTGCGCCACAAATACCGCCAGAACTGCAAAGCCAATACCCTTAAAAATGACTTCACCACCATTACGCTCTTTTTATCCTACCTGACAAATTGCGGCAGAAGAGAACTCAACCAGATCAGCCGAGCGGATCTGGAGGCCTTTGTGGAGCATGAGCAGGACCGGGGCTTGAAGATCGCCTCGGTAAGCAACCGGCTGGGATCGCTGTATGCGTTTTTGCGGTATTTGATCGATCAGGATTTAGCCGATGCCGAGCTTTTGCGGCGCAAGATCAAGCTCAAGGTCCCCGACGCGTTGCCGCGGGCAATGGATCCGGAGGATGTCAAATGCTTGCTGGCAGTGCTTGACGACGTACGCAACCGCGCGATGATATTGCTTTTGCTTAGAACCGGAATGCGTATCGGCGAGCTGCTCAATACCAAGGTTCTTGATGTACATTTAGCCGACAAGAAGATCCTGATCTATGAAGGTGAGAAAAACCGTAAAGGCCGGGCCGTGTGCATCAGCGAGGATGCCTGCCAGGCGCTGGCCGACTGGCTGCAAAAGTGCGACCCCCGGAAAGAATATCTGTTTTATTCCAGGGTCGCCACCGCATGAGCTATAACAATGTCCGGGTGATCTTTAAAAAGTATCTGAAGCAAGCCGGGCTGGAGCATAAGGACTACTCATTGCATTGTCTGCGCCATACCTATGCCACCGAGCTTTTAAACGCCGGTATGCGCATTGAGTGCCTGCAGCAGCTTCTGGGGCACAGCAGCATCGAGATGACGCTGCGCTACGGCCGGCTATCGGATAAAACCCGTGAGCAAGAGTATTTTAAGGCCATGGCCATCATTGAAGGAGGGCAAACCGATGGATTTAACCAACGCGATCGTCAATTACCGCCGGTATTTGAAGAGACGCAACTACTCGATCCATACAGTTAAGAATTATCTGCACACGCTCAGGCAGTTCATCTTATGGCTGGACGTTCCCATCGAAGCGGTCACCTATCAGAAGCTGACCGCATATATCGATTATCTTCTGGACCGAAGACTGCAGCCTAAAACGATTAACTGCCATTTGAACAGCATCCGCCGCTTCTATAGCTATCTTGACTACGAAGAGCAGATTGCGCTGAGCAACCCGGTCAAAAGGGGCTGTAAACTGCGCCTGTCCCGGCCACTGCCCAGGCATTTGAGAGATCAGGACGTACTGCATTTTTTTAGCCGTGATCAAAAAGCTGTCGGGATCGCGCCATGTTCATGCTGATGCTGCGCTGCGGTCTGCGGGTAGAGGAGGTAGCTAATCTGAGCTTGGCGGCCGTCGATTGGCGTCGCAGTCGCCTTTACGTTTACGGTGGCAAAGGACAAAAGGACCGCGTGGTCTATATCAGCCGTGACACCTATGATGCCTTGGCGGCTTATGTCAGACAGAGATTATCGTTAAGGGTGAAAAAAATCTTTTTGGTGCAAAAAGGCACTCACAAAGGAAAGCCGCTATCGGTCAGGGGAATCCAGAAACGCATGGAGTATTATGCGAAGAAAGCCGGTCTGGCGATATCCTGCCATCAGCTGCGCCATACGATGGCCACCCAGTTGCTTAACGCCGATGCGGCTCTGGTCTCTATCCAGGATCTGTTAGGTCACAGCCGCATCAAAACCACCCAGCGCTATAGCAAGGTGAGTAACCTGAAAGTGGAGCGAGACTACTTTAAAGCCATGGAGGAGGTGATGAAAAGAACTGCTGTGAACAATAATTTTACTTGACAGAAACAAAACAATGTTCAATAAGTAGCATATAACCAATTAATATTAATAGAAATATCAGCATTTGTTACGTATAGATAGCCGAAATCCACAATTGGGCAAAGTGTGGGTTTCGT
>CAVXZZ010000008.1:0-397851 GCA_963766255.1 uncultured delta proteobacterium
AAAATTAGAAAGTTGTGAATGCCGTTTACTAATCTAATCGTAAATTAAAATTTCCAGATCAGATTGACAGCAAAGAAGTGAATTGCGTTAGGGTCGTATTCACCCTTGAAGGGGCCTTGCAAGGGTCCACCCTGTTGGTCGATCTCAGCCTCGCCGGCGTCCAGATACTCATAGGCAATCCCCACGGTCACATCCTTGTTCCAATCATACTGAATTCCGGTACCAATGCGGATCTGGCGGTCCAGAGGCAAATCCGGGGTGCGCTGGTCGTCGCCGTCCACCGGCGAGGAGTCGTAGGCTGCGCCCACCGACCAAAGCCAGTCTTCTGCAAACCGGTACTGGGTACCCAGGGCGAAGTGCCAGGTGTCGTCATACTCCAGATCCTTGGTGAACGTGGTGGCAGTGGTGGAACTAAGTGTCAGGTCCTGCTTGCCGAACGCGCTCCACTCCTGCCAGCCTATGTTCCCCATGATCGCCCAGCGGTCGGTTACCTGGTGGTAGGCACTCATCATCACAGCCTGGGGGATGGTCATGTCGATATCCACCTTACTGCCAGCCAGCCCCGACAGGTTGAGCAGACCCTGTAGCACCGGGCCGATGTTCTCCAGGGAGACCGTATCCTTGAATTCTAAATCTACTTCGGATCGATAGGTGAGGCCGAAACGGGTGCCTTCTTGAGGTGTCAGCATCAGGCCTAGATTGAAGCCGTATGCCACATCATCGTCCTCGATCTCGACCTGCCCGTCAGGCAAACCGGCCTGACCCGGAACGGCACTGTTGTTGACGGCTGATTTTTGGTCGAGGTTGGCATACAGCATGCTGAAACCCGCCCCCACGGATAGCCACCTGTTGACCCGGTAACCGGCACCCGGGTTAACGCCGAAGGTCAGCAACTCAGCCTTGGTGGTATAATAGCGGCCGGCCCAGTCGTCGCCGTAGTCGACCCCCAGGCCGAAGTAGGAGCCAGCGCTGATGCCCAGCCTGAAATCATCCGTGACGCGATGCACGTAATGCAGACCGCCGCTGGGCACGAATCCCCCGGCGTTGCCACCGTCGCCGCCACCAAACCCGGACAAATGGGTGTCAAATCGGGTATTGACATAGAGTCCCTGCAAGGCCGCCAGCATCTGGGAACGATCCAGGAACGTCATTCCGGCCGGGTTGGCACCAACTGTTGAAGCGTCTTTAGCAAGGGCCGCCCGTCCAGCGCCGGCCGTGCCCAGATCCGGCGTTCCGCCTTCGTAAAGCCATAGTGCGCCAGCCCAAGCCACCGGAATATGCAAAAAGACAATTAACATGACCAATAGCGTGCTATGACAAAATCGTCGAATCATATTGTTTTTTAAAAAATTAGTATGGAAGATTGGCATCGAATTGCGACTGTTTGTTTATAGCAGAAAAGCCTGTTCAGGGCAAAACTTTGCTCAACACAATTTCCACCGACCCGGAAGAGGGCTTAACGCTGAGATAGATCGCAAGTGTCGGGGGGATGTCAGTGGGAGTCAGCTGCCGTCCGGCATAGGTTGCCTGAAACGACCGAAGAATCCCTCTCAAAAACATTGAGTTAGGATTCCCCGGCCGTAACTTTCACAGTATGCCGATGGCATCAGCCGCCATCGCTTCGACCCGGCTCCTCCTGCTCAAAGGCCTTCTGCTCAGGGGTGAGATCCGCCCCGCCGGTACCAGGCATAATCTCGAAACCGAGATCGAAGTGCACCAATAGTGTCTTCAGCTGGTTGTAAATGTCTCGGTTGCCGACAAGTTTTGCCTTGCCGGAGGCGATCTGTTCGTCGAAACTAACCGCGCCCATCATTGTCATCACAAGATCCTCGCGATTGATAGTAACGGTCAGATCGGCGCCATCAGCCTGGAAACCCTCGATGTTCGTCAGTGTGCCGTTGCTTAGCTCGACAACGAACTTCTCGTCATTGTCTGGGGTGATCAAATTGATTTTGAAAGACTTGCCGTCGGCCTTTTTGCTGTCAAGTCGGACGCCCAAAAAGTCCAGCCACAGGGCAGTCGTCATCGCACGAACCATGTCTGGGCCGCTCGATTTCGGCGATGCGCCGCTTGGGATGCCGGAGCGCAGTTCGTAGGCCGCTGCCAGAAAACTGTTGCGTACGCTGGGGCTTTCCTGCTGATAACCGATTTGCTCAAAGACATCGGCCAACAGGTCCTTCGCCTTCTGGTTGCCCGGCTCCGCATAAACGAGTTTGTTGAGGATCTCCTGGGCATGGCGGTATTTGCCTTCATCGTAGAGCGCCTTACCCTTTACCAGGATAGGTTCCGCACCCCCCATCATCTCCACATAAAGCGGAGCGGAATCCTCCGGTGACAGCGGAATGAGCGTGGTGGGGTTACCATCCCAATACCCCAGATATCGATTGATTACGGCACGGCTGTTGTGTTCGACCGAGCCATGGTAGCTACGCGCTGCCCACTGTTGCTGCAGGCTCTCGGGGACCGCGTAAACATTGTGCATCTGGTTGATGGTCACGCCCTGATTGGCCAGGTGCAGCACACCGTTGTTCAGGTGGGCGTAAGTATCGCGCTGTGCCCGCATCACTTCCTGGATGCGCTTGTTACCCCAACGCGGCCAGCTGTGTGAGGCGAACATCACCTCGGCATCCTGGCCAAACAGGTAGATCGCCCTATTAATTTGCTTCGACCACTCCAGAGCATCGCGTACCAGAGCCCCACGTAGTGTGTAAATGTTGTGGATTGTCCCCGTGATGTTCTCGGCAGCCCAGAAAGCCTTCATATCCGGGAAGTAGGTATTCATTTCCGCAGGCGCCTCGGTTCCCGGGGTGTTTTGAAAAACCATTTTCACACCATCGACAGTCAGCTCTTCGATGTCATCCTTTATGATCACATTCGGTGGGATCAAACCAAGATTACCCGCCGCCGTGTTCTTGCCAATGGATTGATCGACATGGCCAAAAGGGCTTCGCGGCAGAAGCACTCCATACTGGTAAAACATGCGCCGGTTCATTGCATTGCCGGCGTAAACGTTCTCCGCCACAGCGTGATCCATGAAGCCAACCGGAGCGATGATCTTGACCTTACCACTTCTAACGTCGGCTTCGTCCACCACTCCTCGTACACCGCCGAAGTGATCGGCATGGGAGTGGGAGTAGACAACCGCCACCACCGGGCGCTCACCGAGTTTCTCGTTGATGAAGTCGAGCGCCGCTTTAGCGGTCTCCTTCGCGGTCAGCGGATCAAAGACGATCCAGCCGGTCTTACCTTTGATGAAGCTGATGTTGGCCAGATCGAATCCACGTACCTGATAGATCCCGGGGATGACTTCATACAGTCCATAATTCATGTTCAGGATGGCCTGACGCTGCAGCGATGGATGGATACTGTCAAAATCCTTGCCCTGCAGCAGCCACTCGTAACTGCCCATATCCCAGGCGACATGACCTGCTTCGGCCTTGATCTGTTTATAATCGGGGGCTGCAATAAATCCCTTTTTTTGTTCCTCGAAATCCCTTTTGTCGTCGAAAGGCAGGGATTGCCGCCACTTTTTCTGCAATTCTACGGTAAATTTGGACGGCATCTTTCCCTTGGGGTGGAAATGCTTATCCCCGGAGGCACCTGCCGATTCGACCGGCTGTTTCGTTGAGCCGGATTCCGCAGCCCTCGGGGTAGCTATTGCCTTCACCGGCTGTTTTGATGAGCTGATTTCGTCAACCTCAGAGGTAGCTGCCGATTGGGCTGGCTGCTTTGGCCCAGATGACTTTTGCCCGGGCCCTACAAAAATTAATACTACTACCAGTATAGCTGCTATTGCAATTACTGCTTTCAACATGATGTTGGTAACGCCTGTACCTTCAGTATCCATTTTTCAATCCTTTCCGCTCATCCCTGCAGTAGGTTATCTTGGCAAGGTGGCTTGAAATCTGTCATAATTTCTTTTGTATCCATTGGAGCAACGATTTATCGAAAATAATACGCAATGTGATAAATTCAAGCAAATACAAAAGAAGAAAGTGAAAAATTCGTGGACTAAATTTTGTAGGCTGGCCTGACAGAGCGCTATCTGTGATGAGAATTCATGTATTTTGGCAATTTTACATATGTGGAAGGGGTATCACAAGATTTTTCAGAATGTGGATTACACAATGACAAATATACAAAATATTCGTCTCACAAAAAGTGTGTAAATCCTGATGGTGAAATCTGCAAGGACTAAAAATTTGTTAGGTGTGCTTACGAAATATGCAATTGGGGATTTTGTAGATTGGGTGAAAATGACTTGGATGAAAAATGGCGGTGGTTTATCCGCTATACCTCACAGCATGCACCGACTTTAAAAATTAATCAGACTGCCGGCAAGAAAAGTTCCTAAAACAAAGAGACTTTTGAGGTTCAGCATGAACAGATCGGTGGACACGGCATCGACCTCCAGCGCTCCGCAAAGATCCCGGCAGGCCGCTTTCAGGTCTTCCAGCCGACCGGTAAACGTGCTGGCGATTAGATGGTTGGTGTTGTTTGCAAAACTGACCACCAGGGGACCGGCGCCTTTAAAATCTCTGAAAGATACTTTTTCAGGGTTCGCCTGTGGGATCCCGGTATTACGGCAGGCCCTTCTGTTATTTGCCTTCAAGTTCTTTTAGCTGGGCCGAAATGGCCTCCCGCTGATCCTCCAGCTCAAATATTTCCTGCATAATCGGAGGTTTGACCGAATGCGCCGGCAGGTGTTTTTCGGCCTCGAGGATCTGTTTGTCAAGCGCTTCCAGTTTTTGTTTAAGTTCCTGTATTCGATTCATCTCATTTTCCTCCTGGGTCTTGCAGAATCTCGGAAAAAAATAGCCGTCATGATAAGCGGCAATGACGAAGTCATTCCGGGGTGTCCCGACTTTTTATTAATCTAATTAGAAAACGATTACGATTACATGACCTAAGTCAAAAAACCGAAGCGATGGTTACCCTATTTATAAGGCCGGTCAACCCCAAGTCAAGCACTGCTGCCACCGCTGCCGGGGCTATGAGAATACCTCTGCGGTTCAATTTGGTATTCAGGACTTGTTTTTGTGGCAGTAAATGCCTAAAGTATTGGATGCGTTGCCGAATCAAAACCGGGTATCGGATCGATGACAGCGCTGTCTTGTAATAATTGGTTTCCAAAAAAGGGGACCCCACAAACGGAGGTATATTATGCGTTGGACAGGCGGTCGCAGGAGCCGCAATGTTGAAGATCGGCGTGGCAGGCGCATTGGGCGCAAAACAGCCGGCGGGGGTATTGGCGTTATTGTTATTGCCCTGATCGCCATGTATTTTGGGGTGGATCCGTCCGTATTTTTAAACCAGCAGGGGTCACCGGGCGTCAGCGCCCCCTCCTACCAGGTTTCGACTTCCGATAACCCGGAAGAACAGCAACTGGTTGAGTTTGTTTCCGTGGTCCTCGCCGATACCGAGGATACCTGGCACATGCTTTTCAGGGGGTGGGATCGAACCTATCAAGAACCGACCCTGGTCCTGTTTTCAGGGGCGGTGGAGTCAGCCTGCGGATATGCCCAGGCAGCCGTCGGGCCTTTTTATTGCCCGCGTGATCAAAAAGTCTATATCGACTTAAGTTTTTACAACGATTTAAAAAACCGATTCCGGGCTCCGGGGGACTTCGCCCAGGCCTATGTGATCGCCCATGAAATCGGCCACCATGTGCAGACCCTGCTGGGGATATCCCAAAAAGTTCACAAATTGCGCGGCAGTTTAAGCAAAACGGAAGCCAACCAGCTTTCCGTCATGCAGGAATTGCAGGCGGATTGTTTCGCCGGGATCTGGGCCCATCATGCCGATAGAGCGCGGCAGATCCTTGAAGAAGGCGATATCGAAGAAGCATTAAATGCCGCCAGCAGCATCGGCGACGATCGCCTGCAAAAGCAATCCAGAGGTTATGTAACACCGGATTCGTTTACCCACGGCAGCTCCGCCCAACGGGTTCGATGGTTCCGGCAGGGCCTGGAGACAGGCAATGTTTCGCAGTGCAATACGTTTAAAGCCGAAAATCTTTAGCAAGGGAGAACTTGGATGATAAAAAGCCTAAAACGATTTTTCAACCAGCCTGCGGTTGGCAACGCAGCGGATCCAGATCTCGATAACGAGCACGATGTGCGCATCGCAACCTGTGCCCTCTTTCTGGAGATGGCGCGTATTGACGAAAAGTTTACCGCCGAGGAAATGGACACGGTTCTTTCAATTATGAAGGAAAAATACGGATTGTCCGGGGAGCATGCCGACGCACTGGTGGCAGAGGCCGATAGGGAACTGGAAGAAAGCGTTGACCTCTGGCAATTTGCCAGACTGATCAATGAAAATTATTCGATAGACGAAAAAATGGAAATTATTGAAACACTTTGGCAAATGGTTTACGTCGACGGAAAAATGGACGCGTACGAACACTATCTAATGAACAAACTTAAAAATCTGCTGCGCCTTTCCCAGGAGCAGTTGATAGGTGCCAAGCTTAAGGTCCTAAAATCGGGGGGACGGGATGACCTATAATTTCGATCCGGATCGCTGGTATGATAATGAACGCCTGGCAATTGACGAACGTTTTCGACGGGGCAGAATAAACGCGCGCGAATATAAAGATGCCATCGATGATCTCGATTGCCGCTTTGATGAAATGCTGGAACGCCTGGATGGAACTTTTCAGATTCCGGCCAACAGCCCGGACGACCCCTGATAATGGCCCTGGCCCATCAATCCATCGATTGACCGGCCGGGGTAAAATTATGTGCAGCACCCTCAAAAGGCGCACCTTTAAAAATTAGTATCGATGGGTCATCCAGCTATGCTGGAGGCGCACCTTTGAAAATTAGATCGATGGGTCATCCAGCTATGCTGGAGGCGCACCTTTGAAAATTAGTATAGATGGGTCATCCAGCTATGCTGGTGTAAGTATCTTGTAAGGCCGGGCAACATAGTGTATATGCGGTGTATCCCGCCCCCCCGGGCGTCAATTATCAATTGGAAAAGGAAGGATGTGATGGGAGACATTGCAGGAAAAAAACTGCCCACCGTTGAACAGGTGGAAATCATTATAACCGATGGCACCTCAACCGGTATTGATGTTCTGGCCGACCGTTTCGGTCTCGAAACAGCTGTGATTGAGGCCACCCTGGGTTGTCTGCGCCAGCTGCGGCGGATGCCCGAGGGCGATGACGTTCCGGCAATTGCTTGCTATCGAGACGACAGCCTCGAATCCATCGTCCGCTGTGCAGGCTCAAAGTACGGGTATGTGTAATAGCCAGCAAAGAAAGGGGTTTAAATGCGTATTATAAGATTTATAGATGAAACCGGACAGCAGCGTTTCGGCAAGGATTTTGGCAACAACGAAGCAACACTGCTGGAAGGGGCTTCGATCACCGAACTGGTAGAAACCGATCAGATGTGCAGGGTCAAAAAACTACTGGCACCCGTCGTGCCCCCGGCCATCATCGGCATCGGCCTAAACTATCACCAACATGCCAAAGAAATCGGCCTGGAGGCTCCGAAATATCCGGTCGTATTCATGAAAAATCCGGCATCGATAGCCAACCCAGGGGATCCCATTCTCCTGCATTCCTCCTGTATGGAACCGCCTGAAGTGGATTACGAGGCGGAACTGGCAGTGGTAATCGGCCAGGCGGCCAAGGATGTCAGCACGGACGACGCGCTGAAACACGTGCTCGGCTATACGGCTGCCAATGATGTCTCGGCCAGGCGCTGGCAGGGACGCAAGGGCTCCGGCCAATGGTCGCACAGCAAGAGTTTTGACACCTTCTGCCCGCTGGGGCCGGAGCTGATTACAGCCGATGAACTTCAAGACCCTCAAAATCTCCGGGTGACCTGTGAACTCAACGGACAGGTCATGCAGGACGGGAACACCGGGGACATGATTTTTCCCGTGGCCGAATTGATCGCCTTTCTTTCGGCCGGTGCAACCCTGCTGCCCGGCACGGTGATTCTGACCGGCACACCCAGCGGTGTAGGATTTACACGAAAACCCCCTGTCTATCTCATGCCTGGTGATACCGTCGAAGTGACCCTGGAAGGCATCGGGTTGCTGAAAAATTCCGTTGAACTTCAAAAATAGAAACCGAATAAAAGCGGAGAAGGATGCGGTGAATTTGAAGCTGGCTTGCCTGGTACTGATGGTCGGTTTAGCGCTATCTGCAGGAGTTTACGGAATCACGTTTGCTGCTGAAAACAGAGACGCGGAAATCATTTTGATCGATGGCGGCAAAGCAAGAGATGTCCACTTCCCCCACCACAGCCACCAGAAAGCTCTGGGAGACTGCGGCATCATCAATCTTCATTGGTAATAAAACGGTCCCCTTGCCAGTTCTTGTCGATGCGAAACTTTTTCCTTACTAAAATCCTTTCTGTCAGCACCACGGAGGCGGGGTAATCTGTTCGACGCTCACAGAGTTTATTAAAATAGGCTTCCGCTTCAGCAAGACCGTCAAATACCTCGCGCTTTATTTTGCGGGTATTGCCGATTCGGATCATCACAGAATACATTAGCGATTTCCTTTCCATTTGAATTGAAATTCCACTTCCTCGCTGTCACCTTCTCTTTCGTGTTCAATGTTAAACAGCGTACCGGCCGGTATATTCACCCGCTCGCCGGCAATCTGTATCCTGAATGGCCTACCCGTTTCCAGGCACTCCGCCAACCGGCGCAGCTTGGCCGCCATTTGCCGGGTCGTATATCCTTTTTCAATATCGCGATCGTTTTTTTTGGTTTTCATTATCGGCCCCCCTTTCTGATACTCTGAATATCTGGCATATCGGGATGGTTGTCAATTATTCTTATGAAAATATGGAGCTGGCATGGAATTGACACAGTTTTTTTTGACATCGAAATTCAATATATTGGCACCATCGTGGGTTTAAAACTTTTTAAGGGTCTCTATAATCACTTGAAAATTAAAGGGAATTAAAAAGCTTAAAAGTTTGGTGCGAATTTTGCTTTAGTACTGTGAAAGCGGATGACAATTATAAGGAGCGGATATATATGGGAGCTGAATTAGATAAAACCGAAAAAGCCTTTTTTATTTTTGATAAACCCGAGCTGAATCTCGGTGCTGTAGCATCGGGGATACCAAATTTCAGCAATGGCCTGTCGCCGGGGCTGCCCCAACCGGTTGCAGCAAAAGATGCCAAAGCACATACCTGGCTGGTCTGCCATCATCTGTCCCAGGCGGAACAGGTATATAATTACTGTTTGGCTTCGGGCCTGATTACCATCGTACTGGGTAAATGCTTTTGTGAGACTTGCTATGACAACATTCTGAAAACAGGTGATCTCGCGGAATTAATTGGATCCGGCCGTCCGATGACGGACAGGCAATTTGCAGATAATATCATCACCCCGATAATTGCGAGTAACGATGAGTTTGCCCGCAAGGCAGAAAGCTCTCGAAGCGACACCAACATGCCCAATACCTGGGTCAGCTGTGCCCACCTGGCCAACCGTGACGGTATTAGAAGGGTCTATGCCGGTGGCGGTCAGATCTATATATTTGAGGATTATTTCATCTGCCAGGATTGTTTTAACAGAATCCCGGCGGATAGCCTGGTGGACCTGATCTACGAAGGCCAGTTAATGACGGACGCCCTTTTTTACAAAAGGATCATAGAATCCCTATACGAGATTAATTACGAGAGCCTTCAGGCCGTGGGTCATTTTGATTTCTCGCCGGCATTCTAATTATCATGGTTTCTAAAAATAAAACTGACCGTACCTATTCACCAACGATATGGCCGGGCTTCATCGCGGCGGCAGCGCTGATTTTTCTCGTGTCCTGTGCTCATCATAGCAAAGACAGTGACGACGGTTTGCGGGAAGCCAATCGCCCGACCGGCCAGATACAAAGGCAACTGGAGGCGGAATACCAACGGTGGCAGGGAACGCGTCACCGTATGGGCGGCAGCAGTCCCAGCGGCGTAGATTGCTCGGGGTTTGTAAAAGCCGTATATAAAAATGTTTTTAAGATGGATTTGCCCCGGACTACCAAAGCCCAGGCAACCCTCGGACGGCCGGTACAAAAAACCGACCTTCAGGCCGGCGACCTGGTGTTTTTCAAACCGCCTTCCTATCCCCGCCACGTGGGGATCTATTTAAGCAATTCGGAGTTTGTCCATGCTTCCAAAACCAAGGGTGTCACCATCTCCAGGATGGACCCCTATTACTGGGATAAATATTTCTGGACGGCGCGCCGCCTGCTGACGGAATAACCCCAATGGCATTTAGTGGTATGTCCCAAATGCAATTCACAAAATTTATTTGTACATTCATGTCCAGGCTGTTCAACTTTATATGCGATGGCTTCTATACTATGTCCTTAACCCGCCCCACCTGCCCATCCATCAGCCGAACCTTGATCCCGTGGGGATGATGGGTCGATTTTGTCAAAATATCTTTGACCACCCCCCTGGTCAATTTGCCCGCGCGCTGGTCTTTTTTCAGAACAATATCAACCGTTAATCCGGGGCGCACATACCTGCGATCTCTGCCGTCCATGGGTCACTCTCCTTGGCGCATAAACACCTAAAGTTAATTGATTAAATGCCGATATAAAATATATGACACTAGTTGATGAAATAATTAGAGAACTTGCCATTTCCTGTTCTTTTTGGCTGTTTGTCATTCTGTTTTTGACATTCCTGACCTAGCCTTAGCAACTGGTTCCGGTACCCCATTCCGCCCGAATACCCTTAAATTTCCCACTGTTTCATATTGAGGATGTTTGTGCCCCCGGTGCTGACCACCCACCCGATAATAGAAGCTATCCGATCCCTTGTTGATTATAAATTGTTTTTTCGCTATTATTTAAGTTTACGTGCAATAATTTGAACTGTTTTTGATCTTGATGAAAAGTCATGCTCATTTTTGCACATTGGCTTTTTACCACATCGGATGTGAAAGGGATACAATTTGGACGGATTTTGGACTTATCTTCCGCTGATTTTAATTTGCGGAATTCTCTTAATCTTGCTTAGCGTGCTGAATGTTATTCGAAGACGCATCCGTTTGAGGTCCCTGCGTCCGTCATTTAAACAGGATTTGCTCCGAATACCCGGTGGTTCACTGCTGATGCGCCTGGACAATTTAAATGAACAGATTAATTTATATCTGGTTTACGTAATTATCCTGCCGCTCGTCATTTATTCAGCCCTTATCTCATATTCTTATTTTCAAGCCGAGCAGCCGTCATTGGCAGTGATCTGGATAGCTTCGATCATTAGCATCGCGCTAATCGCCTATATGGCCTATAACCTGGTCAAATTTTTATCCCGCCGCAAAGGTATTCGGCTGGCTTATGAGGGCGAACTGGCTGTCGGGCAGGAACTCAACCAACTCATGCTCCACGGATATCGCGTATATCACGACTTTCCTGCCGATACATTTAACATCGATCATATAATTGTGGGACCAAAGGGAGTCTTTGCGGTTGAGACCCACACCCGTTCAAAAGGTGCTATCCCCAAGGGCAACCAGGAAGCTACCGTGACCTATGACGGCCGAATGTTAACCTTTGCTGATACAACGGATTTCGAAACGATCGAACAGGCCAAACAGCAGGCGGACTGGCTGTCCCAATGGCTTGGCGCCGCTACCGATGAGCCCATAGCGGTCAGGGCCATCGTTACGCTGCCCGGTTGGGTGGTAAAAAGGACATCTGCCGACGGGATCCCGGTGGTCAACCCCGGGCAATTTGCCACTCTGTTTGAGCATATAAAGCCGAGACCGCTGTCGGAGACGATGTTAGATAGTATCAAAGATCAGCTTGAGCAGAAATGCCGCAATAATTAGAACTCAACCTTTTCAGGACGGACGGTTATCCGGGTCACGTCCTTTTTGATGTGTATCAGCATTTCGTTTTTCCACTGATCTTTATCCTTCCAGACAATGCGATATTTGCCTTGCTGAAAGTTCCCGCCCAGGAGGGTGGTTTCCGATGCTTCCAACTCACCGCCCGCCATATTCGCCGGTGCTTGCCAGCCGTAGGGATGATCAATCCAGTAGAAAAAATATAGCATTTTTCTATCAAAATTGTTTTCCAGCCGGACGGTAAAGCTGGCAAGTGCAAAAGACGGAAGCAATACGATCGCCAGAATCATTATCAATTTTCTGATTGTCATTTTTCGAATACTTCTTCCAGGACAGTGTTTGTACGGACGGCATCATCACTGTAGGTCGCCACGTCTTTAACATCCAGCCAGGGAATCGAGACCAGCTCATAATAATTCGCAAGAAATGCGACGACAAGAAGTATGACACCCCAAAAAGATAGTTTAATTAGTGTTTGCATCCTTCACCTCGACAAAACAAATATGCCCCCATAATCAAAACAAGCACCTTTGCATTTAAGTTATCGGCAATTTTGACCGTTAGCTTAAGTGTTTTTTAAATCCAACCGAATTTTGTTTTTATGACAAAATCGTGGTATACTTTCGGTATGGCAAGACTCAGAGATAAAGATATTATGGATATTAATAAATGGTTTGAAGAGGCCTTGAATCGGTTGTCTAAAGTCGACCGGAAAAAGAAAATGAGGATGAGAAGAAAGGTCCGGGATGAGGTTTATTTTCTGTTGACCTGGGCAAAACCGACCCCCTCCATGATAATTAATCGATGGGAGGAAAGAATGAGCGATGTCTTCCTGGCCATGCCATACGGTCTAAAAGATGAGCTTCTCCGGATGCTGGTGAAAAAGATGGAAACGTCCTAGTAAATTAAAGGTATAAAACCTTCCATTCCCGGATGGCGTTGTTCAAACTAATAATCAGGTTTTCAATTTCCTCGATGGTATTCAGCGCCGCGATTCTTAAATTCACACGGAGTTCATTTTCGTAATGTCTTTTTTGCCTTTCCAGTTCACCCATCACCTGATCATTGTTCCATGTCGGATGCGAACGTCTAATCTTTTGTTTGATTAGATAGTCATCAAAGGAATGATCAAAATTCTCTTCCAGAAAAAGCTTCATCTCCTCCAGGGAGGGAACCTGGTAGGTATCAGCCAGAATCTGGTTCAAGGATCCTTTAACAATCTGACGAGCGCACTTTTTTATATCGGCGGAATACATTTTTACTTTGACCTTCAGGTTTTGACGTTTAAAGCTATGATAAGGCCGAAGCGTTAAAATTGCAATCATTAAGCAAAAAAATGAATGCTAAAATTGGGGGCCGAGCCCTTCTTTTTTATTTGACACCGTCGGCCGAAATATTTATATTGCCCCAAAAAAATTATGAATTTTATCTAATTCTCAATGATTTATAAACCTTCGCATCCCCCTCAATGGCAAAAATATCAGGCATCCCTCCAGAAAGCCGCCCGGCGCAGATATTTTTTTAAAAGGATCCCGCCCTTTTTTATGATCGCGGGACTGACCACCATTGTTGTCGTCATGCTCGTTTTTTTGGGCATCTGGCTGTCGGGCCATTGGGGCCAGTCGCGCCCGGCGCCGCCAGCGGTCAAAAACCAGAGCGGCCTGCGCCCGGCGCCGTCTGCCAGACAGGATCTGAAATCCGCTATCAACAGCCTGGCCCAGGATTCAGATAGGCTCGCCGAACCTGTTATTCTGAATTCAGACGGTCAGCGGTATTTCATCCGCACGGCCATTTACCCCAAGCTTCAAAAATATATCCTCAGAACGCTGAAGCGTTCCCGAACCCAACAGTCGGCGGTTGTGGTGATGGACCCCCATGATGGGCGCTTGCTGTCCTTGGTCAACTACGACGCAAACGGTCATTCTGCAAACCTGTGTCTTCAAGCAGATTTTCCGGCTGCCAGTCTTTTCAAGATAGTAACCGCCGCTGCCGCCCTTGAGAGCGCCGGCCTGACTCTGGACAAAAGCCTTTATTACCGCGGCAGCAAGCATACCCTTTACAAATCCCAATTGAAGACGAAAAAGGATCGCTGGACCACCCAAACCAAATTCAGAAAAGCCTTCGCCCTGTCGAATAATGCTGTTTTCGGAAAAATCGGCATTTATAATCTCGGGCAGAAGCAACTGATCCGGTATTCGGATAAATTTTTCTTCAACCGCCCCATAGCCTCTGATTTGCCGCTGGCTGTCAGTCGGGTGCAGGTCCCGGCGGATGACTTCGGCCTGGCCGAAATCGCCTCCGGATTCAACAAGGACACGCTCATCTCACCCCTGCACGCGGCCCTGCTGGCGGCGGTGGCGGTCAATAAGGGAAAAATGCCGGCGCCAAGGCTGGTGGAATCGATTCGAAACGAATCCAATAAAGTCGTCTATCAGGCGCCCCGGCCGGTGATGGCAGCCGCGGTGAGTCCGGAAACGGCCCGGGACATAAAAATTTTGATGCAGGATGCCGTCAGATATGGGACCGGTCGCACGGCGTTTCGCAAACTGCGGCGTAAAAAGAGATTTAAAAACTATGATCTGGGCGCCAAAACGGGTACGATTAATGATCGCAGCGACCAATTCAAATATGACTGGGTGACCGCCTTTGCCGTATCGCCTAACGGGGCCGGCAGTATCTGCGTCAGTGTTCTGGGGGTTCATGGAAAAATACTGGGTACGCGCTCTACCGAAATGACCCGGGCCATCGTTGATTACTACTTCTCAACGGTGGATACGAAAAATTTAAAATGAAATGTTGCTCAAGATACCAGGACACCCATCCGCTTTTAAAATTCCTTGACGTCAATTCAACATACCTGATAGAAATCTGTTGGATCCACCATCCACGTATAAGCTCATAGCATAGTAAGAACAGTCAAATAGAGAATTAGTAGAATAGTCAAATAGTTCCAATTCAGATGTCAGATAGATTCAAATCTGATTTCATATATTGAATCCGTCTTAACTAATTACCTATTCAACTAATACAACCTACTTCTTCATGCAACACGGCCGTAGGCCTAAACGAGGGGTTACCATGAAACTTATCGCTATCGGTGTCATCCTTCTTCTGCCGGTCCTGGCATTGAGTTCGACTGTCGTGCAAACCAAACAGCTGGCGTTGCCCGCTGCGGGCATTAACAGGCTGAGGGTTCAATGCGGCGCCGGTTCCCTGTATATAATCAACGCCGAAGGCCAAGACACCATCCGGGTGTTTGCCGAAATCGAAATCGATAACTTAAACAAAAGCGACCATCAGGGGTTTGCTGATAAACATGTTGTTTTAAGCCTTAACCGCCAGGGCCACCGCGCCCTATTAAAAAGTGACCTAAAACCCTCCTGGCGCCCCCCGGTTGATGCACGGATTAACCTGACCATCGAAGTCCCCGGGGGAATCGACGTTTTTATCGATGACGGCTCCGGTCCGATCCACGTTCAACATTTTTCAGGCCATCTGGACATCAAAGATGATTCCGGCCTGATTACCATTGAAAAGATTGTTGGCAATGTCAGGGTGGCGGATGGTTCCGGAAAAATCATTGTGGAAGACATCCGGGGAAATGTCGAGATAAGAGACGGCTCCGGCAATATAGACGTCAACAAAATCAGGGGCGATGTCAGAGTGACCGACGGCTCCGGCCCCATTGCCATTCGATACGTTGAGGGCAACCTAACCATAACCGATGGATCCGGCGCAATCGACATAAATGACATCACAGGCAATGTTATAATTCGTGAACCGGGAACCGGTGAGCTGAATGTAAAGCGGGTCAAGGGGACAGTTACGACCCAAAATGAGATAGAAGATACCTCACCCAAAAACCTGGAGGAATAATCACCTTCATGTTAGCTCATAGTAAGAACCGTCAAATAGAGAATTAGTAGAATAGTCAAATAGTTCGCAATTCAGATTGTCAGATAGATTCAAATCTGATTTACCTATTTACTATGAACTATTCAACTAATCAACTATTCAACTTACCATTTAGACTATCAGCTATGAGCTTTGCTTGGCTATGAGCTTTACAGTTTCTGCTTGGGGATAATAATTTGGTCACCCGGTGATAGGCCGCTGATGATTTCCACGCGTTGATCCGGGCCGGGTTGTCCCAGGCGCACATAGCGGCGAACCGGTCCCTGTTTGGTTTTAACAGTGACAAAATCAAGCTGCCCCACATCGGTGACGGCCGCACGCGGTATGGATAATTTTCTCGATTTGCCCCAGGGGAATCATCAAGCGGCCGAACATTCCCGGATAAAGTCCGGAGCCATCGGTCAGGCTGACCTTGACCAGAAAAGAGCGTGAGCCCGGATCCGCAGACGGGACAATCTCGTCGACCACCACCGGATACTGTTTTTTAAGGGCATCGATTTCAGCCGACAGCTGTTGACCCTTGGTCAACTTGGAGGCCACCGATTCGCGCACGCTGGCCTCCAGGCGAAGGGTGTTGGGGTCGTACATGCGCAGCAGGGGTTCTCCCTGGCGGGCGGTGTCGCCGGGGTCTGCCAGTCGCTCGACGATCCGACCGGCGATCGGTGCCGTCAGCCTGCTGTAGCTGAGCGCTGTTTGAGCCTCGTCTTTTTGCCGCTTAAGCCCGCCAGCTCGGCCCGGGAGGTCTGCAAGGAGGTTTGCATCCGGTCACGCTTCGGCTTTGGAAACGGCTCCCGGATCCGCTTTCATGATGCGCTGGACCCGCGCCAGGTCTTTTTCAGTCTGGGCTCAATCGGGCTTTGGCGGCCACGGCCGCCTGCTGGGCCTGATCGACCCGGGCCTTCAGCTCCCGCGAATCAAGGGTCACCAGCACTCACCGACCTTGCACCTCATCACCGGCCCAGACGGCTATCGAAGAAATCGTTGCGGTAATGATCGGGGAGATTACCGTCTCGACTTTGGCCCGCAGGGTTCCGGCCGCCTGCTCGATTAAAGGCTGGGAGGTGACTTTGACAACAATCACCTGTCCGGTATCGGCGGCCGGTGCCACTTTGCTGAAATCAGTGGGAATTTTTTCTTCAAAAAAACCGGCCAGATAGGCCATGACACCGGCCAGCAGGCCGAGGGCAATAACAATTCCTACAATTTTCAGTGAGGCTTTCACGCTTCGTTATCCCTTCTTAGAGGCAGTCCGTGCCCCGGTTTGTCGGCATATACCAGACTGTAAAGTACCGGAATCACAAATAAAGTAAACAGGGTCGATGCAGCAATGCCAAATATGACGGCCCAGGCAAGGCCGTTGAAAATCGGATCCAGGGTGATCACCAGGTTGCCGAGCAAAGTGGTTCCGGCCGTCAGAAATATCGGCCGCATGCGCACCGCCCCGGCCTGCAGCAGGGACTCCTGCAGATCCTGGCCATCACGCAGAGCCATGTGGATAAATTCAATCAGGATCAGGGAATTGCGAACCACAATTCCGGCCAGGGCAATCATTCCGATCATAGCCGTAGCCGTAAAAAGGACGGGATTGGCGTACCCGTCAACCACCCGGTCACCGATCTGATTCAACAGCCAGAAGCCCGGCATAATACCGATAACGGAAAGCGGTATGGCCAGCATAATGATGCCGGTGATCGCCGACAAACCCGTTTGAATCCGCAACACCAGAAATATCCCCAGCAAAGCGACCCCGAAGGCAATTCCCAGGTCCCGGAAAACCCGCAATGTAATTTCCCACTCACCCTCGCCGTTCCACACCGCGCGGATCCCTGCGGGCAGGGTCCACGGCAGGCCGCTGCCCGGAAACAAATAGGTACGCCCCTTTAACGGTACCGGCTGCACGCGGGAGTCGTCCGGTCCCATATCAGCGCCGACATCAAGCACAATCTCAGCCGGTGACCGGCCGGCGCTCTCGGCAAATACATAAACAACCGGTCTGAGATTTTTGTGGTAGATGGCCTTATCCTGTAAAGACCATCGGATTTCAACAAGCTCAGCCAGCGAAACCATCGGCCGGGGGGCGTCCCGCAGCCCGGATTTTTCGCGGATCTTCGTGATGCCCGGCCGGCCCTTGATGCGTAAAGCCGACAGGGCGTCCGGTGAGCTTCGAACCTCAAAGGGCAGCCGTAATACCACCGGCAACGGGTGGACTTCGCTGGGAATCTGCATGTATCCGGCAGTCAGGCCCCTGTTGGCCAGATGAAGTGTCTGGGCAATATCCTGGGTGCCGACCCCGGACAGGGCAGCCTTTTCCCGGTCCGGGATGAACCGTATTTTTTGCCGGTCGTCTTCAACGGAAGTGTCAATGTCCACCACAAAAGGCTCTTGCTTCAAGCGCGCCTCCAGGATTCCGGCCGCCTGCTGCAGATCTGAATACGGTGTGGCTTTGGAACCGTATAACTCCACGGCCACCGTTGATATCACCGGCGGTCCCGGCGGCACTTCAACCAGTTTGATGCGGGCATGGGAGGCTTCGGCGATGGCCTCCAGATCACGCCGGATACGCAGCAACATGGCGTGGGACTGCTGGGAGCGACGCTGGCGTTCCGCCAGGGTTACCCGGATATCGGCCATGTGAGCATCGCGGCGCAGGTAGTAGTGCCGAACCATGCCGTTGAAATCCATCGGTGACGGCTCGCCCACAAATGCCGTGTAGTCCCGAACCTCTGGTACAGTGCGCAAATAGGCATTTAAGGCACTCACGACACCCTGGGTTCGTTCCAGGGTGGTATTTTCGGGCATGTCGACAACGATCTGGAACTCGTCTTTGTTGTCATAGGGCAACAGTTTCAGAGGTACCAGCCGCAATGCCGGCAATACGATGGAAATACAGAAAAGCAGCAAGACAACCGCCAGAAACAGCCACGATCTCCGCCGGGTGCAGAGGAGCGGTTTTAATAAAAATGCGTAAATCCGGTATAATCCTGTCCCGGTATCCCGGGGCCCGTTCTGCTGCGGTTTGGGCTTGAGCAGTTTGAAGGCCAGCCAGGGAGTGACCAGAAAGGCCACCAGGGTGCTGGCCATCACACTCACCGGGACATTAAACGCCATCGGTGCCATGTAAGGCCCCATCATGCCGGTGATAAAATACAGGGGGGCAAAGGCCAAAATAATGGCAATGGTGGACATGATCAGGGCCCCCCGGATTTCCCCCATGGCCAAAATGACACCGCGGCCGCGCGGGTGCTTGCCCATCCGCATATAGCGTTCGATGTTATCCACCCCCGTGATGGGGTCGTCGACCAGCAGGCCCAGCGACAGGATGAGGGCAAACAGGGTCACCCGGTTGATGGTGTAGCCTGCAAACATGTCAAGGACCAGGGTAATGCCATAACAAATCGGCACGGCCAGGCCCACCACCAGCGCAGCGCGCCAGCCCAGAAAAATCCCGATAAATATGGTGACCGTCAGGACCGCCACCAAAAGACTCGAAACCAGGTTGTTGATTTTGTCATCGGCGGTGCGGCCGTAGTTGCGAATAATGCGGTAGTTGACTTCCGGTGGAAAAATATCCTGTTTCAGCCTGGCAAAATAATCTTCCACCTCGCCGGCGACGCGCACGGCGTTGGCCCCCTTTTTCTTGGCGACGGAAACGGTCACCGCCGGGTAGACGCCGGGGTAGGTTGACTGCAAATCAGAAGCCGGACCGAACCCAAGCCAGGTATAGCTGGTCGGCTCGGCAGGTCCATCGCTGATCCGGGCCACATCATCGAGATAGACGGGAACGCCGTCAATCACATTGATCACCAGTTTGCCGAGTTCAGCGGCCGAGCGGATGAAATCCCCGGCCTCAACAACGATGTTTTGGTCCCGTACTTGAACGTCACCGGCCGGCAGCAGCTTATTGGAGATATCAAAGGCCCAGGCCACCTCCAGGGGGGCTGTGCGCCTGGCAGCCAGGGCCTCCGGATCCAGTTCGACCCGGATCTGCCGGGGACGGCCGCCGGCCACCTCGATGCGGTTGGTATCCTTGATGGACTGCAGGTCGTGCTCGATCTCTTCGGCCAGCCGTCGCAATTCGTGATCACCGGTCAGCGCCGGATCATCGCTCCACAACACCGCCACCACGATGGGAACATCATCAACTTCAATGGGTTTAACCACCCAGGACTGGACCGCCGCCGGAATCCGGTCAATCTCGGAAAACACCTTGTTATAGATTTTTACCAGCGAATCTTCCCGGTCTTGGCCGACATAAAAACGGACCGTCACCACACACTGATCGGAGCGGGACATCGAGTAGACATACTCGACACCGTCGATTTGATAGAGGATTTTTTCCAGGGGGGTGGCAATCTGACGCTCCACCTGCTCGGCGCTAAGCCCGGGAGCGGCCACGAGCACATCCGCCATGGGCACAATAATCTGGGGCTCTTCTTCACGCGGCGTAATCACCAACGCGACCATGCCGCCCACAAAGGCAACCAGCAAAAGCAGCAGCGGCAACGGTCCCTGCATGGTTTGGCCGAGCAGGCGTGACAACCAGTCCGGTTTTGGAGAGCTAGATTCTGTCATAACAAAAAGCAGTTAGTCCGCCGCGGCGGATTTGTTAATCGATATTTGAAGCCTGGAGACATCCTGATTTCAATAGTCTATGATGGGTGAGATATTGCAGAAATAGCAACTGCTGTCAACCGCTCTGAAGTCGAAATAATGGAAGTAAATCAGTATGATATAAAATGGGTTTCCTTCCTGGTCCTGCATAGCTGGATGAGCCATCTTTTTTATTATCTATTGAGTTTTACTCAATTGGGATACGCGTTTCGACCTTATTGGCCAGATAATTTTTGACATCACCGATGGGGATCTCCCGGCGGTGAAAAATACCGGCCGCCAGGGCCGATTCGGCCTCGGTGGCCGAAAAAACTTCATAAAAGTGTTCGACCTTGCCGGCCCCGCTGGAGGCAATAACCGGAATGGTAACTGCTGCGGCCACGGCATTGATCAGTTCGAGGTCAAAACCCAGGTTGGTTCCGTCGCGATCGATACAATTGAGCAGGATCTCCCCGGCACCCAGATTTTCACAGACCTGGGCCAGGGTGACGGCATCCAGGTCCCGTCCTTCCCGGCCGCCTTTGATGGTGCACTGGTACCAGCAATAACGCTCACCGCCGGGACCCGGCTGATTCGTTTCAATAACGGCATGTTGGACATCCGCGGGTGTCTTTACATAAACCCTGCGGGGGTCAATCGAAACAACCACAGCCTGGTTGCCGTATACACGGGCTATCTCCTCAATAGCGCTGCGGCCGGTGGCACGCCCGGTTTTAAGGAATTCTTCCGCAATTGCCACGGCGTCGCTGCCGATGGAAACTTTATCAGCCCCGGATCGAAAATAACCGGCGGCCACTTCCAGGGCACTGTATTGACGGCCGTCTTTATCGGTGTAGTCGCGGATCCCGCCGCCGATGGTCAGCGGTACAAATACATTGCGCGAAGTCTGCCGCAAAATCTCAAGCATCGGCATGTCTTCGAGGGGAAAGTCTCTGAAACCCGTGATGTTGAGAAAGGTAATCTCATCGGCGCCTTCCTGATAATATCGTCGTGCCAGTTCGACCGGCTGCCCCAGGTTTCTGACATTGCCGTCTTCCCGGACATCGTACCGATCGCCCTTGGTGACCACCAGGTCTCCCTGATCATTGGAGCGCACATCGAGGCAGGCGATAATCCGCTTGGCCAGGGTCGTTTTAGGGGAGGTTTGCACGGGTATGACCGGTTCGGCGGGGGCCTCGAGAAAATTTTGCAGCAGGCGCAGCCCGGCCCCGCCGCTTTTCTCCGGGTGAAACTGGGTTGCAATAATGTTGCCCTTTTGAATACTGCTGACAAATTCGCAGCCATAGTCGGTGGTTGTTAAAATAACTTCCGGATCATCGGCTGCCACATGGTAAGAATGAACAAAATAAAATTTTTCCATGCCCTGCAGCCCGGCAAAAAGACGGGAAGGCTGCTTGAAGTTGAGCCCGTTCCACCCGATGTGGGGCACCGAAAGATCTATCGCGAATCGTTTGACCGTCCCCGGGATAAACCCCAGGCCTTTGATATCCGGCGCCTCCTCGCTGTAGTCGAAAAGGGCCTGCAAACCCAGGCAGATCCCCAGAAACGGCCGATCCGACTGCAGGTAGGTCAACAACGGCTCAATATAATTTTTTTCACGCAGAATCCGCATCATATTGCCGAAAGCACCCACCCCGGGAAATACAAGCTTTGCGGCAGACAAAATATCTGCGCCCGTGGTGACGATTTTGACCGTTTCGCCCAGGCTTTCGATGGCATTAATGACGCTTCTGACGTTGCCTGCGCCGTAATCCAGCAAGGTAATCATGCTAATATTTACCCCTTTGTGATCATATTTTGACTTAAGTAAATCTTTATTAGGTTTTCATCGTGGGAGCGGCTTCCAGCCGCGAAAAGGCTTAGGGACAGCAACTTTGTTCGCGGCTGGAAGCCGCTCCCACTATCCAATTCCCACTATTATACTCGACGCCGCTTTTTACACCACAATGGGTCATAAAACAAGCCCCGGCGCGAAACCCTGGGGGAACGAGGTACTGGAGTCAGGGAAAATTAGGCGTTCATTTTTCTTTACTGATAGAAAATTTCGATAAAATGATTATATTATGGCCACAAAAATTCAAACCGCGCTTATAAGGAAGCACATCATGGCGATTAAAATTGTAATCAAACGACATTTTAAGGAAGATGCCGCCCAGAAGGCCTTTGATCTCCTCAACACTTTTCGCCGCGAGGCCATGGGACGGGAAGGTTACATATCGGGGGAAACCTGGGTCAACCATTACGATCCCAGCCGCATTGCGGTGGTCTCCACCTGGCAAAGCGTGGAAGACTGGATCCACTGGGAGGAAAGTGAACAGCGGACGGCAAACGAAGCCAAGCTTGAAGGCCTGCTAAAAACACCGGTCAAATTTGAAATATACGATCTGGGCGTGTTTCCACCGAAACCCTGATTAAAATAAATTTTCGCGCAAAGACGCCAGGACGCAAAGAAATTTATAGAAAGCTTAGCGCCTTTGCGACTTTGCATGAAAGGTGCTCTCGTATGTGCAGACTGCTGGGCATTTATGGTCAAACCGATATCTGGCGGGAGATCGCCATGGCGTTCAGCCAACAGGCGCAATTCGGTCATATACCCCCTGAAGAGACGCAGGCGCCCGGCCACAAAGACGGCTGGGGGATAACAATGACCAATCAGGATCGAACAGCGATGATCCCGGTGACACGGCAGCTGGGTTCGGCCCACGAAGCATCAGGTTACCGCGATGCGATCGATGCAACCCCGGCAACGCCCGAAATTGTATTGTGCCATTTGCGAAAAGCCAGCGACATCATCCCCATTACCCTTGCCAACGCCCATCCCTTCATCCATAACGGCTGGGCGATCATTCACAACGGCACCGTCTATAATGCCGAAGCCCTTCCCCGGGATCCACGGATTAAACCCACTTCGGATGGGTCAGACACCGAACATTTTTTTCATTATCTGCTGACCAAAATTAAGGACACGCCGCCAGGCCGCATGGCCCGAACCATAGCAGAAGCTGTCGCATCCATTCATACCGATTACAGCGCCTTAAACTGCATATTGAGCAACGGCAGGGAACTGTATGCCATCAGGCAGTATAGAAAATGGGAGGATTATTACACCCTCTATACCTATGCGTTGCCCGGCAGCATTGTCATAAGCTCCCAGCCGGTTGAATTGCCGCAATTAAAACCGGACAACTGGAGACCCCTGCCCAACAACCAGCTCATAAGGATTTACGACGTGCCCCCAAAAATCGATCCACTTCGGATTCCCGGCTCAAGTTGATTGAAGATTTTAGAAGTGGTTTTAGAACCCCAGATCACGTCCAAAGACAAGGCGTCGATTTGATTTGAAAGCGGAGCGTACACGTAGTACGTGAGCATTTTAAATCAAATCGCAACGCAGTATTTGGGCGTTAGATGGGGTTTAGAAACCACTTCTAGGAAGGCGATCCCGGCCCGGGGAAACATAGCGTAAAGGTTGTGGCCACCGCCTGATGACAGCCGGGGTCTGTTTGGCAGCGGGGGCACTGGCTGATTTTCCCGGGGCACGTGTCGCCGTCATGGGGAATCAGCGGGCAACGCGAGGATCTCAGCGCGATCTTAAAGCCGTAACGTTCTGAAAATATCTTTATCCGCAGCAGGTCCGCCCCTTTGCCACCGGCATTGAAATCAAATGGATTTTTGCTGGAATAATTCAGGGTTTCCTGGGTGGTGAAAAAGCCCTCAAAAATTCTGATTTGATTCTCCCGGCTAATCCCGACCCCGTAGTCACGCACTTCCAGGACGCTCCCCTCTCCTTCGGGTTTTACGACAACCTCTATTTTGCCTTCATCAGGTGTGTTTTCAATGGCGTTTTTCAGCAGGCCGTCAAAGATTTTTTGCAGCGAATCCGGGGGCAGGTAAACCGGCGGGCCAGCTTTAAGATGACAGGTGATGTCGATCTGACGATGGGCAAACGATGGTTTCAGAACCTCAAGCCTTTTCTGCACGAAGACATCCAGAGCAATATTCTTAGAAACCAGCTGCTGCACACCGAAGGCATCTTTGATGCGATCTCTGAATTTTTCAACAACCGCACCTTCTCCGAAGGCCTCTGCCGCAATGGCTTCCAACTCGTCGGTGCAACGATCCACTATCTGGGACAAAACTTGGGGCGCCTGGTAGGTTTTGTCCTGCATGATGTCGTTTATCTGATAGTGCATCTCCAACAAACGGTCGATATTGCGGCGGGCCCTTTCAATCGTGGGCTGCCAGTTTTCAGTCGGAAGATTGGCAAGTCTTTTTTCCAGCGTCACCAATGAAGTCCGCAGGACGGCTATGGGGGTCTTGAGCTCATGGGACAGGTGGTTGATGACTTTGTCTTTGGCCCGGTTCAGGCTTGAAACTTCCATGTAGGCTTTTTTGAGCTCGGCCGCAAATCTGGCATTTTCAATGGACAGCGCCACCGTACCGGCCAGCATGCTCAACAACTCAATATCGGGCTGATCAAAACCGCCTTCTTTCTTATTGATGGCGCTCAGGGTGCCAATGACCCGCTCATGACTTCGAAGGGGCACGAGCAGAAGGTTGCGGGTCTGGTATCCCAACTTTTTATCACGCTCAATATGAATTTCCGAATCCCCTGAAATGTCATTCAGAATGATCGGTTGACCGGTTTGGATGACCTTACCGGCCACAAGTTCATCCACCCCAAAGCGAACCTCCTTGGCCCTGCGCTGGGTGGCGGTGTCATCATAGGCCGCGCCGCGCAGGAAAAGCTCCTGCCGCTGTTCATCGAGCAGGATGACCACCCCGCCCTCGCTGCCCATCAATTCCTTGATTTCCCCGCTTACGTAATCGAGCAATTCGAATAGTTCCGTGTACTCGGGCAACGCCATACTGATTCTGAGCATGGCCTCGTTGCTTCTGGAAATTTGTTTGACCCGGGTGATATCTCTCAAAATCACGAGCACCCCGGCCTGCTGCCCCTGATCATCCGAGAAGACGGCGGCACGCCAGGCCACGTCCAGAATTGAACCGTCCTTGGTCAGCCGCCGGGTTTCATAGCGGTGAATGACCTCGCCATCGAGCAACGCGCGGCGCTTTTGACGGGTTTCAGCTTCAAGCTCCGGGGGTACGTAGGGGACCTTCTTGCCCCGCAGCTCCTCCAGGGTCCAGCCGAAGGTTTCCGTAAAGGCAGGGTTTACATATGTGACCAGCCCGTCGATGGTGTAGACGAGAATGGAATACGGTGCAAAGTCCAGCAGGATGCGAAACCGTCGTTCGGTCTTTAATCGCTCCTGGATGGCATGTCTGCGTTCGGTGGTGTCCTGAAGGGTTTCCAGGGCGCCAAACACGTTGCCCTCCGAATCCGTCAGGGGGGCCGCCGTGAAAAACAGCCATCGGCCGTCATCACCGATATCCGGGAAAAAGTCCTCGGCCTCGTAAGCCCCTTTTTTGACCGCCGACGGGCGAAACTTGCCCTGGTAATACCGGGTGAGTTCCTCCTGCGGTGCGCCGTCAAGGATAAAGTCGGCCATGGTGGGCCGGGCAGCGGAATAAAACGCCTTCCACGGCTCACGGCTGCCGATCATCTCATCTGCACCGATGCCGGATAAATTTTCCATGGCCTGGTTATAATGCGTGATGACATGGTCATTATCGATAACAAAGATGGGGATGGGAAAACTTTCGATAATCTGGCCCAGCCGTTCCTGAATCCGCCAGAAAGCGTCCTCGCGCTTTTTGTGCCGGATGACTTTCCGCTGCAAGGATTCGATTTGTTTTTGCAGATCTTTATTTTCGGACTTGCTGGACATTAAGGAGAAACCTCCAAAAACTCAAGCGGAAGACTTTTTTTAATTTGATACGTTCAGACTGATCTTACCCGATAAATTCGATATTCGAATTTCAATTCAGGTGATAATAGCGACAGGATACTATCCTTGAAGCCATGTCTGCCAGGCAACTAACTTAACTAACCACCCAGCCTCTCCAGCATCATGCAGTAGGCATTAAGGCTGCGCATAAAACTGCTGATCCGGAAGAACTCGTCCGGCGCATGAATATTTTCGTCGTTTAAGCTGAAGGCGAAGTTGACCATATGGGCATTTAGAAATTTTAAAAATATCCCGCTCACCGGTATGGTGCCCCCCATTCTGATCACATAAGGTTCTTTGCCGTAGAGGTCGCAAAAGGTCGCCCGGGCGGCCTGGTTCCCGGGGTGATCGTAAGGGATAAGGAAGGGATCAGCGCTGCCGGCCAGTTTTTTAACCACCGCCGTTGTCGCGGCCGATACATGTTTTTCAACATGGGCGACGATCAATTCAAAAATTTTAGCGGGTTGCTGGTCCGGTACCAGACGACAGGTTATTTTGGCATGGGCCTCACTGGGAATGACGGTTTTGATGCCCTCGCCTTGAAAGCCGCCCCAGATGCCGTTTACCTCCAGGGTGGGCCGTATCCAGGCCCGCTCATAGGTCGAGTAACCGGATTCACCCCAAAGCTGTTTGACCCCCAGTTCTCGCATGTACTTGTCTTCATCGTAAGGGACCCGGGCCAGTTGATCTCGTTCAGCATCGGAGACCGCCAGCACGTCATCATAAAACCCGTCAACCATAATCCGCCCATCGGGGCTGCGCATCGAGTCTAGCAGGTTCGCCAGGGCGTGAATTGGATTAAGAAAAGTTCCGCCATAGGAGCCCGAATGAACATCGCCGGCCGCACTTTTCAAATCCAGCTGCAAAGCGCATATTCCCCGGCGTCCAACCACCAGGGCCGGTTGATCCTCTTCCCATTGACCGCCGTCCGCACTGAGGATGAGATCACAGGCCAGCAAATCGCGATGGGATGAGATAAAATCCGGTAGCTGGGGGCTGCCGATCTCCTCCTGGCCTTCAAAAAAGAATTTAACATTCACCGGCAGCTTGCCCTGGGTTTTCAGCAGGGCTTCAACAGCCAAAATCGGTGCCAGCAGATTGCCTTTATCATCCGATGCCCCCCGGGCAAATATACGGTCGTCTTTGATCACCGGTTCAAACGGCGGCTGGCTCCAGAGCTCTATCGGATCCACCGGCTGGGTGTCAAAGTGGCCGTAGATCAGGATGGTCGGGCCATCGGACGCATTCAGCCACTGCCCGTAGACCACCGGATGACCGTCGGTGGGCAAGACCTGAACCGCTTCGATTCCGGCAACTTCAAGGCGATCGGCAACCCAGTCAGCAGCCCGGCGGACATCATCGGCATGTTCCGGTAAGCTGGAAATGCTGGGGATGCGAAGAAAATCGCAGAGCTCGTCCAGATAGCGGGATCCATTGTCCTCTAAATATTCTTTCCAAGTAGCCACGGATCTGACCTCCTTAAGGCACATCCAAAACTAATTTGTTAAAATAGTATACCCGCATCAGAATTTATTGAATTGGATTATAAAAGTCAACTCAACGGTTGAATAGAATCATACCGCTGAAAATCAGGGTCATGCCAACAATATGAAAAGCCTGCAAGGTTTCGCCGAGAAAGAGGATCGCCAAAATGGAGGCAAACACGGGAATCAAATTGATAAATAAACCGGTACGGTTGGCCCCGAGAACCTCCACCCCCCGGTTCCAGCAAAAATAGGCCACAATCGATGGAAACAGGGCGACATACAGAATGCTCAATATCACCTCGTATGTCACTGTCACCGTCGCGCTGCCGGCAAGCTCCCAGATATACAGAGGCAGCAAAAATATGATACCGAGGCCAAAGGTATAGACGAGAAAACTGAGCGGGTGAATGGCAGGCCGCTTCCGCAGAAGCGCAGAATAAAGGGCATAGAGGATGACAGCCCCCATCATCAGGATATCACCCGGTGCAAACGACATCCCCAGTAAAGTACTCCATTGTCCGCGCAGGATGACAACAAACGCACCGCTAATGCAAATGGTGACACCCAGAATCTGCAATCGGGTAACCTTTTCCTTAAACATCACCAGGGTGGCCAGGATAATGACAGCTGACATCGTGCTCTGGATCATGGCCCCGTTAATGGCCGTGGTGGTATGAACGGCCTTGTAAAGCATGGTGTTGAAAAATGATACGCCCAGAATCGACAGGACACACATGATCTTCCAGGAGTGAACAACCCGAGGCCAGTCCTGCCGGGCAGTGCGCCAGGTGAAAGGCAACAGAATCACAAAAGCAATCGTCCAGCGCCAGAAAGCAAAGCTGACGGGTGGAATGATATCCGCCATACCCCGGCCCAGAACGATGTTGCCGCCCCAGCACAGCGGGGCCAATGCTGTCAGCAGATAGGGCCAGGCGGCCCGGTACCAGGCACCGGTATGATTTGAATTTTGAGACATAAGTGTAGAAAAGGTTTTAGATGATGGAAGAAATTCCGTCAAGGATCTTAACAGTTTCCATTCTTTTTCGGGGAAGGAAAGTAAAAAAAGGGCAGAGCCATCTCGGCTCTGCCCGGTTCGGTTAAAAGTTTGTCATTTTAGGTCGGCGTGATCTTTTCAGAAAACGCCCCGCCCTTTAATGCCGTGAGTATTTGCTGTGCTTTGATCCGCCTTTGGAAAAGCAGCGCATAATTTGCTGCCAGAGATAATTTTTAAAAGAACGTTTCTTCTGTTTCTCGTAGGCCATAATAGTTCCGGTGCCTGAAAATTCCAATTTTCCAAAATCGGTGAAGATATCACCGGTGACGGTTAACTCGTTTCCCCGGTGGCGCCACCGAGTGCTTCAATAAGGGCCTGCCGGGCAAATTTTACTTTAAGCTTTCTTGTTTTGCGGTACTTCTTTTTATGGTGCTTCTTAAAATAGTGCTGCCAGAAATTTCGATGCCCGTAAACCGATTGCGCCTCGATCCCCGCTCCCGCTTTGCCTTCCGGTAGCAGATACAGACTCTCAGTGTCGACCATACCGGCATCATAGCCGTGCGGCACCCGAATGGTTGCGGTTATCCATTTGCCTTTGCTTTTCAAATTCAACCTGCGGGGCGAAAAATAGACATTTACCTCCATGGGTTTCACCTGCACCTCAGCTTGAACCGTAGCGCTGGCGCCCTTGTCGTCGGTAACCTTCAGGGTTACCCAATAGGTGCCGGAATCATAATAGGTATAGGATGATTGTGGCTCCCCTGAATTATCACCGGTGCTGTCCACAGCCATTTTGTTGATAGCCATGGGCGCAACAGCCCCGTCGCCATAATCCCATTCATAGCTGACAATGGTGCCGTCTTCATCATAGGATTGAGAGGCATCCCATTCCACTGTCTCGCCCAGCGATGACGCTGATAAGTTCCGGTGTTAATTTGGCAACCGGTTCTTTATTGGACAGATACGGCAGCGCGGTCACCGCCTTAAGAAATCCTGTATTTTCGCCGATATAGGTTCGTCAGTATTCAAATTGACCAAGGCCGTTTCCCAGTAAAACGGCAACCCCATTATTGTCATTACCAAAATCGGCGACCACAAGATCCTGATGGCCGTCGCCGTCGAAGTCTCCATTATCCAAAGCCGAAGGATTCATTGGAAAATCATATGATTGATCAAAAATCAAAGGTCCCGTCTCCGTAGCCGATATAAATCTCCAATTTATCGCGAGAGGAAACCGCAAGATCAACAAAGCCGTCAGGGTCTTCAACAAAATCACCGGCGGCAATCCCGGTGGCAATGCTGACGCTCGGAGCGCGGTCGCTGATTACCTGTTTGAATGATCCGTCAGGCTGGCCCAGATAGGACAAGGAAGGGGCCGATTTGATCCAGGGGCAATCACAAAATCGGCAATCTCGTCGTTGTCAAAATCAGCCGCATCAATACCCATCGCCCCTATGGGATTGGTGTCTGGCAGTAAAGTGAAGGTGAAACCAAAAGTCGCCGTCTCCCAGATACAGTCCGCAGTCGCGACTGAGGAAGTAGTTCAACACAAAGTCCAGGTTTCCGTCGCCATTGAAATCGGCTACGGCGATATCGGCAGGGTAGACGCCTTCGAGCCCAGCTGCCCGCCCATACGGGTATGTCAAACTGGTTGCCGGGACCGGTCTTCGGGAAGATGTAGATATCACCGCTGTTGTTGCCGAGTGCCAAAATATAATCCAATTTGCCGTCATTGTTAAAATCACCGATGCCGTTTCCAAATGAATAGCCGCTAAAATGTTGGTCAGCCGACAGCTGAAGAGCCTCCGGATCGGAGAAGGTGCCGTCAGGATTGAGGGCCATGTAGGTGGCGTTTCCGTTCATGGTGGCAGCTGCCACATACACTTCGCTGCTGCACGCCGGCGCAGCAGCGACTGCCGTAATTAGCAAAAATACGATTACTCCCCAAAGTTTGGATTTCATTTTCCCCTCCTTTTCCAATTCCCCCTCACCGGATGCTTCTCCCCCCTGAAAAAATCAGGAAGCATTCCGGAGAAACTTTTCAGGGTAACGTTAGCCGGTACATCCCCCAAATTATAGCACCCGCTTTGGCAACCCTGTTTATAATTTTACTTCCCGCATGGTGCGCGATGTAGTTAGCTTCATAACTATCCGGTCTTTTGCTTTCAAAGACCAACAGGCCACCCTGCAAGCTACAATATTCATGCCATAAGCGGAAACCATGGCGGGCTTAAGAATTTACCTAATTATTCGATTTAGTTAGCGGCAGGCTGCTTCCGCCATAACAAAATGTAGAAACCCGCAATTTGCCAATTTTTGTCAGTTTTTTTACAAATTTGAGTCAAACCCGGCCGATGACAGGGCGGTTCCAAACGTATTATCGTTGACTTCAAAAAAGAAGGTGTGCTAAAAATTGCACACCGATGAAATGAACTCAATCCAGCCCGGGTTTAAATTCGTTGCTAACCATTCAACCATACTTACTCGTACACCGCAGATGAGATGCTCATGAAAAAAACCATAGCCTTTGGCGTCATCCTGGTGGTACTGGTTCCCTGGCTGGTCCATGGAGGTGAAAAAGAACGGCTGGCAATGGCGGTTGTCCTGGTGGAAAAATCCCGTCTGCCGGAAAGATTTGTTGACCTTACCGAGGCCTTTATGGAAACGTATTTCGAGCGCTACGACAAACCCCTTGCACAGAATCCGGCGGACGCTAATCCTTTTAGAAAAATTTTTATAGAAGAAGTCAGTTTGGGAGAAGAGGAGCTCAAGCTGATGCTGGCCGAAATTTATGCCGCCCATTTTAGTGAAAATGAGCTAAAGGAGATCGTGAATTTCTTTAACACTTCGTCCGGCAAGGCCTGGCTGGAAAAGCAGCCCATCCTGGAAACGGAAGCGGAGCAGATCGGGCTGGAATGGGGGCAGTTGTTGACACAGAAAGTTTTAAAAAAATTTGAAGGGCAGACCGGAGAGAAAATATTGAGATAGTATTAGTGATCCAAACCTATTAAAATGAAAAAAAACCACCATAACGCCGACACCCCTTTCAGTGAGGCCTGTCAGAAAATCCTGGCGGAGTTTCCGCTCGCCATCGGGGTGGCCTACAAGGTGCTGGACTGCGGCTGCGCTTTACTTTGCGGCATGTCGGCCGGGGGTGAGCCCATCGGCACCCTGCAGCACATTTCCGGCCAGCCCATAAAAAAAGGGGCCAGACTTCCCATTTGTCTAAAATGTAAAAAAGACAATGGCCTGGACCGTGTGATCTGGGAGGGAATCTACTGGCCCGGTTCACAGCCGGAATGGCCCGAAAAAGACCTGAGAGTTTCAATCGGCCGCAAGGTTTTCGGCTCCGCCTACATGGAACCGGAATAAAATTCCCAATTGGTTATAAACCAATACTTAATCCGCCGAAGCTGCTGCCGGATCCAGGGGGGAGCCCGGGGGATAAGCCCTGGCGCCCAGCTCGCGGTCCATCATTAAGAGCGCGGATTTATCCTCACCGATCATTTCCAGCTCGTCGGTTACCTTTCCCGCAGTGGCTTCTTCTTCAATTTGTTCATCGGTGAACCACGCCAGTAAGGGCTCGGACGCATAGTCCCTTTCTTCACGTGCGATGGTCGTCAGATCATTGATTTTACCGCTGATAAATTTTTCATGCTCCAGGGCATCCTGAAATGCCTCAAGGGGTGAACTCCATTCGGTCTTCAATTGCTTCAGGTCCTGTAACACGACCTTGCCGCCACGATCGAGAAGGTGCTCCATAAATTTCATGGCATGGATCATCTCCTCATGGGCCTGAGCGCGCATCCAGTGCCCCATGCCGTCCAGGCTATTGCTGTGAAAGTAGGCGGCCATCGACAGATAGATGTAGTAAGACTCCAATTCGTTTTTGATCTGGTCGTTGATTGCCGTGTTCAACCGTTCACCGATCATAACTATTCTCCTTTCAAATCCTTTATTTTAAGATGGCTGCTATTTGTTCAATTTGGTAAATTTGGCCCCTTTAAGCGAGAGGTCTGCAATCAGCCCTTTGACATCAAAGACGAATCCCACAATGGGGTCCTTAATCGTTCGTGTATCCACACGCTCTCCGGCACCGATATTGATCAGGGCAACATTGCCGTCAACGCCGGCCTCCCAGCCCTGGCTGGCCCGGAATCCGTCCAGGGCTTCCCGGGTCATAAAGGCAATCACGATATCCTTGGCCTCGGCCCCAATCTGCAATCCAAAGGAACCGGAAACAATGTTATAATAACCGACGGTTTTACCGCCAACTCTCAAGGCGCCTTCACCATACTCGCCCCCGACTATAAAGGCGGCCTTTTTGACATTCGGCATTATCAGCAGTCCCTTGGCTCCGCGGACAAACTCCTCGGCGCCCTTTACCTGCTTGTAAAACCGTTTCATGGCGACGTTTGCACTGGTGTCAATTTCCTCGGCGGAAGCACCATAAGAATTTTCAGCAAAGCCGATGCCCGAAACCAGCAGCACAATGACTGCCAGCAACAAAATGGTGATACCTCTGTTGGTTGGATCAAATGATTTCAACTGCATGGTGGTTTTCTCCTCCCTGTTAAACGTTAGCTCTTTCTGGATATTAAAACTGAGGGACCCGCTGGTCTCCGCTGCCAGTCAAATTAAGCATTGATGAATATATTGCAATATCATTTATTTATTATTAAATGAGTCTGCATATTGCCCGTATCCCCGGGCTGCCAATTCTTGCCTGGGAATAAACTTCAGGGAGGCGGAATTAATACAGTATCTGAGGCCGGTGGGGGCAGGCCCATCGTCAAACACGTGTCCCAGGTGAGAATCGGCGTGTTTGCTCCTGACCTCGGTTCGGACCATGAACAGGCTCCGGTCCTGGTGCTCAACAATGTTGTCCGCATCAAGTGGTTTTGTAAAGCTGGGCCAGCCCGTTCCGGATTTAAATTTGTCCCGGGAGCTGAAAAGCGGTTCACCGGATACAATGTCCACATAGATCCCCTCTTCTTTGTTGTCCCAGTATTCGTTTTTAAAGGGCGGTTCGGTGCCATCCTGACGGGCAACTTTATACTGCAACGGGGTTAATTTCTGCTTCAAAACATCATCCGGTGGTTTGGTGTATTTTGCGTCACCGGCCTTGTGGGCGGCCGGCCGGCCTCCTTCATCTTGCCAGACCGTTTCCAAAAATTGATCCCGGCCGGAGTTATACCGATAAAATTTATACCGCAGGGCACTTTTCTTGTAGTAATCCTGATGGTATTCCTCGGCCTCATAAAATTTTGAAAACGCAATGATTTCCGTTGCGATGGGTTTGCTGAAGCGACCGGATTCGTCCAACTCTTTTTTAGATTCCAGAGCGATCCGCCGCTGGTCGTCATCATGATAAAATATGGCGGTGCGATACTGGGCTCCACGGTCGACAAACTGTCCGCCGGGGTCGGTAGGATCCACATGCTTCCAGAAAACGTCCAGCAGTTCTTTGTACGTAATTATTGTTGGATTGTAAAAAACTTGAACCGCTTCCACATGTCCTGTTCCCCCAGCACTGACTTCCTTATAAGTGGGATCTTTCATCTGTCCGCCGGTATAGCCTGAAACGGCTTTAATGACGCCGTTGACTTTTTCAAAATCAGATTCTACACACCAGAAACAGCCGCCGGCCACTGTCGCTATTTTTAAGGTAATGTTTTCATCGTTCATGGTAGTGCTCTTTTCACTTGTTTGTTTCGTTGTATGCTGAAATCCGACGATTACGGCGCCGAATAGAATGACGATTGTGATCATGATCAATTTTTTCATGTCAAGCCCTCCAATTATAGTGGACAATGCCATCGCTACAGCTTTTATATAATATTAGATCGATCGCTGAAATTTCAATAGGCGGCACTTTGAAAAGCTGCATTACAGACAAAAATCGGCTAATCTATTTCACATTTGGAATCTTTTTACATAAAACCGCTTGATATGAAAGGGGAACAGATTCTGGATGCTGGATGCTCGATACTGGTTGCTGGTCCCTTGTCGCTGGTTGCTGGTAGCTGGTCACGATTTCTGGCTGACACTCCCGAGGAGCAGTCTGCCAGAAACCAGTGACAAGGAACCAGTAACTAATATCGAGTATCGGGTGAAATCGGGGACGGGCAAATCGAAGTTCTTAATGAGGTGGGCAAGACTACGTTAAGTGATTGCAAAACCACCTTTAATCGGAGACCGTCGTAAACACCTGCTTAGGATCGGCGATATTCTCCAGGTGTTCAATGTGGTGCTTTTCTTCGTCAATGATCTTTTGCAAATACTGCCGGGCAACCGGATCTTCCACGAAGGGTTTCAATACTTCGTAAAAGATAATGGAATCCTTTTCAAATTCGATAAAGATCTCGACCAGGTCATCAAAATTCTCGATGGTTGAGAAATCAACCTCCTTGAGGGAAAAGTTTTTTTCCCCCAGCATTTCGTTAAAAAGTTCCCGGCTCATTTCTACCGCAAACGGGTTTTCATTCTTGTCTTCGAGATTGTGCTTCAAATCGGCGAACCAGTCGGCATGTTTTACTTCTTCATCAGCCATCCACTCCAGCAAGGGTACAAGCCCGGGCCGCGACACTTTTCCAATCGCGTCACGGTAAGCGGCTTCGCCGTTATTCTCCAGTTTTATTGCCAGATCGATTATTTCTTTAGCTGAAAACAATTGTGGTTGACTCCTGGTTGTAGAACCAATGTATATTTTAGAGTAAAGCCAATAAAGAAAATAAAGTCAAGCACTATCCTTTTTATTTGACCGCGGCTTCGGGTGCCTGCTACCCTAGTTGACTGCAAGATGAAACCTATCCAAAATATAGAACAAAATATCAGCGAGGCTGCGACTGTTATTCTCACCCGCGAACGGGCAGGCAGGCTTCAGGTCTACCTGCTCAAAAGAAGTGTAAAAAGCGGGTTTATGGCCGGCAATTATGTATTCCCGGGGGGGACGCTTGATCCTGAAGACCGGGATATCGATCTATTTGAATCCCGCAGTGATCTGGATCCAAGCGCAATTGCCACTCGGCTCGGCGGAGATCTGCCGGCGGAAAAAGCTCTGGCTTTTTGCGTAGCCGCCATTCGCGAAACCCTGGAAGAAGCGGGGGTTTTTCTTGCTCACCATAAAGAAAACCTCGATGAGAAAATGGCGCAGGTTGGCAGCTTGCGGCTGACAGCCAATTTAACCAAAGACTGGTTCGCAAAGCTTGTGGCCGGCTCCGGATGGCGCCTGACCTTGACAGCGCTTTCACGGTGGTCGCACTGGATAACCCCGGAGCAGATGAAGCGCCGCTTTGACACCCGCTTTTTCCTCGCCGACATGCCGGCTGGTCAAACCTGTCAACCGGATGCCAGAGAAACGGTTCAGGGGCTATGGACCAGCCCGGAGGAGGGCCTGGCAGGCAATATGGACGGCACCATCCCTTTAAGCCCTCCAACCCTGGTGACCCTGCACGAACTTCTAACATACCGGAGTTTAAAGGATTTACAGGCAGAATCCTGCCGCAGAACCTGGGGCCAGGCAATTTCTCCCCGGCTGGTGCCTCTTACCCGGGGTGCTGTCATTGTCGAGCCCTGGGACCCTCAGTACCGGGAAAAAGAAATCTGCATTGACCTCGACCATCTGCCGACTTCAATTCTGCCGGTGGGCCAGGCCTTTTCAAGAATCTGGTATGATGGGCGATTATGGAGACCGGTCAAGATTTAAAAACCCTCTTAAGCGTTAGCATAAAATTGAGCCTTTATCCGGAAAAAGCTTAAATCCGAAGCACGAAATAAGAAATCCGAAACAATTTCAAAATCCAAATTTTCCAATGTTTGAAACTTCAAATGGCCTTGATTTATATAGTTAAAGAATTGAAATGCCTTTTTGTTTGGAATTTTTGTCATTTGGTATTCGGATTTGTTTCGAATTTCGAACTTTTCGCAAGAAAAGATGCGAGAGACTGCCTTATGTTCCCAGCTTCTGGGGCCGACTGATAATTATTGCGTTGAAAGGCATAAACAGCTAATATCATATTTTGCAATATTTGAATGACAGGGCCAGATAAGATAGGGGGAAATCGACTTGAAACCTAAATCTGCCATCGTTATGTTATTGATCTTTTGGCTGTCGGTCACCGGCGGACTGGCCCAGGAGCTTACGGTCATCAGCGAAGAAAATCCGCCCTTTAATTTCATCAAAGAGGGTGTCTTCACCGGTTCGTCCACCGAAGTCGTGCGCGAAATTATGCGCCGTTTGGACCTGCCGGCCGAAATTAAGGTTTTGACCTGGGCCCGGGCCTATCAGCTGGCCCTGACCCAGCCCAATGTGGTGCTTTTTTCCACCGCGCGGACCCAGGAGCGCGAAGAACTGTTCCACTGGGTTGGGCCGATCTATAAAGTGGGCTTTGGTTTTTACGCCCGCCGTGGAGCTGGACCCTACCTGACATGTCTGGCCGACGCCAAAAAGGTCGCTGCCATTGCCACCTACAAGGATGACGTTAGGGAACAGCTTCTCAAATCTCAGGGGTTTACCAATCTGGACAGCTCCAAATCACCTGCCAGCAATCTGAAAAAACTGCTGGCCGGACGCGTCGACCTGTGGCTTTATAGCAAACTGGGGGTCCCGTCGATTGCCCGGCAAATTGGAATCGATCCCAGTGAAGTGGAGCTCATCCTGCCTTTCAAGGATGTATTTGCTTATATTGCCTTCTCCAAAGGCACGTCCCGGGCTGTGGTCGACAAATGGCAGGCCGCGCTGGATGATATGAAACGCGAAGGCCGCTTTGAAAAAATCAGCAAACAATGGCTGCCGGCCGAAAGCATCCCCCAAATCAGGCCCGTGGCGGACAATTCCCAAATCGCCGCACTAAAGATGAAGATTTTCACCGAGGACTCCCCGCCCGCCAATTATCTGGCCAACGGCCGTTTAAAAGGCCTGTCGGTTGAGATTGTGCGCGAGCTTTTACGGCGTCTTAATTTGCCGGACAACATCCAGGCCGTGCCCTGGGCCCGCGGTTACACCCTGGCCCTGACCCAGCCCAACGTGGCCCTGTTTTCGACCACCCGCCTGCCCCAGCGGGAGAAATTATTCAAATGGGTGGGGCCGCTGTACGCCCAGACCTGGGGATTGTATGCCAGAAAGGATTCGGCCATAAAAATCGACTCCCTTGAACAAGCCAAAAGCGTACCCCGCATAGGGACCTACCATAAAGATGCCAAGGAACAGTATTTGCTGGCCAATGGCTTTCGAAATCTGGTCAGCACCAACAAAAACCTGAGTAACATCCGCCACATCATCGATGGATCCATCGATTTGTGGGTTAGCTCGGATTTTAACATGCCGTACCTGGCCAAGCAGGCCGGCATAAATCCCGACCAGTTGAGACTGGTCTTTCCCTTTAAACGGGTCCAGAACTATATTGCTTTTTCGATTCAAAGTCCTGACGCCCTGGTGAACCGATGGCAGCAGACCCTGGATGAATTAAAACAGGACGGAACCTATGACCGCCTGTGTACCCAATAAACCGGACCAGAAATAGGCCGTGGCAAAGGAGCATCAAATAAAATTCCTAAAAACTATACGCCCTTTCGGAAGGCGGTCACTTTCCAAAGAACTGGCAGTCAGCCTTATTCTGCTTTTGATTTTGTTTCAAGGCGTTCTGCTGGCCTATGTCTACAGCCGGCAGTCGCAATTTCTGCTGCAGGAACTTGAAAAAAAGGCGGACGATTATGCGGAAAAACTCAGCGAAGTACTGGTGGTGCCGCTCTGGGATTATGATGACGAGCAGATCGGTAAAATCGGACTGTCCTTTCTGCAAAGCGATGTGATCGATGAAGTTCACATAAAAGATGCCAGGGGCAAAACCCTCTTCCTGGCCACCGGCCGGCCGGACGTCCAGGGGCTTCTGCGCCGCAACGTGGCTATCACTTACAAGGATCAAATTATCGGCCATGCCGATCTGGTCTTTTCATTGGGCGCAATCAATGAAGACCTGGCCTGGCTGCGCAACACCATTCTTCTGGTCCTGGTCCTATCCCTGGTCGTGATCTTTGTTACCGCCAGAATCCTGCTGCGCGTTTTTATGCGCAAACCACTTAAAATTCTCCAAAACGGCATCGACCGGGTTGCCCAGGGAGACTATGCTTACGGGTTTGATGAGATTCATCACCTTGAGCTGACCGGTATTGCCCGACGAATTAAAGAGATGGCAACCGATATTCAGGCCCGAGAAACTTCTTTGCACGTTATCAACAATGAGCTGCAGGCGGAGATAATCGTCCGCAAGCATGCCGAGGAAAAAATCCGTGAAAGTGAAGAAAAATTGCGCAAGGCACAGAAGATGGAGGCCATCGGAACGCTGGCGGGCGGTGTGGCCCACGATTTGAACAATGTGCTGTCCGGCCTGATCAGCTACCCGGAGTTGATTTTGATGGATCTGCCCCCGGACAGCCCCTTGACGTCCTCGGTTCTGGCAATCAAAAAATCTGGCGAAAAAGCGGCCAGCATCGTACAGGACATGCTAACCCTGGCCCGCAGAGGCGTGGCCGTATCGGAGGTGGTCAACCTCAATGATATCATCACGGATTATCTGAAAAGCCCTGAATATGAAAAATTGCGGCAGACCCATCCGGATGTATCACTGGAAATCAACCTTGAACCGGATCTCCTGGGAATCGCGGGATCACCCGTCCACCTGTCTAAAACCGTCATGAACCTGGTCTCCAATGCCGCCGAAGCCCTGGTTGACAGCGGCAGTGTTTCGATCACGAGCGAGAACCGCTATATCGACCAGCCGATTAGCGGCTATGACAAAATTGAAGAGGGGGATTACGTCACCCTGACAGTCAGTGATACCGGCATCGGAATTGCGGCCCAGGACATCGAGAGAATTTTTGAGCCGTTTTACACCAAGAAGGCCATGGGCAGAAGCGGTACCGGTTTGGGGATGGCGGTTGTTTGGGGAACGGTCAAAGACCACAACGGCTATATCGATGTCCAAAGCACGGTCGGTAAAGGGACCCGGTTTTTTATCTATCTGCCGGCCTCCAGGCAACCTTCGGCCCACAAAGCAATTCAGCGCCCCATAGCGGATTACAGGGGCCAGGGAGAGTTTTTGCTGGTAGTGGACGATGTCAAAGTTCAGCGAGAAATAGCCACCGATATTCTAACCAGGCTGGGTTACAGGGTGGAGGCAGTTGCCAGTGGAGAAGCGGCCGTTGACTACCTGAAATCACGGGCGGCGGACCTTCTTATTTTAGACATGATCATGGATCCCGGTATGGATGGGCTGGCAACTTATAAACAGATCCTCCAATACCATCCCGCCCAGAAGGCTATCATTGCCAGTGGTTTTTCCGAGTCCGAGCGAGTCAAGGAAGCTCAGAAATTGGGTGCCGGAGCCTATGTCAAAAAACCTTATCTGATGGAAAAGTTGGCGGTTGCCGTAAAAGAAGAATTGGGCAAGTGACGAAAGAAAGTTAATGGCTCATCGCTATTTGTTATTCAAATGGCCTCCATCCTGTCTCTCTGTCTTGTTTTTACCTGATAGAAGCCATCTCAAAAAAGTGCACCTCTGATAATTAAGATCGATGCACCATCCATCTATTCCGGAAAATGGTAACCAGCGGTCGTGCCCGTCAAGTGATTGACGGCAAAATTTGACGATTCGACTGTCATGCCGGTAGAAATCACTTCTAACATCCTGAAACAAATCTAAAAATTTTTCTCACCTGGTTGGCATCCACTTTGCAATCTTTATTTGGAATCCATTACAATACCCTGGGCTTTCCAGCAAAACTTGGAGTTGAAGATGATAAAAATTTTATACCTGGCGCTGCTCTTCTCGGCATTGATTCTATCCCTGGGGGCGCTCTGGCTGGCGGTGAAAGAATTGTTGTCAGACTAACGGCGGGCAGCAACTTTTTCATCCGGCGACAGCCAAAGAGGCGCATAGCATATCTCGAACCACATATGGTCATAAAACTCTATCGTTCCGGCCTCCAGTCGGCATGGGAGCGAAGCCTCTGGTTCAAATCCAGCCTTCCCTTAATATACAAAACCACCCTTCAATTGTTTCTTTATTTAAAATACGGGTTGAAAACCATTAATATATTTGTAAAAATAGTAATGTTGGGTCGATTTTGGGCGTGGGCAGACGGTTTCGCATTGGAAGAATGATTTGTCACCTGGAAAACAGGCACATTACTTGACGATTGGAGCAATGCTAATGTTCAAAGAAAGCAAGATCAACCAGCGATTAAAGAATCTGGAACAGCACCTGAAACAGGAAAATCCAATCCTCTCTGAAGTTGTTCAAAATTTTCGCGAACTGGACCGAATCAGCCGCAAATTGGGCTTTTTGCAACGGGAGGAGTCCCATGCCACCCGAACCCCCTGGTGGCCGCTGATATCAATTCTGGGCATCTATTCAGCGGGCAAATCCACCTTCATCAACAATTTTCTGCAGTATGATCTGCAGGACGTGGGAATACAGGCGGTTGATGACAAATTCAGCGTGATTTGTTACACCCGGGATGAAAAAGAGCGCGTTTTACCCGGTCTGGCACTGGACGCGGACCCTCGCTTCCCTTTGTACAAAATCAGCCAGGCCATCGAAGAGGTTGCCACCGGTGAGGGGGGGCATATTGACGCTTACCTGCAGCTAAAGACCTGCCCCAGCAAAAGACTCAAGGGCAGTATTCTGATCGATTCCCCCGGCTTCGATGCCGACGCTCAGCGGACCTCCACTTTAAGGATTACCGACCACATCATTGATCTGTCTGACCTTGTCCTCGTTTTTTTCGATGCCCGGCATCCGGAAACCGGTTCGATGCGCGACACCCTTGAACATCTGGTAAAGACGACCGTTAACCGGCGGGATTCGAACAAATTTTTGTACATCCTGAACCAGATAGATGTGACCGCCAATGAAGACAGCCTGGAAGAAGTCTTTGCGGCCTGGCAGCGGGCGCTGGCCCAATACGGCCTGACGGCGGGCAGTTCCTATGCCATTTATAACAAGGAATCGGCCGTTGTCTTTGAAAACGAAGATGTCCGGGCACGATTCGAAGGCAAGCGTGATGCTGACTCCAAGGCCATTTACCGTCGCATTGAACAGGTGGGTGTCGAACGCGCCTATCGAATTGTCGGCATGCTGGAGCAAGTCGCCCAGATGTTAAAGCAGGATGTTGTTTCTCTCCTGCAGCGTTTTATTGCACGCTGGCGCCGCAAGGTTCTGTGGCTGGAGGCAACGATTGTGGCCTGCCTGGTGGCGGCCTTTTTGGCTCTGACCATCTGGGGAGGTTTCTGGGAGGGGATGTCGCTGAACCTGCCGTTCTGGGATCTGGTAACACTCAATAACTATACGAAATACGGCATCCTGGCTGTTCTAATCGCTGTGGCGGGATATGTGCACTTTAGCATCCGGCGCTGGGCAGCGACCAAGGTCAAAAAGAAATTGCTGGCGGAGATAAAAGACCCCGATCTGATTTCCAACTACCAACGGGCGTTGAACAAAAGCAGCCGTTGGTGGCGCAGTCTTTTTTTCCCAAATCCGGCGGGCTGGGGACGGCGCACAGCAGATAGATTGGTACAAGTGGTGGAAGACAGCAACGCTTATATCCAAAAACTCAATGACGAGTTCACCAACCCTTCCGGGGAAGAAAAAAGTGAACCGTCGATGGAGCAGCAGGCAGCAGAAGATTCCAGGCGCCGTGATCTCGGTCAAATTGAGTCGGAAAATACCCTGGGCACCGCCACCGGCAGGGCACCTTCGAAAAACCAAAACAACTGAGCTTTACCAAACCGACGTTGGCTATATGGGAAAAAAAGTTAAAACCATTGAGATCCCCCAGGATAAGGCCGTTTTCTGGCTGGACGCCAATGGCTGCTGGCACAACAGCGATGGGAAGTTCAGGCATAAAAAAATCATCGGCTATTTTCATTCCAGCATTCAACGGGACCACAAGGGCTACCACCTGCGCCAGGCTCATGAAAACTATATTGAAAAGGTTTATTTTCACTATGATGATCAAGCTCTGTTCGTTTTTGATGTCCTGCCGGAGAATGGCATCACGCTGGTGTTGAACACCAAAAAGCGCATTAAGTTAAAACCGCGCAAACTATTCATTAAAAATGACAGTCTTTACATGCACCTGGGCGATGAGACCATTAAATTCGCCGAACAGGGTTTAATGAAGATCGCACCGTCTTTGGAGGAAGAAGGTGAGCAGTTGTATATCCGATCCGGGGACAGGCGCTACCGGATACCCACTCAGGAAGGGGAATAGGGTGGAAAACTAAATATCAGGTGTAATTTCAGGATGTTGGTTATTTGAATAATTGTCAAAATCAGTCTGCGTGACAGGTGCGTGACAATTACGATTTTTCTTGTCAGTTAATCCGTTCAGCACGTTAACTGCTTCTATTTTCACATTCTCTGCCAGGTGCGAATACCGCAACGTCATTCTAATGTCCCTATGCCCCATAAGCTCCTGTATGGTCTTAATAGACACCGCTCTAATTGCAAGCCATGAACCAAAAGTGTGTCGTGTTGTATGAAACGTCACCCCATCAGGCGTTTTTAACCCATAGGGGATTTCAGCCTTTTGGCAAGCAGCAATGAATGAATGAGCAACCGAAAACTTGCTGACAGGTTTGCCTTTGTGCAGAAACAAATGCTCATTATTTCTTTTTTCAGGTTTAACACACTCACCCTTTAAATTGATCACGTTGCGCTCTGCGCACTGTTGCCATTTGAAGTTCCCTCACTTTCTCCCTGAGTTGATAACGGGCAGGGAATCAGGGTCATTCCTTTTCGGCTCGCGCTGCCTATCCCGTTTTGTTGGGTTGTTTCTTGAAACTCTGAGAATTTATGATAAAAATTATAATTGGAATAGTTAAATACTTATTGCCCCTTCGTTTTTGACAAAATTTATTTCCATAGCAGCAGTTTAAATTTATCTTTAACAAAAATTGCCAGGAGGTCACCAGATGGAACCAACTGCACTAAATTTAAAAAAGCCAGAATCAAAGCCCGAGATGAAAAATAAACCAGCGGACGGACAGCCCCCAAAATTTATTGCTGTTTACACCATTAGCCTATTTATTTGTACCGCCTGCGTAATGGCAGTGTTAATTTACTTTATCCCTCACAAAACTAATATAGGGGATCTTGGAGCTTTCATCCAAACCGATGGCAGGCGTATTTTCATCTTCACAGCCTTAATGATGGCATGTTGCGGTGTTCTTGGCGGTTGTCTCTACGATATTCGAGGACTCATTAAACACTCCATCAACGAAGATTTTGAACAAAGGTATAGCCTCTCTTATGTTTTGCGTCCGATTGCTGGATCGCTCACCGGTTTGATCGCTTTCTTCCTGCTACTTGGCGGAGCACTGACCTTTACTACTAACGACATTTCAAAAGGCGCAGCGTGGGCAACTTTTGCAGGTCGTATGCCCTACTTGGCGGTTGGGCTTCTTGCAGGATACTCCTCACAAGTCTTCATGTTGAAACTCAAGGATATAGCGGATGCCATCTTCGCACCGAAGAACTCGGAGTCTGACAAAAAATAAACACAGATGAAGAACTGTTCTTCGATTAATGGTTACCTATACCCCTTAAATTCAAATCGTTTTCTATGCGTTGTCAGAATTTCTGGCAGTCTGTCACAGGCTGTATAGGGCCTTTTACATGTTTGCCCGTGCCTATACTTAAAAGGCCTTATCGGCGGCTTCTGATGGATTCTGGTATAAAAACCGCCCCAAACAGCCCCCGGGACCACAGATCCGCCCATGACGTCACCGCCACGAGTAGCTTGGAGCGTTTTGTTTCTGATAAATTTTTCATGATCTGTGGTTTGGGAGTAATGGAAAATTCATTTAAAGCTCTTGTCAACCTTTTATATTGATTTGAATATGCGAATATATTATTGAAAGATATGGCACGCAAAAACATGACAACAAGCATTGAAAACGACCTCCAAAAAGAAATTAAAAAACTGGCTATTGATTTAGAACGCCCGTTTAATGATATTGTAGAAGAGGCTTTTAAGGACATTCTCAAAAAGTACGAAAAGAAACCCAAGAAATAACCCTCTTGCCGGCGGGGATCACACCTCAACCGAGGTCTCGAGCAGGGCCGAAACCTGACTTAATCCCCGTCGGCAATATAAAAACAACGGAGGGCCTATGTCCCCGTACTACATATAAAATCACCACTCCAACACCTGATTGGTAAAAATTGATACCTACTCCCAAATTGATTTTTTTAGCAATCGCTTGGTTTGCACTTGCATTCGCGCTTTCAAATCGGAAATATCCTCTTAGGTTTAAAATGATAGTTGTAATTCTTTTTTTTGCTTTTTCTTTTTTAGTCTTTCACGATTCAATTCTTTCGTTTTTTAAATAAGCAGATTTAATATTACGGAGGGCCTATGTCTCGACTTATAACCTCACTCTCCTTGAGGGCTGGGACTTTTTGTTTTTAGGTATCATTGCTTTAGAACGGTGACCCTAAGTCTAAAAGAGTGAATAGATCAATGGTGTTTTCGTTACTTCTTTGTTAATTATTATATATTCTTCTTGGCACTTATTTCTGCAAAGGGGCGTTTGATTATGAGAAATCTCAATAAATATTTTTGCATTTTTTCTATGGTATCATTTTTAATAGTAACTTTATCGTGTTCTACCGGCTACAATAAACATGCCGACCAGTACTTTGAAGAGGGGCTAGCATTTTACAAAAGCATGGAGTATGATCTATCAATTGAAAGTTTTAACAAAACACTGGAACTGGCGCCATACGGCAAGGATAACAATATTGTATATTATAACAGGGGGATGGCCCATCTAAAAAATCGTCAATACGACAAAGCAATCTATGATTTTACCAAAGCATTAGAAATGACTCCTGCAAGCAGTAAGACGTTAAATTATGATATTTTTGTGAAGCGAGGTGAAGCTTACCAGAAAAGCGATGATTTCGATCATGCCGTCCTGGATTATACCAAGGCCATAGAGCTGCTTCCGAAGCACAAGAATATTAAGTTCGTTTATAGCAATAGGGCCTGGGGTCAATATGCTAAAGGAAATTATGACGAGGCGGCTGCAGATTTTAGTGAGGCAATCAAAGTTGACCCTGAATTCGAGCGCGCTTTTTATGGCAGAGCAACGGTATGGTTTAAAAAGGAAGACTACCAGAGGGCGCTGAGCGACGCCAAAGAGGCCGTGAGATTAAATCCGGCAGACAAGAAATATGACGATCTGCTGTATGAGATTAAAGCGACTGTAAACAAAAAATAAAACCATCTTTTCTCGCTTCAATCAAACTGCAGTTTGTTTAATACCATTATAATTATGTATTATATAGCTAAACTTTTGGCAGCACCCCCAAGGCTTTGATATACGGATGTAATCTGCAATTTATTTAAATTTCATGTATTATCAAGATATGCCAAGTTTAACAAACACATGTTTTAGAGTCTATTTCTGCGCATATCACAACTTTTAACCGGGTGTGTATTATCTCAATTAGTCACCACCTCCTGGAATCAGATTCTCCTGTCAATTAATAGAATAGTTGAGCGGAATAATTCCATGTACAAAGAGTTTTTTCGATTTAAAGAAAATCCATTTAAGCTTGCTCCAGATCCTGCATATCTTTTTCTAAGCAGCGGTCATGAAGAAGCTTTAGCCCATTTAAGATATGGCATTTCGGAAGGCGAAGGCTTTATTTCAATAACAGGAAAAAGAGGCGTTGGAAAAACGCTAATATGTGCTGCTTTTATCGCAAGACTGAGTGAAAATATTAAAGTGGCTTATTTTTCTAACCCCGTATTAAGTCCAGAACAATTAATAAAGGAAATTCACAGAAAGTTTAAAATCAGTTCTGATAAATACAATGCTAAGAGCCTTCTCGATAACTTTTATTCATTTCTGATGGAACAAAGGTGTGATCGAAAAAGGGTTGTCATTTTTATTGATGAGGCTCAAAAGCTTGAAAAAGATGCCTTTGAACAAATTCGACTGCTTTCAAATCTTGAAACCAGCCGGGATAAACTCATACAGATTGTATTAATTGGTCAGCCTGAACTAACAGAGATGCTCAACTCCTATGAACTCAGGCAGATGGGTCAGCGGATATCGGTGAGTTTTCACATTAATCCACTATCCTATCTTGAGACCAAAGAATATATTCTATACCGAATAAATATTGCTTCCCAAGAGACTCGAATTGAGTTTGATCAATCTGTTTTCCGACGTATTTTCAGATATTCGCACGGTATTCCTCGGTCAATTAATATTGCATGTGACAAGGTGCTCTCAACTTCATATGCCTATGATCAAAAAAGGATCACAGAAGATATCGTAAAGGCTGCAATAAGAGAATTGCCCAGCAGGGTAAATGGTGTCAGGTGGATTGATTTTTTTGTGGAGAATCAGTCAAAACTGATCATAGCTGGGTGCTGCACCAGCCTTATAATAGTAGTTGCAGCCTATTTAACAATGCTAAGTAGCTCAACGTATGTTTACAATTTTGAAGAACTAAAAAAAGTATCGACATTTCAACAAGAGCCTCCAGAATTACTAAAACTTAGGACCCAATCCCTGAAACCAATTAATGTTCCAGGGGTGGTTAACAAATCAACAGATTCTCTTAAACCAGAAATAGCTACAGGTATGAAGTTCTCTCAACCACAAAAAGCAGTCAGAGATACTTATTTTAAGCCCAAAATGACCCACTCGGTTCAAGTTGGCGCCTTTCTCATAAAAACAAATGCAGAAATGATTACAAGCATATTAAGAAAGAAAGGCTACGACGTCCGGATAGTTATATTTAAAGACTCTAAAAAGAGAGTCTGGCACACCGTTCGTATAGGAGACTATCCTTCCCGCGAAATTGCCAGAGAGAATGCAGATGCTTTTACCGCCAAAGAAAAACGAGAATCGGCAATAGTGCCAGTTGATAATTTATAGATTTGAAAAGAAATTATAAATCATACCAAGTTCTGCCATTCCTCAACACTTCTCGGAAATGTAGACAGAGCCCTTTTTGATCAGCGATTACTGACCTCCTTCCAAGCTATATCCAAATCCAAAAATGTGACAATAATTGCTTTTTTTGGATAAATCCCTTATATTGTTTATACAGACCAGGTATAATAAAATCAACAACTTAAACAATATCGAATGGTTACTAAACCCGCATTCACCGGATACCCACTCAGGAAGAAAAGGGGATAACATCATGGGCATAAGGGATATTTTTACTTCGTTTACCAATTTGGATACAGAGCAGTTTGAAGCCTTTATCAAGGCCAACAAAGAGGGCAGTTTCACCTTGCTCGATGTCCGTCAGCCCTCGGAATATGAAACCGCGCGGATTCCCGGAAGTCAGTTGATACCGCTTCCCACTTTAAACGAACGGCTGCAGGAATTGGAATCTGATAAACCGGTCATCGCCTACTGAGCCGCCGGCCGCCGCAGCCGTGCTGCTGCACAGATTTTAACCGGCAGAGGGTTCAAGCAGGTATACAACTTAAAAGGCGGCATCGCTGCCTGGCAGGGTCAGGCAGCTGGCGGTCCGCAAGAAATGGGGATGCTGCTTTTAAAAGGTGATGAAACCCCACAGGATATCATCTACCTGGCCTATGGCCTGGAAGAAGGCTTGCGGAAATTTTATGCCGCATCAGCCAAACTGGTCATCGAAGCCGAGGTTGTAAAAGTCCTTTCCAAGCTGGCTGAAATTGAAGTCCGCCATAAGCAAAAATTATTTGACCTCAGTAAAACCATAGATTCGGCTGATACAACCCTCGAGAGCTTTGAGGAAACCGTCAACTCAGAATTGATGGAAGGCGGAATCGATCCTGACAGGCTGCTGGAAGAAAACCCGCCGGCTTTTAAAACGGCGTCGGAAGTGCTTAGCTTTGCAATGATGCTGGAAGCCCAGGGTATGGATCTGTACATGCGTTACGCCGAAAAAAGCCAGGACCCCCGGGTCAAGGAGATTCTTTTTTCAATGGCCGAGGATGAAAAAGCCCATTTAAGCAGCCTCGGAAATCTCTTTGACAAAATTTGATGTGAAGCCATGAAAACACAGCAATACGAAAAAATGGAATCCATGTTCCATCTGATTGAGCATGACTGGCAGCACATCAATCCGCTGGAACTGGTAATCTATCAACTGGCCCGGGGCAACACCTTTAACATGCGGGTCATTGGCCTTGAAGACATCAAACGTTTCAAAGAAGCCAATCCGGATTGTGCCATCACGTTCAAGCCTAATCATCTGAGTGAAGCCGACTTCATTCTGCTCTCTATCCTGTTTAGAGAAAATGCCATGAAGGTGCTGGTGGAGGGCGGCTCAAATCTGTTTATCGACGACATCGATATTTTCAGAGATTTATTGCCCGAATATATTTTAGCGGACCTCAAGAGTTTCGCTGATATACATCAAATGAGTATTGCCCGCTATTTGTCCACCCGGGGCGCGTTCAAAGTATTTCGCGAACCGCAGAAAGTCACCCAACCGGATGGCAGCAAAATAGACATGGGACGCAAGGAGATTATTTCGTTAACCCGAGCCTACCGCTACCACCTCGTCAGGGAAAGGCAAATGTATGTTACCTTTCCGGGCTTCTCATCCATTAAACTGGGTTTACTTGACCTGTTGAAAAAAGACGGCACCAAAACCGGCAGAAGCTATACCGGTAAAATCGATGGATATCACCACCTGCCCTTTCAAATAGATATCGAGGCGGCGATGTATGCCAATGTTGACGTCTATGCTGTCCCGGTGAACATTGCCTATGAGCGCGTTTTAGAAGATGAGCATTTTGCCGAATTGGCCCGGCTTTATGAAAACGGATCCAACAAACGCGATATCTATTTAAAGGACCTGGGCTATATCGTTAAAGAATTCTACAGTGACAAAAGAAAAGCCAGCCTGTCCATCAAATTCGGTGAACCGCATAAAATCGAGACCTCAGATCTGAAGGACCCTTTTGCCGGCCGCAAAATAAAAAGCGCCGCCCACAAGCTTGCGCAAGACCTGTTTGACAGCATGCTCACGATGCAGCCCCTGTTCCCGGTCAATATTTATTTTTCGGCTTTCGATGAAAACTTCAACCGCACGCCCGTAAGGGTAGTGAAAGAAAAGATCGACGACATTAGAGACTTTCTTAGAACGCTGGTGTGGGGCAAGGACAGACGACGGATCGACCTGCACTATGTGTTGGGCTATAACCAGCACATCATGTCGGCGGATGAAATAATTAATCGCACCTTTCAGATCTTCAGCCGGCCCAACAGGCATATTACCGCCATGGATGGCGATATGTTTGTGGTCTACAACCGCGAGGTTGCGCAACAATACAAAAACCATACCGCCCATTTTTTTGAAAACATGCAGCAGCCCTGATTGCGGGTAACTCTATTATGAAGGAATTATCAGAAAAAATTCGAGCCTTTGCCCGGGATAGAGACTGGGAACAATTTCACTCCCCCAAGAACCTGGCGATGGCGCTTAGTGTTGAAGTTGCAGAAGTTGTCGAACATTTTCAATGGCTGACCCAGGAAGAAAGCCGGCGGCTTGATCCCGCCAGACTAGAAGAAATCCGGCAGGAAATCGGAGACGTGATGATCTATCTTGTCCGGCTGGCAGACCAGCTCGGGATTGACCCACTCGAGGCTGCCGACGAAAAAATCCAAATCAATGAAAAAAAATACCCGGTTGAAAAGTCCAGGGGGTTGGCCGCTAAATACACCGAGCTATAGTCAAAGGTTCTGCGTTCAGGGTTCAAAGGGTTACCGCCCTTGGCGGCGCTGGGGGCAAATAGGGTTTAGGGTTTATCATCTTGCCAGAGCGAGCAGATCGCCGAGCGTACAGAAAAAGAGAAAGGGTATCCATGCAGTTATCGCGTTCGGAAATCAAGAATTTACTGACCCATTGGAACCAGGCCTGGGAGCGGCATGACCTCGAGGGTGTCATGCAGCTGTTCCATGAAGATGTATTGTTTGAAAACTGGACCGGCGCCAAGATCAGGGGCAGAGACAACCTGGAAAAAACCTGGGTTTCCTGGTTTAAGAACCACGGCGGTTTCCGCTTTACCGAGGAAGATACCTTTATCGATGAGGCAGAGCAAAAAGTGCTCTACCGCTGGCAGCTTGAATGGCCTTCTTGGGAAAGCGGATTCGAGGGGGGCCATGAAGTCCGGCGCGGAGTGGACGTGCTTCATTTTAGAGACGGTAAAATTATAAAAAAGCTGACCTATTGCAAAACCACCCTTGAAATCGGGGGGCAACGGATTCCATTGTCGGCTTAAAGTTTACCCGCCCGCCAAAACGGGCGGCTATTCGGCTTTGGCCTGTTCCAGTTCCTCAATTATTTCTTTTAATCGAAATTCACGGGCCTCAACTTTAACCATCATCATTCCAAATGATTCGGCCAATTCGCTAAGGACACCGGGATATCTGCCTTTTTTGGAAAGCTCAAACAAACGCTCGGAGTCTGTCTTGTCGTATTTCCCTGACGCAATCTTTTTGCAGGATGCATTAAGCATTTCAAACAAATCAAGATAATAGCGTTCAAAATCCATAGTTAACCTCCCTTGCGAGTTGCGGGTTGCGTGTTACGTGTTGCGCGTTACGGGTTACGTGTTACGGGGTGCGCAGCTTAGTGGATGCGCTTACGTAAATCAATATATTAATTATTGCCGGCATTGGCAAGTATGTTCGGGTTGCGTGTTAGGCGTTGCGAGTTACGGGTCACGGGCGCGGGGTGCGCGTTGCATATTGGGTGTCCCGGTGGAGTTCCCCCAAAAAAGTGGTTGTCCACCAAAACAACAATGGTTTGGCATGCAATGTTTCCTGGAACCTTCTAACCCAGAACCCAAAGCAAGTATCACGCAGCGGGCATCACACAACCCGAACCTCGCAACTATGCAACACGCAACCCGTAACACTTAACTCGTAACACGCAACCGGTAACCCGCACCCCGTAACTCGCAACTCGTAACCCGCCCCCCTAATTATATTGACGCACAAAGAATTATTATGTTAATCAAGTGATTAGATCAAAGGGAGGCCATCACCATGACCGAGCAGTTGAGCCTGTTTCCGAATAGCACCCTGAACCTGTTAGACACCCTGCAAGACGAAAACATCGCTGACCTGGAGGGCGCCCTCAACCCGGTAGACGAAGTGTTTGCGTCCCTCGCACGCTTTAGAAGCAGCCATGATTTCATTGAACTTATGCAATTTATCGCCCGCTTCCCGAATTATTCTACCTTTAACGGTTTTCTGCTCTATCTTCAAAATCCTCTGGCCACCTATGTGGCCACCGCACGGACATGGGCCCACAAGTATAACCGGCAGCCCAGAAGCAATGCAAAGCCCCTGGTAATCCTGGCACCCATGGCACCCATCCTGTTTCTGTTCGATATCCAGGACACAGAGGGAGCTCCGGTTCCATCTGCCTTGCTGCGGCCGCGGGAGATCGATGATCAGCAGCTTGGAAAATTTTATGCGACCACATTGCATAATGCCGCCGTCCATGGGATCTCGGTTTATGAAACGACTTTGAACAGTGATGAAATTGACACCGCCAGTCGAATTACCCCGGCTGTAAGAAAAAAATATCAGAATTTAAACCTCCCCAAAGATACCTGCTACATAATATTCATCGATAAAACCCTGACACTGGAAGGCAGGTATGCCGCCCTCGCCCATGAGCTCGGACACATATTTTGCAGCCATTTAGGTATTGATCGCCATGCCTGGTGGCCGGAACGCGGAGATTTAAATGTCAGGGGAGAAAAGATTGAAGCCGATTCGGTTGCCTATCTGGTATGCCAGCGCACCGGTTTGAGGACCGATTCTGAACACTTTCTGCTCCAAGCTTCTGAAACACATCAGGAAATTCCCCCCTTCAGCATGAATGCCGTCACCCAGGCCGTCAGTTATATTGAAGACATGGGCAGACATCGCTGGAAGGCGCCGAAGAAGCGTCGTTAACACCAGAAGCTATCTCAAAAGGCCCACCTTGAAAAATAAAAAAAGAAGGGTCATCCAGCTATGCTGGAAATCTCTTTTGGTCCAATCCCCCAGAGTGTAGATAAATGCCTTTGTAGGCGCCTCGTTTTAGATCCTCATGATGGAGCAAGTTGCCCGTTGGCCCGTTCAAATCAGTATAATTCCATATTTAGCAGGCAAACCGGCAACCGGCGAACCGGCAACCATGTGTCAAAACCTGTTTTGTGAAATCAGTTTCCCAAATTTTGGGAAATGTTTTTCATAGGAATCATTCTTTTCACAAACATGTGTCGCGGTAATTGATTGATATTAATATTAATATTTTTTTATCAAACCTTGCACGATTTTTGCTAACTCAAACTTGATAAGAAATGCAGGAAATTTGATTCTACTTCAACGATCTCCTGCGGCAAAATTTTCAAACAAGAAAGATAGAGCTATACCTCACAGGAGGCACAAATTGTCTGATTTTCATGAAATGGTAAACAATATGCGGATGAGGAAAGAACGCGTCTTATCTGGAAAAAACCCAGTTTACGATATTGACAATGGCGGTCGTCGGCTGGGGATTGAAAGGCGACAATTCAACTATTCGCACTATTTTCCCGAAAGAAGAGAGGGCGATGAACGCCGGTCTATTCCGGAAAGAAGGATCGAAATTAAAGCCGGAGCCAGCGGCTAAAAGGAGAAAACCTAAAGTACGTATGGGAGTGATATTCTCGGTAGCCATTCATCGATTCACTTCCTTATCCGATACTGCCTATCAAAAAGCTCTCGAATCAGCCATCCAGGAACTCAACATCCGGGAAACTTTGACCTGGTATGATCTTAAAATATCCCTCGATGGCTGGGAAAATGACACAGACCTCTTTAATCAACTGGACACCACACTCGGCGCGGGCTATCACTGGGATCCCGCCGCCGCCGAGATAGGCGGTTCACTGCATTTCGGACCCCACACCATTGCGCTTACGAGAACCAAATCCACTCTTAAATCGGCCGGCTCCTGGAAATAGCATTTATCCCATTCCCTATTGCCTTTTAGGGCCATATCTGTTTTATAATAGTGTACTCGCATTCCAGATTTCTTAAGGTTCCCATGCAACACTCGCGTATCGTATACGCCGAACAAGATGGAGGCATTTGATTCAAAATGGATAAAACAGCCAAAATAGTCGTAGCCCTGATAATACTTGTCGTGAGCGGCTTTTTCATATTCAGCAAAATCTCCGGATGGCACCAGAGTAAGCTGGAAAAAGCGGTTCAAAAGGAACAGGAAGCCTGGCAGGGCAAAGCGAATAAATTGGAGCAGGAGGTCTCCGAGCTGAAGCTGGAGTTGACCGATGTTAAGGGGCAAAACGTTCCCGAAGAAAAATTAGCAAAAGTTTTTGGTACAGAAGAAAAAGAGGAAACCCGGCAGGAAGAAGCAACGCCGACACTCCCCGAAAAGCCCTCGGAAATTGTTGTGACAGAACGCCAGATCGCAGCATTTTTCACCTATCTGGACAAGCGACCGTATATCCAATCCCTCAACCTGGCAGGCGGGAGCTATTTGCAATACCAAATCGCTGTTGAAAAATTATCGGCCAAGCCTCCCATCATCGTTGGTGAAATGGATTCGCTCTACAACATGGTTCGCAATGTCGCCCATTTCTACCGGGTTATGGGTAAAAAACGGGTGCTGCTCACCAAACAAATTTTACAAAACGAGTCCGAAGTGATTGAAACGGTAATGAAAACTTTTTTTCAGTGGTTTACCATGGACGATGGCGGCAAAGCGACCTTAAAAGGGCGCCCTTCCATGACTGCCCTGTATGAATATGCCGGCTATATATTGAACACCCTTGGCGGACGCAGCTATTTGTTAAGACGAAGTCCAAAAGTAAGGGCCTTAACAACGTATTACAGCGTTCTTATAATTGATAGAGCCAATGAAGAGGAACTGAATTCAAGGGGCATTGATATCCGGCCCTATATAAGGTCTTCCCTGCTAGAAATCAAAAATCAAATTGGTCTAATCCATCAAAAAGAATATATAACCAGGCTCAGTGCGCTGAGTCTCAAATACACTTAATTGAGCAGCTAAGCGCTGAATTATATCCTTGGATAGTAATTTTGGTGCATTAGTGGTAAAATATACTTAACGCTGACTTTTGAGCTGCTCAAAAAATGCCTTAAATTGCAAAATGCCTAAAGTGCCTAAAGTTGAGGTATTCTGCCCGTCGAATGCTCCGGGGTCGAACGAGTGATTGTGTAATATTAGAAACGTGCGGTGTGTGAATATTTATTCGAATTTCTGACACCAAAAGCGCAACCATCGGCTTGTTTCAAAAAAGACGGAGCGAAGCGACACATCAATTTTAGGCATTTTAGGCATTTTAGCGCATTTTAGGCATTTTTTAATTTAGCCAATCCAGGTATTTAAGGGACAATAACATGGGTAAACTGAAGATCGTCATCTATGGTATGGCATTTTTTTTCATACTCACCGGCGGATTACACGCCGCCGATTTGAATGAAAGTTTTCTGGGCGTCAAATGGGGGACCAATATTTCCGAATTGCCCAAGTTTAAGAAAATATCGGGCAAGGGTGATGTTGCCTATTACCAAAACCCGGCTAAAGTCTACACCGTTTTTGAAGTCGAAAATCCCTCGGTCATTTACGGGTTCTACAAGGGTCAATTCTTTGCAACCTACATCCAGGTCAATACTTTTACCGTATTTGAGAGGGTTAAAGAGCATATCAGTGAAAAATTCGGCCCCCCTAAAACCACCCTGAAAATGAAAGCCCGGCAAACAATCCATAGATGGAAACATCAAGGTATTAAAATAAAGCTCAAACTTTTTGAATTAGAAGGCAAAATGAAACTGGCCTTTTATTACACACCGCTTTCCAATAAAGTAAACGAGGCGCAGGAGGAATCATTTCCTCCGGGTACGGAACGTGTCTTTACGCTGGATGAAGACTCTAAAAGGGAGATCCAAAATGACCTCAAATTAAATCGGCGACTGAATGTGATGAGTTTTTGAACAGGAGAGCTGAATGTCACTGAAAGAACACGAATACATTCGACAGACACTGGAACGGTATACAAACAGCAAACTGGAAGATTTTTGTGACCATGTCCTGATCACCAATTTCAAGCAGTATATCAAGCGCTTCCAGGAAAAAACCGATGGCAAGGCTTCCGAGGGTAATTTTCGGATCGTCCATGCCAAAGACCAAAACTGCACGATGATTGACTTTGGCATCGGCTCACCCCAGGCGGCGCTTATTATTAACTGCCTGGCCTATCTCGACAACCTCAAATCGGTTATCATGCTGGGAATGTGCGGCGGAATCGACGATGTTCTCCAGGTCGGAGACTTTCTGGTCCCTTCGGCCGCCATCCGCGGTGAAGGCACCAGTCGACATTACCTGCCCCATGAATTTCCCGCCATACCGGCCTCCTCGGTCAACCTGTATTGCATCGGCGCTGTGCGCAAGGTCGGCCTGAACCCAAGGTGCGGAATTGTTTACACCACTGACCGAAGGCTGTGGGAATATGATGAAGAGTTTATCAAATATTTAAGAACCCAGAGAATCCTGGCCATCGAGATGGAACTGGCAACCCTTTTTTCAGTGGCTTACCGTTACGAAGTCCCGATCGGGTCGGTGATGTTGGTCTCCGATATGCCCCTGCAAAAAAGGGGTATCAAGGACAAAACACTGTATAAAAAAATCTACTCTGAATACATGGAAAACCATCTGGAAATTGCTCTGGACGCCGCAGCCAAAATTAATTCCAACTGGCGTACGGTTGCCCGCAAACTCACCAGTGAGTGGTAGCCAAAAGGAAGAAAATCCCATGGATGAAATTTCTGGCAAAGTGGTGCAAGGCTTTCGCTTTATGCCCCCTTCTCTGGGAGCCTGGATTGGCAGGGATATTCCCGCGGAACCGTTTAGCGGCCCTCTCCTTTCTGGAAACGGCGCAGACGCCGGGGCAATTATGCAACCTCCCCTTCACCTGGCCCGAAGAGCCCAAACATACGAAATGGCAACCACCCGAAATCTCTCCTATTATAAAGATGTACCTGGACGAGATCAAAGCGTTTGGAGCCCGGGCAAGGAATTAAGTCAGCTATGAACTATCAGCTAAGGGATGTCAGATTCGGCGAGAAGCCTCAGACGGGACATCAAGTCGGCAAATTCGTCTGGCGGGATCTGCTGCCAGGGAGTTTGGGGAATAAATTGAAGAACGGATCTGGCATCCGGTGAAAATACCTTGCCGGCTTGAAGAATCGGCTCTTTAAGCATGAATTTAAACTCATCTCCAAAATCCAGCAGCAGATCCAGATCGTCGCTGTCTTCTAAAAGCTCGATCATCAGGATATTGCGAATACGCCCCCTGCCCTTCAAATGGCGATGTCCACGCTGATCTTCATAAACCTCAACAACAACATTGTCGACGGCTACCGCACGGTCGTCGGTTGCCACCAGCAGCGCCTGATCCACCAGATACTCCCCTTCGCCAAATGGTATCCAGTTGTCCATATCAATACCCCGTTATGCAATTTACATTTTTCGGCTTTTTAATTCATTTTTCCAATTGGGGCAGTGCCCCTAAATTAGTATAAGCTTAACTTTAAGGTTCCTAAAAAAAAATTCAACATTTTTTTGGATCGGAATTGCTAATTAATTTTTAAAGTTGCGCCAATCAATACCGGGAAATCGTTGTTCAGTCTAAATTTATTCTTGTCTTGGGATGTCTGATTAGTGTATAGGGATTGGTTAATTGACCCCAATGCAATGATTCAGGTTATCAGGTAACCTCCTGAATATAAATAATAACCATTCCTATTACCCCGCGAAAAATCGAGCTGAAATGATGCCATGAACGACAGACGCGCGAGCGACAACTGGGGAACACGATCTGGAGTTGATCGGCGGCGGCACGCGATGACGACTGGCATTCCAGAGCGCAGAGTGAGAACAGAGCGAAGATGCGGAGGAGATCGAAGACGGCTGCTGTATTTAAAATACTGAGAGGAACTGGATCTAAGACAAGCTTTCAGGGACCTGGGCTAACCCGCATCCCAGCGCAACCATGTCGGATTATTATAAGCATCAATTTCAAGTCTACCACGATAGAACATTTTGGGTAGACCCCTCCTCCTTTTTGAACACCCTGACCGTCCATCTGGAATCCGGTAACACCGTTGTGGATGTCGGCTGTGGCTCGGGCCGTGATATTCTCTGGCTGAAAAACCGTGGGTACGATGTCATTGGCCTGGAACGCTCCAGCGGCCTTGCCGGCCTGGCGCGCACACATACCGCCTGTCGGATTATCGAAGCTGATTTTGAAACCTACGACTTTGCAAAATTGTCAGCCGACGCCCTATTGCTGATCGGCACCCTGGTCCACCTGCCCCGATCACAATTTTCCAAAGTTCTCAAAACCATCTGCCGGGCTTTGAAAAAGCACGGATTCCTGCTGATCACCATGAAGCAGGGCAAAGGTATCTTTACAGACCCGGATGGCCGCCAATTTTACCTGTGGCAGGATGAAGATCTGCGCGATGTGTTTCAATCCCAGAACCTGCCGGTCATCGACTTTTTCCGTCAACCATCAAAAATCAATCCCAACCAAACCTGGCTGGGATATGTCCTGCAAAAAGACTAAGTTAAGGTTTGCCGGTTAGCCCGTTACCAGTTAGCCCGTTATAAAAGGACTTATTCCGATTTAAACCGGCAAACGGGCCAACGGGCTTAACGGACAACCTATTTATTCGTGAGCATTTCAAATCGAAGAAAGGTGCACCTAAAAAATTAAGATAGATGCATCATCCAGCTATGCAGGACAACGCAGAGTTTGGGACTAAGGCGAGATTTTGAAATCACTTCCCAGGGATTTTACGGATGGCAAGCATTGTCACATCATCAAACTGATCCGCCTCGCCGATGTGTTTCTCAACGCTGCCGGCAATGCGATCGAGCAGGTCGGCGGCCGAGGGTGCCGGGGCGTCTAATGTTGTCACCAGACGCGCCATGGTAAAAAATTCACCGTCGGACGCATTGGCTTCAACCACGCCATCAGTGTACCCCAGCAGGATATCACCCGGTTCCAGGCGGCTTTGCCGAATTTTAAAATTGATTTTGGGCTCGACACCCACCGCCGGACCGGTGGCGGCAAGACGTTCTTTAACACCCCCGCCGGGCCCAACCACGAATATCGGTTCATGGCCCCCGTTAACATAACTCAGCTTGCCCGAGTCCGGGTCCAGAATCCCGAAAAACAGGGTGGCAAACATGGCAAGATCGCCGTGATTCAAGGCGATGTAATCGTTGGTAAGATGAATGGCCTTGAGCGCCGTGGCATGGGTCGGATCAACGGATGGATTGTCGGCAAGATCATCCATCTCATCGGACAATACCTCGCTACAGGTAAGCGGCAGGCCGTCTAATGAGGTCTGACCTGAAAAAATCCGGATCAGACTGCGAAACAGCGCCATAAAAAGGGCCGCCCCGACACCCTTGTCGCATACGTCGGCAATCACCAGGCCGATGCTGCCCCCGGGAAGCTGAAAGACGTCGTAAAAGTCACCGGCCACCTGCCGGGCCGGTTTGAAATAGGCCGCGGTTTCCCAACCCGGCAGTTGCAGCAGCTGGTTGGGCAAAAAATTGATCTGCATCTGCCGGCCTTTTTCCAGCTCATTGTTGAGTTCCTGGGAATAGGCCTCAACCTGTTCAAAACTTGTCTTCAGGGCTTCCTCGACCTGCTTGCGCCTGTTAATCGCCTCGGAAATCCGCCGGTACATCCGCCTGAATGCCCCGATCACCTCGCCCAGTTCATCGTTGCGTTGAATCGTGGCGGAGAGAAACTCAGGGGTCTGCTGATCATTACTGAGGGCTTCCCCGGCCCGGACCAGGTCCTGTCTTAAATTCAAAATCGGATTAACCACAATCCAGCGCAATGTCAGCCAGGTGCCCACCGTTACAACCAGGGAAATAATCACCACCAGACCGGAGATCCGAAGAAAAAAGGCAAATAGCCCCGCATCGATGGATGTTGAATCATGGCGAAGAATCAGGCGATAATCTCGTTGAAGCTCTACCGGTGAGCAGGCAATGTCATAGCGGGAACCGTCTTTGCTTAGCATGAAAGTCATCCCGGCCGGCAGGACGTCGGCAATCATCAATTCCGGCATTTCGCCGAATTCGCCGATTTTTCTTCCATCCGCGCTATAAAGGGCACCGCCGATGACGATCTTGTCGTTTCGAAGCTTTTGGATATGCTCAAAAAGTTCCTCATCCGATGCATCCGGCCTGACAATATCCATAATTAGAGCCACCCGGGCAGCTGAAATATCTTTGAGCTGGGAAAGGAGCTCTTTTTCGCGGTTCTTGTAAGACGGTATAAAAATCAGGGTTTCAATTAAAATAACGCTAAAAAAGACCCAGAGCGCAATCCGTCGAGACAGCCGCGCTGCCGGAAACCGAAAAAAATCTTTAAGTGACATAACTTTTTCTCCAAAGTGGTCCAGAGGGCTCCTGAAAATACAGTTATCCAATATCCCATGCATTGCAATAAAAAGACCCCATCACATGACGGTTGAGAAAACTTCAAAAACGAGAGTAGGTATCAATTGTGTAGTTGTCAATTTACCCGTACCTCCTAAACCGGTCCATTCAACCGCCAGTTCAATCGGCCAGCGGGGGTAAAAATCAGCCAATTTCCCCATAGCAGTCTTAAAAGCAAAATCAACCGGGCTCCTGCATCTTTGATTATCTGGATAGTAAGTCGGCTAAACCATAAAATCCATTACATTTTTACCCTTTCAAATTTAAATTTAAATTGAGGTTGCCAATGTTTAAAAAACTGGCCGGAAAAATTTTTGGCAAAGGTACTTCCCACCCCTCATCAGAAGGCTTTTTCTTAGATGTTCGCTGCAGTGAATGTGACGATAAGTTCCATCTCTTTATCAATAAATCCTGGGATTTGTCGCAAAATTTCGAAGAAGACGGCAGCGTCACCTATTTTTTGAAAAAGAAAATTTACGGAGTTGGCTGTCCCAATCAGATACACGTCGAAATGAAGTTTGACAGCGATAAAAATTTGATATCCAAACAAATCGAAAATGGTGAGTTTATAGAGGCGTAAGTAGTATACCCCCACCTTCCGTCGTATGTTCTTTTCTGACCTTCGCCTTCATCAAATAGGGATGCGCCTGACTGGAAATTTCACGGCCGTCTTTCATCCCTATCGAGTTCCCCAAAAATAAAATTCGTCAAAAAATAGATCTGTGACCATATCTGTCACACCCCCGTGGTATTGTTTAGTTAATAATTTAATCAACCGATGGGCCCGAGAAATTTTTTATTCTAATGTTGTCTTTCCCGCGAAGCAGACTGTGCTGCAATTCAAAAAAATGCTTAATTTCTGCCCGTCATGCCGGACTTGATCCGGCATCCAGAAACCAATGGTTCTCCGAAACTGGGCCGCCCTGCGCGGCCATGGTGGGGCCAACTTACGGGCGAATCTATTAATTGCAAATCCAGACAAAAGGAAAAAATGATGACTTCAACAGTTAAAAAGCAGCCTCGAGATGGTAATTCGGTCACCCAGACGCGCTTGATAATAATCGCCGTGCGCCTGGCCCCGGCCTGCGCCTTGCTCGGGTGGGTGATTGGCGGTTTGCAAGGTGTGTTAATGGCTTTGCCGGGAAGCATTCTTGCCGCTTTTGCAGTGGAGTTTCTTTCCGATGGTATTGGGGACGGTTCGGTCAATATTCTTTACGGCACGGGCCGGCTCGACCGGACCATGCGGGATCAATTCATCGGCAACATCAGCCAGGCCCGGTTCCACAAAATGAGCCAGCGCCATGACCTGGCCCTCGGATGCGTCGATGAAGTCCTGGCCGCCGCCCCCAATTATATCGAAGCCCTTTTCTTAAAAGCCCAGATTCTATGGGAGGGTTACCGGGACAGCGCTGCGGCAAAAAAATGCCTGATGCAAGTGCTAAAGGTAGAACCCGACAAAGAGGCCCCCTTTCACCGCTGGTCGTTGTCGCTTTATAAAGAGATGGCCGACTACAAGCGAAACCAAAATAGACTGTTGCATAATAAACAATAAGTGTTTATAATAACGCATGCAAAGGAAGACATCTAAAATGCCTGCTGTGGCCCGGGTTGCAGAAGAAACCCACATTAACATTGAAAGCGGCGAAGCCAGAAAAAAGCTGGCCCTGATGGTAACCCGCCTGTTTGAGCTCTGGAATATTACCACCGCGGATCAACTCGAGCTTCTGGGTCTGAGTCGAACCAGCCGGGCACAGATTTCAAAGTATCGCAGCGGCGGAGCGGTGCCGTCTTCCCGGGACATGCTCGATCGAATCGGCTGGCTGCTTGCCATCCACAAAAGCCTGCGACTTCTTTACCCGCACAATGAAAATATTCGGTACACCTGGATCAAACGCCGCAACCGGATATTAGACGATCAGCGGCCGCTGGACATCATGAAATACCAGGGACTGATTGGAGTTGCCCGGGTCGCAAGATACCTTGATTTTCTGCGGGGTATGTGATGGCCGCCCCAAAGACGCTATTTGACAAAACAGTTGACTATACCGGTCAACCCTACCGAAATATCACCACCCTGCGAGAATCAGAGGACCTGTTCGATGATCTGACCGACGGGGATGAGAAGGCATCGGCCATTGCGGCCGAAGCGGAAATGCGGGTGAAAGAACAATCGGTTCTGCGGGACCCCAAAATTATTCAGCGGGGTTTTTATTATACCCGGTCGATTATCGAGTATCCGTTTAAAAACGAACCCTACCTGTTCACCCGCTTCGGTGACGGAACCTACGGCGTGTGGTACGGATCTCTCGAGATGAAAACCACGGTATTTGAAACCGGCTTTCACATGATCAAAGCGGAGCGTGCCGTCGAAGGCCTCGACGAGGTGGTTGTCCGTGAGCGGGCTGTCTACAAAGTTAAATGCCGCGCAATCCTGATCGATCTCAGGGGCAAGCAAAACTCTTTTCCTGAACTGGTGGCCGATAACCACGGATTCACCCAACAAATCGGCCAGAGAATGAACACAGAGGGCCATCCGGGGCTGTTGGCGCCCTCGTCGCGAACCAAAGGAACCAATATGGTGATCTTCAACCCGGATGTGCTGTCAGATCCCCGACTCCACTGCTATCTCACCTATTTTTTCGATCCGCAGACACTTGAAATCAGAGTCGAAAGAACCGTCGGCCGAACCTGGCTCAAAGTTGACGGCCGCAAATGGTTTGCGTGATCAGAAGTAGCTCTATCTCTTGTAGGCTGAATCATGGTCAGGATGCAGGGAAATGAAACGCAGGTAATCACCCTCAATTGAGAGAATGGCCCTGAAAGAGCGGGTGATACGTATTGAGTAGATGGGATTGCCTTTTCGGGTTTTCGTTTTTCTTATTTGCTCCAGGTTTAGGCCAGAGGAAGATCTGAACTGATCAAAATCCATCCTTGACAGAGCCCTCAACGTCTTAAGTAGGGCATAGAGTTCCTTCTTTTCGAGTTTGAAAAGATCATTTTGGAAATCCGGAAAGTTCAGGTCAATTTTCAAGTTTTTCCTCCAGAGCGGAGAGGTCCGTTTCTGCGGGTTCGTTATCCGATTCCCAACGGTCGAATGCTTTAAACCGGTCCTGAAAGGCCTTGCTTTTAAGTAGTTTCATTTCAAATTCACTAATTATCTCAACTGGTTCCAAAACTACTGTACCATCAGGATATTCATCGATTCGAACTTTTTTGCCTGCATACTTTTTGCCGATAGAGATTTGACCCTGCTTATTGACCTGTTTAACCTTCAGCATAGCCATGTGCAATCACCTCCTTTTTATCTCAATATTATTCGATTAATATAATATTTTACTAAATTTGTAAAGTTGTAATTTTGTGTTTTTTTATGCCAATACTCAGGTTCAACCGTATCGAACTCAAAAACTAACCACAGCTTGAATTGGTGGGTCGTATTCTATGAATTGGCAGCCATTAGAATCGGACTCACCCCATTGATTTTCTTCCAAATCCAGGCGTGAACAAATATCGATCACCTGCCCCATAATAATGCCTCCTTTGATTTTATATCATCAGTCTATCACGCAGCTGTGACAGATCCGGTCAAAGTATATGGGGTAGGTTTTACGGGTTGCGAACTACGCGTTGCGTGTTACGGGTTGCGGGTTGCAAAAAACGTGTTGATAGTAGTGAGTTGCAGGTTGCGCGTTACTGAGTGCGGAATTCGGGATTCGTGTTCGGAGGAGGTTAAAACTGAAACACGCCAGGCTGGTAAAGATAAAGAGTAAAAAAGTAAAGCCGGATCCGAATCAATCCTGAAAATTGATTTTCCTATTGGGGGCCAATAAATTTCGGTAGCAGATATCGCAAATAATGCGATGATCACTGCAGACCCATTCCTCGGAAGACCTGAGCTCCCGGTTGCAGGAATCACATTTTTGCAGGCCGGTATTCGTATTCTCAACCACCATTCTTTCAGCACATGATAGATCAGTATCCATCTCCATTCCCCCATTATCCCTTTTGGATGATATAAGTTTCCATAATTATATAGTACAATTATTGTGCCAGAGACTTTTCCTGATTGAATTAAATTTTTATATTGATAATATTAGTATGTTATCATTCGATCCCATATCTTCGGCATCTTTGCTTATGCGTATAATTATTACAGAATTGTGAGTTGTAAGGCATAGTAATTACAAATTTGTCATAATTGATTCCACATACGCAACATGATTCGGTTTATCATGGTCAGCGCGGCAAGATGCCGCTCACACCAGTTGAATATTAGACCGGGATAGGAGTTTTGACAGGCCAGTGGATATGTAATATAAAAACCTGGCAGGTTATGGGTTTTAGGTTATAGGTCATGGGATTGGATAATCGGAAAAATTAGTTCAATAGTAGATTAGTTGAATAGTTAAACAGGTGAATAGGATTTCAATCTAACTGACTATCAGTGTATCAGACTATTTGACTAATTTTCTATTTCTCTATTTAACTAAAACTAACTAATCAACCAAACCGAAGGTTTCTACCATGCAGGAAATACGTTTTCACGGTCGCGGCGGGCAGGGAACGGTGGTGGCCTCGATTTTGCTGGCCAAAGCCTTTTTCAGTGCCGGCTATTATGTTCAGACCTTTCCCGTTTTCGGGGTGGAAAGACGGGGGGCGCCGGTGGAAGCCTATTTGCGGTTGGACACGGAAAAAATACTGTTGCGCTGCAATGTTTACACCCCCGACCATGCGGTCGTCCAGGATGTCAAGCTGCTGGACTCCGTTGATGTTACCGCCGGGCTGAAACCGGGGGGCTGGATTCTGATAAACAGCCCGGGACCACCGGCCAACCGGGGTGCCTTTTCCGGTTTTAACCTGGCCAGCGTGGATGCCACAAGCATCGCCATCCAAAATGGGCTGGGCACCCGCACCCATCCCATTATCAATACGGCCATGATAGGTGCATTTGCACGTATGCTAAAGATGCCGCCGTTAGATATGATATCCGAGGCCATTAAAGAAGACATTCCCATCAAACCGGAGCAAAACATCCAGGCGTCGAAACAAGCCTATGAAAATGTAGAGATCATTGGATTGGTAAATTGAACCAAAAAGTTCTCACCGCAGAGGCGCAAAGGACGCAGAGTATATTATTTTGGTCTGATTTTTTGAGAGGAAAAATCAGACGGGACTTTCTGCTCCCAGCAAATGCCCTTTAAGGCTTTCATTCAATGGGTTTATGGATATAACAACGTATTAAGTACAATTTAGGCACTCGTCAGGTTATTGCCCGAAGGGCTGGTGCCTTTCACTTTCTGTCCTCTCAACAGAAAGTGAAAAGTAAAATTAACTTTGCGTCCTCTGCGTCTCGAGCGAAGCGGGCGGTGAAAATTCAATATACCAATTAAAAATCAATCACTTAATTCTTTCTTTAAGGCTTTACTACCAGGTGCAAATTAATGAAAGATTCGATTATTGATAAAAAGCTCCCGCTGTTCATTCCGCATTCCAGCATATCCACCGCGGTGAACAAAACCGGGTCCTGGCGGTTTTTCCATCCCAAATATGAAGAAAAGACCGCGCCCTGCAGTGCGGCCTGCCCGGTGGGCCAGGATATTCCGCGGATTGAAATGCTGGCTTCCCGGGGACAGTTAAAAGATGCCTGGCAGGCAATTTTAGATGAAAACCCCCTGCCGGCCGTCTGCGGGCGGGTCTGTTTTCACCCCTGCGAAAGCGCCTGCAACCGGGCCAAGATGGATGACCCCATCGCCATTCACCATCTTGAACGATTCCTGGGTGATGCGGCCATCACCGGTCAATTCACAGCCGACTTTGACACCAGGCCGTCCACCGGCAAAAAGGTGGCCATCGCCGGTGCGGGTCCGGCGGGACTGGCGGCCGCTTACTTTCTAGCCCGCCTGGGATATGGCTGCGATGTGTTTGAAGCCGCGGCGGAACCCGGCGGCCTTCTGCGCTGGGGTATACCCGCCTATCGCCTGCCCCGCGATATTTTGGAGCATGAAATCAAGCGCATTGAAAATGCCGGGGTGCGCATTCACTGTGAGTCTTCGGTAACCGAAACCTTCCTGGAAAGTTTTAAAAAGGACTATGATGGATTATTTGTTGGCTGTGGGTACGCTCGATCCTTCATGCTGAATATTATAGGGGAAGAATTTTCCGCCGACGGATTGGAATTTCTGAATCGACTGGGTGTCGGCGAAAAAATCTCGTATTTTGGAACTGCAGCGATTATCGGGGGCGGCAACACCGCCATTGATGTAGCCCGCTCGCTGACCCGCCTGGGGGCGGCGCCACTGATTGTCTACCGCCGCCGCATTCAAGACATGCTGGCCTTTGAGCCCGAGGTTGCCATGGCTGTCGAGGAGGGGGTTCGCATCATGGAATTGGTTACGCCGATTCGCATCCGGGAAACCGCCGGTGATGCGTCTTCCTCCACGCCCGGCTATGAACTTACCTTACAAAAGATGAAGGTCAGCAAAAAAGAATCCGGCGGCCGGGCCCGGGTTATCCCGGCCGGAGAAGGCACCGAAACCATCACGGTTCAAAATATATTTGTCGCCATCGGGGCCGTGGCCGAAGACCCCTGGCAGTTTCCCGAATCAGAAGAAACCAACTCCCTGCTATTAAGCCACTGCCGCTTCTTAGATCAAAAGACTCCCCTGATATACGGCGGTGATCTGACCAGCCCGATTAAAAGTGTCACCGATGCCATCGCCTCCGGCAAGCAGGCGGCCATGGCGCTGGACACCTATTTTAAACACGGCATGGATACCATTGAAGAAAGGCTTGCCGGCTGCAAGGTCGGTGACGGGCCGGCACTGTCCATGGATGTTTACCTGGAAAAGGATCGTAAAAACCGCACGGCTCATATTGTCGGCTATGATGAAATCGTTACCGACTATTTTCAACCGGCAGCCCGGAGCATCCCGGCAACCCTTGATGCCGGTCAACGCATGCGATCTTTCAGCGAAATCGTGTCAACCCTGGATGACGCGGCCGCCAGAGACGAGGCTGCACGCTGTTTTAACTGCGGGATCTGTGCCGCCTGCGACTACTGTCGTCTTTATTGCCCGGAAATGGCGGTGATGGTTGATAAAGCCCGGCGGTCGATCAACATGGATTTTTGCAAGGGATGCGGTGTGTGCGCCACGGAATGTCCGCGCAACGCCATGGCGCTGGAGGAGGAAATCAAATGAAAAAGGTCATAGAAGGCAGTCACGCGGTATCGGAGGCCGCCCGTCTGGCCAAAGTCCAGGTGATTGCCGCCTATCCCATTACGCCTCAGACCCATATTGTGGAGGCCTTATCGCAACACTGCTCGGATGGCACCCTAGATGCCCGCTTTATCAATGTCGAAAGCGAACATTCAGCCATGGCGGCCGTGATCGGTGCTGCCAGCGGCGGTGCGCGGGCCTTTACGGCATCTTCCTCCCACGGGCTGGCCTACATGCACGAGCTGCTGCACTGGGCTTCGGCCGCCCGGCTGCCCATAGTGATGGCCGAAGTCAACCGCGCCCTGGGACCGGGATGGAATATCTGGACCGACCAGACCGACAGCCTGGCCCAGCGCGATACCGGTTGGGTCCAGCTTTACTGCGAAGACGGCCAGGAAGCCCTGGATACCACCCTGCAGGCCTTCCGTCTGGCCGAAGCGGTCAATCTGCCGGTCATGGTGGTACTGGATGCCTTTTATCTTTCCCACACCTTTGAACCCGTCGATGTTCCCGATCAGGAAATGGTGGACCGATTCCTGCCGCCGCCCTGCCCCCGGATCCGGATGGATACGGCCCACCCCTGTGCCGTCAATCAGCTGGTGACACCGGCAGCCTACATGGAGATGCGCTACAACACCCAGCTGGCCATGGAGGAAGCCCAACGCCGCCTGGTACAGATAGAAAAAGAGTTTGAAACGATATTTAATCGAACCCACGGCCTGGTTGAAGCCGTCCATTGCGAAGATGCTGAAATCATCATGGTTACCACCGGAACCGTGACCGGTACCTGCCGACAGGTGATAGCAGATCTCAGGTCCCAGGGCCAAAAAGTCGGTCTGTTCAAGCTCAAATTGTTTCGGCCCTTTCCAGCGGATCTCATTTGCCGGCATCTTAAATCCGCACCCAAAATTGCGGTTATTGACCGCAATATCTCTTTTGGTGCCGGCGGCATTTTTGCCCAGGAAATCCGGGCCGCCCTGTGCAACCAGGAGCCGCATCCCCAGGTTTTCGGCTATGTTGCCGGGCTGGGCGGGCGTGATATAACCCCGGACACCCTGGTTGAAATCTACAACCATACCCAAAATAGGGCAGCCCCCGATTCAGACACCATCTGGATCGGGCTTAATCAGGAAACCGTCGAATCATGGAGCAACTAAGCCGAACTCAGCTAAGTGGTTTCTTAGTTTCAAGGGCGTATTTGCAGTAATGTTTTTCACCGCAGAGGCGCTGAGCAGCGCAAAGAAAATTTCCATTTTTTATTTGCCTTCCTCTCAAAGGCAAATAAAAGGTAATGATTTTCTTTGTGTTCTCTGCGCCTCTGCGGTGAATTTCAAATATTTTCCAGTAACGAGGTCCCAATGCTAAGTAAGAATGCCGGTATCTTGAAGTACGAAGATTTGATGAATCCCGGGCATCTGGGTTGTCCCGGATGCGGCGCCACCATTGCCATGAAGTTTGCCCTCCAGGCCCTGGGCGAAAAAACCATGGTGGTTATTCCGGCCTGCTGCTGGGGGGTTATCGCCGGACCCTATCCCCAGAGCGCGCTGCAGGTCCCCATCCTGCACACGGCCTTTGCCACTGCCGGTGCGGCCGCCAGCGGACTGCGGGCAGCCCTTGACATGCGGGGTGATACCGAAACCACCATCCTTTCCTGGGCCGGAGACGGCGGGACGTTCGACATCGGGTTTCAATCACTGAGCGGCGCCGTGGAACGCAACGAGGATTGCATCTTTGTCTGCTATGACAATGAGGCTTACATGAACACCGGCGTTCAACGTTCCTCGGCCACCCCTTACGGCACCCGGACCACCACCACACCGGCCGATAATTGGAAAAAGACCGGTAAAAAAAACATCATGGAGGCATTGGCCGCCCACCGCATTCCCTATGCCGCCACCGCCAGCATTGGCTATCCGGAAGATATGATGCGCAAATTCAAAAAAGCAGGCGAGATGAAAGGCGGCTCAAGATTCATTCATGTCCTGGCCACCTGCCCCACCGGCTGGCGGATCGGATCGGAAATGTCGGTTAAAATCGCAAGGCTTGCAGTTCAAACCAATGTGTTCCCGCTGTACGAAGTAGAGGGCGGTATTCACTACACCCTGAATTTCGAAGGCGGCCGCAAAGTGAACCCCTACTTTACAAGCCAGGGCCGATTCAATCACCTGTCGGATTCGGATTTGGATTTAATCCAGCAGCAGGTGGATGCCGAGTGGAATTTGCTGGTACGGAAAGCTGGAAATAGCTCATAGCTCATAGCGGATAGTTTAAAATGGCGCTTCGCTTAAAGTAGGGCGCCACCGTGCCCGCCTATATTCCCGTCAACTCACTGCATTTTGGTCGGCACGGTGGCCGACCCTACGCATGGCTGATAGTCTAAAGGATTGAAATCCATTTTTACCATGAGCTATCAGCTGTGAGCTATGAGCTGCTGGGAGGAAATTTTAGAACTAGCCTCAGGCTTGTCCACATCAGGCGATACTTTTAAACCACTTCAGCAGAACTTTACGCATTTCCAGCAATTGGCCATTGATATTTTTTAATACTGTGTTAGAATTAGTCAGTTTAAATACCGAACACACCGTAAATATAAATACACCGAATACGACCGCAGTCCGCGCCGATCGGAGCAACGATTTTTCTCTTAGGATAGACTCTGTTGAGTCTTTTTTTTTACACCAACTTTGAAAGGAACCATTTCAATGAAGTTTGCTAACAGCAGGAAACTTTTACAAATCACTGCGATTTTAATCACAGTGCTGTTTTCTCTTCCGGCCATGGCAGCGGATAAAAATCCCGCCGGGGGAAAAGTGGCGGTTATAAACGGCGTTGTTATCACCCAGGCCCATTTCGACAAAGAACTAAAGGTTCACCTCGAACGCGTTTCCCGACAGGGGCAGCAGATATCCGAAGAGCAGACAGCAGCTTTGAAAAAGGACGTTCTGGAAGGGCTCATTGAACGTGAGGTCCTGTACCAGGAAAGCCAAAAAGCCGGCATTAAAATCGACGAGCAGAAAGTTAATGACCAGATGGCGGGCATCAAGAAGCGCTTTCCAAATGAAGAAGAGTTCAATAAGGCTTTGGCCAGTATGGGTCTGACCGAGGAAGAAGTCAAAACGCAAATCCAGCGTGGGCTGGCCATCCGGGGCCTGATTGATCAGAAGGTCGCCAACAGCATCGTCGTTACAGACGAAGAAACCAAAACCTTCTATGACGACAACCCCCAATTTTTTAAACAATCGGAGCAGGTAAAGGCCAGTCATATATTAATCAAGATCGAACCCACCGCCGATGACGCCGCCAAAGCGGCTGCCCGAAAAAAAATCGAAGACATCCGTAAAAAGCTGACAGACGGCGGCGATTTTGCCGAATTGGCCAAGGAATATTCCGAGGGACCCAGCGCCCCCAAGGGAGGCGATTTAGGTTATTTCAGGCGCGGGCAGATGGTCAAGCCTTTTGAAGATGCCGCCTTTTCAATGCAAATCAACGAAGTCAGCGGTCTGGTCGAATCCCGCTTCGGGTACCATTTGATAAAGGTCTATGATAAAAAGCCCGAGCAGACAATGGCCTATGCCGATGTCAAAGATAGAATAGCGCAGCGCCTGAAGGCTGAAAAGATTGAAACAGCCGCCAAAGAGTATGTCAATAATTTAAAGAAAGATGCCCAGATAGAAAAAATGTTGTAAATGGTTGCTACGCCCAATCAGAAGCAGTTATCAACCATTCCGACCGTTGGAATCGTTGTCATCTCGCTATATATCGCCGCGCAATTGCTGTCTGATATTGCCAGCCTGAAAATTACCCTGATTGCCGGTTTCAGCATGGATGCCGGCACTTTCATCTATCCGTTGACCTTCACCATTAGGGATCTGGTTCACAAGCGCCTCGGCAAGCAGGTGGCCCGCCAGGTTATCATTTTAGCCGCGGGCATCAACCTTTTCATGGCCTTTTTTTTCCAATTCACCGCCTGGCTGCCCCAGGATCCGTCCTGGGGATTGGGCCGGGAATTTGCTGCCGTACTGGGACCGGTTTGGCGCATCGTCATCGCCAGTATCGCCGCTGAAGTGATCAGCGAATTGCTCGACACCGAAATTTACCATCTCTGGCAAAACCGCATCACTGAAAAATACCAATGGATGCGGGTACTGTCCAGCAATGCCGTCAGCATTCCGGTCGATAGCCTGATTTTTTGCTGGGGTGCCTTTGGATTTTCGTTTCCCCATGATGTGGTCTGGTCTATCTTTTTTGCCAATGTCATTGTTAAGGGAGCGGTAACGGTGGTCAGTTTGCCAGCCATCTATTTAGTCAAAGAAAAAAATTAAAGGTTCAGGGTTCAACGTTCAGAGGTTCAAAGGTTAGGGCATTTCTGAACTTTATCGGACTACCACTTGTACCCGTAATATAAAATAGGGTCGGACTCAATGCCGACCGTTATATCGGGTGAGTGATAAACTGACTATGGAGGGTGCGGGATGCAAGCACACCGCCCTATCCGCCTTTCTCAATCTTTTTTTCAAATTACAGCGAAGAAACTAAAGAATATTGCCGTACCACAAATTGCAACTGCGAACTCTGAACCCCTAACCTCTGAACCCTGAACCTTTTCCAGATCACTTTGCGGAATTATATTATTATGATATAAATCCAGTTACATTTTCGACCTGTTTAATTGCCCTAACCTATTGCCAAAGGAGGTTTCAGATGCCCATTAAAATCACATGGTACAGCCACGCCAGTTTTTTAATAGAAACCGACAAAGCCAGACTCATAGTAGACCCCTTCATTACCGGCAATCCCCTTTCGCCCGTGACGGCTGAAGATGTCCAGGCCGATTATATTCTGGTATCTCACGGCCACGGCGATCACGTCGGCGACAGTGTGCCAATTGCCAAACGAACCGGGGCCATGGTGATATGCAACCACGAAATCCAAAACTGGATGTCGGGCCAGGGGGTTGAAAATGTCCATTCCCAGCACATCGGCGGCGGGTTTGATTATCCCTGGGGCCGGGTCAAATTGACAATTGCCCAGCACGGCTCGATGCTGCCCGACGGTTCCTACGGCGGCAATCCTTGCGGGTTTTTGTTCTACATCGACGACAAAAAAATTTATCACGCCTGCGACACCGGTCTGTTTTACGACATGAAGCTCATTGGTGAGGAAGGTATCGACCTGGCCATTCTGCCGATCGGAGATAATTTTACCATGGGCCCCGATGACGCCCTGCGGGCTGTTAAACTCATCGAACCCGGGAAGGTCGTACCCATTCATTACAACACCTTTGAAGTCATCAACCAGGATCCCCAAGCCTGGGCGATCAGAGTGGAAAAAGAAACCCAATCCAAGGTAGCCGTTATGAATCCGGGCGAGAGCATTGAACTGTAGTAAGCTCATAGCTCATGGCTGATAGCTCATAGCCGACATCCGGTTAATCTTTTAGAAGGGTCTTAATCGCTATTCGAACAAGAGGCGAATTTACGGGGATCTTTTTTGGAATAGTGGTAGGTTCGTACCAGTCTTTTTATAAATTGAAGCTTCTCTTCAGATGTTCCCACAAGACTGATGCCATTTTCGAATTTCCCCGATTGCTTTTGTCTGCAAAAAGCAATCCTTCCCTTGATTTCCACCAGTTTTTGATCCAGATCGACAAAGGATAGGAGGGCAAATTCTGAATCAATGGCAACGAAAGTTTCAATATTGAGCCCGTTTTGACTGGCATTTTGAACGGTGCCCAAATTCTGGCTTAAATGGTTGCCCTCTGAATCAATGGAAATATAAGAAATGGGGTCACATATGGGAACCCGGGGATATTTTCTCCTGTCTGTGGCTGCCATATATCACATATCGGCAAATCAAAGAAAATCTTTATAAAACAAAACGGCTTTGTAATAAATCCATCTGCAAAAAAAAAAGCTGCTAGCTCATGGCTCAAAGATCATAGCAAATAGGATTACGTTCCTTTAAGCTACGAGCTATCAGCTATGAACTATCAGCTAATTAGTGCGCGATCATGTATCTCCGACGGTTAACGCGGCCATCGGATAAAAGATAGGATTTAAACCATTTTCTTGGCCCTAACCTAGAGCACTAATTTAAATCCCTCACCCGGAGGGTTTGCAGGACGGGGCGGCAAACCCGCCTGATCCGGTGGGTATCCCCTGGGCTCTGACGCAGCCTGCGGACATCAGCTTGTCCACATCCTTGCATTCGCACTCGGGACATTTGGGGGCCGGATCTTTGGCGGACATCATCAGTTCTTCAAAACAGTGGCAGCAGGCTTTGCACTGGTATTCATAAATCGGCATCGGGGGACTCCTCTTAAAAATTTTCTATAAAATAATGCCGCTGGTAGCCAAGTCAAGATCTACAAAGGCTTTTTGCAGCGGACATTCGCTGCCCTTATGCTCAGTGCCATGAAATACCTTATAGCATGACTTCCCGGCGCCGTTTCCGAAATCATTCATGACGGTCGGATTGACAAAAAGGATATTTTTATGCTCGGGCATAGACTATAATATAATGATATATTTATATATATTATAGAGTTTGTCGATGAGGTGCTTAGATTTTTTCTTAGCGGGATATCAAATCTGGTGAGGTTTTTTCGATATAAGGTCTCATCTCGGTAAGGGAACAATGAGCTGCATCCATCAATTTATCCACTTCGGTGGCGCCCATCGGTGTGGAAATATTAAAAAACCCTCGTCTGGCGGCAAAAATTCCGTTGTCCAGCAACAGCAAATGAAATATGGCTCTCAAATCCGTCCGTGCGGTTGCAGCGCTGCGCCAATCATTAACCTCCCGGTCCGTAAAATGGATCTGGGCCAAAGACCCCGCACCGGTTACCTGGGCGGTGATTTGAAGTTTATCTAAAACCGCCCGAAGGCCGGTTCTCAGTTTTTTCCCCAACCGATTGATGCGATCAATCTCGGCAACGGTCAGTTCGGTGAGGGTGGCCAATCCGGCTGTCATTGTCACCGGATTCCCGTTAAAGGTTCCCGAATGTCCAAAAAATTCGGGATTATCCGGTGCAAAATAATTCATATAGTCTTTGGAACCTGCCAGGGCACCCACCGGGAATCCGCCACCGATAATCTTGCCCAGGGCCGTTAAGTCAGGAACAATGCCATAGCACTCCTGGCACCCGCCCCTTGACAGTCGAAAAGACAACACTTCATCAAAAATCAATAGAATCTTAAACCGGGTGGCCGTCTCCCTGAGCATTTCGAGAAACCCCGGAGCCGGGGGTATCATCCCGCAAGATCCCGCGATGGGCTCGACAATGATGGCACCCAGGTCTTGACGGTGCTGGCTAATGATGCTTTCCGTCAGCTTGATGTCGTTAAATGGTGCAACTACACATTCTTTTAACACACTGGGCGGGATACCGGCATGTTCAGGCACGCTGTGCGGATTTTCTATAGGTCCCGCGCTTTCCAACGGCGGCTTGATACTTATTTGCCCGACATCATGGCTGCCGTGGTATCCGCCTTCCATCTTTAAAATTTTATATCTCCGGGTGATATATCTTGCCAGCCCCATGGCCAGCATCGTAGCTTCGGTGCCCGAATTGCAAAATCGTATCTTATCTGCAGCGGCCAACCGCCGGCATAGTTCTTCAGCCAGTAAAAACTGGCTTTCGGCCGGCGAACCATAAACAGTTCCCAATTGGATCTGCTTGGCCACTGCCGCTGTAATCGTGGGATGGGCATGACCGTGGATCAAGGAGTTGTAGTTGTTTTGGAAATCAAGGTACTCGAACCCATCAAAATCCACGAGGGTAAATCCCCGGCCGTACTTCATAAAGGTTGGAAACGGATGATAAAACGTCACGCTGCGGGTATCGCCACCGGGCATAAATCTCCCGGCTCTGTGGTGAAGTTTTTCCGAGTTGGGCCTTTTCCCTGCATAGGCGGCATGCAGTTTTTCAATAAACTGATACGGTTCCATAATCTTTTTCTTACATCACCGCTGGATGAATTGCAATTTTCAATTGACCGGTCTGGATTACGTTTAACCATGGTCAACTATTACATTTTTTACCCAATATAAGAATCAAATCCCCTAAATCCCTTAACCGTTTTTTTTTAACAACCGGCAATTTTTTAGATAACAATTTGATATTTTTACTAATTTATAGAAATTCGATTTTTGGCACGCATTTTGTATGCTAATGTTTGTTCGGGCACCGGATGATCCATATCAGACCGCAAACAGGCGGTGATAAATTCAGCCAGGCAGGGGACCAATTGGCTGTGCCCGCAACACACGCAGGGGTGAGTTGACCCGGTTGTATTTTCCCTTTGATTGCTTTGGAATATATGTTTGGTACGCTAATTCTTTTGAGACGTATCATAGATCTACGCCCAAGCCCGCCAGGTTTATAATTGCGGCTTGGGCGTAACCTTTTTTTACCCCGCTTAGATAGTTCTAAACTTAGAATTTTTTTGCCGGCTATATTATTTGGCAAACAGCAAAAATAAAACTTCATCACATCTTTGCAGGTATCGGCAACAAGAGGAAAGCAGTGGGCTCAACGACTGAAAGAAGAAAGCATAAGCGCCATCAATATGAGGCCTTTATTTCCCATGATATTTTGTCACCCGAGGTGAAGCCTGCTGGGAAAATTTACAATTTCAGTCAGCAGGGCCTGTACTTTGAATCGAATCACAACTTCCTGCCGTTTGAAGAAATTTTTGTCGAAATCATCGATCAGGACAGATCATCGGACACAGAGCAGGAACTTCTTTTTGATGTCGAAATCATTTGGCGCAAAAAATTAATCGATGCGCCCTTCCGCTATGGATATGGCGCCAAATTCAAATTTTCCAATGAGATCATTGAACATAAAATTAAAAGTGCCAGCCTCAAAAGGCCGCCTTTACCGCCACCAGAATTAGAAGATAAAACCGAAGCGAGGGAATTCCCAAGAAAACGCTGCCGCCAATCGATCGTGTTCAACCTTGGAAATCAGGTATGTCAGGGATGGGTTACAAACATAAGCCGTAGCGGCGCCTTTATTAAAACCCGAAGCAAATGTTCCCTGGGCCTCAAAATCAGGATTGTTCTCACCGGAGACAAACCCAGCAAAGGTTTAGAACGCATGGGCTGGATTGTGCGGGTGAATTCAGAGGGATTTGGTCTCAGCTTCAATCGAAGATCAGGCGTGGAGCGCAGGTATGATTTAGACCGTCGAGTTGGCAGAGATCGCCGCCAACGAGCCAGACCTGCAGACCCGGGCAAAAAAGACCGCTAAAAAATCATTTTTTTGTCCACCACCTGAAATTTCGACCCTATCCTCGCATTTTTTTAAGTTTTCTGAATAATTGCCGATACTTTAATATATGAGTCCCTAAGTGCACCGGATCAAACCGGTGACGGGTATCTTATCACCATAGTTGTGGATACACAAAATTTAGAATTCCGCGTCGGATGCAACGACCGACCACCAGTTGATAGAAGCTTCGCGTTTGAAAATTAGTAGATTTGGTTTTGAACCCACTTCTAAGAGGAATTAGGACTATGCTAAAGGATGCCATTTCAAAGGCTCGCAAGGTTTTAAAAGAAGCTCAGCAAAAATACCCCGTCGAGTCGGCTGCCGCCATTGAACAGGTGTATGCCGACATAAAAAATCTCAATACGTTTATCAACAAAGAAGTCGATATTATTGAATCCGACAAAAATCTTAATGATCGGGCTAAAAGTAATGAGAGGCGCAAAGTATTGGAGCAGGCCGGAAGAAAACTTGAGCTGTTAAAAGAAAGAAGAACAAAAACACCTTTGATAGAAGATTTGGAAACAAAGCTGGCAGATGAATCCGGAGCTGAGGATGAGTCGGCACTGAAATTTCTGCGTGAGCGTGAAGTGCGCGACCGACTCTACGGTATGCCGGCAGCTCAAATATTATCCCATTTTGGCAAGTCACTTTTCGATGGCAGCAACCGGCTTTTGCTGGATGCCATTCTCAATGCACCGGCCGGGTTCGAAATGCTGCCTGAAGAAACCCTTTTGAGACTAAGAGAGGTAAGAACCCAAATAATGAAGCCGGAGATCGCCGCCGAACTCCAGACGACCCGCAGGCTGAATACGGCGATGGAGCAGATCTTCTGGCTTGTGAAAAAGGAGCTCGACATCAAACGGCGCCAGGAGCTGCCCCCATCATTGACTACCAAAAAATAAGATTTGAGGCCCATGGTGAACGCTAAATCCGACCAGAGATATAAAAAACGCTATAAATATGAAGCGACGATCTGGCATGACAATCTGTTTCCGGAAATTTTTTACGAAACAAAAATGCGGAACCTGAGCCAGGGCGGAATCTACTTTGAATCGGATCAAACCCTGTATGCCGGTGAAAAAATCTACATCGCCATCAAGGATCCCTCTGCGTCGGACAACGATTATAAAGATTGTGTTCAAGTCGAAATTAAATGGCGCAAGATTTTAACTGATTCGAAATTTCAATACGGCTACGGCGCCCAATTTATGGATTCCCGCAATATATTGTGGGAATCAATCGAACCGGCCAGCCTTGCCTCAGACAGCTCGCCGGACAACGGCTATAAATTTAAAAATGACTCCCGCCAGGATCCTCGCTCCCCTTACCGCAAGATAACCTTTTTCACCACTCAAAACCGTAACTACAGGGGATTTATTACCAATATCAGCCGCTCCGGCGCCTTTCTCGTATCCAAATATAAATTTACCCTCGGGCAGCAGATCACCCTGGTTATCCCGGGAGACAAAAAGCACAGCGACATGAAGTTAAAAGGCTCGGTGGTCCGGCTCAGCACCAAAGGCGCGGGGGTGAAATTTGACCGCCGAACCGCCAGAGAACGCAGAAAAGGCGGGGACCGCAGAAAAAATAAGCGGCGCACCATCAAAGACAAAGCATAGCATTGTCATTCGAGGGTTTTCTTCCAATCCAAGATGAGAAATCGGATCTGCTCAAATGCCCCTGCTCAATACAGACAGCCTTATTTATCAAGATAAACAATGGCTTCGACTTCGATGTAAATAGCGCTGTAAGGAACAGATCCACCCATCCCGTCACGAACTCGATAATTCCGCGTTCCAGTTTTGGTGATGATCACGCCGTCGGCACCAAATTCTTTGGCCTTGGCATAGGTATTTCTCTTCATTTCTTCTTCATTCTGATTAGCAGCAACGCGATCATCTTCTGTGCGAATGATCTTAATCGTTTTGTAGGGCCGCTTAACCTCTTCCGCAGACTTGTGGACATCTAATTGACCGGTATTAGGCGGTCGCGATTCCGTATCAATATTCTTGACCATAATATTCGGTCCGCATCCAAAAAGAAGCAAAATGAGTGCGGCGGCGCCAAATAAACGCTTTTTCATAAATGGGAAATGGAGTCTTAAAATACAGTTCATGGCCACCTCGTGAATTAGGTTAGCAAATGGGCTCAAACACCGGTTGCTATTCTGGTATCAGAATTTGCATTTGCCGGTCAAACAAAATTTTAACAGCATGAAAAGGCATCACCAATTCATCAGCAGGGCCTGGGCAATGGTGAAACGGCGGCCCGGCGGAAGACGGTGGGCGGCCTGACTGCCAAACCGGCGGTTGATGGCGGCAAGCGTGCTGTTCAACTGTGCCAGGTCGATGATGTCTTCTTCGGGGATGGGGGACAGGCCCCGGAAATTTTTTTCGCAAAAACCGACAGTGCGGTGGCCGTTGTACTCGGTGAGCATGGGCAGGCCGTGGGTCCGGCAGATGACGGCGCGGGCAGCGTACATGCGGCAGGCACCGTCTTCCAGCAAGGGGCAAGGACCAAAGGAATTGGTATGGCGGGCTTTGTGCTGAATACGGCGCCGCAGTTCCGGCGGCAACTTTTGCAGCGACAGAGCCAGCGACACGGCTTCAATGGGATAGACCGAAATATGAATACGGCAGCAATTGCCGGCACACCCTTTGGTACAGGCAATCTGATCTTTATGCCGGCTGACGATCCGGCGGCAGCGCCGGTCCACTTCAGCGATCCATTTTCGATAGTCTTTTAGGGCTTGCAAATTAGCTCCCTCTAATGACATTGCGATGGAAATTTGCTATATAGCCATCATAGCCAGAATAGAAAAAATTAAGGTTTAAAATCTTGCTGATTAAAGTTTAGCCAAAATAATCTAAAATCTGTCAATCGCACATCGCACAGGTCATATGATCATTATTACCGACGCCCACGTTAGCAAAACCAATGGAAATCATGCAACCTTTTTTGAAATGCTTGATTTTTTTAAAGGCAGCCGTCAGGATATCATATTCCTGGGTGATATTTTTGATTTGTGGTTTGCGCTGCCTCGTTACGAAGATGACATTCATCATAAATTTGTGGAGTGGTGCCGTGACCAGAAAATGCACCGCACCATAGGCTTTATGGAGGGCAACCATGAGTTTTATCTGGCAGCAAAAAGGGCTCAGGATTTTTCATGGTGTTCTGCCGATGCCTGGTATCGGAATGATGCCGGAAGCCTGTTTGTACACGGAGATCAGATCAACCGCCGGGACAAAAACTATTTGGTTTTCAGGAAGCTGCTTAGAAACCGGATGACCCAGTTTATCCTGACCTACCTGCCTTTTGGACCGCAAGTGGCGGCAGCTGTCAAAAGTCATCTAAAACAAACCAACCATGAATTCAAAATTATTTTCCCCCGGGAGGAGATAGAGATTTTTGCGGAATCCCGTTTCGCCGAGGGTGCAGGTCCTATCTTTGTGGGTCATTTTCACCGCGAATACACCTACTGCAGTCCGGATTCCAAATCGTTATATATTCTGCCGGATTGGTATAGCACTCAGAAGGTGACCGTCTTTGATCAAAAATCGCAAAAAACGACTTTTCTCCAATGGCGGCAAATCAGCGGGCGGTGAAGAGCAGGTAAAGCTCCCAGACGATGACGGTCGAGAAGGCAAAGATCACGCAGGAAAACAGGGAATGGGTATACATATTTATTTTATTGATAAACACATTCTTAAAAATCAGCAACACGACGACGCCAAAGCTGGTCAACAGGTACTTGGAAACTATGAATGGCAGGGGCCCGTATTCAAGGAAATAGGCCATCACGGGATTTAACTCTGTTGACCCCCGTTCTATTAGAACCAGGGTTAACAGCGCATCAAATATACTTAGCATCAAAATCGCGGTGATGGCGGCAAAAATTCTCTGATTGTAGCGATCGAAAAAAAAAATCTTGTCTGGTCTTCTTCGCGGCGTGCTGATTCCCGGCGCCCGTTGATGAGAAAATACCGGAAATTGGCCCTGCTGTATTGCCTGCGATCCATTCCACAACGACGCTCGCGGTCCAACCCATCACAGGAATCCGACGGTATAATAATTTTGCTTTTATCTGAATTTTCCATATGTTAAATGGCGTAATCGCAAGTTGCGGTAGCTTTCTGGCTAGAAGCACCGGAAGCTTGTGCAATATCGATGTCTTCAAGGCAGAAAATCCGGCGATAGTCAATCAGGTTGGGTTTGTTCATGGCAGCCAGTTTGGTGGCCACTTTCGCCAGGGTATCTGTCTTAAAGGCTTTGGGCAGGCCTTTAATCCGTTCAAAAGCCCTTTTTAACCGTTCAAGCTGCCTGAGCAGTGTTTGTGTCAGATAATCGGCGGTAATCACCGAACTGGTATCATACACTGTTTCAGGGGGCCTGATGATGTTGGCTCCGGGGGAGACAAGAACATAGGAGGATATTTTGGGTTTAAGAGGAATTCCCAGCCTTCTGGGAAGGATTTTATTCTCGGTCAACAGGTCTGCCAGCACCTCGGTTCGTTTTTTATTTTCATCAAGCGGTGAGTGAACAGACTGGTATTGACGTCCATCGAACACCAGAAATTCCCCGTCAGCAGTAATCTTAATGTTATCGTTGTAACTGCGGGATTCGAAAAGATGGATGTCCAGAAATTTGTTGATTAGAATATGGTCGATGTGAGTGGCGAAGCCGTTGCTTTCAATTTTCAAATCGTGAATGATTGCCCAGTCAAGACAGTCCGCACAATAAAAATTAATAAAATGGGAGGCCGTCTTGCCACCGTTTTTTGACGGATTCAGCCTTTTTAATTCTCTTTCAACCAGAAACTTCTTAGCAAAACTTAAATCCAAGGAAAGCAGATCCGTCAACTGCGCAACAGCCTTCTCCACGGGGTCTCTATCCTTGATTATCATTTCGCACTCCCCTATTCATTAATTCAGCTCAACTCGAACCTAATATGCCGGTTACCAAGTTAATATCGGCAAAATGGACTGTGACTTTAGCGGTTTTTACCGTTTTAACAGTGATACCCATAATTTGGGGATTTTGCCGATTGACATTTTCAGCTGCCCAGGCTGTGCATCCACCTTTGATGGATAGCAAAAAAACTCATGCTGGAAAAAAATGGTTGAAAACCAAAAAAAATAACAGGTCCTTTTGAAAACCGGTTAAAAATGTGATAGCTTGAGTTGTGAATCCACAAAGAACCGACGGCCCAGTTTAATAGATAATTAATAGAAGAAACCATCTCAAAAACGAATTGAGTAACCTTAGGGAGCTGCCCTGTCCCAGCCATTGCCCGATGCTTATCTGGAATTTTCAATCAGAAAGAAGACATAATTCGCGATTTCGAACAAATGGAGACGCCATCGTTGTGCTGAAGTCTCACCCGGCCACAATGGGAAAATTGATTGATATCAGCATGGACGGGCTCTCATTTCGATATATCCATAGCCTTGAGCGCCTGAATCAAAATCGTATGCTGGACATCTTCCTGTCCAAAGGCGGGTTTTATCTGGGCGGCGCTGAATTTACAACCGTCTCCAATGCCAGAATATCGGATTTCGTTCGAAGATTCAGCGTGCAATTCAGGGGATTGCGCCGCGGGCAGAGGTCCCGGCTGGAAAGATTTATTGAGGACCACAACATCTACAGTGACTCCCGGCCGGGATTCGAATAGAAGCAGGAAACTTTCCAAATGAATTTAGTGAGCGGCATTAAATATAATTTACGCGGTCTGGGGCTGGGATTTAAAACCCCGAAATTGCTCATGTTGGGGCTCATTCGTTTTTTCACTGTGGTCCTTATCACCATTTTTGCCGCCGGCCTGATTCTTGTTTATCATCAGGAAATATTGGGTTTTATGTGGACCAAGCCTGAAAACCAATGGGTGACATGGTTATGGTATCTGCTCTCCTGGCTGCTTTCGGCTGTTTTGGTCGGCTTATCGGCGGTGATATCTTTTCTGGTTTCACAAATTCTATTCAGCGTCCTAATTATGGACTTGATGTCCCGGATTACTGAAAGAAAAGTAACGGGCAATATCCAGGAATCGAGTAAAATCCCATTGTGGCAACAATTTTTGTTTCTGATAAAGCAGGAAATCCCGCGCGCGACCATTCCGGTATTATTGTCATTGCTACTGATAATCATCGGCTGGCTGACACCTGCAGGTCCCATAATAACCATATTATCTTCGGGGATTGCGGTTATTTTTCTGGCCTGGGATAACACGGACCTGACCCCCGCCCGACAACTGGTACCGTTCAAGGAAAGATTCCGGAGCTTAAGGGGATCCCTGCTTTTCCACCTGGGCTTCGGTATTCTCTTCCTGATTCCGGTGCTCAACATATTGTTTCTTGCATTTGCGCCCGTGGGAGCGACCCTCTACCAGATTGATAAAAATAAAATTTGATCTTTCTGGGTTCAGGGTTCAAAGTTCTGGGTTCAGAGGTTAAGACAAATCTGGACTTTCTGGTACGCGAATGCCAATATTCTTTTATAATCGAGGGAAAGAAAGATTATAAAGGCATAGCAAAGAACTCGCTGCAGTTTGAAAGACAACCTCTGAACTCTAAACCCAGAACCCTTGAACCTCCGATACACTGAACTTTCGCAACCCAGAACCTTGAACCCTGAACCTTTATAACCCTGAACCTTTAGTGGTATTTCCGTGGAAATAAAAAAAGCAGCTAAACTGACTAATATGAAATGGCTGAACCTGTTTGATGTCGCCTATAAAGATAAAAACGGGATTAACAAATCCTGGCAAGTCGCCACCCGTGCCGGACAGCCTAAATGTGTCAGCGGTCGGTTTACAGAGCCTGATGCCGTCATGATTGTGCCGTTTCACACCTCGGAAAATAAACTTGTCATTACCCGGGAATACAGGGTTCCCCTGGCCGATTATGAGATTGCCTTCCCGGCCGGTCTCGTCGATGTTGGGGAAAGTTTGGAGCAGGCTGTGCGGCGCGAGTTGAAAGAAGAAACGGGCTTAAACCTTACCCGGGTCACTTGCACCACTCCAATCCTCTACACCTCTGCCGGCATGACGGATGAATCCGTGGTCATGGTTACCATCGAGTGCAGCGGCCGACCCTCATCAGCCGGAAACACCGCTTCAGAATCAATTGAAGTTGATTTCGTCTCCCCCTCGCAGGCCGCCCGCCTCTGCAAAAACCCGACGCTAAAATTTGATGCCAAAGCATGGCTGGTACTCAACAACTATTCCAAAACCGGCCGCCTGTGAAGTTGACTTGCTGACGACTGTCCTTACTATATACGCAACAAACTACCGCTGACACTGCAGTTTAAGGGAAATGACACCATAATGGCACAAGGGGATTATTACCAGGTTCTAGGGGTCGATCAAAATGCCACGGATCAGCAGATTAAAGATGCTTTTCGGAAGCTGGCCTTTAAATATCACCCTGATCGCAATAAAGATAACCCAGCTGCGATGGAAGAAATGAAGAAGGTCAACGAGGCCTATGCCGTGCTGTCGAATTCGGCCAAAAAACGCGAATATGACAGTTTGAAGAATCAGTTTGGATCCGCGGCCTATAACCATTTCAGGAACAACTATTCCGAGCAGGACATTTTCAACGGTTCGGACATCAACCGCATTTTTGAGGAAATGGCCAAAGCCTTCGGCCTCAGGGGTTCCAACGAGATTTTTAAAGAATTTTACGGCGGGGGATTTCAACAGTTTGAATTCAAAAACCCCCGTGGATTTGCCAGGGGTTCTGTTTTTGGCAACCCGTCGAAAGCGGGAAGCCAGGGCCCGGCACCGTTCCCGTTTAGCGGGAAAAAGGGGAAAATAGCTCGTTTTTTGCTCCAGAAAATAAGCGGTGTCCAGTTACCCGAAGATGGGGCTGATATGGATGAAAACCTGTATTTGGCCCCTGCGCAGGCCCTTCAGGGAGGGCCCTATGCCTACTATCTGCGCCATAAATCCAAAAAGCTGGTGGTTAAAATCCCCCCCGGTGTCCGCCCCGGCCAGCGAATCCGGCTGGCAGGCATGGGACAGGAAGGCAAAGGCGGGGGCAAACCAGGCGACCTGTTTTTAAAGGTTCATATCCGCAAACCCCTGATGAAACCCATTAAAGATTTAATTGCCAGATGGAGAGCCAGATCATGAAAACAATTGTGTGTCACGGCGACAGTTTGACCGAGGGTGCCGATTTAAACCCCAATTACACCTGGCCCCTGCTGGTCGAAAACCAGGTTAAGGTCAAGATCATCAACAGCGGCATCGGCGGGGATACCAGCGGCGGTTTGCTGGGTCGTTTTTACCCTGATGTGGTCCGGCATAAACCGGAAATGGTCCTGATCATGGGCGGTACCAATGATCTCTGGTGGGACCTTGATGTCAATTTGATTTTAGCCAATATTTTCGCCATAACCTGTCAGGCTGAATTTCACAACATCGCCCCGGTGGTGGGGCTTCCCTTACCCCTGCACATGGCAAACATCCGGCAACAGAAGATGATGGCCCCGATCGGTGGATGGGAAAATTGCATTCAAAAACTGGACCGCCTGGTCGAGGCACTGACGACTTCCGCCGCGGAGAGCGACATCGCCATCATCGATTTTTTCCATCTCTTTTTGGACGACCACGGTGACGTCCAGGGCCAATATTTTCTGGAAGACGGCCTTCATCCCAATAAAGAAGGGCATCTTTTGATGGCTGCCCAAGCCGCCCAATTTTTGAAATCCACTTTTTACGTTGCCTGACCGGAATCGATGGTTGACAACTCAGCGATGTGGAAGTGTTTCATCAGGAAGTGCTGCATGAAATGGCCAAACGCGCGGATGTCAGTCAGCAAATTCTGGCTACCATGGATGAAAGAGGTCTTTCGATTCTGGAAGACTGGATATCAGCATTGGTTTACGACCGCCACATGTGGCCGGATGAGTATTTAAAGCATTTGATGAATGTAATCGGTACCATCGGCAAACACGGACGGGCAGTGGTCGTGGGCCGCGGGGCTAATTTTATCCTGCCTCCGGAACAAAGGTTCAGGGTTCAAAGGTTTTGAGGTTGGAGGGTAGAGGTAAATGATGAACTGCAGCGCTTTCGCCTCCAACCTCATACTTCTACGTTGAACCCTGAACCTCTGGCTTTTATTTTACGTCGATTTCGCCTTTGAGGGTTTTTTTCAGCCCGTCGAGGGTGCCCCGCCATCCGATATCTTCTCCGGCCATGATACCGATGATGACATCTTTTTCTACACTGACTTCCAGGACAATCTCTTCTTCACCGATCCTGAATACCGCTTCCGCCCAACGCTCGGCCGGCAGACCACTGGTTTCGCAATCATAGTCTGTCCGGATTTCGCCGGTCATTCTGATCTCAGCCATGGATAACTCCTTTCGTTAGATGAGATTATGGCGTTAAGGATTCGGGGTTGTGAGTTTACTAGATACGAAAAAAATGGTGGGCGTGTCAATTGGTTCTCATATTGACACGGCTTTTGCTTTCCTTCTATAGTTAAACCATCGGCGATTAACTGGATACCCTTCATGGGAGGAATCATGACCGACCTCAAGGCAAGCAGAAATAACCCCTGGCGCGCTATAAATGCATTTTTCACCCGCAAGCTCACCATTTTGCAAATCATTGCCAACCTGGCCGGTGCCGGCATTGTGACATCCTACTTCATGTTCTTTGATCCGAACATTAAGGTTCAGCATATTACAAATGACCTCATCGTCATCGGCATCATGTTTGTTGGGCTTGTTTTGATTGCGACTTTCTTTTTAAAACACTGGCAAAAAGACCTGATGGAATTCATTACACTCAAAAGCAGTGATCAGACCGTGGAAATGAGCCTTCAGCGGAAAGCCCAGAAAAAAATCCTGAATCTGCCATATGTAGGTTCTCTAGCCAGCCTGTTTAACTGGTTTCTGGCGGCCATCATCATGACGATTTACTATTGGCATAAGTCTGCAGAAGGGCCCCTGCCCATATGGTTTCCACCTGGTTTAAGAACCTTTGTCGGTGTGATTATTGCCGGCATCGTCACCTGTGCCATCGTCTTTTTTACCATTGAGATCCACTGCCGCAGAATATGGCCTTATTTTTTCCCGGCCGGCGGTTTGATGCAAACTCCCGGGGTATTTCGGCTCAAACTCCGGATTCGCATGCTCATCATTTTCGGCCTTGCCAGCCTGTTGCCGATCATTTTAATGGCCGTCTTATCCTACAACAAAGCCAAAATGATGCTGGTGCTCGAACCCCAGGAGGTCATCGGCAGCCTGATGTCTCTAACCGCCTTTTTGCTGGCGGTCGTACTGGCCACAGCCATTTTTTTCTCCCGCATATTTGCCACCAGCATCATTTCGCCGGTCAGCCAGTTGGAAAACGCCATGGCCAGGGTTGAAGGCGGTGATTTCGCGGCCTTTGTACCGGTAAACAACAATGACGAGCTGGGCGCTCTGGCCGAACATTTCAACCAGATGACCGAAGGTCTTAAGGAACGCTATCGGCTGCAGCGCTCGCTGGACCTGGCCAAGGAAGTACAGCAAAACCTGCTTCCCAGAAACCGATCCCGTGGTCAAGGGCCTGGATGTGGCCGGCCGGAGCATTTACTGCGATGAGACCGGGGGAGATTATTTTGATTACCTGAGCAGCAGTGATCTGGGGCCGGCAAAATTCGGTGTCCTTATCGGTGACGTATCCGGGCATGGAATCCCCTCTGCCCTGTTGATGGCCACCGCCCGTGCTTTTCTGCGTCAACGCTCCTCCAGATCCGGCAGCATGGCAGAAGTAGTCTCCGACGTCAACCGCCAGCTTACAAGGGACGTGGAGGATACGGGCCGATTTATGACCCTGTTCTATTTGATGATCGACCTGGATACCCGCAATGTGTCCTGGGTTCGTGCCGGCCATGATCCGGCGATCTGGTATGATCCGCCAACCGATCAATTCGAAGAGCTTCACGGTGACGGAATGGCCCTGGGAGTCGATGAAAGTCTTCAGTTTGTACAACACCAAAAGTCCGGTTTGAAAGAAGGGCAAATCCTCCTGCTGAGCACCGATGGGCTCTGGGAGACCCAAAACCCGGCCGGAAACATGTTCGGCAAAAAAAGAATTTATGAAATTATTCGACACCAATCAGCTGCCAGTGCCAGGGGAATCCTGGACACCATCGTGGCAGAAATAGAGAATTTCCGGCAAAACCTGGAGCCGGAGGATGATATTACACTGGTGGTTATTAAAGTGGCATAGTGATGAGTTGTTGGCGTCAAGGTTGCGAGCATTCGTCTGAAAATGTTCAACCTATCACACACCAGAAAAATCCCAAATCCCAAGCACCAAATTTCATAGCCGTTAAGGGTTCAATGGTTCAAGGTTCAGGGTTAAATCAATCTTGAGTTACAGCAAAACAAGCTTAATGATCCTATAAAATGGGTAAAGCTTGGTCACTCCGGCAGAAGCCGGAGTCCAGAATCTGAAGGCTTACCCACTTCATACCTGTCCTAACCTCTGAAAGCTGAACCCTGAACCTTTGAACCATAATTTTTTATGGGATTTGTTATTTGGCGTTTGTTATTTATGATGTCCACTATGCCAATTAATTTGCTTTTAATATTTTGAAAATGGGAGAGATGAGATATGGTAACAACTAGTGTTAGTTGGTTAAAAGACAGACATTTTGTGGGAACGGACTCAAACAATCATTCGGTGGTCCTTTCAGGACAAAAGGATGGGATCGGCCTGAGCCCTTCCGAGACGCTCTTAATAGCCCTGGCCTCCTGCTCATCAGTAGACGTTGTTGAAATTCTTGAAAAAAAACGAAAAAAACTAACGCTGCTGGAGGTGACGACCAACGGCGAGCGGGATCCGGATCCGCCCTGGGCCTATCGGAAAATTCATGTCAAATATCGCCTCGGCGGGCAAGGACTGACCGATAAAGCAGTGGCCCAGGCCATTGAACTTTCCCAGGAAAAGTACTGTTCAGTCACCGCCACCGTGCGTGGCGTGGCCAGGATAACATACGAGTATGAAATAGTTCCGAATCACTAAAATTGAAAAATGGATTAAGTCGCCGCCCGGTTTTTTGATATAATTTCAGAGTAATGGAGTAATGGAAACAAGGCGGATACTTTTTTACAACACTCCAATACTCCATCATTCCAGGACTCCACAATCACAAGTCGCAAGGACCTTGTGCTCTTCCGGCTTTTCTTATTATGGTATTGTATATGAACTTAAGTTTTTATTGACACATTCATGGTAAACTATTAAAATTTATTTAAAAATAGGAGTTCGAAAATGATAGCTGCAGACCCGGCCCCGGGAAAATTCAGTATAACAGCACGGTTGTTTAAACTGGTAGGCGACATGCCAAAGGACCAGCAGTTAATTCTCCTAAAACAGCTGCTGGGAGACAGCGTCAGCGCCCATTTATATAAATTGATTGTCGAAATGACCGAAGAGCAGCAAATTATCCTTTTGGAACAGATGCAACAGTTGCCGAAAGAGAACTTGCCCGAAAAAATGGTGAGTTTAGAAGTATCGGAAGCTTCGATGCGGGAAAACACCCGCAAACCATGCCTGATAAACACAAATTGCCGTATTCAGGATCGCAATTTTAAGAGCTATATTTTAGACATCAGCATCGGGGGGGTTTTCATTGAAACCAATGAGGGATTCCCCGAAGGCAAAGAGTTATTGTTAAAATTCTCATTACCGAATCGAGCGCAGCCATTCACCTTTAGTGGAAAAATTGCCTGGAGCAGCCCGAAGGGATTTGGTGTCAAATTCGACAACGTCACCCCGATCCAGGGGGAGGTTCTTAAATCGTTTGTCACGCAAAACGAATAGAAGCGATACGATAATACAGATGGCGACAAGAGGCAGGAGGAACGATGAAATTCTTTATAACGGCAACCATATTGGCATTTACCTTGACCGTTTTGGGAGTTACCCATACTAAAGCCGAAGTATACACCTGGACTGATGAAAACGGAGTCAAACACTTCAGTGATACACCGCCCGTGGAGGCAAAAGGGGCCAAGCCAGTCTTTAAAGAATACAAGTACGATGAAGCAGCCGACAGGCAGCGCACTGAATCCGATGAAAAAGCAATCCAAAAAGACATCACAGAAATAAACCGGGAATACGCAGAAGCTGAGCAGGAAAAGCAACGGCAAGAAGAAGAGGCCGAAGCAAACGCGCCGCCTACCATGGAGGAGAAAATCGAGGACGAAAGAACCAAACTGAATCTTAAAATTGCCGAACTTGAATCCCTGCCCCTGGATCATTTCGGTTCCCAACAAAATAAAATCCGTTCTATCGGCTACTATAAATACAGACTGGCAGATCTGGAAAAAGACCCGGAAAAGTATTTTCGGGAGCCGCCCCCCCCCTTCGAAGGAAACTTCAAAGAACCCAGCGATAAAGATCAGAAACAATAAAACAGGAGGATTTTTATGAAACGATTTTTCTTATCATCCGGTGTATCTATGGTTATCATTGCCCTGTGCCTTTTCATTCCGTTCGCATCACATGCCCAGCAAGTTAGCGTTGAAGGCGCAACCATCTGCACCGGCGTAGCCGATCGTGAAGCCGTCGATCCCGGCACCAGCTTTTCCGTGTCGGTCGGTCGGCTCTATTGTTACAGCAAAATAGCCGGCATCCAGGAGTCCACTGATATCGTTCATGTCTGGTATTTCGGTGAAGTCGAACGCGCCCGGGTATCGCTGGGTGTCAATCCGCCGGCCTGGCGCACGTACAGTTCAAAAATTATTCAAGCCCACGAAATTGGATCTTGGCGGGTAGAGATTTTCGATGCCGCCGGTAATCTGCTGGAAACACTTAAGTTTGAAACCACCCAGTAAAAATCACTGCGCCCGGGATAATAGCCAGGCGCTCATCTGAGTTTCGAGTTTCAGGCTTTTTACAGAAACGATACTGACAGGAGAAATCGCCTGTTCCCATCAGCAGGCTGGTTTCTCCGTCAGTTGTCGTCCCTCGATCACCTTCTTCTCTATCTCCCAATTGGGTGGGTACGCTGCGCCGGATCAAACTTTTTACACCGCTTTCCAAAATGATGTTCCCAAATAAGGCATTGTGGTATAAATGGTTGTAGATAAAATAGTGGCAGACCGGATCGTTTTTTTTGACGGCCACTATAAACCCCTTGCCAAGGCGGGGAATTACACACTGTGAATTGTCCTAAAGTTTCTCATTCATAAACCGATATACGATCTATGATCCGCGTATCCCGTCAGGGTGCTTGGCCTGAAGGGAAATAAATAACTTTCATTGTTATATCAGTTGTTTGAATGGAGGTTTGCATGCCACTTGCCAACATGATGAGTATAACGTCAAACACATTCTTATCCATGGTGATCTGGATCGTTTTGCTGCTGGCCGCGCTATATTTTGCCCGCAAACCCTTTCATCGTGCGATGGGTTCTCTGAGTCGGATTATCCATAATGCCATGCGGCTTTCAGCGGCATCCGTGATGTCAGCCGAGAAAAAACTGGTTCAGCGCAATCGCGAAGTGTTGATGGCCGCCGGACTGGAAAGTGCAGAAAGATTGGTGGAAAGGGAGTTCGACCGCATTAATGCCGCCGTTGTCAGGGATCTGGAAGGCTATCCCAATCTTCAGCGGCAGCTGTCGGAAATGACCACCCGCCTGGATGAAGATTATACTCAAAGTGCGGATGTGCCGCCGGATCTGCCGAACTGGATCCCGATCATCGAATCGATTGCCAACATCAAGCACAGTGGCGATTCGATGGTCGCCAACATGCTTGGAGAAATCAACCGCACGCTGACCGATCAGCACAAGGCCTCTATTGAAAATCATCGCAGCTCAAATGCCGCGCGGCATTCCATTTTAAATAAAATGCTGCCGGTTTGGCGCAAAGTTCAAAAAACCCTCAATGATGTCGGCAAATCGATCGGGAACTTAAACCAGCGGGCCAAAAGCATTGACCGCTATATGGATGAGTATGAACAGATCCGCATGCAGACTGATAAGGCCGCCGGCATGCTCTCATCATCCTCACTCACCCAGTTTTTTATTTCGGGCCTGGTGTTGATGATCGCTTTTGGCGGTGCGCTGATCAACTTTAACCTGATTGCCCTGCCCATGTCGGAAATGGTGGGCGGCGCCAGTTATATCGGTCCTTACAAAACATCGGACGTTGCCGGTCTGGTTATCATTCTGATCGAGCTGACCATGGGTCTGTTCCTGATGGAATCTTTGCGGATTACCCGCCTTTTCCCGATTATCGGCAGCATGGACGATAAAATGCGGTTGCGGATGATCTGGATTACATTTACGCTGTTGGCCATTCTGGCAGGTGTCGAATCGGCCCTGGCATTTATGCGCGACCGGATTGCCCAGGATATGGAAGCGCTGCGGCAAACCCTGGCCGGGGTGGAACAGGCTGCGGCCGCCACCAGTATGATCCCCACCGTGGGCCAGATGATAATGGGATTTATCCTTCCCTTTGCGCTGGCTTTTGTGGCCATACCGCTGGAATCATTTGTCTCATCTTCCCGCACGGTGCTGGGAATTATCGCTGCCTGGGCGCTGCGGTTATTTGCCTTTACACTGCGGCTGATCGGCAACCTGGCATATTATACCGGCAGATTGGTGATCAATTTGTATGACTTGATCATCTTTCCAAGCATCTGGCTTGAAGGCGTGCTGACGGGTTCCAAAGGCAAGCGTACGGTGCCGACCGAAGAGCAGCTTTTTGAAGACGGCGGCATCGCCGAAGAGGCCGTTGACAATCTCAATGATACCATTGAATACAAGGAGCCTCAGGAATGAAGAAAACCATCGCCATCGCGTTAAGTCTTGTTTTAATAATAGCCATCAGCGGCTGTTCGGATTCCAAGAGCCGCTCCAAAGGGGTTTACATGCTGCTGGACACCTCCGGCACCTATGCCCTGGAGCTCAATAAGGCCCAGTCGATTTTAAATTATCTTTTGGGCGTTCTGCAACCGGGGGACACACTGGCAGTGGCCCGGATCGATACCGGCAGCTTCAGCGAAAAAGATATTGTGGCCAAAATTACCTTTGACGAACGGCCCTCTTACGCCAATAACCAGAAGCGCACATTTCAGCAGGAAGTCAATTCCTTTGTCTCAACCGTTAAAAGCAGCAAATACACCGACATATCCGGTGGAATCTTGCAGGCCATCGAATACCTCAACGAACAGGGATCGGGACAAAAATACGTCCTCATTTTCTCGGATCTCAAACAGGAGCTGGCCAAAGGATACAACCGGGACATTCCCTTCCAGCTGCAGGGCTTTAGTGTGATCGCTCTTAATGTGACCAAACTGCGGGCCGACAATATTGACCCCGTAAAATACCAGGATCGGGTAACCAAATGGCGTGCTGAGGTCGAAAGCGGCGGTGGCAACTGGGCCATCATTAACGATCTGGAAAATCTGGACCAGATATTCTCAAACTAAAGATTTCAGCAAGAGCTGAATCATCAGGTATTTGGTGTTTCGTTTTTGGTGTCTGGTAAAAGACCCAGCCTCATTGGCGTTTTACCGCATAATTAAAAACCGGGTGTCATGGCACCCGGTTTTTTTCTTAGATAAAGCCTATTTTAAACTTTTTGCCAAACACAAAAAACCAAATACAAAACACACCTATTATAGCAATCCCTGATTTGGGCAATTTCCTTTAATACCCCCTACCCTGCTTTTATCCAGTTTGCGATTTATCAACTTTTGTAGTAATTGATCTCATTTACTTGATTTTACCCAATGGAAGGAAAGTTTCTTGAGCGTTAATGCATCTGCGAACACACCCCCTGCAAAATCTCCTTTTTCGATTCGAAATGTCCGTTTGTTTATTGCCTTTCGGGTTTTTTTCAACGCCCGCTTTTATTATCCTGTTTTCACTATTATGTTTTTGGATTTTGGATTGACCCTCGATCAATTTGCCCTGCTAAATGCAGCCTGGGCAGCCTCCATTGTTCTGCTGGAAGTCCCCTCCGGTGCCCTGGCCGACACCATCGGCCGGCGCAAACTTCTGGTCATCACCGGGATCCTGATGGTGATCGAAATCGCTATATTGTGTTTTGTGCCCCTAGGCAATGTAACCTTATTGTTTGCGGTATTTGTCGTAAACCGCATATTGAGTGGTGCGGCCGAAGCAGCCGCCAGCGGGGCTGATGAAGCCATCGCCTATGACAGCTTGAAAAAAGAAGGCGATGCCCGTGATTGGCCCCGGGTGCTCGAAAAACAAATGCGGATTCAAGCGATGGCCTACATCGGGGCCATGAGCCTGGGGGCGGCCGTCTACGATCCGGCCCTGATGCAGCGGTTAATGATTCTGTTGGGGCTGGATGTAAATCTGACCCAGGACATTACCCTGCGCTTTCCGCTGTATCTGACCTTCATAACGGCGGTTCTGACATTGCTGACTATTTTGCGAATGCAGGAGGACCCATCGCCACCCGAACCCGGGTTGCAACCGTCGGACAACTGTACCCACACCATATGGCAGGCCTTTAAATTAACCCTGCAGGCCGGCGGCTGGATATTGAAAACACCCTTTGCCCTGGTAATCATTCTGGCGGGGCTTATGTTTGACAACTGTCTTCGCATGGTCGGCACCCTGAACAGCCAGTATTACCGGTTGATAAACCTGCCGGAGGCCTCCTTTGGATTGATTGGCTCGGCAATGGCGGTTCTGGGACTGATCATGCCCTGGCTGGCATACAAAATGGTAAACCGGCACACGCCCGCTTATAATCTGGGTGTGATGACGGCAATCAGCCTGATCGGCCTGATCGGCATTACCTTTTTCTTTCCCATCATCGGCCTGCTGCCGATGGCGCTGATTTCGGTGGTGATGTACATGGGACGGTTTTTCCAGAGTCACTACCTCAACCGGATCACCGCTTCGCACCAGCGCGCCACCGTGTTGAGTTTCAAAGGCCTGTCATTCAATCTGGCTTACGGGGTAATTGGCATCCTGTACGCCCTGCTGCTGGCAGCCTTGCGCCCCCGGGTGGCCGCCTCACATCCCGACCTGACAGCCATCGTTCTTGAAAACACGGTTTTCATGGAATCGATGAGCTGGTTTCCGTGGTACTTTCTGGTGACCCTGGTGCTGGTGCTGGTGATCGCCCGCCGGCAGTTGAAGAATACGGATGTGCATAAAAGGGTAGGATAAAAGGTTCAGGGTTCAAAGGTTTAGGGTTGGCCAAACCCCTGAACCTTGCTAGTGGGATCGTAACGCGCAGCGCGAAGCCCCACACGTTGAACGCTGAACCCTATTTTTACTGTTGCCTTTCTGACAAAATAGGATTATCAAAACTTAGGTGGTCGGTTATTTGGTGGCAGCCGGCCGCGCTGTTGAAAAAGCGCGAATTGCAGAAAACGAATCCATTCAAGGAAGGTTAAATATTATGGTCGACTCTCCCAAGGATAACCGCGAAGATTTTGTCATCAGTGAAAACGATGATACCGATGGTGAAGAAGATTTAGGCCGGCAAGATTATTACGATGATCAAAAGAGCCTGTTTCAGAATAAATTAAACCCGACCGTTATCATCGGCGGCATCGGGTTGGTTGTAATTGTCATCCTTTTGGTCATGGTTCTGGCCGGACCTTCGGATGTGGTTGACAGGCAAGAACTCCAGGCGCTGGAAGATAGAATTCAGCAGCTGGAAAAACGAATTACAACCACCGGGGTAATGGATGAGGCCATCGGTCGAATTGATAGCAATGAAAAAGAGCTCAGCTTGATCATGGAGCGCGTGGATCGCTTCGAGGGCAAAATTACGGCCCAGATTGATCAAATTATCTTAGAATTAGGCAAGCTGCACCAGAAAGCAGGTTCAACACCGGCAGCCAAAGTCAAAACACCGCAACCGGCGGCTAAATCAACCCCGGTAAAGCAGACCCAGGTTCACGAGGTTAGCAGCGGAGAGACCCTGTATTCAATCAGCCGCCGCTATGGCCTGACGGTGGATCAACTGCGAGCATACAACAACATCGGTAAAGATACAGCCATTCGCCCCGGTCAGAAACTGAAATTGAGCCCACCGTAAGCTCACCCAGATATATTTGATGGAACCATCTGGTGTCATGTCCCAGAAGTAGGGCAAAGGGAGGTCAATTACCGATTCGACCGATATTTCAGCTATTTCCCCGCATTTTCCCATAAATTCATAAAGCTTTCCCCATAAATGCCGATACCTTAAATAGGCATTTTGCCAACCGGAGCATCAGTTGCAGGTACTTATCGCCAAAATAGTCGAATCATATAACCCTGCGCACGGGCAGCCCCAAAATAGGACCCCGTCCGGTGATAAAGGCAAATCCCGGCGCTTTGAATGGTTTTTCACACCTGTGCTGGGGCCGCTGTTGTTAAATCGCTGGTTGATAGGCATATTCCTGGGTGTCGGCCTCATCCAGCTGATACTGGTCGCCACCGGATTAAACGGGTGGCAGTGTCCGATCCGCGCCACAGTTGGAATAACCTGTCCCGGATGTGGTTTGACAACTGCCATGACCCTACTGGCCAAAGGCCAATGGACAACCGCAGTCGCGACGCATGCTTTTGCACCGATTTTTTTCGGGGTTCTGGCGGTAATGATGGTCGCAATATCATTGCCAACGGGGTATCGGAAAAAACTATCCACGACGGTGGCTGCGCTGGAGCAGAAAACAGGCGTAACGGCAATCATTACCCTGGGCATGGTTTTTTACTGGTTGCTGCGGGATTATATATTCTAAAGGACACATATTTTCACAGGTTTTTTTAATTGTATTTGGTGTTCGGCGAAAAAAAATAAACAAGGGGAAAGATCATGATTATGCCATTTGCATTGGGAGCGTACCTCGTAGCCAATATTTTAAGCCTTATTCTGTTTTTTATTGTTCTGATAAAGCTGTTTAAAAACGAAGGGGCGCTGAAGGGAATCCTCGGGTTTTTCTGCGGGATTTACACTTTCATCTGGGGCTGGATGAAACACAAGCAGCTGGCCATGACCAAGCTGATGACCGTTTGGAGCCTGATGATTTTGTTGCCGTTTGTTTTAATCCCGGTGGTAGGCGTCAGCAGCTTGCTTGAAATGCAAAAGTACGTAGAGGCCTATTCCGGCAATGGGGATATCAAACTGTCGATACCGGACTCAAGCAGTGACTTGAAAAAGAAATTGACTGCCAAAAAAGCCAGCAAAAAGAAGATAAAAAAAACATCACTCAAAACGCCGTCAGGCAGTGATAATAATGGGGATTGGAGCCAGAAAGCCATGGCGTTGTGGAAAAACGGAAAATTTAAAAACCCCGAGAAAGCCGTGGATTACTGGAGCCGCGCCATTCGCAGTAAACAAAATACAGTAGAGGCCTACAACAACCGTGGATTGGTCTATCATGAATTAAAGCAGTACGACAAAGCGATCAAAGATTACAACCAGGCCATCAGGCTTGATCCCGCCCGGGTTGCCGCCTACAACAATCGCGGCAATTCATATTACGAAAAAGATGAGTATCAGCTGGCCCTGGCGGATTTCAATCAGAGCTTGAAGCGCAAGCCGGACTATGCCAAAGCTCACCTGAACCGGGGGCTGGTCTACTATCAAATGGATAAGACCGACCAGGCCTGCAGTGATTTCCAAAATGCCTGTGATCATGGCGATTGTGACGGAACCAACTGGGCCAAGAAGAACGCGATATGCAAGTAGAAATGGGAATTGTCATCAGTTCGATAAATAATGGCTGATTAGGGGAAAGGTGGAAATTTTCCCGGGAGCGGCCTGCCGGCCCTTGAGAATAGGGCCGGCAGGCCGAATTGTTTTGAAACCACTTCTAAGGATCAAAGCGAGGAATGCAGGTAACCCCCCACAGCGCCCAATCCTCATCCGGTCTTGATACCAATTGGGAGATGTCAGCCTCGATCCTGGTTCTCTGGTGGGGGTCCAATCCAAGATGGTCTAACTTTTTATCCACTACGGTCCAGAAGAGTCCTTGATGAAACTCTCGCATATTGCGGACTTTTGTGATCAGGAATTTTTCTTCGATGGCGCCCAGATGCTCAATCATTCTATGTTTTACCGATCCATTGTCCTGAAATGACTCTACCAGCAAGGCCGCCAGATTTACACCATTTCCGTTGACGCCATTCGTTGGGCTTTGTTTTTCCCATTTTACATGCATGGCCTTAAAATACCAGGTATCTGTCGCAGGTTTTAATAATTTCCGCATTCTTGGCCTGGGTGGCAAAATCCTTGAATCCGAATCCCGGCACCTCTCCCTCAAGGCCCAGCGCTCGAAAACTGACATCGCACAGCGACATCTTGGCTTTGCCGACCAGTTTTTTAAAATCCGGGGATTGGGTCAAAAGCACGCCCTTGCCTGTAAAAAAAATTTCCACTTCTTTGCCCTTGCCATGGGCCGCATCGGTCAGGTTAACAATATACTCCAGATGCTTGTCCGAGCTCACCAGTATGCCTAATTTTTGTGACATAAATCTTCTCCTTATCAAATGACGAATGACGATTTCAGGAATTCTATCGTTTTATATAATCAACATTTATCATTCTTGATTCGAAAATCGACATTCTTCATTATTCATTCATCTCACCACCAGCAAATAACTTTATCGTGGGAAAATATTTCATCCACCAATCGGGACCAGTCGATGTCGCCGCTATATAGTTCAGTTGTTTTGGATTGATCCCCGTTGGTAGTGGAGGCCACAATATCTTTTATTGTTGCATCCGGTTCTTCACGTAAAATATGTAGTATCTTCATATCACCCATCCTCTAAAACGGAATTACGAGGTCTGCCTCTCGCAGCATTACCCCGATCTGCTCAGCGGTTGCATATTTAAAGCCGTATTTATCGACATTGGCCTTGTTATTTGAAAACCGTTCGCCCTCCATTTCATCGAGAAATCCCATGTTGTCTTCATAGGCCTCGTCCATGTTGGCAATCTCGTCATTAAGGACAAACATCTGGACCTCGGTATTGTAAAGCAACATGCCCAGGCTGGAACGCAATCCTTCATACTGCTGGTCCGGACTTTTTATCAGGACAGCGACTTTGCTCATGATTTTCCCCCTTTTACGATGTGTGGTCTGCGGGATCAGTGCGGACATAGTTACCGCCGGTGCGCCGCGCATGGGTGAATCCAGGCGGATTCAAACTGGACCACCGCCTGCGCGGGCGTGACAATCATTTTGTAACCTATCTGCCGGACAGCACACTGGATCAATGCAGCCGATGCCCTGCCGTTGAGGACTGAATAGACAGCGCAAGGTAAGGTCATAAGGGGCAGGGACAAAAATGCCACATTGTGTCATTCCAAATAGAGTGTCACAATGTGGCACTAAATGTCAACAAAAAAATAATTGCAAAATACCGCAATATATTTTATTTAGGCGCCGTAAAACGCCCTTTCGGCTGACGAAAGCATACAGCTGGTTGCCCAATGCCATTAAGTAACCGGGCTTGCGAATATTCCGAAGGGGCGTTTCACGCTCGCCTTAGAACCGCCAGGTCAAGCCAAAATCGACGGCATTTTCTGTCAGTTCGGATTCGATCTCAACCGGCGTTCCCGTAACATCGGTGCCGTTCTCGGATAAGGTATTTTTAAATGCATGCATGTAGCCCAAACTCGCTGTGAAGTTCGGGGTAAACTCATAGCCAAGGCCCAAAGTCAAGTGGTGTTCGGCAAGGGCTGGAAACCCGATGAGCCTGAAGGTTTCGTAATAGTAAGTTGGCAATGTTTTACCCTGCACAGATTTATTCGCTTGGCCGTTAAATCCGTCATTATCGTCAACGGGGGTTTTGCCGTAGTTGTAACCGGCCCTGACAAAAAGCTTTGAGATCGGTTCATACTGGGCGCCAATGGCAAATACCCATTGATCATTCCAATCAAAATCTTCGTAGCCGTCCGCATTTGACCAGTTTATCCATTTGACATCCGCTTCAATCAAAAAATTGTTGCTAAATGTGTAGGCCGCACCGGTACCGATCTCCAGGGGTGCCTGCAGGTCGAGATCGTCAAGGGACCCATCAAAATCAAAATCAGCAACCTTTTTAAATTCAAGCTTGCGCGGGGTGATGATATTTAAACCCAGGCTCAGATTACTGGTCGCTTTATAAATTGCGCCGCCCTGAAGGCCAAACCCATAATCCCAGTCCGCGCCTTCCCCCAAATCGAGATTTGAGTATTCGACGACACCCGCCATCCCGAAGGATATTTTCGCATTCGGCTGATAAGCGACAGAGGGTGCAAACCGCATGGATTGCAGTGCGGTAAATGTCCCCGCGGCCATCGGAAAGTTACCGCCAAAACCCGGGGGATTGCGATCGATGTCGGTCTCACGGTAGTCCACACCCAGGCCGGTGACCCCGTAAGCGGCCAGACCAAATCTCCAATTGGGCGGGTTGATCCCCTCGCCAATGGGAACGGTCACGCCAAAGGCCGGGATGGCATAAGTTTCGTCGTCACTGCTTGCCTTGTTGGTTCCGCCAACAGCCGCACCGGAAATTTTGGATTTGACATCGGGCATGAACAATGTACCGGCAAAATCAACCTGACTCGTCGGGCAAAAGGGGCCAAAGCACATGGCCGCCGGGTTGGAAAAAACCGCACTGATGGCATCCTGGGGCGCGGCAATGCCGACGCCGCCCATGGCCCTTGAAATCGGCCCGACGCCGATCAAATTATCACCATTGGTGGCCATGGCCGGGCCCGCCACCAAAACAGCCAAACATAAAACTACGCTAATTTTAGATAAGAATTTCATCATTTCCTCCTCCAAGAAAATTTGACAAATTAGTTAAACCCTAGTTAATTAGGTCACCTCCTCTCCGATTTATTTAGATTCGACAGAATACCTCAACTTTAGGCATTTTAGGCATTTCTTCAGCCTTATCGAACAAGTGCATCCGCAACCAGGGAGCTTAAAAATTCCACCTGCATTTCCATTTTGTAATGGTCATTTAAATTGCTCAGCTGGGTGTGGCAGTTTTCACAGGCGGTCGCCAGAATGGTGGCACCGGTTTCTTTGACCTGATCGGCTTTGATCCGGGACGATTTCATTCTAAAATCCAGGGTTTCCTCACCCAGGGCCACCAGTCCACCGCCCCCGCCGCAGCACCAGTTGTATTTGGGCTCGGGTGTCATTTCACGAAAATCATCGGTCAGATGCTGCAAAATATAGCGCGGCTCGTCCATCACACCGGCATTTCGGGCGATCTGGCAGGGGTCATGATAGGTAACCGCACCGTTCAATTTTGTCTTGTCAAGCTTGATGCGGCCTTCACGCAAATAACGCGCATGGACCTCGGTAATGGATACCACCTTAAACGGCTGCTTGCCGGTCAGTTGTTTCATCACCCGGTAGGCCGTTCCGCATTCGCAGATACACACCTCCTTGACTTTTAAGCGCCGGGCTTCATTGACGATACGATCCAGAATCAGTTTGGTCTTGGTGGGATCGCCGACAAAAGCACCGAAATTGACCGCTTCAAAGAAGCTCAGGGTCCAGTTTTCACCGGCGGCGTTGAAAATCGCGGCTGCCGGAATGATGGAATGCGCGCCGGCCAGGGCCACATACAGCAGGTCGGCACCTTCTTTATCCACCGAGATGGCCTGCTCCCCGGCTTCCAGCTTCCACTTGCCAACGACTTCCGCCTCGAGTCTCTTGATCCCCTCCAGAAAGCCCTCTTTGAAAAGATCCAAAGATTTGCCCTTTTCAACCGAAGTGTCAGCCAGCATGGATAATATTTCCGGTTCGGCGTTAGCACCGATTAGAAGCAGCTTGGCAATCGACATGATCATCTGGGTATCGATGCCGAAGGGGCAATAAACCATGCAGCGCCGGCAACCGGTGCAGGAATAAGCCGCATCGAACAGCTCCTCGACGGCCATCTCGGTCAATTCTTTGGCTTCGCCGACCGACGGCCAGAACTTTCCCCGGCCCTTGAAATACTTTTTGTAAAGCCGGCGCACAATCTCGCCCCGGTAGGCGGCAATATACCGAACCTGCCCCATGGATGCGTACACATGGCAGGCCTCGGTACAAACCCCGCAACGGGTGCAGGTTTCCAGATAAAACCGCATGGCCTCATTTAGCTTGCTCTGAAATAGATTGAGTAGATCATCTCGCGTTTTCTGATCCATCAAAATATCCTCTTCTAAACGTAATATTTGATGTCATATAATACGCCGCCTGGTTACTCTCACCGTATTGGATGGTCTCTGACCGGCTCTTGTGGTTGCAGGTTTCAGGATTTCAATGATCTCGGAATCAACGAATCACGTACCGGTCTTAATCCGACAGAATTCATCTAATACCTATATCTCCTGAATTCGCAATTTGTCAATCTGAACTGAAACCTGACACCTGAAACCTTTCCTTATCCACAACGGAGCTTATTCATCGGCAGTGACAAAAACGAATGCATGCTCTGGCTGAACGGAAAAAACAGTAAAAACAAATTGGCGAAAAAAACGTGCAGCACCAGCATGAAAGAATGCCCGGAATCCGTCACCGCATCCGGCAGGTAAGGTTTCAGATACAAAAGACTCATCAAGTATTCCCGATATTCATCGACGGTCAATTCCTCGTACCCATACCATCGTCTGGCCCAATCCATCTCACTGCCGAAGATCACGATCAGAAACAGCAAAATAAGCAGATAGTAATCCTCGGGGACCGACAAATCCCTGACCGGCGATGCAAATCGCCGAAATAAAAAATAAAGCAAGGCGATGGCAAGCAAAAGCCCGAGATAGCCCTGGCCCAGAAAAATGTCATGGGGGATGATTTGAAAAATTTTGAACTCTGCAAACAGTTCAAGGTGCCCGATGATGAGCAGTGCAAGGCCAACGTGAAAGAGCATTAAGAAAGCCCACAGCACCGGTTTGTGCCGCCGTAACGGTGGGAAATAAAAATGTGTCGTGCAGGGCCCACAGCCACTTCGGGTTTTTTTCAGGATAAATCTGCAACGTCGCGGGATGCTTGGGTTCTCGAAATATCTTTATCAACCGCACCGCGGTGCCGATAAAAAAAACGGCAACCGCCAGATAAACCATCGGCACCAGAATAAAGTAGATCACTGTGTCCACAATCGCCTCCTGCCTTAGGCGCATGGCGCTCGGCGCAGAGCGTTGCAGGGCAGAATGTGCCCTGCCTTACACGCTTTGCGCTATGCCCTATGCGCTTAGCGCTTTTAGCGCTATGCTAAACGTTTGATGTAAAACTTAATCAGTTTGTCTTCCTGCTCGGTCTTCACGATTTCGTTGCCGCTGGTTTTGGCCCAGGCGGGAAAATCGCTCAATGACCCTGGATCCGTGGTCTGGGCCTCGATCACCTCACCGACCTCGACCTCTTTGATTCCTTTGCTGACTTTGACCACCGGCATGGGACATGCCAGACCTTTTAAATCCAATACTTTTGTCACTTGAACGTCATCACTCATTTAATTTCTCCTTATCGTCACCGGCATCCCAGAAAGCGGGTGAACCTTTGAACGGTTATATTTATATAAACAACTGTACCTTACTATTGGCGGCTTCCTGCAAAAAGGTGGCCACTCCGGCAAACCCCAAGTCCTTATAATCAATGAACTCCTCACGCTTAAAACCCATCAGATCCATGGACATTTCACATACGTAAATGCGCACACCGAGTTCCTCGGCCATATCCAGCATTTCTTCCAGGGATGCCACGTTTTTCTTTTTCATCAGGGATTTCATCATGGCGGTTCCCATGCCGCCCATATTCATATTGGAAAGTTTCACATCCCCGGTGCCGGTCGGCAGCATGGCACCAAACATTTTGCCCATCACATCTTTGCCGCCGGCCTTCTTTTTCTTGTCCCTCAGGACCGGAGTCCCCCAGAATGTAAAAAACATGACCACATCCATGCCCATGGCGACTGCTCCGGTGGCGATGACAAATGCGGCCAGTACTTTGTCCAGTTCACCGCTGAATACCACCATCGACAATTTGTTTTCGACGGCCTTATTGCTCAGCGCGTCTACCTGGGATTTTAATTCCTCAAACTGGGTTTCTAAATTTTGTATATCCATTGCGCCCCCTTTGTGTTTTAGTGTTAACCTTAATTTTATTATTATATTGAATAGTTAAATAAAAAATACCCGATTATAGTATATAGCATGAACTTTTATATTAAAAAATTTTTCTGCCGGTGGCCATCAATCCCAAAAAAAAGAATCCGGGGCCACCACTGGCGGCAATCAAACCATCATTTCTTTGACAGCCTCCATCGAAGCTTTGAGAATATCCAGGTTGGTAAGCACGGCCTGACGCTGATCGGGTGCCATCTGGGAGAGCACCTGACCATAGACATCGTCCATAAAGTCGTTGATTTCATTGATTTTATTCTGGCCTTCAGGTGTCAGGCTGAGCAATTGAACCCTGGAATCCTCAGGGTCCTTGGTCCGCTGAATCAAGTTTTTCTTGATAAGGCCATCGATAATCTTTGATACCCGGCTTTTGACCACATTCATTCTGTGGGCAATGCTTTTAGCGGTCAGATAACGTTCTTGGCCAAACAGGCTCAGGCATCTGAACTCCGCATCCGGAAGTTCAAACCGTTCGCATTGGTATTGCATGCGCTCCTGGCAACACTGAAACAATCGCGTGATAAGGTCTTGAAATTTATCCAATTGATATCCACTAACCGCTGCTGCCCTTAATATCTCCAAGATTGTTCATAGCGAGAACTATATCAAAAAAAACATGGGTGTCAAGGGTTTTTTAATAAGGTTCAAAGGATTTGACTTCATCTCTTTGGGAGTGCCGGGAGCAGATAAGGGATTCAAAGGTTAGAGGTTAGCGGAGTTCTGAACATTCTGAAATTCAGCACTCTAATCTCCAACCTTAAATCTAAAGCCTATGAACCCTACTATTATTTTACATTGCGCAGATAATATATTATAATTAAACATTAATTATTTCGAACACCTTTGCGAACCTTGCGGTCTTATCATGGAGGGAAAAATGCAAATCAATCGGCGTTGCGGTCTCATTTTTATGGCTATCGTTGCGGGTTTATTTACCATCCTGTCATGCTCAAGTAACCAGGTCCAAACCGAAGCTCCGGTCACCCAGGAGCAAGGGCAGGAAATGACCGCAGAAAAAACCCCGGAAGAGCTGGAGCAGGAACGTCTGGAACGCGAAGCCGCCGAGAGTAAGCTGAGGGCGGAAAAAATCAAGTTCATGTATGAAGATGTCTATTTCAAAAAAGGCCGTTACAGCCTGAGTCCCGAAGCACAGGAAATTTTAGAACGCAAAGCCGCATGGCTTATAGATAATCCGGACCTGCACGTGATCATCGAAGGTCACACCAATAACCGCGGTTCAAAAGAGTATAATTTTGCCCTCGGCGATCGGCGGGCAGGTGCCGTAAAGTCTTTTCTCATAAGGCAAGGCGTTGAATCGCAACGGTTAATTGCCGTCAGCTACGGCAATGAGCGTCCCATCGACAAAACCAAAACTGAAAAAGGTAAGGAACAGAATAGGCGGGTGCACTTCGTAGTGGAAGAGTAGAAAAACAACTAAAAAAAGTGTCGGGTGTTTGGTATTTTGTGTTTAGTAAGCAGATACTGAACCGACAGATGCCTCGACACCAAACACATAAACACTAAATACCAATCACCTCATCTTCGATATCTCCCCGAACGTTTTAATCTCAGACGGCAGATCGTCCACATCGATGATCAAATCGACTCTCAGCGCAAAGGCCCTTTCGATGACGTTTTGCAGCTGGATCACATTGCCCGGCCAATTGTAACGCAGCAAAACATCCATGGCCTCCGGCGATACATTCAAAACTTTATTGTCACTTTTGGCATTAAATTGGTTCAGAAAATGGTTTATAAGAAGGCTGATATCTTCCCGGCGCTCCCTGAGCGGAGGCATCTGTATCTCAACCTCACTGATCCAGCTTAAAAAATCCGGGTTCAGAATTCCCCGCCGGGCTGCTTCTTCCAGATTTTTGTCGGTAGCGGCCAACAACCTGACACCTGACCCCGAGTTGCCGCCATCAGCGCCCGGATTGAAATTGTTCTCCGCATAGGCCCGGTTGATCACCGCCTGGTGCTGCCGGTTTAATTTCGGTTATCTCGTTAAAAAAGATGGTGCCGGCTTCGGCGGATTGAAACAGCTCAAGGGCATGGGCGTGCAACTGATCGCCGGCAATCCCCTTGCCGAAACTTTTGCAGTTAACAGGAATAAGCACATGATGGCTCCGTTGGCTGTTTCTGTGAATGACCTGTGCCGTCAGTTCTTTGCCGGTTCCGCTTTCTCCCTGTATCAGAACATTGGGGCTGCCATTTTGTATCTGATCAATTTTTTCATAGATTTCCTGCATCTTCAGGCTGATCCCAACCAGCTGATCATATTTATGCCTTTCTTTTACACGTCTCCGCAGGACAATATTTTCCCGGCTAAGCCTTTTTTCCTCATATAATTTGTTGATGACAATTTTTAACACATCCAGTTTGAACGGCTTCTGGATGTAATCGTAACTGCCGAATTTCATCGCCTGGATGGCTGATTCCATGGTCCCGTGCCCGGTGACAATAATCACCTCGGTTGCCGGGCGATACTCTTTGATCATGGCCAGAAGCTCGAGTCCGTCGATATCGGGCATTTTAAAGTCGGTAAAGACAACATCAAAATCCTTATCCTTGATCAGCTCAAGCGCTTTAAGTCCGCTGTCCACAATACTTACACTGTAATCGAAGGCGGTCAGATACTCTTCAACCATGTTCAGGATTGTCGTGTCATCATCTACAAATAAGATTTCAAAGTCGTCCATTGTTCCCTCCACCTGCTCTCACTTTTTACAACGCCGTATGCAGAGCGAATACCATCTTAGATCCTGCCCTAATCAGAATCTTTTTCCAGGTTATATCTTTTTATTTTTTCAACCAGAGTGGTCCGTTTAATCTTAAGAAGCTGGGCGGCCCTGTTTTTAACCCAGTTGGTTCTATCCAGGGCACTGATAATCAAGGCCTTCTCAAACTCACTGACGGCGGTATTAAACGATATGCCCTCGCCACTCATGTCTTTACGCTGGGCTGTGCGACTGCTTGCGGCCCTGATTTTTTCCGGCAGCTCCTCGGGCAATATTTCATCACTTTCGTGCAAAACAACCAGTCTCTCGATCAGGTTTTTCAATTCGCGCACATTGCCCGGCCAGGAGTAATTCGCCAGGATCGTCATGGCATCGTCGGAAAACTTGGTCCGGGACACATTCTTTTTGTCGGCGAATTGTTCTATGAAATGGGATACAAGATAAGGGATATCGGCTTTGCGCTCCTTCAAGGTGGGCAGCATGATCGGTATGACATAAAGACGGTAAAACAGATCTTCGCGGAAATTGCCTTTTTGAACTTCTTCCTCAAGATCCCGGTGGGTTGCGGCAATAATCCTGGCGTCGGTCTTGATCGTCTCGTTGCCTCCTACCCGCTCAAATTCACCTTCTTCAAGGACCCGTAACACTTTCACCTGCAGATCGGCGCTCATGTCGCCGATCTCATCCAGAAAGATAGTTCCGCCATGGGCGATTTCGAATTTACCGGCTTTGTCCGCGGTGGCCCCTGTGAAGGCCCCGCGCCGGTAGCCGAAAAATTCACTTTCCAGCAAACCTTCCGGTGTCGCACCGCAGTTAATCTGGATAAACGGCTGGTCCTTGCGGGCGGAGGCTTTATGAATGGCCCTGGCAATCAACCCTTTGCCGGTGCCGGTCTCCCCGTTCAACATGATGGTGGTATCACTGCTGGCAACTTTTTCAACAATTTTGAATATTTTCCGCATGGCGCTGCCATGGCCGATGATGTCCTTGAATATGACCCGGGATTGCGTTTTGATCGGAATGATCTTGTTTTTATATTGCAGATTTGAATCTGTCATAAGTTTTCTCCGGATGTAAGACTGCGGTGGTCTATAACCTATCTCAAATTCAGATTAAACTGGTATCATTTAAAAACATGGAATAAGTGATTTTTCCATGCTAAAACAGTTTTGACTTTTATACTAGCGTGTTCGCAAAGGCCTAAAGTCAAGACAAGCATACTAAAAATTCAAAATTTTTCAATACTTTAAGCTAAATTACCCTATTTTTTATTTGAATTGAAAAAAACACTGAAAATTGCCGTGCGGGATCTGGTGGCCCACGTACTGCGTTCCGGGGATCTATCATTTGAATTTTTATCCTCGGCCCGACCGGTGGATGCCATTCGCATCCATCAAAATATTCAGCAATCACGCCCCGCAAATTATACTGCCGAAGTTGCGGTCTCCCACCTGGTCGAAACCGAATTGTTCCGGCTGACCGTCGGCGGCCGCGTCGATGGGATTTATCGTGATGCCGATGACGTGCTGATCGAAGAAATAAAAACCACCACCCGCAGTCTGGACTATTTTGAGGATCATGAGAATCCTTATCCACTGGGGCCAGGTAAAAGCCTATGCCTACATTTATGCCCTGGATCAAGGTATAGAGTCCCTGGACGCGCAGCTGACCTATTACCAGGTGGATAGCGGCGAAATTCGCAATTTCAAAAAGCACTTTAAATTGACGGACCTCGAAGCCTTTTTCCAGGAGCTGGTGGCCAACTATCTACAATGGGCGACCACCATCGTCCACTGGGAAGTTGCCCGCGATGAATCCATTCGCAAAATTGAATTCCCCTTTGGCAATTATCGTCCGGGCCAGCGTGAGATGGCGGTCGGCGTTTACCGAACCATCCAAAATGATGGCCAGCAGCTGATCCAGGCCGCAACCGGAATCGGCAAAACCATGGCGGCGATTTTTCCCGCCGTTAAAGCCATTGGTGAGGGTTTGACCACAAAAATATTTTACCTGACGGCCCGCACCACCGGCCGCTTTGCAGCCGAATATGCCCTGGAGGAATTGCGCAATGCCGGACTTAAGCTTAAGTCGCTGACCATCACCGCCAAGGACAAAACCTGTTTTAAACCGGACAGCGCCTGCAATCCCGAAGAATGTGAATTTGCCCGCGGCCATTTCGACCGTATTGATGAGGCCCTTGGCGATATGTTCAGCCGGGATGCTTTCACCCGGGCAGATGTGGAGCAGGTCTCCCGGGATCACCGGGTGTGCCCCTTTGAATTTGCCCTTGAACTTGCGCTGTGGGCCGATTGCATCATCTGCGATTATAATTATGCATTCGATCCGCGAGTTTATTTGCGCCGTTTTTTCCTGGAAGAAAATGGCGACTATACTTTTTTAATTGATGAAGCCCACAACCTGGTGGATCGATCCCGTGAAATGTTTTCAGCCGAAATCCACAAACAGCCGCTGCTGGATGTCAGGCGCGCCATTCGCCAGGACCTGCCACACATTTTCAAGAGCCTGGGAAAAATTAATTCCTGGATGATCAAGGCCAGAAAAAAATGCGAGGCATCGGCGACGGCAGTCCACGAAAAAGAGTCCCCGGAGGATCTGTTCCCTTTGCTGCGCGGTTTTTTGAGAATCACCGAGCGCTGGCTGTCGCGCAATCTAAAAACAGCGTTTCGCGAGGAATTACTGGATCTGTATTTTGCAATATCCGGTTTTATAAGGGTGGCCGAACAATATGATGACTGTTATGTCACCTGTTACCAGAAAATAAAAAAAGATGTCAGGCTCAAATTGTTTTGCCTCGATCCTTCGATCCAGCTCGGCAAAGCTCTGAAGCGCTGCAAGGCCGCTGTCTTTTTCTCTGCCACCATGACCCCCATGGGATATTTTAAAAATATTCTGGGCTGTGATGAAGATGCCACTGGATTTATTCTGCCCTCGCCCTTTCCTGCCGAAAACCTCAAGCTTATCGTCTACGACCGGATATCCACCCTTTATCGGCAGCGGGACAACACCAAACAACAGGTGGCCCAGGCCATTGCCGCTCTGGTCGGTCAGAAAACAGGCAACTACCTGGTTTTCTTTCCGTCCTATGAATACATGATGATAGTATTAGAGGCCTTTCAAACCGAGTGCCCGGATGATGAAGTTATCATCCAGGCCCCCCGCATGGGCGAACACGAAAGGGAAGAATTTCTAAACCGCTTTGGCAGGGATAACCATCAAACCCTGATCGGTTTTGCCGTCATGGGCGGCATATTCGGGGAAGGCATTGACCTTGTGGGCGACCGGCTTTCAGGAGCCGTGGTGGTGGGCGTCGGGCTTCCCGGTATTTCGCAGGAGAAAGAGCTCATCCGTGATTATTTCGCCACCCATCACAACGCCGGCTTCGAGTATGCCTACCAGTATCCGGGCATCAACCGCGTGCTGCAGGCCGCCGGCCGTGTGATTCGCACGGAACTCGATCGGGGTGTCGTTCTGCTAATTGACCAGCGCTATGGCACCCACCGCTACCGGTCGCTCCTGCCCGCAGAATGGCGCCCCGTCAAAATGCAAAGCGGGCAACAGCTTACAGAAGCCCTGCAAGAATTTTGGGACCAATAAAGCGGGCAAGCACGGGTTGCGAGTTGCGTGTTTCGGGTCCCTCGATTGCGGATTTGACCCGCCCGCCTCGCCTGAGCGGCTCGCGACCCGCCTGCCACGCATGGCCCGAGCGGGCACGGTGGTGGGCGGGGATTTCGGATTTTGGATTGGATATTGATAGGGGTGTGCGTTTCGGGTGCGATACGGTGGGTGCGGGTTGAAGGTATATATGGTTGATTATGGTGATTGAGTGGATAACCACCATTCATGATATCGGTCCTCTTACCTGAGTTGTGGGTACATCTACTGATCTGTAATTTGGGGAAATTTGTGATATTTTATGATCTGAACTTTGGGAGACCTCTGAAAAATTGTGATATCATACTGTCAATCTAAGCTTTAACTCACATTTCGATTCTATCAAATCAAGTAAAAGTCAGGACACTTTAACCTAATCAACTAATCAACTCAGTCAACTATATATTCCCACAACGCGCTGCCCATCAATGTCCAATCCGAAATCCCAAATCGAAGGACTCGCACCCCTTATCCTTTCTCTTCTACCGGCTTGAATTTCACACCCACCAGGGTTGCCAGGAGCACCAGGGACGTGGAGATGATGATCATCATGATGCCCAGAGCAGACAGCTGGCCCCACAGACCATCCTCGGCAAAGCGAAAAATTTGGACTGCAAGGACTTCGGTGCCCGGTCGCGAGAGCACGACCGAGAGGGTCAGTTCCCGAACGAACATGGTCGCCATCAGGATCCACCCGGAAACGATGCCCGGAATGAGCAGGGGGATGACGATGCGGCGCATAGTAGTAAACGCGCCCGCGCCGCAGACCTGGGAAGATTCCTCCAGATGGCTGTGGACCTGGATGAAGGCGCTGGCCAGGGGCCGGACGCCGTAGGGTAGATAGGTGGCAATATAGCCGATGAGCAGGGCCCAGATGGTCGCGTACAAAGGTGTGCGCACAAAAAACCACATGAATCCCACCCCGATGACGATCCCAGGAAAGGAGAAAGATAGAAAAGAAAGCGACTCAAGAAGGCCGGAGGCATGGGAGCGGACCTTGACGATAACGTAGGCCACGAGTACGGACAGCATCACCCCGAGGGTCGCGCCCACCACTCCGAGGAACACGCTGTTTTTCAGAGACAATAAAGAGATCGGGTCATTGATCACCTCGATCCAATGCTTCCAGCTCATCATGGAAAAGGCCTTGGCGCTGGGGATCATGGAATAGGGCACCACCGAGGTGTAAAACAACACCAGCACCGGCAAAACGATGAGGATCATGGACAGGATGCCCACCACGCTGAACAGAGGATATTTGGCCCCCTTGAGTTCGATAACGGTGGGCCGGTACCCGCGGCTGGAGATCGTGACGTATTTTTCACCTTCCGAGGTCAGGTAGCGGTAAATGTAGATCAGGGTGATGGAGGTTGCCAGAACGCTCATGCCGATGGCCGCGGCCTTGCCGAAATCCGCTGCAAATCCGGTGGCAATCGACTGATAGATGTGGGTGGCCAGAACGTAGATTCGCCCGGGCATGCCGATCAACCGAGGGAACGGCAAAGGAGGCCAGGCTGCGAACCAGCGACAGGATAAAGGCGGCCAGAATCGCCGGTCTCAGCACGGGCAGGGTCACCCGCATACAGGGTGCGCAGGGTTTTGCCCCCGCAGACTTTGGAGGACTCCTCCAGCGCGATATCGAAGGAAGCCATGGCCGGCGCAAGGATCAGATAAGCGATGGGCAGATCGAGGAGCCCCTCCACCAGAATCATCCCCGGCAGGGAATAGATGTTGATAGCCAAATCCTCGAAACCGGGAATCTGGCGCAAAAACAGGTTGATCAGTCCGTTGGACGGATTCAGCAGGAGCACCCAGCTCACAGAAAACAGGATGTGCGGGATCATCATTGGAATGATGGAAATGATCCTGAACAAAAATTTAAAGGGGATGTCTGTGCGCGTGTTCAGGTAGGCCAGCAGAAGCGCCAGGCCGGTGGCCACCAAGGAGGAACCCAGTACGAAAATGATCGTATTGATGATGATCCCACCCAATTCGGGGTCGGTGTATCCGAGGATGTACTTGTCCAGGGTGAATTCGCCAAAGGCGCCCAGGCCCGTGGAAAAGCTCCCAAAAACCAGCATGACAACGGGGCACACGGTCAGAAATCCAACGACGGCGATCAGGGTCGGCGTCAAGACCGATCGTTTTTTGACCATTGTTCTTTTCCTTTCCTACCTGATGACCAGCAGGCAATGGTCCGGATCAACCGTGAAGTTGGCACTGTCCCCCACCTTGATATCAGAGTCCGGCTCGGTCTTGATGAAGAGTTGCGATTCGTGAATGGTAATCTCGCCTTCGAAGGCTTCGCCGATGAAAACCAGAGACTGGATTTGTCCGTTGAAGACATTCTGTGCCTCACTTGCGTCGCCTCGCTTCAGACGAATGAATTCAGGGCGCAGGCAGAGCGTCACTTTGTCCCCGGTTTTCATATCGGCCCGCTTGCGGCATACCAGGCTGCCGATGGCACAGTCCACGGTGGTCACGGATTCCTCCTGGGCCGTCACCGTGGCCTCAATCAGGTTGGTGCGGCCGATAAAATCGGCCACAAAGCGGTGGGTAGAGTTTAAATAAATATTGCGGGGTTCGCCCATCTCGACAATCTTCCCCTTATTCATCACCGCAACGATGTCGGACAGCGACAGGGCCTCGATCCGATCATGGGTTACATAGATCGCGGTGATCTGAAGTTCGGTCAGAAAGACACGCAGATCTTTGCGGGTTTCTTCCCTGAGTTTCGCATCCAGATTGGAAAGCGGCTCGTCAAAAAGGATAACCTTGGGTTCAGCCACCAGGGCGCGGGCCAGGGCCACGCGCTGCTGCTGACCGCCGGAAAGTTTGGTTGCCGGCCGATCCTCGAAGCCCTCCAGTTGCACAAAGCGCAGTGTCTTTTCGACCTTGCTGCGGATGACGTCCTTGGGCACTTTACGGGTCTGGAGCGGATAGGCCACGTTGTTGAAAACATTCATGTGCGGCCAGATGGCGTAGGTCTGAAAAACCATGCCAAGACCCCGGTTTTCCGTGGGAACAAAGATATTCTTTTCAGTGGACAACACCACATCCCCGCCGATTTCGATTTCACCGGTATCCGGGGATTCCAGGCCGACGATGCAGCGAAGCAGCGTGGTCTTACCACATCCGCTGGGGCCCAGAAGGGTAAAAATCTGGTTGGCCGGGATAGACAGGCTTACGTTGTCCAAAGCCTTGATGGTCTTGCCGCCGGAGTAGTAATACTTGCTGACGTTCTTGATCTTGATTTCCATAAGCAATAGGGGGTGAAGTTTTGACAGGGCGCCCGGATTGCATGGCCAGAGGCAGGGCATACAGATCCAGCAGTGTCCGGCGCTGACAGCCTGCCCGATTTTTATCCTTCATCGGGCAGGCTGGGATTATTTTTTAAGGCTATTCGAATATTTTCTTGAACATGGCGCCATAACTGCTGATTTCCTCGTCGGACAGGGTGCGAATGGGGATGACCTTGGCCTTGTTCATGCCGTCGATGGGCGGGAACACGCCGGGTGTCAGGACATATTCACCGACCTCATTGGACAGTTTGGTCATGGCCTCTTTGGTCAACCAGAAATCCATGAACAGCTTTGCGGCATTGGGGTTCTTGGCACTGGCGGAAATGGCCATTCCGCGAGGGGTTCCCATCAGAGGCTGCTCCAGCCTGGCCCAGTCGAGGGGGGCCGGGGCCTTGGTGATAATGTACTTGGGCATGGAGATAGCGATGTGTTTTTCGCCGCTCTCAACGGGCGCCGGTGTGGGGCCGAACGATTTGACAAGCATGGGCCGATTGGCTGCCAGCCCTTTGAGGAACTGCATCCACTGGGCTTCGGACTTAAAGACATTTTCCTTCAGCCCGACCAGCCATGAAATGGTGGTCGCGTGGGCGGCCGGGTTGGCCATGACGATTTTATTCTTCCATTTAGGATCGGCCAGATCCTCATAGCGTTTGGGGGCATCGGCTCGTTTGACGAGTTCCTTGTTATAGATCAGGCCCACATACTCGATGCCGAAAGTCTGGATATGGCCGTCTTCTCGGGTCCAGGCGGGGTAGCCGGCGGCGGACGGGGATGTATAAGGCGCCAGTACACCCTGGTCCTTGAGCATTTGCATAACCGGCAAGGGCGCCTGCAATACATCGGCCATGAGTTTACCGGCCTGGTACTCAGTCAGCACCGTAGCCAGGAATTTGGAGGTGGAAATGCGGGTATACTTACCCTTGAGGCCGGTTTGGGCGTTGAACACATCCATGATCGGCTGGATGGCCGTCATGTTCGCGTAAAAGGATACCTGCCCCTCAGCCTTGGCCTTCTGGGCCAGGTCGGAATCGGCGGCAAACGCCGGGGACACCAGAATCAGAGCCGATAATATAATCAACAGTCTTTTCATGGGTAAACCTCCTTTAATTTTGGGTTTTCATAATGCGCACAATCTTCAATGAATTCCTTAAACATGTCAAGAAGAAAACAATTGCAACCAGTTGCCACGAAAAGTTAAAAAGTTGATTCGTTGAATAGTTGATTAGGATAAAGGATTTTAGCCTTTTGGGCTAACTGAACCGGTTGCAACCATCGATCTAACATTGGAATCCCTGCCGGTGGCTTCAGGACAATCAATTTGACAGCCACAGTATATATAAATATAATTAGTATATTGTACGAATCTATATCCGAAGTCAAAGGTATCTGTTTTCTGTCTTCTGTCATCTGTTTTCTGTTATAGGAGTCCCCAATGAGATTTCTTACTGCTACGGCCATTGTGCTATTCAGCTTATGTACAGCGTCACTGCTTGGCGCCCAAAAACTTTACACCTGGACAGATGAAAACGGGGTTTTGCACATAACCGATCATCCGCCGCCCCAAAGAGCCCAGATTGAGGAGGTTGTGACGTATAAAGAACGAACGCCGGAGGAACAGCAAGCCATCGACCGCCGCAAAAGAGAATTGCGCCGGGAGCTGGACCAGGATTTTCAGCAAGTAAAATCCCAGGAGGCTCAACTGAAGGCGAAGCAGGCTGAAGAAGAGGCCCAAAAATCCCTGGAGCAGGCCGAGGAAGAATACGAGCAAAATAAAGCCTATATCGATAGACTCAGCAACCGGAAATGGAAAAGAAAACAATTCAGAAAAAAGATCAATCGCCTGAAAAAAGAGACCGAAGAGTCCTTTGCCGAAGCCAAAGAAGCCGCCGAGCAGGCGGAAGCGGCTAAAAAAAAGGCCTCACAAGAAGCGGGGAATTAGTTAAATAGAAAATTAGAAAAACAGTTAAATAGTTGATTAGTTGAATAGTTAATTAGGTAAAAAGGATTTCAATCTATCTGACTATCTGACAGTCAACTATTTTTCTATTTGACTGATTCTCTATTTGACTAATTCTCTATTTAACTAATGCCTTGATAGCATCCAACAGCGGCGGCTTGAGGGTACGCCATTTGGGTTCGATGGCGCCTTCTTCGAGCCAGTTAAACTCAACCAGATCGTATTTTTCCTCAATGATGTGTTCCCTTTTTTCACCGTATTCTGTCTGCGGATAATACTCGATAAACATCATCCGATGCGGTTTAATATTGAATTCCCTGGTGACACAGGTGGCGATATGGCCACAACAGCTTCGCACCGACATGCGGCTGCCAGGAACATCGGATGCAATCACGATAATCGGCCTTAAATGTGCCAGACCGCTCCCGTTTTTGCCCTTTTGATCAAAAATCCGCAAACGGCATTTGCCGCTGGCCAGGCGCAGCGTTCCCCCCCAGCCTTCCCAGGAATAAATGTCGTCATGTATCAGCATTGTAATTCACCTTGCCTATCCTGGCTCTATGTAATATATTTTAAGTCTCATAAAATAAAGGAAAATATAACCCGAATGACGATCGAAAACAACTCCAAAGCTGTTCATCATCTTGAATATACAGACAAACAGGTGATTCTTCTGGGTACTGCCCATGTCTCCCGGGAAAGTGCACAACAGGTCCAGGACCTGATCCGTGAAGAAAAGCCGGACACGGTATGCGTTGAGCTGTGCCAATCCAGATATCAATCACTGCGCCAGAAGGAGCGGTGGCAGGAAACAGACATCGTAAAAATAATTAAAGAAAAAAAATCCTTTCTGCTGCTTTCGAATCTGATGCTGGCATCCTTTCAGAAAAGAATTGCCAAGAAGCTGGACATTAAGCCCGGCCAGGAGATGATTACGGCTGTTGAAACAGCGGAAGAGGTTGGGGCCGAAATTCATCTGGCCGACCGCGACATCCGAACCACCCTATCACGAACCTGGCGGGCCATGGGGTTGTGGAGCAAAATCAAGCTCCTTTTTCAGCTGGTGCTTTCAATGGGCGAAGTTGAAGAGATAAAAGAAGAAGACATTGAAAAAATGAAGGACCAGGATGTTCTCGAAACCCTGCTGGCCGAAGTGGGTAAAGCGCTGCCGGTTTTAAAAGACATCCTGATCGATGAACGCGATCGGTACCTGGCCGAAAAAATTCGCACTGCTCCGGGTAAAAAAATCGTCGCAGTGGTTGGCGCCGGCCACGTTCCGGGCATTAAAAAATACTGGGGTACGGATATCGATATCCAGGCGCTCGAACAGCTTCCCCCTAAAAGCCACACCGCCGGCGTGTTAAAGTGGCTTATCCCCGGAGCCATTATGGGCATGTTCATCGCCGGCTTTTTTTACGGCGGGGCCCAGGCAGGCAAAGATATGATCATCTGGTGGATTGGCGCCAATGCAATTTTAGCCGGCATCGGCGCAATTATCGCCCTGGCGCATCCGGTTACCATTGTCTCCTCCATGCTGGCAGCGCCCCTGACTTCATTAAACCCGATGATTGCCGCCGGTTGGGTTTCAGGGCTTGTGGAAGCCTTTTCCCGCAAACCGAAAGTAAAAGATTTAGAAAAACTGCCGGAGGATATCCTTTCAGTCAGGGGATTCTGGCGCAACAAAGTAACCCGGATCCTGCTGGTGGTCGTATTTACCAATCTGGGCAGTTCAATCGGTACGTTTGTCGCTTTTCCTGTGATCGTCAAGTTGTTGATAGGCGTATCACCATGATAGATACAGTGTGCTTATCTGTAGGCTTTTTAATTTTCGATTAGGACTATGACTAAAAATATTCATTTAATTTCGGATTGCGGATTGGGGATTTCGGATTTAAAATAGGGAATCGCTTCGCTCAATCAATTATAAAATTAAAATGTTTTACACAAGTGAACATAGAATTAAAAAAGCCTTTCAGTGGCACAACCCGATCACGATGGCATGTTTGTTTCTGGTTTTCGTACTTGGTTGTGGTGGTAAACCGACCGTTGCCCGCAAGCCCCCCCCCTCACCGCCGCCCCAAAAGCTCTCTCCCATGCGCCATTCCATTCAGGCCGGCGCTTTTTCAGACATGAACAATGCGGTGCGATTCACCGAGAAGCTCCAGAAAAAAGGATTGGACGCCTACCACTTCCGGCATGATTCAGGGCTCTATAAAGTGCGGTTTGGCAATTACGCCTCCAAAAATTTTGCCCGTAAAAAGGCTGAGAATTTAAAGGCCAGCGGCATGATCGAGGAATATTACATCGTTGGTCCCAAAGATTATGCCGCCCTGAGCTATCCGACAGGGGATAACGGTTACCTCAGAAACAAAATTGTCACAACCGCCAAACAGTATATTGGCGTTCCCTATCAATGGGGGGGAGAATCACCGGATACTGGATTTGACTGCAGCGGGCTGACCATGGTGGTTTACCAGTTAAACGGATTGGATCTTCCGCGATCGTCAAGGCAGCAATGGAAAACCGGCAAACCAGTCAAGCGAAGCCAGTTGAACAGGGGCGACCTGGTGTTTTTCGCCACGTCGGGCGGGCGCCGGGTCTCCCATGTGGGCATTTACACAGGCAACGGCAAGTTCCTGCACGCCCCCCGCAGGGGCCGAAGAATACGAGTGTCCTCTCTGTCAAACTCGTATTATAAAGCCCGCTACCTGGGGGCTAGATCTTACCTGTAGCTTCGTCAAATAGAAAATAGTTGAATAGTTAAATAGGGAAAAAGGATTTCAACCTATCTGACTATCAGACTATTTTTCTATTTCTCTATTTAACTAATTTCCACCATCCGGCGTGTTACCTTCCTGCCACCGCCCACATCGAAGCTGCGCCTGCTCACCTGAACACGGCCCTGGGCAAACAGTTGAACACAGTGCGGGTAAAGCTCCCATTCAAGCGCCAGCCCCTTTTTGCGGATCGCGGCGAGGGTATCACCAGGCTCGATTTGAAAAGCACGCTGGCCGATGATCGGTCCTGTATCTTCTCCGTAATCGATAAAGTGCACCGTGCATCCGCCGACCTTGCAGCCGTATCGGAAGGTATCGCCGTATCCGTCCACACCGGGGAAGGCCGGCAGAAGCGCCGGGTGAATATTCATGATCCTCGGTTTGCTGCGATCGGTATTTATGCGGTCAATAATATAGGGAGTTAAATTGCGCATGAAACCGGCCAGAATCAGCAGATCGAATGAATGGGATCCCATCGCCTCCAGCAGCTTAGCCTCCGCAATCACCCGGGTCATCAAAAATGAACGGACCTTTTCCGGGTCATCCTGATCGGAAAAGAGCGTCTGTTTGGCAACTATTTCATCAAGGTCAAAATCGTCGGGAAGCAGTACTTTTTGTGGGGCTTTTTTAAACTCTTGAATTATGGATTTATAGTCGACCACAAATGTGGCAATATTATTACGGCGGGCCCTGTCGAGACCACCGGCTTCCGGGGTATCAGCCCCTACAAAAACAATCTGACCATTTATTTGGCCGTCACTACAGGCATCGATAATTGCCTGTAAATTGGTTCCGCCACCGGAAATTAGTGCGCCGATCTGAATTTTGGCATTCAATTTTAGTCCCTCCGGATCTTGGAAATCAGGTTGATTATTCAAAGCTCATAGCTCATAGGCTGGCGGAAGTCAAATAACGTGCACAAATCCAGCATTGGATATTATTGGGGATTTAAGAATTGAGGTTTGGGACGATAAGTTGATTTCCATAAAACCAGTTTTTTATATATTCGTCAGTTAAAGTCTGATTTGAGGCTACCTTTAGCCATCGCCGTCAAGGTTGACAACCCTCATCCCCATCACTATAATACGGCAATCTTATACTTTAAGGAAAGGATGTAATGATCATGGCAGAAGGTATGATGGAGATAGATGACGGAAATTTTGAAGCTGAAGTGCTGCAATCTGATAAGCCGGTACTGGTTGACTTTTGGGCTCCCTGGTGTGGTCCCTGCAAGGCCATTGGGCCACTGGTCGAAGACCTTGCGAATACATTCGGTGACAGGATCAAATTTGCAAAGTGTAACGTGGATAACAGTCCGGTGACGCCCGGAAAATTCGGCATCAAAGCTATCCCGACACTTATATTCTTTAAAGAAGGTGATGTTGTCGAGCAAATCACCGGTATGGTCGCTAAATCAAAACTGGAAGACGCCATAAACAAGCTGCTGTAAAAAATAACCAAACATTTATTCTTGTGGGCTAATGGAGCTTAACCGGTCTGCGGTTGGTTGCCGGTCATATTCCTGCAGTGACAAAACATGAAACGTTTCATTGTTATCGGCATCCTTATATTACTGTTCTGTTCCGGGTGCAACACACTTAAAAAGTCCTGGAAATCCCTGTTCGGCGAAAATTTAGCCGAATCCGCCCAGATGTTGGCCTGGGACGGCATGGATGCGTACGAAGACGGCAACTACAGCGGGGCCATTGATAATTTTCAGCAATTAAAAGACTGGTACCCTTTTTCCAAATATGCAATTCTGGCTGAATTAAAAATTGCCGATTCCAACTATCATTTAAAAAAATACGAAGAAGCAATTTTTGCATACGAGGAATTTGAAAAACTGCACCCCCGCAATGAGGCCATACCATATGTTATCTATCAAATAGGTCGGTGCTATTTCGATCAAATCGACACCATTGACCGCGACCAGACACCTGCCCGCAAAGCCTATGAAACATTCCAACGGTTGGACAAACAATTTCCGGATGATAAATATGCCCGCAGCGGACTCGAGCATATCTCCACATGCTTAAAAAGCCTGGCAGGCAACGAGTATTATGTCGGTGTTTTTTACTACAATTCAAAACACTATAAAGCCGCCCTGCATCGTTTTATGTCAGTGCTATCCGAATACCCGGACGTGGGATACCACCAGATGGCACTGGAGTATATTGCCAGATGTGAAAACGAGCTAGCAACGGAAGGTGACACGGAAGTTAATTAGCGGGTATTTTTTTGCAAGTCCAATACAAAAAACTCTTTACACCCCCTCGGTTTTGATATAAAAATTGGGTTTTAACGCTCAAGTTTATTAAGGAGACCAGATATGTCTAAGATATGCGAAATATGCGGTAAAAAACCCATGGTGGGCAGCAATGTAAGTCACGCTCACAATGTTACCAAACGAAGGTTTAATCCAAATCTTCAACGTGTGCGGACAATTTCAAACGGAAGAGTCAAAAAAATGGTTGTCTGTACCAATTGCATTAAGTCGGGAAATGTCGTCAAAGCATCATAACCATCCAGAAACCCTAACCCGCAGCGTAACATCAATGTAAATTTTATACCTCTGGCAACAAAGGGAATTAGCTATTGATTAGCTAATTTTCTCAAAAGAAGAGAATTATTTACTTAAATGACAGAGCCCTTCTAACCCACTCTTTTGACATCCTGCACGCGTTTAACCTTTCTGATGGCCGACAAAATCTTGTCTAAATGGCTGATATCCTCAACTCCAATGGTAAAGAAGCTGTCGACCATCTTGTCATCGCGGGTTTCAGAAGTGGCATTGAGGATATTGGCACCGAATTTGCTGATATTGCCGACCACATCCGCCAGCAGCCCCACCCGATCCTGGGAGATTATCCGGATCTTCACCGGGTAGACTTCGCTGATCTCCTGATTCCATTCGACCTCGATTTGACGCTCCGGATTCATGCGCAGGGCATTGACGCAATTGGTCCGGTGCACCGTCACGCCGAAACCCCGGGTGATATAGCCTACAATCAGGTCACCGGGAACCGGCTGGCAGCATTTACCGAATTTTATCAGGATATCATCAACGCCTTTGACAAGCACACCGGCTTTTAGTTTCTTTTTGCGGCCGACCCGACCAATGAGTTTGTTGAAAATCGACTCCTCGCCCTCTTCCGCCTCATGTTTGGGAGCAATTTTCCTTACAACCTGCAGGGGGGTAATTTTGCCGTAACCCACATTGGCTATCAAATCATCAACCGCTTTAAATCCGAAATGGGTACCGACCTCCTCTATCTGGCCGGATTTGGCCAGAGCATGAAAGTTTAGCTTCTCCTTGCGAAAAGCCTTATCCAGCATCTCCCTTCCCAGGGTCAAACTGCGCTCTTTTTCCTGGGTCTTGATCCAGTGGCGAATTTTTGAGCGCGCCTTGACGGTTTTGACATATTTCAGCCAATCCTTGCTGGGGTGATGGTTGTTGGAGGTCGTGATCTCAATAATATCACCGGTCTTCAATTTATAAGCCAGCGGGACAAGCTGGCCGTTAACTTTGGCCCCGGTGCACTGATTACCCACTTCGGTGTGGATCATGTAAGCAAAATCAACCGCCGTCGCACCCCTCGGCAGGGTCTTGATCTCGCCGCGGGGGGTAAACACATAAACTTCATCCTGGAACAGGTCGATGCGGACATTTTCCAGATACTCACCGGGGTCCCGGAAATTTTCCTGATTTTCGACAAGATCCTGAATCCAGGCAAATTTTTTGCTGATATTTTCATCGATCCGTTTGCCTTCTTTATAACTCCAGTGGGCAGCAATACCGGACTTGGCGACCCCGTCCATGTCCCAGGTTCGGATTTGAATTTCAATGCGCTCACCAGAAGGCCCGATGACCGTGGTGTGCAGCGACTGGTACAAATTGGGCTTGGGCCGGGCAATGTAATCTTTGAATTTATGATCAATCGGCTTCCACATGGCATGAATGAGCCCCAGGGCTTCATAGCATTGGGAGATGGAGCCCAGGATGATCCGAAAGGCGATGATATCGTAGATTTCCTCAAACGGCAGGTTCTGGGAAATCATTTTGTTGTAAATACTGAAATAGTTTTTATTTCTTCCCAGCACCTCGCATTTTAAATGCGATTCCTCCATTTTTTTCTTAATGAAGTTTTTGACGGTTTCCATAAATTTTTCGCGTTCGGCGCTGGACTTGGCAACAAGGGTCTGGATCCGTTTGTATTCATCCGTCTGGAGGTATTTGAAAGAACTTTCTTCCAGCTCATTTTTAATCCAGTAAATGCCGAGCCGTGCGGCAATGGGAGCATAAATATCCAGTGTTTCCCTGGCAATCTCCAATCTTTTGTTGGGCTTGTGGAATTGTAGGGTGCGCATGTTGTGGAGCCGATCGGCAAGTTTGATCAGAATAACCCGGATATCGTCAGCCATCGCCAGAAACATCTTGCGAAGGCTCTCGGCCTGGCGGGCCCGGGAGCTGTGAAAAGAAAGACCGCTGAGTTTGGTGACGCCTGATACGATGTGAAGAACTTCGGGGCCGAAGAGCTTTTCCAACTCCTCCGGGCCTGCATGGGTGTCCTCGATTACATCGTGTAAGAAACCGGCCACAACACTGATGACATCCAGTTTCATATCACTCAGGATTCCGGCCACTTCCAGGGGATGGGAAAGATAAGGCTCCCCGGACAGGCGCACCTGACCGTCGTGCACCCTGGCAGAGTAAATATAGGCGCGGTCGATCATATCCAAATCGGCCTGGGGTTGGTATTCGGCAACCTTATCTATGATATCGTTTACTCGGATCAATGCTTGTCTCTGGTCACTGGTTACTGGTCATTTGTCACTGGTTTCTTGTCACTGGTTACTGGTCTCTGGTCGCCCGTCACTTGTCACTGGTCACTGGTTACTGGTCACTGCGAGCTCGGGAGTGTCAGCCAGGGACCAAGAGCCAGCAGCCAGAAACCAGTAGCCTGCGACCAGCGAAAAAAATCAGTACGACTTGGCAAAAATCGCCCAACTCTTCCCCGGCTTGCCGCAGCCGATACAGGTCCCTTTTACCGGATCTTGTTCAAAAGGCAGGCAGCGGATGGTCACCGCCTGATTCTCCTTGATCTTTAATTCGCACGCCTGCTCTCCGCACCAAGGTGACCGGGCAAATCCTCCGTGAATTTCGGGTTTCTGTAAATTTTGGGGCGTAAAATAATCTACAAATTCTTTGCCATCCTCGATGGTTCGGGTATGGTCTTTGGCATAGCTTTCCGCCCTTGCTAAAAGGTTGCCCTGAATTTCATCCAGGATACTGGTGAGTTCGGCCACAAACTGGTCTTTTTTTAGGGAGACTTTTTCCCGGTGAGGCTTATCGCGGCGCGCGACAAAAACAGAATCCTCGGCAATATCCCGGGGACCGATTTCAACCCGCAAGGGTATCCCTTTTTTGATCCAATCCCAGCCTCTTGCACCCCCGATATTGCGATCATCGATTTCCACCACGATCTTGCGATGGTGATAATAGGTTTCTCTCAAGCTCTGGGCCAGGCTGTCGGTGTATGCCATCACGCTTTGCCCGTCTTCCGGTTTCCTGATAATCGGCATCAACACCACATGGGCCGATGCAACTTTGGGCGGCAGGATGATGCCGTCATCGTCGCCATGGGCCATGATTATGCCGCCGATCAGGCGGGTTGAAGAGCCCCAGGAGGTGGTCCAGACATAATCTTCGCTTTCGGTCGCGGTTTGAAATTTTATTTCGGATGCCCGCGCGAAATTTTGTCCCAGGAAATGGGAAGTACCGGCCTGCAGGGCTTTGCGATCCTGCATCATGGCTTCAATGCAAAGGGTGTCCACGGCCCCGGGAAATCTTTCGGCCTCAGTTTTGCGGCCCTTGATGACCGGCATGGCCAGATAATCTTCCGCCATGCGGGCATAGACCTCGAGCATGAGCTCTGCTCGCTCAATTGCCTCTTCTGCGGTGGCATGGGCGGTGTGCCCTTCCTGCCATAAAAATTCACTGGTCCTTAGAAACATCCGGGTCCGCATTTCCCATCGGACCACATTGGCCCACTGATTGATTAAAATGGGAAGATCGCGATAACTGCCCACCCATTTGGCAAAAGAGTCCGCAATAATGGTTTCAGAAGTCGGACGTACCACCAGCGGTTCTGTCAGTTCACCGGCCGGGACCAGGCCACCATCTGGGCCTTTCTCAAGCCGGTGGTGGGTAACCACCGCACATTCGGTGGCAAATCCCTCCACATGCTCGGCTTCTTTTTCAAGAAAGCTTAGAGGGATAAACAGCGGGAAATAGGCATTCTTAACACCGGTCTCTTTAAACATATCATCCATCACCCGGACAATATTTTCCCAAAGGGCATAGCCCCAGGGCTTGATCACCATGCATCCTCTGACCGGTGAACGCTCTGCCAGGTCGGAGGCACTAATTACCTGTTGATACCATTCCGGATAATCTTCCGCTCTTGTCGGTGTTATAGCGGTCTTCACGTTGCTGCCCATTTGGTTCCTTTCAGTTTAAAATCAGGGGTTTCGCCCCAAATTGGAATGTTGGAATGATGGAATATTGGAAAAATGGGCTTTGGGAATATCGATGTGAGGTGATAATACTCCGCCAAAGGCGGAAGGCTAAAATTAAAATGGATAATATCCGTATTAAAACCTTCCACTATTCCATTATTCCATATAAGTTATATAATTTTTGTAGTATAAATACAGGCTTCAATCTTCCAATTCATGCTGCTTGCGCTCGTATGCTTCCACTTCTTCCAGCAACACTTCAACCAGTTTTTCCTGGGGAAATTTTTTGACGACTTTTCCCCGTCTAAAAAGAATACCGCTGCCGTCTGCCCCGGCGATGCCGATATCCGCCTCCCGTGCCTCTCCGGGACCGTTTACCACGCAGCCCATAATCGCGATTTTGATCGTCGACGTGGTTGTCAGTAAGGCTTTTTCCACCTCTTCGACAATAGTAAACAACTCAATGTTGCAGCGCCCGCAGGTTGGACAGGAAATAATCTCCGGTCCCCGCTGCCGGATACCCAGAGCTTTCAAAATTTCATAGCCGACCCGGACTTCTTCAACCGGGTCACGGGTCAACGAGACCCGAATCGTATCTCCGATACCATCAGCCAGCAAGGTTCCGATTCCGAGGGCCGATTTAACGATACCGGAATACAGGGAGCCGGCCTCTGTCACCCCGACATGCAGGGGAAAATCCGCTTTTTCAGAAAGACGCCGGTAGGCTTCAACCGTACGCGCCACGTCCGAGGCTTTTAAGGAAACCTTTAGCTGGTGAAAATCCAAAGATTTTAGCAACTCCACATTGCGCAGGGCACTTTCCACCATGGCATCGGCGGTGACACCGTTATGTTTTTCAAGGATATCCTTTTCCAGGGAGCCTGAGTTTACGCCGATCCGGATTGAAATTGCGAGATCCTTGGCACAATCAACTACGGCTTTCACTTTTTGGGCGCTTCCGATATTGCCGGGGTTAATCCGCAAGGCATCGGCACCCGCACGGGCAGCGGCAATGGCCAACCGGTGATCAAAATGGATATCGGCAATCAGCGGAATGGATATCCTGGCTTTGATAGCGGAAATGGCATCCGCAGCTTCCATATCAGGCACCGCGACCCTTATAATTTCGCAGCCGGCATTTTCCAGACCCACAATCTGGGAAACAGTGGCATTTATATCCACCGTCGGCGTATTGGTCATGGACTGCACCGCAACGGGCGCTCCACCCCCCACCGGCACATTGCCGACCATTATCTGGCGGGTGTTTTTGCGATTTTTTATAAAAGACATATTTTGTTTCGGGTTACGCGTTACGAGTTTCGGGTTGCGCGTTGCGTGTTACGGGTTACGGGTTACGGGTTACGGGTAACTCGTCATTTGTCACTGGTCACTTGTTACTTGTCGCTGGTCACTTGTCACTCGTTACTTGTCGCTGGTCTCTGGTCACTGCGAGCTCGGGAGTGTCAGCCAGGGACCAGGAGCCAGCCGCCAGCAGCCAGTAACCAGCGACCAGAATCCAGGACATTGCAAACAAAAGTGGACCTGTGATATACTCAATCAAAATTTAGAGATTATCAAACAAGGTAGCTTAATTCAAGTCTGGATTTGCGGTGGGGAAGAGTCGAATATGCCGTTTCCACACACAATCTTGATATTATCGTCAACATGTCTATATGTTCAACGCTCTTAGGAGAAGGGGGGATTCCCATGACACGTGAAGAGGGGCAAAAATTTTCTGACAAGCACGGTCCAAATGCCCAGGCACAACCGGGTGCAGCAGACCAAATCCAAAAGAGCGCCAAAAATGGAGCAGTCACCTGCGCCGCCGCCCACCGTATTGCCGGAGAGCTTAAACTCCCCCCGGCTGAAATCGGGAAAGCAATTGATCTGCTGGACTATAAAATATCTAAGTGCCAGATAGGGCTGTTTGGCTATGGCCATGGTGCTGACAAGAAGGTAGTTGAACCGAAAGCACCCGAAAATCAACAGCTGGAAGCGGCGATCCGGGAGGCGCTGGTTGACGAAAAGCTGTCCTGCCGCGATGCCTGGGGCATCGCGAGTCGATTCAAAATTCCGAAAATGGCGGTCAGCAACGCTTGCGAAGCCCTGGAAATTAAAATAAAGCCCTGTCAGTTGGGTGCCTTTTAAGGTAAGGAAATTAGTTAAATAGTAAATTAGAAACATAGTTGGCCAGTCGGATAGTCAGATAGTTTGAAATCCTTTTTACCTATTTAACTATTCAACTATTTTCTATTTGACTATTTCTCTATTCAACTAATCTCCAAAATAGCCGATAACACAGACTGAATGAATTCATCAGCAATCCATAAACTTTTTCATCATGGGCGCGGATTTGCCCTCATTCTTCTGATATTGTGGATCTTTGGCGTTCTTTATGCAATAAATCCAATCATCAATGATTATCGCTTTATAACCCTGCATAAAATCTTAAAGGCCGGTCAGGTAACGGTAATCACACGCAATACACCCCACTGTTACTATAGTTATCGTGATGAACCCATGGGTTTTGAGTATGAACTGGCACAAGAATTCGCCGAGTATCTGGGGGTCGAACTAAACATCAAAATCGCTGAAAATTGGAAGCAAATGATTCCCGAGCTTAAGAACGGCACCGCGGCTTTGATCGCAGCGGGAATAACCATTACTCCCAAAAGACAAAAATCGGCTGCTTTTTCAGATGGATACATGGATATCCGCCAGCACATTATAGCCCATCGAAACAATGCAAAAATAAAAAGTGTTTCCGACCTCTCTGGAAGAACCGTCCACGTCCAAACCGCCACCGCTTACCAGGAGCGCCTCGAGGAACTCCGCCGACAGGGCCTGGATTTCAGCATCGAACTGCACAAGGATTTACCCACCGAGGAGTTGATCCAGCAGGTGGCTGAAGGTGAAATCGAATTGACAGTTGCCGACAGCAATATTGCCCGGCTCAACCAGCAGCATTATCCCCGGGCGGTTATGGCAAGTGCGATCAGTGATTTACAGCAACTGGGCTGGGCAGTGCACCCCGAAGCCCAAGAGCTCCGGGAAAAAATTAATTCCTTTTTTGTATCCATCAAAAAAAGTGGTCGGTTTGATGAAATTTACAACAAATACTATGGCGATGTTGAAAATTTCGACTACGTTGATGTGAGAGCTTTTCACCGCCGGGTCAAAAACAGGCTGTCCCGCTACAGCCCGTTTATCAAAGCCGCCGCCAGAAAGCACGGCTTCGACTGGCGTATGATTGCCGCCCAGGCTTACCAGGAATCCCATTTAAATCCGTGGGCCAAAAGCCACGCCGGCGCCAAGGGTTTGATGCAGCTGCTCACCAGCACAGCTCGCAGCCTGGATGTGGACGATATTTATAATCCGGTGGATAACATCAATGGCGGCGTTCAGCATTTAAAAAATTTATATGACCTATTTGACAGTGCAACGGGTGATGATCGGCTGATGATCTCCCTGGCAGCCTACAATGTGGGCCAGGGCCATATCCAGGATGCCCGCAACCTGGCCATCAAAAAGAAATTAAATCCCAATTCGTGGGAGTCACTGAGCAAAACATTGCCACTTTTAAGATACCGTAAATACTATAAAAACGCTAAATATGGATACTGCCGTGGCACCGAACCCGTTATTTATGTCAAACAGATCATGATCTACTACGATATCTTGAAACGAAAGGGAATTGAATACAAGGACGTTCAGGCGAGGTTGTCGTCAAGTGTGGACGCCAACAACATCAAATAATTTTTAGATGGTATTTAATACCCAATTGAAAAAATCTTAAAAGCGAATGTCGAATATCGAACAATAATCAAAACTAGGAAGAAACCATACTTAACTAATTTTCTTTGCTACCTGCTACTAACCCATAAACGAGGCATTCTCCCCCACAAAGGGGTTATGACGTTTTTCCTGCCCGATGGTCGTCGTCGGTCCATGTCCGGTATGAACCCTGACATCGTCACCGAGTTTAAACAGTTTCTGCTGGATACTCTCCTTGATGGTGTCAAAACTACCCCCCGGAAAGTCTGTACGGCCTATGGAACCTGCAAACAAGGTATCGCCGACAAAAACATCATCCTTAGCGAAAAGAGAAATACCGCCCAGAGTGTGTCCCGGGGTGTGAATGACGGTCAGGGTTATTTTGCCGAAAGTAATCTGATCACCGTCCTGCAGTTCCCTTTCCGGCGCCGGAGAATTTTCGGCCTGCAGACCCCAAGCGGCAGCACTGTCGGCCACTTGATCCAGCATGGGTGCATCAAGGGGGTGAATAAAAATCGGAGCGCCGGTAACTTCATGGACCCTCTTATTCGCACTGACATGATCCATATGCCCATGGGTGTTGATAATATATTTGACGATCAGGTTAGAATCCGCCACTGCTTGTAAGATTCGATCGCCTTCTTCTCCAGGGTCAATCACAACAGCCTCAAGTGTATCCTCACAGCCCAGAATAAAACAATTTGCCTGGATCGGCCCAACCGCCAGTGTCTTGATAATCACGTCTGCCTCCTTGTAGTCCAGCTCAGATGAGAGCCGCTTTCAATTTAAAATTTGGTTATCTCGATTTTTAAATAAGAACATCATCCTTTTACAAATCCGAAATCCAATATCCGAAATCGCTAGTCCTTAATTTCCAACTCTTCGCGAATGCTGTCCATGATCCCGTTAATGAAGGCTCCGGATTCTTCCGTACCGAATTTTTTCCCGACATCGACAGCCTCGTTAATGGACACCTTGGGGGGAATATCGTCACAGTAAATCAATTCAAAGACCGCAATGCGCATCACATTGCGGTCAACGCCGGACATGCGGCTGATGTCCCAGTTTTTGGAAAACCGCTCTATCAGGGCGTCGAGCTCAGCCCTGGCTCCCAGGACGCCGTTTACCAATTTTAAGAAAAACGGTTGTGTTTTTTTGGAAGGGCAAAAATTCCCGCAGAAATGCTCCAGCATCTCAACGGATAGGTCGTTTCGCATGTCCATGTAAAAGAGCGCCTGCATTGCGATCTCTCGCGCCTGACGACGGGTTCCCATGATCTTATCTAATTAATTTATCGCTTCAAACAAATTTGCCATCTCAACAGCAGCCATGGCTGCACTCCAACCTTTATTGCCCGCCTTGGTACCGGCACGTTCAATGGCCTGCTCGATGGTATCGGTGGTAATGACACCGAAAATAACCGGAATTTCAGATTCCATACCGGCCATGGCAACTCCTTTGGATACTTCGGCGCTGATATAATCGAAGTGGGGTGTGGCCCCCCTGATGACGGCCCCCAGACAAATTACGGCATCGAAACGCTTGGTTTTTGCCATTTTCAGGGCAACCAGTGGAATCTCAAAAGCCCCGGGGACTTTTACCACCTCGATTACTTCTTCATTGGCACCACTTCGAACCAGCGCATCCAGGGCACCGCTTAATAGCTTTTCGGTAATGAAATCATTAAAGCGGCTGACGACCAGTGCGAACCGCTTACCTTCCGCAATAAGTTTCGCCTCATGGAATTTCGGCATGTGCGCTCCTTTCGTTTTAGTTAAATAGTTGAAACGGTAAATCGGTTTTAAAAGGATTAGATCCTGTTCGAGGGCAAGGCGCGAATCGTTTTAAAAGCGGAGCGTACACGAAGTACGTGAGCATTTTAAAACGGGTCGCAACGCAGCCATCGGACAGGAGATGATTCTTTTTAAACCGATTTACGGATTGGCATCGACATTGAGCATATGCCCCATCTTCAATTTTTTACATTCCAGATAGCATTTGTTAAATTCATTGGCCTCGATTTCAATAGGCACCTGCTCAGTTATGCTGAGGCCGTATCCATCCAGACCCACCATCTTTTTGGGGTTGTTGGTTAAAAGCCTCATTTTGCGGACACCTAAATCGACCAGAATCTGTGCGCCGATACCATAATTGCGCATATCCGGTGCAAAGCCCAGCTCTTCGTTGGCTTCAACCGTATCAAAACCTTCGTCCTGCAGTGCATAGGCTTTAATTTTATTGACCAGTCCGATGCCGCGCCCTTCCTGCCGGATATACAACAGCACGCCGCTGCCTTCTTCGTCCATTTTGGCCATGGCTTTGTGAAGCTGGGACCCACAATCACAGCGCTGAGAGCCGAAAATATCGCCGGTCAGGCACTCCGAATGGACCCGAACCAGGAGCGGTTTTTCGGGATCTATTTCGCCCTTGACCATGGCAATATGCAAGAGATTGTCCACGTCATTCTCATAGACCACCGCTCTAAACTCTCCGGCAACATTTGTGGGAATAGTGGTTTCGGCCGCACGGTGCACAAAAGATTCCATACGCATGCGGTATTCAATTAAATCGGCAATGGTACAAATGCCCACGCCATGCTGGTCACTGAATTTTTCAAGGCTCGGCATACGGGCCATGGTGCCGTCTTCGTCCATGACTTCGCAGATCACCCCGGCAGGTTTCATACCGGCCAGGCGCGCCAGATCGACCGACCCCTCTGTCTGACCGGCCCGGACAATAACCCCCCCCTCCCGCGCCCTGAGGGGGAAAATGTGACCGGGTCGCACAAGGTCGCGGGGCTGGGCATCATCTGCCACGGCGGTTTGGATCGTGGTAGCTCGATCAGCAGCTGAAATCCCGGTGGAGACGCCACATCTGGCTTCAATGGATACGGTAAAGCCGGTCCCATAAGGGGAGGTGTTGTTGTCGACCATCGGGGGCAAATCCAGACTGTCGATTTTATCCGGGGTCATCGAAAGACAGATCAGCCCGCGGCCGTGTGTGGCCATGAAATTTATCGCCTCGGGGGTCACGGCCTCAGCAGCCATGCATAGATCACCCTCATTTTCCCGGTCCTCGTCATCGACCAAAACGACCATCCGGCCTTCACGAATGTCTCTGATCGCCTCTTCAATAGTAAGGTGTGGCATTTTTCTATATTCTCCAGTTTTAATCAATGAATCCCGTTTTTAACAAATACTCCTTATCAATAGCAGACGGTTTTCCAGCCCTGGCACCATCCCGGCCCGGGCGTTCGCTCATGAATCGTTCGACATATTTGCCGAGCATGTCGGTTTCAATGTTGACAGGGTCGCCTTTATTTTTAAAGCCAATCGTCGTCAATTGGGCAGTGTGTGGTATGATGCTTGCCGAAAAGCTGCCGGCAGCACAGGTATTTATGGTCAAACTGATGCCATCCACAGCCACCGATCCTTTGTTTATCATATATCTTGTCAGCAATTCAGGGACCTCGATGGTCACGATGATCGCATTGCCCTGGGTCTCCCGTTGCCGGATTTTACCGACACCGTCAATATGGCCTGAAACCAGGTGACCGTCGATTCGATCCGAAAGCCTTAAGGCCCGCTCAAGGTTCACCCGCTGGCCGACTTTGGCCTGGCTGAAGGTGGTCATTTGAAGGGTTTCCGGGGAAATGTCAACCTCAAAATGCCTGCCGTCGATTTTAACCGCCGTCAGGCAGGCACCGCTGACGCAGATGCTATCGCCGATTTTAGTCTGATTGAGATCAAAATCAGCTTCAACCGTCAGGCGTTTGCCCTGGCTGGCTGGCCGAACAGCAGATACGGCGCCCAAACCCTCGATGATTCCGGTAAACATGGTAAAGTCGTTAGTTGATTAAGTTGAATAGTTGATTAGTTGAATAGTTGAATAGTCGCTATTCAGAAAGTCAGATAGTCAAATAGATTCGGATCCTTTAACACTAATCAACCAATCAACTAATCAACTATTTAACCAAATTGGCCATGCAATGGTCAATTTAACAATATAAGTACGAATCAGGATTTTTCAACGTATCCTTCGATGAGGACATCGTCATCAAAACGTTGAACCGTAATATCTTTCAGCGCGATACTCTGGCGCATCAATTCCGCCCCCGTTCCGCTGCATATGGGGATGCCGTCATCTCCGCCTAAAATTTTGGGGGCATAAAAAAACTGCACTTTATCTATGATGCCGGCCCTAAAAGCCGATGCCATCACCTGGCTGCCACCCTCGATTAAAAGGCTGGAAATCTCCATGGCGCCCAGTTGTCCCATTAACGCTGCGATATCAATTTGGTTATGTTTGAGCGGAGCTTCGATCACCCGGACGCCGGTTTTCTCAAAAACTGTTTTTTTGCTGTGAGCCAGGCCTTTTCCGGCCACCAGAATCGTCTCGGCATCTGAAGCCTGTTGCAATACCCCAGCGTTCGGCGCGATCGACAGATGGGTGTCAAGAATGATTCTTACCGGATCCTTGCCTTTCCGATCGTCGAGCCGGGTGGTCAAACTCGGATCGTCCTTCTGCACCGTATTGATGCCTACCATGATGGCATCCACTGCATGCCGTAAACGATGTACAAAGTGGCGGGCCGCCTCCCCCGTTACCCATTTGGAATCCCCGGTTCGGGTGGCAATCCGCCCGTCGAGTGTTGCGGCGCATTTGGCAATCACAAATGGCCGACCGGTTGTAATATAAGTGATAAAGGCCTCATTTTGTTTGCGCGCCTGCTGCTCACAAACACCAGATGTAACTTGAAGCCCATGCTGTGCTAAATATTTCAGCCCTCCGCCGGTCACATTTTCATTCGGGTCCGGCATGGCAACCACCACCCGGCTGATGCCGGCAGCCAGTATTTTCTGGGTGCAGGGAGGCGTCCGTCCGGTATGGTTACAGGGCTCAAGAGTAACATAGAGGGTCGCACCGGAGGCGAGGTTACCTGCAGCGTCAATGGCATTGACCTCGGCATGGGCACCGCCGACGACTTCGTGAAAGCCGCCACCGACCAACTTGCCGTTTTTAACCACAACGGCCCCGACCATCGGATTCGGTGAGGTAAATCCCTCACCCTTAATCGCAAGGTCCAAGGCCATTTGCATAAAATGCTGGTCATCCATTGTTAGTTGATTGGTTGAATAGTTGATTAGTTGGAATTAGAAAAATAGAGAATTAGTTGATTAGTCAAATAGTTAGACATTCTGATAGTCAGATAGAATGAAATCCTTTATCACTATTTAACTAATCAACTAATTCATCTATTTAACTAATTCTAATCACTTATCGTGGTTACTCAACAGGCTTTTGAGTTCGGATACGAAATCATTCACATCTTTGAATTCCCGATAAACCGATGCAAACCGCACATAGGCCACATCATCCAATTCGTGCAGTTTAACCATAATTTTCTCACCGACAACGGAGGCGGCTATCTCCTTTTCACCAATTTCGCGTAAATCCCGCTCCAGATCGTCAATGAATTCTTCGATCACATTCATGCTGATGTTGCGTTTTTGGCAGGCCTTTTTTACCCCGCTACGCACTTTTTCCCTGTTAAAGACTTCACGCCGCCCATCCTTCTTAATGATCATGATGGGAACCTCTTCAATGTGCTCGTAGGTCGTAAACCGTCGGCTGCAATCGATGCACTCCCGGCGCCTCCGAATCACACTGGCATCCTTGCTCAACCTGGAATCGATTACTTTGTTGTCAGTTTCGCCGCAGTAAGGACATTTCATGAGCGTTCCCCCCGATTATCGGATTCAATTTGTTTCAATTCAATATTGGCTTCTCCCAGCAGTTCCTTGGCCAGGGCATCCGCATAGCCTGATTGGTAATAAATCTTTACAATCCCGGCATTGATTATCATCCTTGCGCAGATGGAACAGGGCTGGTTGGTGCAGTAAATGACGGCGCCTTTAACCGAAACACCGTGGTAGGCGGCCTGAATAATCGCATTTTGTTCAGCATGAATTCCCCGGCAAAGCTCATGCATCTTGCCGGATTCGATACCCAATTGCTCCCTCAAGCATCCAACTTCAGCGCAGTGTTTGAGATTCGCCGGTGCACCGTTATATCCGGTTGACAGGATGCGCTTGTCCTTGACCAGAACGGCACCCACAGCCCGCCGGAGACAGGTTGAGCGCTCGGCTACGAGATTGGTAATATTCATGAAATAGGCATCCCACGACGGGCGATTTTCTGTTTTTGTCATACTGGTTTAAAGCCTCCGCCTTCCTGCGTCAGTTGATTGGTTGAATAGTTGATTAGTTAAATAGTGATAAAGGATTTCAATCTATCTGACTATCTGAAATCCTGACTATTTGACTATTCAACTATTTTCTATTTTTCTAATTTTCTATTTAACTAATCAACTAGTTAACAAAGTCCAGCTAATCCGTTATGAGATAGCCTCTATGTTATATTCCTAATCGCGTTACCGCAAGTAAAAATTTCGTCCTGCCAATCCATATTCGGGTGTCTAAGAAGGAGCCCTTCCTGCCAAATCAGAAGGCAGTCTCCGGGGCAAAAATAATGAAGGCGGCATTTATAACAAACGCCGCCTGGTGTTGGTTCAGATAGACGCAGAAGTGGCCGCTGCAGCGCAACTATCATCAGAATTTATTGGTTATACTTGGACAATATCAGGGTGGCGTTGGTACCGCCAAACCCAAAAGAATTGGTCATGGCATTTTGAACCTTGGCTTTACGGACAGTATTGGGGACATAATCCAGGTCACATTCCTCGGCTTGATTTTCATAGTTGATGGTCGGTGGGATCGTGTCTTGATGAACGGTCAGCGCCGTGAAAACGGTCTCGACGCCACCAGCTCCCCCGAGCAAATGACCTGTCATCGATTTGGTGGAACTTACCGCCAGAGAGTGGGCGTGTTCTTTAAACACGGTCTTTATCGCCCGGGTCTCATACAGGTCGTTCAACTCGGTGGACGTCCCATGGGCATTGATATAGTCGATCTGGCCGTAATCAAGCCCCGCGTCCGCCAGGGCTGACTGCATACACCGCACGGCACCGGAACCATCCGGCGGCGGAGAGGTCATATGATACCCATCCCCGCTCATACCAAAGCCCGTAATTTCGGCATAAATGGAGGCACCCCGTTCTAATGCATGATCGAGAGATTCGATAATTAAAATACCACTGCCCTCCCCGACGACAAATCCGTCACGGTCCCTGTCAAAGGGCCGCGATGCCTTTTCAGGTTCATCGTTGCGGGTGGACAGGGCCTTCATAGAGCCGAAACCGGCGATACAGGTTGGGCTGATAACCGCCTCACTGCCGCCGGTGATCATGGCATCCACGGTTCCATCCTGGATCAGTCTGACCGAATCCCCCACGGCGTGCGCGCCGGCCGCACAGGCAGTGGCAAGTGAAGAATTCGGCCCCTTGGCACCAAAATGGATGGATATCATTCCGGGAACCATGTTGCCGATCATCATGGGAATAAAGAAGGGGCTTACTCTGCGGGGTCCCTTCTCAGAAACCTTGAGGACGGTATCCTCCATAATTCTCAAGCCGCCCAAACCACATCCTGTTATGGCCCCCACCCTGGATTCATTGGAGCTGTCGATTACCAGGCCGGAGTCTTCAACCGCCATTCGGCAGGCCGCCAGAGCAAACGCAATAAAGGATTCAACCCGTTTGGCATCTTTTTTAGGCATGAAATCCTGGGGGTTGAAATCTTTGACCTCGGCTGCAATTCTGGTTGAATAGGCAGACGCATCAAAGTGCGTAATTTCTCCCGTACCCGATTTGCCGGCACACAGGGCTTCCCACGTCTGCTCAACGCCAATACCCACCGGCGTGACAAGTCCCAGTCCGGTTATTACCACCCGCTTTCTCATACACTTCACTCGTTAATGTGGGTTAAATAGTAAAATAGTTGATTTAGTTAAATAGTTGATTAGTTAAATAGTGATAAAGGATTTCAATCTATCCGACTATCTGAATTGCGGACTATTTAACTAATTTTCTATTTGACTATTTAACTAAAGCCGAAGGCTTTCTAATGTCCCGCCACATAATCCATGGCATCTTTGACGGTAGCAATCTTTTCGGCATCTTCATCAGAAATTTCAACATCAAATTCTTCTTCCATGGACATAATCAACTCAACCAAATCAAGGGAGTCTGCTCCCAGATCGTCCACAAAAGAAGCCTCGGGTACGACTTCGTCAAGATCAACACTCAGTTTTTCAGCAATAATCTTTTTTACTTTTTCTTCAACAGACATCAGAGTTACCTCCTTGCAAATAGCTGGGCCCAAATGGCCTCAGACAGTAGTAATAATAAATATGCTCGCATTAAGCTCGAATAATGTCTAGAGCATAGCTCAAAGCTCGAAAGCTCAAAGTTGAACGCTCAGAGCTTGTGAACTGGCTTCAAAACGGTATAAAACTTGTTAAAAATGGATTTCACATCTCATTTTAAAATTGAAGGTTTCAACAAAGTTAATATTGTGAACTGGCTTTAAAATGGTCAGATTTTAGCCGAAGGCAAGGCGTCGAAACGGTTCAAAAGCGGAGCGCACACGAAGTACGTGAGCATTTTGAAGCGTTTCGCAACGCAGCATTCGGTTAAAAGATGGCCGTTTTGAAGCCAGTTCTACATGTACATGCCTCCGGAGATGTGGATGACTTGTCCCGTGATGTATGATGCTTCATCAGACGCCAGAAACACGACCGCCGCCGCAATGTCTTCGGCAGTTCCGGGGCGGCCTAAAGGAATCTGGCTTACCATGGCATCCTTGGCTTTGTCCGTAAGGTCGGCCGTCATGTCTGTTTCAATGTAACCCGGGGCCACCACATTGGCAGTGATGTTCCGGGAAGCCAATTCCTTGGCAACCCCTTTGGTCAGGCCGATGATGCCGGCCTTGGAGGCAACGTAATTGGCCTGGCCCGGATTTCCGCTCACGCCCACCACCGATGAAACATTGATGATACGACCGTAGCGTTGTTTCATCATCGGCTTGGTCACCGCCTTGATGCACAGAAACGTCCCCTTCAAATTGATGTTGAGGACATCCTCCCAATCGGATTCCTTCATGCGCACCAGCAGGCCGTCCCGGGTAATCCCGGCATTGTTGACCAGCACATCGATACGACCGGTATCATCCAGGGCCCGGGCGACAAACGCCGCGACCTCTTTTTCAGAAGCGACGTTCACCTGTATGCCGGTGGCGGTACCGCCGGCTTCGGCCACCAACTTTTCAGTTTGAGCCGCAGCCTCACCGGCCGACGAATAGTTAAAAAAGATACGGTTATCGGCGTGAGCAAAAGCCAGGCATATACCCCGGCCTATCCCTCTGGAGCCGCCGGTAACCAATATCGTCCGTTTGACACCTTCCGTCATGGCACCCTCTCAAATACGATGTCGGCCAGCTGATCCATATCGTTAATGATATTTTGACAGCTTGCCGTCAGTTCGGTGTAGGCAATTTGCTGCATAAAATTATTGGTCATATCCAGATCACAGGCTCCACAGCCCATCACGATTTTTAAGACGCCCTGGGATACCATCTGGGCCGTCTCATTGGCGAACAGCCGCGAAATCAATTTGACTTTTTCTGCGTCTGATTCACTATTTTTAACCTTTGTAAAGGCCTGTCGGGCCAGGCTGGCCCCCACCTCGACGTGGGTCATCATATCCGCCAGGGCGAACATGACATACTGCTGCCTGGTCAACCGCTGTTCGTGGGCCAGGTCGATGGCCTGGTTCAGCGCGTCGGCGGCAAGCCCGTAAATCCGGCAGCCGGCACCATCCATCTCGCCGTCCAGGTGCAGCATCTCCTCACTGATGGACCGGTAAAACCCGCCCTTGGTTTTACGGCTTTTCTTCCAGCGAAACATACTGATAATGTTTTGCTGAATTTCACTGGTGCCTTCGTAAATGCAGGTAATCCGCACGTCCCTTTTGATTTTTTCAACTTCGTACTCGGCAATGTAGCCGTAGCCTCCCAGGGCCTGGATGGCGTCTTCAGCCGCTTTGTTGGCCGATTCGGTGGCAAACAGTTTGGCAATTGAACCTTCCACTTCAAGATCTTTTTCCCCGGAATCCAGTCTGGTAGCGGTCTCCTCGATAAAAGCATCCGCTGCGGCCAGCCGGACGATGTTCGGTATGATCAATTTGTGGGTGTACCCCTGCTTTTCCGACAAAGGCGCTTTAAACTGGATGCGTTCCTTGGCATAGTTGACGGCAATTTCCATGGCGGCTTCCCCGCCGCCCAAACCCATGGCGCCAACCATCAGCCGCGTATACCCGAAGACTTTGCTGGCCTGTTTGAATCCCTGGCCGGGGACGCCACCGATCAAATTTTCCACCGGCACGAAGGCATCCGAAAAGGTCAGCGGGGAGGTATTCGAAGCTCTTATGCCATGTTTTTCTTCCCCTTTACCCGGCGTGTAGCCCTCGGTGCCTTTTTCCATGATAAAGAATGTGGCCCCTTCGGGGGTGTTGGCCAGGACGGTTATGAAGTCGGCATACAGGCCGGTGGAAATAAACTGCTTGCTGCCGTTTATCTTGTAACCGGTGATTTCACCAGCCTCATTGGTCACCGGGTCGGCCTTGGTCTTGATTGCAACCACATTGCTTCCGGCATCGGGTTCGGTGACCGCATAGGCCACCAGGGCGTTGCCTTCTGCAATCGCACCGAGCCATTTCTGCTTTTGCTCCTCGGTACCCCCGACCAAAATGGGATCGGCACCCAGCTGAAGGGCAAAGAATGCAGTGGTGATGCCCAGGCAAATTTTGGCCATCTCCCGGGTCACCGCACAGGTGTCCCTGGCTCCGCCCCCCATCCCGCCGTATGCTTCCGGCAGCATCAGCAGCTGCAGTCCGATCTCAGGCCCCAGCATCTCCCGGATCGTTTCTTCCGGAAATATCTCCTTGCGATCGAATTCAAGTATTTTTTCTTTGGTCAACAGCCGCTTTCTCAGTTGGGCAATGGTATCCAGCACCATCTGCTGCGACTCTTGATCCAACCCCTTGAGTTGGGTCTCTTCAGAAGCCATTGGTTTTATTCCTCTTCCAAAACGATCAAACAATCCGCCACGGCGGATGAACGCCTATTTGAGGGTTTTCTGCTCAATTAGGTTATTTGACCGGTGGAATTTCTTAAAAATAACCCCCGGTGATAAGCAGGGGGTTATGACAGACCTGGCGTGTTTGAAAAAATCAGGTGTTAATCCTCATCTGTTGAAATAACGGTACGGCCTTTGTAAGAACCGCAGCTGGGACAGGCATGATGCGGCTGGGTTGCCTCACCGCAATCAGGACAGGTTGATAGATTCGGGGCCGTAGTTTTTTGGTGCGTTCGTCGCTTATCGCGTTTAGACTTGGAAGTCTTGCGCTTGGGCACTGCCATGAGTAATCTCCTAACTATTTAATATATTTATAAATTAATAAAATAACGACTTAATTTTTATGGTGCGGTTCTAGTAATTCAAATTCAAATGAATGTCAAGGATTTTCAAACAAAAAATCCATTTTGTTTTCTTGTGCAAAGAATCCTTCTGTGCTATTGAAGTTACCCTGTGCCCATTTGCACTATAATATAACCGATTAATATCATTTGTCAAATCTAATTGACCAGGCATGAAAAGTCATATTGAAAAGGCGAATAAGTGCAGGAATTTTAAAGGAAAATAAAAAATCCCGAACAGCAGCAAGCCAATTCAGGCGCAATTGCAATTTACTAATTATTTACCTATTATAAGATATTTGTAGTAATAAAAAATATTAAAATCATAATATTATCAAATGGTTATATTATTTCAAATTTTACTGACTACATGCTACGAAAAATTGAAAGAATGGAATACTGGAATGATGGGTTTTTGACCTCGGGCTTTTGGAGCCTTTGGCTCAGATAGGAACCGCCTGTATTGGGTAAATAGCGCTTATCGGCCTGAAAAGAATAGTTTAAAAACAGACTATATCCAATTAAAACCAATATTCCATCATTCCACTATTCCATTATTTCAGATTGAAGCAAAGCCCATATCTTTAGTTTAAATTATAGCAGACATTAAGGTGAGCACTATGGATACGATAATTACACGGTTTCCCCCCAGTCCCACCGGCTACCTCCACGTGGGAGGCGCCCGAACGGCCATTTTTAACTGGCTCTATGCCCGGCACATGCAGGGCAAATTTGTCCTGAGAATCGAGGATACGGATGCCGAACGCTCCACCCAGGCCTCGGTGGACGCTATTTTCGAAGCCCTGCAGTGGCTTGGTATCGACTGGGATGACGGGCCGTATTATCAAACCCAGCGGTTTGATATCTACCGGGAATATATTGATAAACTCCTCGAATCAGGCCACGCCTATCACTGCACCTGCTCGCCGGAACAAATTGATGCCATGCGTCAAAAAGCGATGGCAACCGGGGCCAAACCGCGCTATGACGGCACCTGCCGTGAAAAAGGACTGGACGCGTCGGGCAACGCCGTGGTGCGCTTTAAAGCCCCGCTGACCGGCACAACCGTGGTTGAAGATGTGATCAAAGGCAATATGGTATTCCAGAATGACGAACTGGACGATTTTGTCATTTGCCGCAGCGACGGCACGCCGACCTATAATTTTGTGGTGGTGGTGGACGATATTACCATGAATATCAATACCATCATTCGCGGTGACGACCACGTGATGAACACCCCCAAGCAGATCCTGCTGTATCAGGCACTGGGAAGTCCCCTGCCGACTTTTGGCCACGTGCCCATGGTGCTCGGCAATGATCGCGCCCGGCTGAGCAAGCGCCACGGCGCGATGTCGGTCACCGCTTACCGCGATATGGGCTTTTTGCCCGAAGCCCTGATAAACTACCTGGTTCGTCTCGGATGGTCCCACGGGGATCAGGAATTTTTTACCCGGGATGAACTGATCGAGGTCTTTGACCTTGGAAACATCGGAAAATCGGCCGGCGTGTTCGACCTGGACAAGCTGCAGGCAGTCAACGCCGAACACATCATGGCGGCCTCACCCCAGGATCTGGTCGCCCCCTTAAAACCATTCCTGGAAAAGGCCGGTATTGAAATCGAGGCCGGCGATTATATTATGCAGGTCATTGAAACCCTGCAGCCCCGGAGCAAGACCCTGGCGGATATGGCTGAGGCAGCCCTGTTTTATTACCAGGACGATATCGCTTATGATGAGAAGGCCGCTAAAAAATTTCTCAAAGCCGCCGCCCTGGAACCATTGAAACTTCTGGCTGACAAACTTGAGGCCCTGGATGATTACACCCAATCTGATCTGGAAGACGTATTTAAAGCCGTCATGGAAGAAACCGAACTAAAGCTTGGCAAAATCGCCCAGCCGGTTCGCGTCGCACTGACCGGCAGAACCGCCAGCCCGGGGATTTTTGAAATTATTGCGATCCTGGGCAAGGACCGGGTGCTGCCGCGCTTGAGGAAAGCCATCGGATTTATTGAAACCAAGGGAAATGAGTTAAATAGTTGATTAGTTGATGGGTTGATCGAGTAAAAAGCGATAGCGGGATAGGTGAGTTACAGAATTTTTAACCACCCGCTTCGCTCGAGGACACAAAGTTCACAGAGATAAAATTTTCCTTTAATCTGCCGGGAGATACCGGCAGATTAAAAACAACATGCCCTATCGGGCAATTGGTAAATTAATAGTATTTACTGGTTCATGCGTTCCATTTTAATCAAATACCTAATCGCTATTTATGATTTAAAACTTTAACTAGGAAATTATGCAGCTATAAGCCGATAGAGCCTTGAACCCATTGCCACGAAGTGGCTGTGGGTATTGCATTGCCGGAGGCCACCCTTTGTTTTAAAAATCGACCGGTCATCCCGATGAGTAATCGGGGTATCTCCCGGCAATGCAATAAAAAAACAAACTCTGTGACCTCGAGCGCAGCGGGTGGATAATAAACTCTGCCGTTCGCACTCTCCCCGCGGGGCGGAATGCAAGCTCGGGTGGCTAAAATACACTGCCCACTCAAACAATCATATTCAACTAATCAACTGATATGATTGCAACTTGTCAATAGCAAAAAGATCTTCCGCCTTCCTTCACACTTTATTATTTCGAAGGAAGTTTGTTAAGCGATAATTTCCAGCTCATTGTTAGAGGCGGGATCATTGAAACGACGGTTGATCATTCTGATATTCGCGGGTTGGTTACCGCATTTCATGGCTTCGTCGTGGAGCTGCCTCGGTCTTAAATCGGGAGTTAGGTCATCGGCCATATCCCAAAGTTGAATCGAGGGTTCTCCTTGACCGTGATCGCGCCCCTATCAATGAGCTGGAAGTAAATTAGTTGTTCTTTGTAAATTAGGCTCCTTTTATAAGTTCTTGGTAACGATTTATTTGCGTTGTTTTCTCAGGCGACCGGTTGTACCTGCTTGGCCATGGCCCATAGAAAGGCACTCAATTCACGAGCGATGGCCGTGACCACCTTTTGCTTGAGTTTGCCTCTGGCCACCAGTCTGCGGAAACGGGTGCATAAGCGCAGCTGAGCTTTCCATGCAATCTGGCACACCGGCTCGGGCACATCCTGCTGGCGCTTTAGCAGCAAGCGACTGACCCGGGCCGGCATCCGATAGGCCCAGGCGGCCTCGACCAATGCTCTGCGAGCATGACTGTTACCGGTTTTGGTGATGCCGCCTCTTTTGGTGCTCTCACCGCTGGAGTGCTCTGAGGGTACCAGACCCAGGTGAGCCATCAATTGCGATGGCCTCTGGAAACGACTCAGATCTCCGAGCTCCGCCAGCAGTGTGACCGCCACGATCAAAGACACACCGCGAGCGGCCTGCAGGGCTGCGACAGCCGGCGCCAACCGCCAGCCGGGCACCAGCTGTCTGATTTGATCGGTCAAGCGCTCGACACGCTGCAGGCCCTCATGGACCGCGTCGATATATTCCTGCAGGGCCACCTGTTGGGCCGGATAGGCCATGGAGATATCGGCCAGCCATCTAAAGTAGGCTTTGGACCATGCCGAGCGGCCGCTGTAAACGATGCTGTTTCTGAGCAAAAACGCCTTCAGGCGCTGTTTGGCTTTTTTGGTGGCATTGACCGCATCCTGCCGGGCGCGGCTCAGATCACGCATGGCTTCGTCGGCCGGATCCGGGACATAGACAGCGCTCAGTTCCCCGGCACGGTGCAAACTGGCCAGCTTGACCGCATCGCGTCGATCGGTTTTGACACGATCCCCGCTTTTTTTGGGGATCAGAGAAGGCGCTGCCACCATGCAGTCAAATCCTTTGGCGGTTAAGTGCCGGTAAATGCCGTAGCCGCAGGGGCCGGCTTCATAAACAAAATACAGCCGGCTTGCGGTGGAGACCATTTTACGACAAAATTTGTCCAGGGCGTCCAGATCGTTGGCAATGGCGCCGTAACTTCTGGCGTTGTGTTCACGACCCTGATCGGCCATGGCAATGGTGATCGTTTTTTTGTGGACATCCAGACCAATAAATTTTACAGTGTTCATGACCTGCCTCCTTGGTTATGGCTCTGTGTTGAGGGTTAACAGCTTCCTTTACATAACCCACGTTTACAAGGAAGGCAGGTTTTTTTTTGCCAGGCAGCTAGGCAAAAATTATCATGGGCGAGAATGGGCCCTAAAAAATGCTCGTCGGAGACCATGATAGTTTTTTGCGGGTCACTGCCTGCTAACTTGCTTAGTGGCAATCATTATGTCTTAATAAACCAATTGTTCTTGACCCAATGAGATTTATTTTGTAATAGACGATGTTGCACACCACTGGGGGATCGTCTAGCGGCAGGACGACGGGTTCTGGCCCCGTTAACCCAGGTTCGAATCCTGGTCCCCCAGCCACATAAAAAATTAAAAGGCTTACATATTCCGTAAGCCGTTTTTTTTTATGCGAAACCAGGGGTGCTGTTAATTTGCTTTTATTTAATAGACTTCAAATCCATAGAAAAGCAAAATAACAACACCGTCCCCTAGTCCCCAATCCCTATCACCCCAGCTGGTTCCATCTTGCACCTTTCATGAATTACTATCACCGTGGCGAGTACGAAAAGGCTTTCGCTGAAGCCTTGAAATTCAACTTTCCTGGATTGTATCTGGACCCGGTGATGCGAGCGGCCGCTCTCGGCCAGCTGGGAAGACAGAGCGAAGCCAAGAAGGCTCTCAGCCAGTTGCTCAAGCTGGAGCCGGATTTCGCAACACGGGGGCGCTGGCTGGTCAGCCGCTATGTAAAGGTCGATGAAGTTGTCGACAGGATCATTGAGGGGCTGGAAAAAGCGGGGCTGGCTGATATCGAGTGACCCTAACGGGATGGAGGCAGAACCTGATTTGGCCAGTGCGGCGCCACTATTTAAATTAAATCGTTGAGAAACCGGTGGGCGGAGCACACGCGAATTCCGTCCTTTGTCACCAAATCCAGATCCGTTTCAAGGACAATTTGTGTAGCCGCCACGGATGGAAACCGGGTCTTAAGGTAACGCAGGGCAGGGCTGACTCCTTTTTCAGCAGTTTTGCATTCGATGAAATGAATCGGATTTCTGTTTTCGACGACCACAAAATCGACTTCCCGCTTATCCACATCTCTAAAATATCTCAGCTCGGTGTCGTACCCTTGCGTATCCTGACTGTAAAAACACCATTTCAAAAGATGGCAGGCAACCAGGTTTTCAAAGCGCAACCCCCAATCGGTAATGACTGTCCAATCAAGGTGGTAATGCTTGGCCTCCTTTTTAACAGCCCGAATTTTGGGCGCACCAAAGGGGTAGATCCGAAATATCATGTAGAGATTCTCAAGCATAGAAATCCAGCGCGATACAGACTGATGCGATACCTGCAAATCCTCACGCAACGCGTTTAACGAGAGCGGTGATCCAACCAGTTCCGGTAATCGGATTGCTAAGTTTTCCAGGATTCCAAGGTCCTTCACATTTTCCAGGGCGGACAAATCACTCTGGATTACCCTCGAACGGTACTCCCGACTCCAGCGTCGGGTCTGACGTTCCGACTGCATTTGAAAAGTTTCGGGGAAACCACCATAGATCATAAGATCTTTAACAGTGGATTGTGGATCACCTCCCAACTCGGCACAGGTCAGGGGCATTAGCCGATAAAAATGGTAGCGCCCCTGCAAAGAATCACCACCGCGTCGGTAATAATCCAGACGGGCACTGCCGGTGACAAGAATTTGAAGCTCTTCTCCGCGCTTGTCGAACAGGCCTTTAACTATCTGGCGCCAGCGGGAATATTTATGAATTTCGTCCAGTATCAGGAAGCCCGGCCCAGTGGGGAAGGTTTCTTTGATGATTTTTTCACGGTCCGCCGCCGCATCCCAGTTTAAATAACGGGTTTGAATGTCACAACCTGCCAGCTGACACAAATGCTTTGCCAGGGTTGTCTTGCCAGACTGTCGAGGTCCACCGATGAACACCATTTTGCGCAAAAGGTCGTCAGTAACCGAGGATTCGATGTAGCGAGCAATATAATTATAATTTGCCATTTTATTAACCTCTATCGTAAAATACTCGCGAGTATTTTACGATAGATATTAATTTACTCGTCATCAAAAATCAAGCATTTTTAGCGAAAAAACTTGAACTAGTTTGGCGAGGGGTGGAGATCATATCACCGGCGCTATTCGGCCTTATTGCGGCAGTGCCGCACCAAATACCACAAAGGCCACCTCGTCGCCGGAAGCCGTCAGCACCACCTGGCCGCTTTCGACTGAAATGGCCATGGACCAGCCGAGACCATCGCGCATCTTGTCATAGCCGTCTTCGGCCCCCTGCAAAATGAGTTTTCCGTCGACGACTTCCGTCCGCTCGATTTTCGAAGGCGGGAAATTATCTGCGGCCCGGGCAGGCAGGATTGCCTTTTTGGCAAAATCGATTCTGAGAAACTGCGGCAGTTGAACGCTGGCCGGGGTCACCTCCCGGCAGCCACCCGTCGGGGTGCATTCCATAACCCGGTTGACCGATACCAACAGGGGCCGGGTGCCGTCGAAGTCCCCGGCACCAACCGCCGATGCCGCCAGTACGAGACCCACCGTTGAACAAACAATCCATACAAATCTTATATATCTTTTCATCGTAACCTCCGATTAAAAACATCGATTTTTATTTTACCGTGTAGCCCCTGCCCTCGAGACAGGCGGAATAGGCCCGGTTGTAGGCATTGCGCTGCTTCGCGTACTGGTTGGCCTGCTCCTGCTCCCACTGCTTTTGCTTCTGCTCGGCCTGTTTGTTCTGGCTTGAGCTGCGGATGCCCCCGATGGCCCCGCCGGAAAGAGCGCCGATGGCCGCCCCTCTCCCAACTTTTTTACCGCCGCCGGCAATGCCCCCGACGATCGCACCACCCACAGCACCTAAAGCACCGCCGACAACCGCGGCGCCGCCCACGCTCTTTTTCTCCTGGGACGGCGGTGGCGAGCTGGCGGTGGGCGTCTTCATGGGATCAAACCCGGTCTGCCCTTTCGCCCAGGTGTAGCACTCGTATTTGTCCTTTTCCATCTGGTCGTTGCTCTGGCCCTTGGCCGGATAGATCATCAGCTCCTGGGCCCCGGCCGTTATCGTCATAAAAAACAGTAACGCCGTCAGCACCCATGGTACTAATTTAACGTTCATTGTGTCCTCCTTGTAATGCTTATTCGGTAATGTATAACACAAACCCCTTCTCTTGTCGTGTCCCGGATGTTCTTGTTATAATGGTCTGTCCGTCACTCGTGTAACCCATGTATGGGTTGCACGTAAGGCGCAACATCGAACAGGCTTTTAGACTCGCTGGAAATCCCAATCTAATATTGAAAGCCATGCACTATATAAATTCACACATGCTTCCGGGAAACAGCACTAAGACGGATTGCCTTAATAAATAATCGTATAGGCTCTGAATATCCTTTCTAAATCGAGTTAGGAAGAATTTCAATAATTTTTAAAAATAAATCTTGCATTAAACCAGGCGCCAATAGAAAATAGAAACTATATAAAAAATGCATCTTTCATCCACTGACTGCACCTCCCAGCATGGGGTGTATCCGATTTGGGTTAAAATTGTAATCGCGGCTGGAAAGCCGCTCCCATTATCCATATTGAAAAATTAATTGGTCGTTAAATGAGTTGGGAATAATTTGTGGGAGTGGCTTTTAGCCACGATCAGTATGATCCGCTTTTAAACCTCACCGACGCCTTGATGCATACCTTAATATAGGTTAGATTATAACATGTAAGCCAGATTTTCTGGGCCCTTGAACGTTATCTAAAATTTTGAGATAGTTTCTATAGAGAACTCACACAGATAGCTTTTATACTGAACAAAACTCATACGAAATGGAAAATGAATATGGAAAATCCGGATAAGAACACTGAAAATTCGGCGGAATCAACCGCTTCGACCAATTTTATCAAATACATCATCGAGGAAGACCTGCAGGCCGGCAAAAACGACGGCCGGGTCCACACGCGCTTTCCGCCCGAGCCCAACGGCTATCTGCACATCGGGCATGCCAAGTCCATCTGCCTGAATTTCGGCCTGGCCCGGGACTACAAGGGGCTGTGCAACCTGCGCTACGACGATACCGATCCGAGCAAGGAGTCGATTGAATATGTCGATTCGATCAAAGAGGATGTGCGCTGGATGGGATTCGACTGGGAGGATCGGGAGTATTACGCTTCCAACTACTTCGAACAGCTGTTTGAATATGCCGTCCAGCTGATTAAAGCCGGCAAGGCCTACGTGGACAGTTTAAGTGCGGAGCAGATCCGGGAGTACCGCGGGACCCTGACGGCCCCCGGCAAAAACAGCCCATACCGGGACCGTTCCATCGAGGAGAATCTGGACCTGTTCGAGCGCATGCGGGCCGGTGAATTCGAGGACGGGGAGCACGTGCTGCGGGCCAAAATCGACATGGCCGCCCCCAACATTATTTTGCGCGACCCGACCCTGTATCGCATCAGGCATGTTGCCCATTACCGCACCGGCAACATGTGGTGCATCTATCCCATGTACGATTTCACCCATTGCCTGTCGGACTCCATCGAGGGCATCACCCACTCCAACTGCACCCTGGAATTTGAGTCCAATCGCGCCTTGTACGACTGGGTGCTCGATAACCTGGAAGTCTTCCATCCCCAGCAAATCGAGTTTGCGCGCCTGAACCTGAGCTTCACCGTCTTGAGCAAACGCAAGCTCATTCGGCTGGTGGAAGAAGGCCATGTGGACGGCTGGGATGATCCACGCATGCCGACCATCTCCGGCGTCCGCCGCAGGGGGTATCCACCCGCGGCCATCCGCAACTTTTGCGATCGCATCGGGGTGGCCAAGGCCGACAGCATGGTCGACATGGCCCTGCTGGAATACTGTGTTCGTGAAGAATTAAACAAAACCGCACCCCGCTTCATGGGCGTGCTGCAACCCCTGAAAGTCGTCATCGACAATTATCCCGCCGACAGCGAAGAAGAGCTGGAAGCCGTCAACAACCCGGGGGATCCGTCCGCCGGTACCCGCAAGGTGCCCTTTGCCCGGGAGCTTTACATCGAGCGCGACGACTTTATGGAAGACCCGCCCGGAAAGTTCTTCCGCCTGGCCCCCGGACGCGAGGTGCGGCTGCGCTACGCCTATTTCGTCACCTGCGTGGATGTGGTTAAAGACCCTGCTACCGGGGAAATCACCGAGCTTCACTGCACCTATGACCCGGCCACCCGCGGCGGCGACGCCCCGGACGGCCGCAAGGTAAAAGGCACCCTGCACTGGGTATCGGCCAAACATGCCGTCAATGCCCGGGTGCGCCTGTACAATTCCCTGTTTACCAAGGAAAACCCCAACGAGGTCGAGGAGGGCCAGGATTTTACGGCCTACCTGAACCCCGACTCCGAGGAGGTCTTAACCGACTGCAAGCTCGAGCCGGCCCTGGCCGCCCTGGCACCCGGCAGCAGCTGCCAGTTCGAAAGACTGGGGTATTTCTGCATGGATTCCAGGACCTCCACCCCTGAATCTCTGGTGTTTAATCGCACGGTAACCCTGCGGGATACCTGGGCGAAGATCTTAAAGGCACAGAGGAAGTCAGTTAAATAGAAAAATAGAGAATTAGAAAATTAGTGTCTAACTTTCCGAATTACCAACTATTTTCTATTTGACTATTCGACTATTTCTCTATTTAACGAAATATCAGCTTTAATCAGCCGCATACCGAAAAGAAAACGGACCATATTGATTCGTTTAATGAGAACCTCATAGATCAGCATTATCAGAGCAAAGGAAGCCGTGCTGATGATTATGTACTTGAGTAAAAAGAACATATCCAGGGGGATAATATACCAACCGACAAACAGTATGAGGGTCTGGTGCAGAATATAGAAGGGCAATACTGCCTGGCTGCCATAGGCCCGGGCTTTATTGTTTTTGTTAAAGTGTTTAAAACCCATTCCCAATATATACGCAATCCAGCACCAGGTGTTAATGCTGACTAAAATCGAAAATAGCAGGAAGATCGCTGAAAAGCTTTTATCCCAGGGATCATAACCGAAAACAGCCAGCATAACGCCGATAAGACAAAAGACTGAAATGCCCGATACCAGGCTGAAACTGGTATTTTTTTGGAGGCTTTCCGTGAAACGGCGGTCTGCAGGAATCAGATAGCCGATAATGAAAAAAAGTAGGTAATAAAAAAAATTGCTGGTTGAATTTCCGCCTGGCGGAGGTTTAATCAAACATTCAACCAGAAAAATCGGGATGATAAACAGAAATATGCCGCCGCGTCTATCTGTTATAGCGGCTATTCTCGAAATGAGCGCCCTGCCTTTGCTCGATTTAAGGTAAAACAATAAAGGCAGTGTTAACAGTGAAATCAGAAAAAGAAACCGCAGAAACCACAGATGGCCGCTCCAATAAGAAAGAAATGGAAAATCGACATGAACTGTATGGAAAAATTGGGGATAAAAATCAATAAAATTGCCTGCAAATAGGCCTTTGGTGACCCGATCCCAATAATATTGCGGAGGTATAAGTATTAAAGCGCCGACGGTATAAAATGGAACCAGCAGCCGTTTGCCCCTGTCGAGCAAATATTCTCTCCAATTTCTGCGCTCCAATCCAAACCATGATCCTGCCCCCGAAATCAAAAAGAATAGAGGCATAATCCAGGCATTGAGAAAGGCGACAAAAATAAACATCGCTTCGCTAGACTCGGCATTTTTTATATGCCAGTCGAGGGTATCAAAAAACCTGGTATTATGGAAAAAGAACACCGCCAGGGTGGCAAAAATCCTAAGCCAATCGATATCGTAGCGTCTTTCCGGGTTCTGATCCATTTAGAAAGTCTTGTGGTTTCGTAGAATAGGGAATTCGTCAAATAGAAAAAAGATGATTTCACCCTTAAACCATTCGACTATTTAACTAATCGACTATTTGACTAATTTCTCAGCTTCATCACCGCCCAGGCGCCGGTTGGGGCCTGGTTGTCCCGGGGCCGCATCGATAGGGACGCCGCTTCCAATACGCTAAAGTTCTTTGGATCAAAAAATATGTAGTCGACCTTTCCATACACCGGATCTATACAGCGGCCTTCATAGCCCTTGGCCGCTTCGCAGGCTGCCGTCAATGTTTCGCGTATAGGCATCACCTGTGCATATTCCGGTGGCCTGCTGAAATCACCCAATAAGACAGCCGGACCCTCCAAAGGGTTCACCAGCGGCAGGGTTTCCTGTACCTGCCCTTTAAAATTCTCCTGAACGAAATCCACATTGACGACCGTCAGCTTCCGGCCATTGGCGTCCAGAGAAGAGATAAGGGCGATTCTATCCCCATGCGGCCCCCCCAGATTTATTATTTTAGTGCTGGTGCCGACAATTTTATATTTGGATAAAACAGCCAGCCCCCACCAATGCTCCCTTGCATGCACCGCATAAACATAGTTCAAGTTTAATTCTTCAGCGAGAAATTTTGCCTGATGGATACCGCGAACTTCCTGCAATCCAATGATATCGGGATTAACGGACTTAATTGCGGCTGAAATTCTCATCAAGCTCGTCTTTGTTTCTTCAACGATGCCAGGGTTTGTGATGGGAGGAGGTATTCCTCCGCCGGGCACTCCGCCGGCCCCCTGGAGGGGATTCTGCATTCCGCCGGTTGCCCTTATGTTCAACGTCATGAATTTAAGCACGCCGCTTGCAGCATTTCTGGCATCAGAATCAACTGATCGGATATTTTGGACATTGCCGCATCCCAGCAGTATGCCAAAAATTAGAATGTGAAACCATTTATTCATAGTTGAAATCCTTGGTGAGGCCAACATTTCGGTTCACGCAGATAGATGCCAGATCTTAGATCTTTGATCCAGACTGGTACCAAGCATACACTTCCCGGATACCGTTCTGGAGGGTGATTCTGGGCTGCCAGCCCAACTTTTTCAAGCGCGAGATGTCCAATAGTTTTTGGGGAGTACCGTCCGGTTTGGTTTCATCCCATTTTATGTCTCCCCGGTAGCCCACAACTTCGGATACCATCTCTGCCAGTTCGAGGATGCTCTGGTCCCTGCCCCAGCCGATATTGATGATATCCGAATCATCATAGCGATTCATCAAAAACACACCGGCATCCGCCAGGTCATCGACATGCATGAATTCGCGCCGCGGGGCACCTGTTCCCCAAAGAACTACGGAAGGGTGATACGCTGAGCGGTCAAGGGGATTGCCGGTGGCGGGGTCGAGGCCGATGGTGCTCTTGATATCGTCCGGGATGGCCCCCCGGGCGGCCTCATCTTTTTGAATGGATTGCCAATTCCCGGCCGCAGCCAGCTTGGCCAGGTGGAATTTGCGGATCAGCGCCGGAAGCACATGGGAGGTTTCCAGATCGAAATTGTCGTTGGGCCCGTAAAGGTTGTTCGGCATCGCGCTGATAAAGCGGGTATTGTACTGGCGGTTGTAAGACTGGCACATTTTTAGGCCGGCTATTTTGGCGACGGCATAGGGCTCATTGGTGGATTCGAGGTAATCTGATAGCAGGTATTCTTCCTTGATGGGCTGCGGGCAATGTTTGGGATAAATACAGGAGCTGCCCAGAAAGAGCAGTTTTTTAACATCATTTGCATATGAAGCGTGGATGATATTGGTCTGGATGGCAATGTTTTCATAGATAAATTGGGCCGGATAGGTGTTGTTGCCCCAGATGCCGCCCACTTTGGCAGCCGCCAGGATGACATAGTCCGGCTTTTCGGCTTTAAAAAACACCTCCACCTGATCCTGCCGGAGCAAATTCAGTTCGGCATGGGTCCGGGTGACAAGGTTTGTGTATCCCTCGGCTGTGAGTCGGCGGAAAAAGGCTGATCCAACCAAACCCCGGTGCCCGGCGATGTATATTTTGGATGTTTTTTTCATTTCTCTTCCAAGATAGTTTTAGTCAAATAGTCGATAAGAAAGTAGTTTTTTGAACGGCAGCTGTTTCTAACCACCCGCTTCGCTCAAGTACACAAAGAACACATAGAGAAAATTATCTTTTGAGTTGGCGGGAGATACCGCCAACTCAAAAACACTAAGCCGCTTCGCGGCACAAGTTTGGGATTTATCGCATGGATAGTAGAAATTACCCAATTCCATTATAGTTGCCGCTGTGGATTGGTAACCAAGGAATACCATTGCCCGAAGGGCAGATTGGTTTTTAATTGCCGGTATCTCCCGGCGATTAATAAAAATAATTACTCTGTGATCTTTGTGTACTCGAGCGAAGCGGGTGGTTAATAAACTCTGTCGTTCTATCCTTCCCCGTAAAGCGGGATGCAAGCTCGGGTGGTGATAAATTTCTCCAACACAGAAAATTCAACCTAATCAACTATTCAACCAATCAACTAATCAACTTTATGCGCTACAAACCACGGGTTCAGCAAGTTCTCCTTGTTATATTTCAACGGCTCAGTGGTATCGTATTGGTAGACCTTACCCCCGGCGCATTCAACTACGGCCTGGCCGGCGGCTGTATCCCATTCCATGGTCGGTCCGGTGCGGGGATAGATATCCGCCCGGCCTTCGGCAACCAGGCACAGTTTGAGGGAACTGCCGGCGGAGATAAATTCGACCTCGCCGTATTGCCTGCGTTTTTCCTCCACAAAAGCCTCGAGCTCGGGGGTGGCGTGGGAGCGGCTGCCTGCAATTGTGTACGGTTGATTGGTTGATTCATTGATTGGTAAATTAGTTGATCTGCCGATGAGTGCGGATAATATATCGGCTGCCTCTGTTTCAGACAAATCTGAAGGCCTGCCAATTTTTCCGGATTTACCGCTCAAAAGTTCGGCTATTTGACCCACATCCACCCTGAAAGAACCAATTTCTCTGGATGCGAAATACAGGATGTTTTTGTCAGGCACCAGGACGACGCCGGCAACCGGCTTGTTTTTTGAAATCATGGCAATGTTGACGGTAAATTCACCATTTTTCTTGATGAATTCCTTGGTCCCGTCCAGGGGATCCACCAGCCAGAAAACGTCCCAGCTTTTTCTTTTTTCATAGGGTATGTTTTTGCCTTCCTCGCTTAAAACCGGAATATCGAATTTAGAAAGATGCTGCATGATGATGTCGTGAGCATTTCGGTCGGCCAGGGTCAGAGGGGACTTGTCGGCCTTTAGCTCTACCTTGAAATCGGGTGAACGATACACCTGTAAAATGGCGTTTCCCGCCGCTATAGCTGCATGAATGGATAATAGTAAGTGATTCAAAAAAACCTCCAATTTTTTACGAATTAAGTGTTAACGCTCATATCAATTAATACAATATTTGATGTTAACATACAAGATAGTAGAAATTAATTTTTAGACTCGCACCCAACACCAGGGTTTTCCTCCTTTTCCTTGTTATCGGAAGGCGCAACACGAACAATTCTTCCCATGGACGAATTTGACCGAATTCAATTAAAATCAATGGGAAAATAAGCTCAACCATTTCAATAGTTTTAACTAACTGTTATTATTTATAATAATTTTTCTTGAACATCTAATATTTATATGAGAAGCTGGATCGTCCGCTATCGATTTTATAGGCAAGTCGGTTTGTCCGGTCTTAATTGCAAGTCAGAGAATCCGAATTAAAAAATAGCATCTGTTAAATATTAATTCGGGTTTAAATCGAAAATTCCCGGCTGCAGGTTGTTTCTGCAAAGCGTGCGAGACGCCTGGAGCAAGTGCAGGAGGAGAACAGTAGGGGGAATTTCGATTCTGATAAAGCCAGCTGGATCGGCCTATAACGGCCGATAGGGATTTGCATTGGGGGCTGAACGGGGGCAGCACTGAAGACCGGCGATACGGGTATTTCAAGTTTGGGGTTGGGAGGAAATCCGCAGTTGTTATAATTAGGGACAAAATTTAGTTGTTGGACAAGGGAACAGGTGAAGATGTCATTTATGAACCTCCCGCGCCCCCAACAAAATTTCCCCAAAGAAGGCAGGGCTGAAACAGTCCCTGCCTTTTTTATGGCTTATTTCCTGATTACGGTCGGCACGGAGGCCGAAGAGAAACCCAACTTGATTACATGATCTTAGCCACCTGGATGCCGGATCAAGTCCGGCATGACAAGGGGGGAGGCCCACTGAATTCTGACATCTGCCTGCCGCGCCGAAGCCGTCAGGAGGAGACGGATCCTCTGTCTTCAATTCCGCATTCCCCATTCCGAATTCCGAATACCAAATTCCAAATTCCACATTCCACATTCCCAATTCCACATTCAAAGAACGATCCCCACGTACCCAACGAAGCTGTCGCCGGGGGATTTGTCATAGCTGGTGGCATAAGCAAGCTCATCTGCATGATCGGCGCCGAGATGTTTGGCGGTTTCAATGGCGGTGGCGGCGGCTCCGGCGCAGCATGCGTTCTGGCTGACACGCGCTTCGGCAATAACCTTCTCGGAATCCAACCCCAGCATGGCATCGATCACACGCCGATCGTTTTCGTTGCGCACCCAGTCCACGGCCTGTTTCCCCGAGCCTTGGGACACAAGGCCGTAATTGCTGCCGTAATGGGTAAGGTCGGTGGAACCGATGACTTTAATTGTTAAACCCAATTGACCGGCAATTGCGGCCACTGCCCGGCCGATTTCCAGTGAGCTTTTATTGGGCGGCACGCCCATGGCCAGAATTTTGGCATCTTGGAAAAAATACTTGATAAAGGGAAGCTGCAATTCGATCGTGTTGTCCTGGTTAAAACTTTGAGGCGTTTCAATGGTGAATGCAAACTTGCGGGTCAGCTCAGCTGCCAGCCGCTCTTCAACCACAATTTCACCAAAAGGGGTCTCCCACGACCCTTCAGGCATCATATAGCAGGCCGAATCCGGATGAAGGTGCATGCCAAACACGACGATGGCATCCGGAGGCGTATCTCCCTTCAGGCAATGAATCACATTACAGGCGATGCTTCCCGAAAAATACCAGCCGGCGTGGGGTACGATGCCGGCCACCAGGTTTCGGTCCGGCGGCGTGAGGCTCCGGCCCTCTTCGAGAAAACCCCGAATCTCCCTCTCACAGTCGGATGCCTTAGCCGGGTACCAGCTGCCTGCAAATACCGGTTGTCTTACTTTGGTGGATTTCATGGTTTGCCTCCCGGTGATTTAGTTGAATAGTTGACTGGTTGAATAGTCAAATAGTTGGCAATCAGAATATCAGATAGTCAAATTGATTTAAATCCTTTTTCCCTATTTAACCAATTTTCTAATCAACTATTTTACCAATTATGGGGACGTCCGTGACATTTTGACATTTGGCATCCGTCACACAGCCGGAACGCCCCAAATTTGAGGCTGCGCAACATTCGTGGCGTCCCCCCTGGGGAAAGGAGGGCTTGACTCCCGCTGTATGTCACTAGCTGATGCCCTAATTTCACCAGCTTTATTATCAAAAGTGCGGAATATTTGATTAGGTTTTGTGCCATTCTTTTTGCCTCAAGAATCAGCCTGGAACTGCATCATAGCCACCTTGACAGCGTAACTTTTATCATTATAGTTTCCTTTTAATAATAGATGATTATTATTAAAAAGGATTCGCCAATATTTAAACCTCAGATACAGCTAACCGTCTGTAACAATCGCAATTTAGAAGGTTGCTAAAATTTTGACTTTGACAGGAGGATGTTATGTGGGAATACACGGACAAAGTAAAAGATCATTTTCTCAATCCGCGCAATGTCGGTATCATCGATAATGCGGACGGGGTTGGGGAAGTAGGATCTCTTGCCTGCGGCGATGCGCTGACCTTTTATTTCACTCTCGATGAAAATGATAAAATAGCGGAAGCCAAATTTCAAACCTTTGGGTGTGCCAGTGCGATCGCATCATCCTCCGCGCTGACCGAAATGGTCAAGGGGCTCACCCTCGAGGAAGCCAAAAAAATCACCAATGAGGATATTGCCGAGTATCTCGGCGGATTGCCCAAGGAAAAAATGCACTGCTCGGTCATGGGCCGCGATGCCCTTGAAAAAGCCATCAGCTGTCATCTCGGTGAAGAAGAAAAAGAGGTCGAAGGCGAGATCGTTTGCGAGTGTTTTGGCGTCACCGATGTTGAAATTGACCGGGTGGTCAGGGAAAACCACCTGAGCACCATAGAAGATGTGACTGACTTTGTAAAAGCCGGCGGTGGCTGCGGCAATTGTCACGACCGCATCCAGGAAATTATTGACGGCATCCGGGGTACGGTGCACCCGAAAAGGAGAAAGTCTCCGGCCCTGACCAACCTGCAAAAAATTAAATTGATTGAAGAAAGTATTGAACGGGAGATCAACCCCAATCTTAAAAAAGACGCCGGCCGGCTAGAACTGGTGGACGTGGACGGAAACCGGGTTCTGGTGAGAATGGGCGGCAACTGTGCATCCTGTATCAAATCCCCCATAACGCTCAAACATTATGTTGAAAGCAAGCTGCGCGAACTGGTAGCCCCGGAAATTGTTGTTGAGGAGGTACAGTAATGGACGTCATTTACCTGGATAATAATGCCACTACTAAAGTTGCACCGGAAGTCGTGGAAGTGATGCTGCCCTATTTATCCGAGTTTTACGGCAATCCGTCGAGCATGCATTCCTTTGGCGGTGATGTCGCAAGTAAAATTAAGGAGGCGCGGCAGCACGTTGCCAATCTGATCGGGGCCTCCCCGGAAGAAATTATTTTTACCAGCTGCGGCACCGAAAGCGACGGCACCGCTATCCGGGCGGCCGTCGAATCAAATCCGGACCGCAAGCAAATTGTTACATCCAGGGTCGAGCATCCTGCCATCAAAAACCTTTATGAAACCCTTTCAAAGCAAGGCTACCATGTCACCTTTGTACCGGTTGACAACGATGGTCGTTTGGATCTGGAATATTTATACAAAAGCCTCAACGACGATACGGCCATCGTCAGCCTGATGTGGGCCAACAACGAAACCGGCGTCATCTTTCCTGTGGAAGAAATTTCCCGGGAGGTCAAAGATCGGGGCATCATTTTCCATACCGATGCCGTGCAGGCAGCCGGCAAAATCCCGATAGATGTGGGCACCACCGGCATCGACATGCTGTCGCTGTCCGGTCACAAGTTCCATGCCCCCAAAGGGATCGGTGTGCTCTACGTACGCAAGGGCACCAAGTTTTCCCCGTATATGATCGGCGGCCATCAGGAGGAAGGGCGCCGTGGGGGTACCGAAAATGTGGCCTCCATCATCGCCCTGGGCAAAGCCGCCGAACTGGCAAAACAAAACCTCGACCAAAACAGCTACGCCGCTGTCGGAGACCTGCGCGATAAGCTGGAAACCGCTCTGCTGGGGAGCATCACCAATTCGATGGTCAACGGCGACACGGAAAACCGCTTGCCGAATACCACCAGTATTGCCTTTGAATATGTGGAAGGCGAGGCTATCCTGCTGCTGATGAATGAACACGGCATTTGCGCGTCATCGGGCTCTGCCTGTACCTCCGGTTCGCTGGAGCCATCCCACGTGCTGCGCGCCATGGGCGTCCCCTTCACAGCGGCCCACGGCTCGATCCGCTTCAGCCTCAGCCGCTATACAACGGCCGAGGAAATCGACTTTGTGATTGAAAAGATGCCGCCCATTATTGATCGCCTGCGCGAACTGTCGCCGTTTTGGAAACAAAATGATAAGCTGAAAGCTCAAAGCGAATTAGTTGAAAGCAAATAAGCTTATAGCTCAAAGCTGAAAGCTCAAGCTGCATATCGGACAAAAACGCCCCGCCAAAAACTTGGTGGGGCTTTTCTTTTTGGGTTTTTTGCTACTGGTTGCTGGCTGAAAACAGAGTTAAGAAGGTGAGCGGGCAGGAAACTTTCAGCAGTTCGCGGTTGGAGGTTAGAGGCCAAAAAGCAGAAAACCCAAAGCCTGACACTCGGAATATCGGCTTTGAGCTTTCAGCTTTGAGTTTCCTGCTAAAACCCTATTTTACTAATAAACTATTTAACTGCCCTTTCTGCTTGACCTGACCAATGACCTAGTCTATATTATGGGATAGAAACTTGGAGGTAAGAATTATGTCTGTTCAGGTAAACATATATGAAGCCAAATCAAAATTCTCGAAGTTAATCAGCCAGGCCATTGCCGGAGAGGAAATTATCATTGCCAAATCGGGCAAACCGGTTGCCAGGCTTGTACCTTTCGAAAAGCCACCCCGGGATCGGAAACCTGGCTCAGCCAAAAATAAAATAACCATTGCCGATGATTTCGATGCACCGCTGCCGGACGATATGTTAAAGGAATTTTACAAATGAAGTATCTGTTGGACACCCATGCGTTTTTGTGGTTCGTATCAGATGACGGGGAATTATCTTCCAAGGCGCGGGCGATTATTAAAAACAGCAAGAATGAAGTCTTTTTCAGTGCGGTAAGTGCTTGGGAATTATCGATAAAGATTAAATTAGGCCGATTGACGATTGAAGAAGAGCTGGAACCCTTCATTATCAAGCAACTATCAGAAAACAATTTCAGCACGTTATCGATAACATTGTTTCATTCTATTTACACATCAAAACTCCCCGGCATTCATAAAGATCCCTTCGACAGAATGCTTATCGCGCAGTCAATAATAGAAAATATGTCTTTGATATCCAAAGACAAAAATATAAAAAAATACAAAGTACCGGTTGTTTGGTAGCTTTCCGGGGTGCGGGTTGCGAGTTGCGCGTTACGTGTTGCGGGGAGCGGGTTGCGGGTCACGGGGTGCGCGTTACGTGTTTCGAGGTGCTGGTTTAAGGCTGAAAGCTCAAAGCCCAACATTCAGAATATCGGCTTTGAGCTTTCAGCTTTGAGCTTCCTGCTATCAATACTATTTAGCTAAATTGGCCTTCTCCTCGATTTTATGGATCAGCCACTCCAGCCAGGGCTCAAAACCTTCCTCGGTCTTGGCCGAGATTTCAAAAATCGGCATATCCGGGTGGACCTGGTGAATATAATTCACGGCCTTTTCCTTGTCGTAGTCCAAATAGGGCAGAAGATCGATCTTGTTTAAGAGGGCGATCTCACATTCTCTGAACATCAGCGGGTATTTGGCCGGTTTGTCTTCGCCCTCGGTAACGCTTAATACCACAGCGCGCGCATCTTCCCCGATATCAAATTCAGCCGGGCAGACCAGGTTGCCGACGTTTTCCACGATCAGCAGATCGATATCATCCAGCTCCAGGCCCCCCACAGCCTTTTCAATCACATGCGCCGCCAGGTGGCAATCGCCGCCGAACTCATCGGTATTGATCTGAACCACGGGCACACCGCTGACGGCTAGTCTGTCGGCGTCATTGGTGGTACAAATGTCGCCCACAATAACCGCACTTCTGATTTGAGAGGCGATCCGCACCAGGGTCTTTTCCAGGGTGGTGGTTTTACCGGAACCCGGCGAGCTCATCACGTTGAGAACAAAGACGCCTTTGTCGGTAAACATTTTGCGGTTCTGCTCCGCCATTTTCTCATTGACGTCAAGCACCCTGCGGACCACCTTGATTTCCCGGGTGCCGCTTTTGCGGGTGGATATGCCCAAATCGTCACCCGGACCATGGGTATGGGGATGGCGGGAACCGTCATGGTGATAATATCTCTGGGTTTTAAATAACTTATCAAGAAACATGGTCGTCCTTTTCGGCAATTTCTATGGATTCGATATCCAGCTCCCGGCCGGAAAGTATTTCAAGCGAGCCGCTGTCGCAGTTCTCGCACTTAAAGGCCGGGCCGGTTATGGTCCATTGGGTATGGCAGTCATTGCATTTGGCCACCACGGGTAATTCCTCGATGGCAAGTTGGGCCCCGTCAAGGGGCGTGTCCTTGATGGCGACATCGAAACAAAATCGCAGACTGTCGGGCACCACTGCGGCCAGTTTACCGATTTTTAAATTGATCTTTTCCACCCGCACCGGGCCGGCCTCCGGCGGAATGGAAGCGGTGGCAATTTCAACTATCTGCAGGGCGATGCCCATTTCGTGCATGGCAAATTTCCAATTTACTAGATGTTTGGTATTTCGTATTTGGTGTTTGGGTGTCTCTGCCGTGTGTTCTTACTAAATACTAAACACTAAACACCAAACACTAACTATTTAAATACAGAAGCGCAAATTTCACCCAGGGCGCCCAGGTTTTCGCTGACATGGATTCCGGCAGCCTTCATAGCCTTGATTTTGGCCTCGGCGGTGCCGCTGCCGCCGCTGATGATGGCACCGGCATGGCCCATACGGCGACCCGGCGGTGCGGTAACGCCTGAAATAAAACCGACAACCGGTTTACTCATTTTTTCAGATACAAATTTAGCGGCATCCTCTTCGGCATTACCGCCAATTTCACCGACCATAACCACCCCTTTGGTGTCCGGATCATCCTCAAAGGCGCTCAAACAATCGATAAAATTAGACCCGATGATCGGGTCGCCGCCGATCCCGATGCAGGTACTCTGGCCGATGCCCTGCAGCGTTAATTGATTAACCACCTCATAGGTCAGGGTTCCGGAACGCGAGACCACGCCGATGGGGCCTCCGGGCTTGTGGATCGGACCCGGCATAATGCCAATTTTGGCCTCACCGGGGGTAATGATTCCGGGGCAGTTGGGGCCGATCAGGCGGGATGGTTTTGATTTCAGATAATTCATGACCCGCATCATGTCCAGGGTCGGTATCCCTTCTGTTATGGCCACAATGACATCGACCCCGGCATCCGCCGCCTCCATAATGGCATCGGCGGCAAAAGGCGGGGGTACAAAAATCAGGCTGCAGTTAGCGCCGGTTTCGGCCACTGCTGTCCTGACCGTATTAAACACGGGGACATCGTCCATCTTTTGGCCGGCTTTACCCGGGGTCACCCCGGCAACCACCCGGGTACCATAATCGACACACTGACGGGTGTGAAACTGCCCCTCTTTACCGGTAATGCCCTGTACGACCACTTTCGTGTTCTTGTCGACAAAGATACTCACTTTTTCTCCTCGCTTATTGATTAATAATTCGATTTAATATTTATCACCCGCAGAGGCGCAAAGAGCGCAGAGAAAATTTTTTCTTTTTGCTTTGCTGCGGAGAGGACAGCAAAGCAAAACACAATCATGCCCTGCGGGCGGCCTATTTAAAACTTTAAAAACTAAAGCAGAAACAGGCGATGATTAACATACTCCATATCACTTATATCGTTGCCACAGATCTTTTGCCGCGAAATGGCTGGAATTATCAGATTTCCGTCCTCTCAAAGGAAATCTGAAAAAATACTAACTCTGCGTGACTCTGCGTCTTTGCGGTAAATATTCATTCAAAATGTCCTTCTCAATTCATTAACCTGCTGACTATCTCCGCCACTTTGGCGGCGGCGTCCTTCAGGTCGGTTGCCGTGGTCAATTTCAGGCCCGATTCGGCCAGGATGCGGCGGCCCTCATCGATGTTGGTTCCCTCCATGCGAACCACTACCGGGACATCGATGCCGGTTTTTTTGGCCGCCTGAACAACGCCTTCGGCCAACACGTCGCACCTGAGTATGCCGCCAAAAATATTAATCAGAATCCCTTTTACGTTCGGGTCGCTCAATATGATTCTGAAACCGTTTTCGACCATTTCGGCACTGGCGCCGCCCCCGACATCAAGAAAATTGGCCGGTTCCGCGCCGGCAAGTTTGATCAGGTCCATGGTGGCCATGGCCAGACCGGCGCCATTGACCATATTGCCCACATTGCCGTCCAGGTTAATGTAGTTGAGGTTGAACTTGGATGCTTCGACTTCCAGCGGATCTTCCTCGTCCAGATCGCGGTATTCCAGAATATCCTTGTGGCGGAAAAGGGCATTGTCATCGAAATTGATTTTGGCATCCAGGGCAATAACGGCTTCTTCGGCCGTGATCACCAGCGGGTTGATCTCCAAAAGGGAACAATCATATTCAACAAACATCCGGTAGAGGTTTTTTACCATGGCCACGAAAGGCTTCATGACCGCCGGTGCCAGATTCAGGCCAAAGGCGACCTCCCGGCAGTGATAGGCTTGAATGCCCTGCAGGGGATTTATGGCGACCTTGATAATTTTTTCCGGTGTTTTGGCCGCCACCTCCTCGATATCCATCCCGCCGGCTTCACTGACCATCACCACAATCTTGGCTGTTTCCCGATCCGGAATAATGCTCAGGTAAAGCTCTTTAGCAATGTTAAGCCCCTGTTCCACCAATACTTTCTTTACCGGCCGGCCCTGGGGCCGGTTTGATGGGTCACCAGATTCATACCGATAATCTGTGCGGCAATGTCAGCGACTTCCGGCTCGGATTGGGCCAATTTTACCCCCCCGCCTTTGCCGCGTCCACCGGCATGGATCTGGGCTTTTATGACCACCGGGTAACCACCCAGTGTTTTGGCGACCTGGATAGCCTCGTCGGAGGTAAAGGCCACACCTCCCCGGGGCACGGGCACATCATACTTTCCAAATAATTCCTTGGCCTGATATTCGTGAATCTTCATGTGGTCCCCACAGTTGAATAGTTGATATGTTTATTAGTTGATTAAGTTAAGAGGATTTCGGTCTATTTGACTAATCAGCCACCTCAAAATTTACTCAATCTAACTTAATCAACTCAATAAACCATTTGTGCCTTGAACCTTATACCCTGTGCCTTTCACCTTATACCTCTATTGCTTCCAGCACCCACAAAACGAGCGCCCGGAGTCCAGCGACCGACAAGGGTCGGAACTGGAAACCGGGCGCATTGTACCTTTAACCTTGGGCCTTGCGCCCTGGGCCTTTAGCCGATCACACAGAGCACAGCACCCTTGGCAACCGAATCACCGCTGCTGAAGTTGATGGCCTTGAGGGTGCCGCTGGCCGGAGCCGGCAGCGCATTCTCCATCTTCATGGCTTCTAAAATGACCACCGTGTCCCCTTCGGTGATGGCGTCTCCGACATTTTTCTCAAAACTGATGATCATGCCGGGCATCGGGGCGGTTAACGGCGTGCCTTCAACAGCGGCCGCCGGTGCGGGGGCCGCCGCGGCTGCGGGAGCTGCTTCCTTTGCCGCAGGCGCGGCTGCCGGGGCCGCTGCAGGCGCTGCGGCCGGAGCCGCTGCCGCCGGCATCATCCCGGGCATCGGTTGCACGTAGTTGACCATCGGGGCGCCGCCAACGGAACTCGACCCCGACTTCAAAATAATCATCATCCACAAATACGTTGAAGGTGCGCAGGTTTTCACCTTTGGCCGGAGCGGCTTTTTCCGATCTTTTCAACCAGCTTTCCGGCTTTGGCCTTTTTAAGCAACTCCAGTTCGGCCTTGGCATCTTCCAGAGTTCGGGGTCTGAACCTCTGCCGGCGGCTGTTCTTTGCCGTATTTCCAGTTTAAAAATTTCTTTCCGGTAACCGGATAAAGGGCATAAATCAGCACATCGTCCAGATCAACGGCCAGACCCTCGGTGTCTGCTTTGGCTTTCTCCAGCTCCGGCTCCAGAACCTCGGCCGGCCGGCATGCAATCGGCTCCTCACCGCGTTCATAACCTTTGAGGGCTTTCTTCTGAACCTCCGGGTTAATGGGAACAGCGGTTTTGCCGTAAAGACCGTAGCAAAGGTCTTTAACCTGGCCGGTAATCATCTTGTAACGCTCGTTTTCATCATCGAAAAGAACGTTGTTGACCGTCTGGATACCCACAATCTGGCTGGTGGGAGTTACCAGCGGAATCTGCCCCAGATCTTTTCTGACCCGCGGCAGTTCGGCATAAACCTCGTCGATCTTGTCGAGGGCATCCATATCCCTTAACTGGTTGACCAGGTTGGACAGCATGCCGCCCGGGGTCTGATGCAGCAGCACATTGATGTCGGTGATCGCCATCTTGGTGTCGTCCAGCAAATACCGGTATTTGGGCATAATTTCTTTTTCAAAAATTTCATTGATGGCTGCCATGTGCTTGATGTCAAAGCCGGTGTCCCGGTTGGTGCCCAGCAGGGTCATCACCAGCGGTTCGATGGCCGCATGGGAGGTGCGGTAGGCGTAAGGAGCCATGACGGTATCGATGATATCAACCCCGGCCTCGATGGCCTTGAGATGGCTCATCGGCGACATGCCCGAAGTAAAATGACTGTGCAGGTGGATCGGCGGTTTGACATTCTCCTTCAGGGCCTTGACAATCGCATAGGCGTCATAAGGCGCTATCAGGCCGGCCATATCCTTGATGCAAATGCTGTCCGCACCCATGGCTTCGAGGTCTTTGGCCTTGTTGACATAATAGTCGATGTTATAAACCTCGCCGCCCATCCGCGGTTCGGTCATGGTATAGCAGATGCAGCCCTGGAAATGTTTGCCGCACTCCTTGATGACCGGAACCACCGTTTCAAAATTACGGTAATCATTGAGGGCATCAAAGGTTCGGAAAATATCCATTCCGTTCGCGGCGGCCCGGTCGACAAAGGCCTTGGCAACATCATCGGCGTAGTTGCGGTACCCCACCAGATTCTGTGCCCTGAGCAGCATTGAAAAAGGGGTCTTTTTAATGTAGCGCTTCAGCGTCCGAATTCGTTCCCAGGGATCTTCGTTTAAAAAACGGTGCATGGTATCAAAGGTCGCACCGCCCCAGACTTCCATTGCCCAGAAACCGACTTCGTCCATCATTTCAGCCACCGGAATCATGTCCTCAGTTCTGCCGCGGGTGGCAAAAAGAGACTGGTGGCCGTCGCGCAGGCTGAGATCCTCGATTTTAACGGGATTTTCCGCTGCCGGCCGGTCCTTGTCATAATTCATTGTGGTCATTTTGACTTCAATTTGGTCACTCATTGTAATGTTCTCCTGTAAAATATTGGTGTTTGTGCTCGGTACACGAAACACTTAGCAGTTATCTTAAAAAGGTCTATTTTTACGGTAGCTTCTGTTAGTAGCTCCTATTTCGTTGAAATGCTCTCATTTGCATCAGGTTGCGCATCTGCATCTGCGCCTGTCTGCCACTCATTCCCCATGGTTTGATGAGATCCGCCGGATTTGCTGCCGGTGCCTGGGGCATGCCGGACATGGCAGCCTGCGCACAGACGGCTTCTTCATCCTGGAGATAACTCATTACAGCGGCGATGGCAGCGGTAACTTTCTTATCTTTGGTCATTTGATCATCCTTTTGTAATCAGATTATCTGTTTGACCGATGTTGACCGATTAGCCGTATAAATCAATTCACGAAATTTCAATCATTTGTAACGGCGATTTAAACGAATTTAAAGTTAATTTCGGCATTTAATAATTTACATCGGAATATTCCCATGCTTCTTCGGGGGCCGGGTTTCACGTTTGGAGCACAGGGCCTCAAGGGCATCGATCAGGCGCGGCCGGGTTTCACTCGGCAAAATAACGGCGTCGATGTACCCCCGGCTGGCGGCTATATACGGATTGGAAAAAAGATCGTTGTACTCATCGATCTTCTCCTGACGTTTGGCACCTGAATCTGCCGCCTCTTTAATCTCCTTGCGGTGAATGATGTTGGCCGCACCGGCTGCCCCCATAACCGCAATTTCAGCCGTCGGCCAGGCAAACGCCATATCAGCGCCAAGATCCTTGGAACACATGGCCAGGTAAGACCCACCATAATCTTTGCGGGTTACCAGCAACAATTTGGGCACCGTTGCTTCAGAGTAACACCACAAAAGCTTGGCCCCGTGCCGGATAATGCCGCCCCACTCCTGCTGGCTGCCGGGCAAATACCCGGGAACATCGGCAATTGTCAGCATGGGAATGTTAAAAGCGTCGCAAAACCGGATAAAACGGGTGGCTTTATCCGAAGCATTGATGTCAAGGCAACCGGCCAGTGCATTGGGCTGGTTGGCAATGATCCCGATGGTTCGGCCGTTTAACCGGGCCAAACATATAACGATATTGCGGGCAAAATACTGATGGGGCTCAAAAAACTCACTGCCGTCTACAATGGCGCGTATAACATCTTTTATGTCGTAAGATTGATTCGGATTGTCGGGGATGATCGTATTCAGCGACTCGTCCTTGCGGTTGCGGTCATCGCCGGTATCGACATGGGGCGGATCCTCCATGTTATTGGAGGGCAGATAGGAAAGCAGGCGCTTGATGCGATCGATGGCATCTGCGTCGCTTTCACAGGCAAAATGGGCGACCCCGCTCTTTTCGTTGTGGGTTTTGGCGCCCCCCAACTCTTCGAAGCTGATTTCCTCACCGGTGACGGATTTGATCACATCGGGTCCGGTGATAAACATGTAACTGCTGTTTTTTACCATGAAAACATAGTCGGTCATCGCCGGCGAGTAGACGGCGCCACCGGCGGTGGGCCCCATGATGGCTGAAATCTGTGGGATGACCCCCGAGGCCGCCGAATTGCGGAAAAAAATCTGACCGTATCCGGACAGCGCGTCCACGCCTTCCTGTATTCTGGCACCGCCGGAATCGTTAATGCCCACGAACGGTGTTCCGGCTTTCATGGCCAGGTCCATAACCTTGCAGATCTTTTTAGAGTGCATTTCACCGAGGCTGCCGGCCCGGGCAGTAAAATCCTGGGAAAAGGCAAACACGGGTCGTCCACCCACCAGGCCATGCCCCGTTATCACACCATCAGCCGGAATATCCACATTTTCCATTCCGAAATTATCACAGCGGTGGCTGACAAACATATCAATTTCGCGGAATGTGCCTTTGTCGAACAAAAGGTCCAATCGCTCCCGGGCGGTCAGCTTACCCTTTTCGCGCTGGGCGGAAACCGCCTTTTCCCCTCCCATTTCAAGCACTTTAGCCTGCCGGGCTTTGAGGTCATTTATTTTGTCTTCCACGATACCCATCGTCCCATTCCTTTCATCTGTTAAATCTCCCCGCCGTGTTCCTGAACCTGCGGGAAAATGTAGCATTGAGTATGCGCTGCGGCCTGCTGCCGTGGCGCAGTAATTTTTTATTTAAGAGCAGAAATCAAACTTGTAATTTCCTATACAGGCCAGTTTTTGTCAAGGGAAAAAGGTCGATCTATTTGATTGAGTTTATTGAGTTGATGTTGATAGCTCGAAGCTCAAGACTGAAAGCTCAAAGCTTGACGTTAAGAAGCTCAGGCTTTGAGCTTTCAGGCTTTGAGCTTTGGCCTTTAACCTATTCAACTATTTAACTAAATAGCTGCCGGCTATTTTCCCTCCAGGGCATTGAGCACCTGATTGGCCGATGTGGTAACCGGTGTTCCGGGGCCAAACACCCCTGCGGCCCCCGCATCGTAAAGAAAATCATAATCTGACGGCGGAATGATGCCGCCGACGACCACCAGAATATCTTCCCCGCCTTCGGCTTGCAAGGCCTTGACCAGCTGGGGCACCAATGTCTTGTGAGCGGCAACCTGGCTGGATACGCCAACGACATGCACATCGTTTTCCACCGCCATTTTGGCGACTTCCTCGGGGGTTTGAAACAAGGGACTGATATCCACATCAAATCCAAGATCCGCAAAACCGGTGGCGATGACCTTGATGCCACGGTCGTGACCGTCCTGCCCCATTTTGGTTACCAGTATCCTGGGCCGCCGCCCCTGTTTCTCCTGGAACTGCGCGGTTCTCTTATACAGGGCGTCGATGATTTCATCGTTGCCGTACTCGGCGGCATACACCCCGGAAATACATTGGGTGGTGGCCACATAGCGCCCGAACTCCTTTTCAAGGGCATCGGAAATTTCGCCGACCGTTGCCCTGAGTCTGACGGCTTCAATACACAATTCCAGCAGGTTAGCGTCGGATGTGGCCGCTGTGGTCAGTGCAGCCAGGGATTTTTGTACGGCGTCGTTATCGCGGGAAGCTCTTAACTCCTTGAGCCTTGCAATTTGCTCGTCGCGCACCGTGGACGGAACTTCCAGTATTTCCAGGTCGACATCTTCATCAATCTGATATTTATTGACCCCGACAATAACGTCTTTGCCCTGGTCGATCCGGGCCTGCCGCCGTGCCGCTGATTCTTCGATGCGCAATTTGGGCATACCGGTTTCGATGGCCTTGGCCATACCGCCCATCTCTTCTACTTCAGCAATTATCTTGCTGGCTTCACGCACAATTCCATCGGTCAGCGATTCCAGATAGTAAGAACCGGCCAGCGGATCGACGACCTGGCAGATCTGTGACTCCTCCTGGACAATAATCTGGGTGTTTCGGGCGATGCGGGCGGAAAAATCCGTCGGCAATCCAACCGCTTCGTCAAATGAGTTGGTATGCAATGACTGGGTGCCGCCCAGGGCGGAGGTCATACACTCCAGGGTCGTACGAATGATGTTGTTGTAAGGATCCTGGGCGGTCAGGCTCCAACCGGAAGTCTGGCAGTGGGTGCGCAAAATACTCGATCGCGGATTTTTAGGGTTAAACTGACTCATCAGTTTATGCCACAGGAATCGCGCCGCCCGCAACATGGCAATGTCCATGAAAAAGTTCATCCCGATTCCGAAGAAAAAGGACAACCGCGGTGCAAAGGCATCGATATCCAGCCCGGCCGCCAGTGCCGCACGAACATATTCTACGCCGTCGGCCATGGTAAAAGCGGTTTGAAGCACGGAATCAGCGCCGGCTTCCATCATGTGATAGCCGCTGATACTGATGGTGTTGTATTTGGGCATATTTTTCGAGCAGTAACCGATGATATCCGATACAATACGCATGGAGGGGCCGGGTGGGTAAATATAGGTGTTGCGGGTGAGAAATTCCTTTAAGATGTCATTCTGGATCGTGCCGCTTATTTTATCCTGACTGACGCCCTGCTCCTCCGCCGCCACAATGTAGCCGGCAAGAATCGGCAGCACGGCTCCGTTCATGGTCATGGAAACCGTCATCTGATCCAGGGGAATCTGGTCGAAAAGAATTTTCATATCTTCGATCGAATCCACCGCAACGCCGGCCTTTCCGATATCGCCGACAACCCGGGGATGGTCGGAGTCATAACCCCGGTGAGTGGCAAGGTCAAAGGCCACGGAAAGCCCCTTCTGGCCGGCTGCCAGACACCGGCGGTAAAATGCATTGGACTCTTTAGCGGTGGAAAATCCGGCATACTGGCGGATGGTCCAGGGTCTTCCGGCATACATGGTGGCCTTGGGACCTCTGACGTAGGGGGCCAAACCCGGCAGGGTGTTTACATGCTCCATGCCTTCGAGGTCTTCGGCAGTGTACACCGGCTTGACCGGGATACCCTCCGGTGTCAGCCAGTCTAAAGACTCAAGCGGCTTTCCCCTCAATTCCTTGGTCGCAAGATCTATCCATTTTTGCTTGTCGGGATGATCGGACATAATGCGCAAACTCCTCCATAGTGCCATAAGGCGTTAATAATCACACAAGTTAGGTTTGAATAATGAACCGGGGCTCAGTAACTATCATTCTGAGGTGCTCTGGGTGTCAGGTTTCAGGTGTCATGGCTCCTGGTACTGCGAGCTCAGGGGGCCAGCCAGGACAATGACCAGGGCCGGCATCAAGCGACCGTACCGTTCCGCTATCAGAAACCCGTGCAAGCGCCCAGAACGACACAACCCAATTCAGGTTCCATGTTTGAAATAACCGATTTGTCGAAGAACAATTTCAGCCTTTCCACTTCCGAATTCCGATTGTTCCGCATTCCGAATTCGATTAGTCCCGCTCACACAGCTCCACCAGCACCCCACTGGTGGATTTAGGATGCAAAAAAGCAATTTTAGCTCCGCCGGCCCCTTTACGGGGTTTTTCGTCAATTAACCGGATCCCCTTGTCTTTTAGCTCCTGTAAAGCAGATTCAATATTTTCCACCCGGAAGGCCACATGCTGAATCCCCTGGCCCTTTTTTTCCAGATACCTGGCAATGGGTCCGTCGGGTGCCGTAGATTCGAGCAGTTCCACTTCGCTTTCACCAACAGGAAAAAATGCTGTCGTCACTTTCTGTTCCGCAACGGTTTCCGAGCCTTCAAATTCCAGCCCCAAAACATCCGTCCAGAAGCTCTTACCCTCGTCAATACTGTTTACGGCGATACCGAGATGGTCGATTTTCAAGACCTTCATCTTTCCTCCTTGGCTTTAGTTAAATAGAGAAATAGTTGATTAGAAAATAGTTAGAATAATCGGAATATCAGAATAGTCGGATAGTCCAATTCGATTGGAATCCTTTATCCTATTTAACTAATCAACTAATCAACCAATTTAACCAGGATGCCTCCGGCATCCTCCTATGGTGCCGACTCCACGGAAACGACCTCGGGAACTTCCTGTTTCAAGATTCTCTCGATGCCATTTTTAAGGGTCATCTGGGACATGGGACATCCACCGCAGGCGCCCTGCAAGCGAACTGTCACAATGCCGTCTTGAACGTCAACCAACTCCACATCACCACCATCGGCCTGGAGCATCGGTCTTACTTTTTGCAGCGCTGCTTCAACTTTTTCTCTCATGATAAATTCTCCTTTATATCGTACTTTGGAAATATTCCCAATATTAAGTTAATTCAGGGTAGCGTAAAATCCAAGAATTTATGAGGCATGGAGTAAAATGGAGTGTTGGAGTGTTGGAAAAGCATGTTCAGCATTTCTACCAATACTCCATTACTCCAATACTCCAACACTCCGAAACTAAATGGTAATCATCTTCTTCTTAGCTATCAATCCAAAATATTGTATTTCATACCTGAGTGAGACTTAATTTAACCCAGAATCTGAAAAGCGCAACAAGAATATCACAACGGCCGGAATACATCCGGGGAAAATTTCGCCGAATCAGCCACACCGCATGTCTATTAGTTGTCCCGGCGGTGATAAAAATCCCTGCGAAACGATTCAAACCCGTCGGATAAAATAGCCTGCCGCATACGCTTAACAAAATCAATAAAAAAATAGACATTATGAATCGTGTTTAATCGATAGGCCAGCAGTTCTCTGGCCATATAAAGGTGACGCAAATAAGCCCGGGAGAAATTACGGCAGGTGTAACACCGGCAGTCGGATTCAATGGGCCCCTCATCACCGCGATATTGCGCGTTGCTGATATTGATGGTGCCGCTTTTTGTGAACATTTGCCCGTTTCTGGCGTTTCGCGTGGGCAGCACGCAATCGAACATATCGGCACCGCGGGCCACAAGTTCAACAAGGTTTTCGGGTGTGCCAACACCCATAATATACCGTGGCCTGTCGTCCGGTAAAACCGGCAGGGTCACATCCGCCATCTCCAGCATCATCTGGGCAGGTTCACCGACACTGAGCCCGCCCACGGCATATCCTTTAAAATCAATGTCCATTAAGTTGTCGGCCGACCGGCGGCGCAGGTCCCCGAACATGCCACCCTGCACGATACCGAAAAGGGTGTTGGTTCCGTTGGCGGTTTCCTGCCAGGCCTGCTTGCATCTTTGGGCCCATTGGGTTGTGGTTTCCAGGGCCTGCCGGCATTGCTCTTCGGTGGCCGGGTACTGAATGCACTGGTCCAGGCACATGATAATATCTGACCCCAGGCAGGTTTGAATCTCAATGGCCTTTTCGGGTGTCAGGAGGTGTCTGGAACCGTCAATATGGGATTGAAAGGATACGCCTTCAGGGGAAATTTTGGCCAGCTTTGCAAGGGAAAACACTTGAAAACCGCCGCTGTCCGTCAAAATGGGCCGGTCCCAGTGGATAAAACGATGAAGCCCGTCAAATTTGCCAATGACATCACATCCCGGCCTGAGGTATAAATGATAGGTATTGCCGAGAATTATCTGGGCACCGGCCTCAACCAGTTCCTCGGGGGACAAAGACTTTACGGAACCCAGGGTCCCCACCGGCATAAAAACCGGGGTTTCGATGGTTCCGTGACGGGTCTGAATCACGCCGGCACGGGCATTGGACTCGCTGGATTGTGCTGTAACATTGAATTCGAACATATACTTGTTACTTGTTTCTGGTTGCTCGTCTGTGGCTGGTTGATAGGTTATAGGTTCGCAGGTTTGAGGTCTGAACATTCTGCTTTATCAGCTCCAAGCTCAAGCTCAAGGCTCAAACCTAAAACTCTAATCTCAGCCTCCAACTCTCAAACAGCCGAAGATGCCGCTTATTTTCTAAACTTCTTGCCTTCTATATTTTTGCTTCGCGCTTTACACGATCAGCATCGCATCGCCATAGCTATAGAACCGGTACTTCCTGTTGATCGCTTCCTGATAGGCTTTTAAGACTTTCTGCCGACCGGCAAAGGCCGCTACCAGCATTAAAAGCGTTGATTGCGGCAGATGGAAGTTGGTAATCATGGCATCGATTGCCTTAAACCCATATCCGGGAAAAATAAACAGGTCGCAGCTGCCGCTTCCCGCTGCCACCTCGCCGCGGCCATTGGATGCGTATTCAAGGGTCCGCACACAGGTAGTGCCCACCGCGACAACTTTTTTTCCGCCGGCCCGGGCTGAATTTATAATTTCAGCCGATTCATCGGAAATAGCAAATGATTCCGAATGCATTGAATGCTGGCGAATATCATCGGATCTGACCGGTAAGAACGTACCGATGCCCACATGCAGGGTCAACGGTGCGATTTTAAGACCGTCGGCGGCTAATTTATCAAGCAGCTTTCGTGTAAAATGCAAGCCCGCGGTGGGCGCCGCAACCGCCCCCTTGTGGCTGGCATAAACGGTCTGATACGCATATCTGTCATCGACCGCAACCGCATCTTCGGAATTTCTTTTAATATACGGCGGCAGCGGCACTTTCCCAATACGATCCAGCACTTTTTCAAAATCATCGCCGGTCGAAAATTTCAGGGTATGGGTCCCATTGCCTGAACCTATGACCTCAGCGGTTAGATCTTCTTCAAAATATAACCGCATCCCGGGGGCAGGCCGCTTGGAAGCGTTTACCAGGCACTGGCAAACGAAATGGCCGCTTTCCTTGATGGATTGTAAACCGCCATTGTAATCGGCAATCAAAACCTCTACTTTGCCGCCGGTCTCTTTGCGGCCCTCGAGGCGAGCGTGAATCACAGCCGTATTGTTTATCACCAGAACGTCACCGGGTTGGAAAAATTCTCCAATTTCATTAAAGCAATGATGGGTCAGGCCTCCGGTTTGGCGATTCAAACACAATAAATTCGAATGGTCCCGCTGATCAACCGGCTGCTGGGCGATCAACCCCGGGGGTAAATGGTAGTGGTAGTCGTTGAGGTTGTACATTGGTTTCAGTGTAGATGTCTAAGTGCTTGGTATTTGGTGTTCGGTGTTTCGGTATCCATGTTTCAAAGCGTGCAATGGCGTTCACTTGCCAAACACAAAACACTGAAAACCAAACACTCGCTGAGTTGAGCTTCCTGGGCTCAGCGAATTATGTCCGTCCGAAATAAACCAGCAACCAACCCAATCACCATGAGCACCAGTCCCAACCGTCGCAATGAGCTGTCGGGGGTTGCAACCACTTTTTGCACCCAGTATTTCATTTTTTCCGGGGCTGCGAAATACGGCAGCCCTTCAATAATCATAACCATGCCCAGTACGCATAAAAAAAATTTCATTACGGCATTCCAAAATCCTTTCCAGCGTAGCTGGATGACCCGTCATTTTAATCTCAAAGGTGGGCCTCAGCAAAGCTGGATGACCCGTCTTTCTTTATAAAGGTGGGCCTCCCTGCAGAGCTGGATGACCCGTCGATCTTTATTTTCAAAGGTGCGCCTTTTTGAGATAGTTTATGGAGGCTATATATAATCTTTTGTTTAAAGTTTTGTCAAAATAAAAGCATTGATTTATGGCCCCTTCCTGATTATCCTAAATCAATTTCGGGGGAAAACGGACCAGGAAGACGACGTCACCCTGGTGGTGGTTAAGCTGCTTTAACCAGTTCTGAAAACGCCGGATTACAAGATTATCCTTGTCATCGACTTGCATTAATAGTAATAATTACGAAATCATAGATAAAATATAATCCCAATTGGGTTATAACCAATTTTTTGTTCAATTCGGGCCACGCCAATCCCTGCGGGTGGGGGAGCTTCCTATGGAAAAAACTGAACCCTCTATTGTCAAGCGGTCCCTGTTTTCATGGATCTTCGCCGGCAATCTCAAACTTCAGATACTGCTTTTGCTCATCATCGTTGTGATGGTGGGTGCCAGGGTAGTGCCCCTTGAAATGCAAAAGCGAATCATCAATGAAGCCGTCAAGCTGCGCAACATCGACCTGCTCTTGACATATTGCGGTGTGTACCTGGCAGCAGTGTTGTTTTTCAGCCTGCTTAAATACCTGACCAATATCATTCAAACCCTCATCACCCAGCGCACCACGGCGCGTATGCGCAAAGCGCTCTATCACCATATCCTGACGCTGCCGTTAAACTTTTTCAGAAAAACCCAGCCCGGAACGGTGGTCAATGCCCTGACCAACGAATTGACAATGCCCGGCAATTTCGTGGGTATGGCCGTGGCAAGCCCGGTAACCAACATCTTGACCCTGCTGGCCTTCGCCGCCTACCTTCTCTGGCTAAATCCCCTCCTGGCCGCGGTATCACTGAGTATTTACCCGATCATCATCTTCCTGATACCGCTGCTCCAAAGAGGGGTCAACAAGGCCAACAAAAAGCGGGTGGATGCCTCCCGAAAATTCTCCGCTCGAATTGCGGAATCTATTTCCGGTGTACACGAAATCCACGGCAACGGCTCCTACCGCATAGAAAACCGCAAATATGACTCACTGGTGGACCGGCTGCTGAAAATCAGGATCGTCTGGAGCCTTTACCGGTTCGCGGTTAAGACGGCCAATGGATTTTTCACCAGCCTGGGGCCTTTTCTGGTGTTTATGCTGGGCGGATATTTAACCATTAAAGGCCAGCTGGAACTGGGCGCCCTGGTTGCATTTTTATCCGCCCAGGAACGCTTGTTTGATCCCTGGAAAGAACTGATCGAATTTTACCAGGTATACCAGGACGGCAATATCAACTACACGCGGACCATGGAATATTTTGATGTTGAACCCGAACATGCCCTTGAGCCCAAAGACCGCGACCCGCTGGATCTGACGGGCAGTGTTGAAATCAGGGATTTATCCTTTGTTACCGACACCGGTATTCGCCTGCTCGACGGAATCAACATGTCCCTGAAAGAAGGCGAGCATCTGGCCCTGGTGGGCTTTTCCGGCAGCGGCAAAAGCACCCTGGCCATGTGTATCGGCCAGCTTTACAAATACACCGCCGGCAGTGTATTGATCGGCGATAAGGAAGTATCGGACCTGACAAAAAAAGACATGGTCAACAACATGGGCTTTGTCGCCCAGAGCCCGTTTATATTCGACGGCACCATCGAGGAGAACATCCTTTATGCCAGCATGGCTAAAATAGACGGCAACGGCCGGGCAGAAGATGAGCAGCAGCCCACCCTTGACGATATCATTGCGGTCCTGCATCAAACCGGTATTTTTGTTGACGTATTGCGCTTTGGGTTAAACGCGATATTAACCCATGAAAAAAATGAAGAGCTGGTAAACACCATCGTCAAGGTTCGCAAGAATTTTCAGCAGGATTACGGGGCCGACCTGGCGGATTATGTCGAGTTTTTTGACGAAAATGAATATCTTTATTATTCCAGTGTGGCCGAAAACCTGACCTTTGGCGCTCCCAACAAAAGCGAGTTTAGCGATGAAAACCTGTCCCGCAACAACTATTTTCTGCGGTTTCTGAAAACGGCGGATCTCACCCGGCCGTTGCTGAGTCTGGGGGTTACGCTGTGCCGACAAACCGTCGACATTCTGGGCAATCTGCCGCCGGATGCCGTATTTTTTAAGCAAAGCCCCATCAACGCAGAGGAACTGGACGATTTTAAGCTGCTGGTAGAACACCTGAAAAAAAAGAAATTGCATGAACTGGCAGGATGAGCGATCACCGCAAACTGCTGGAACTGGCGCTGCGCTTTACACCCGGTGTCCATAAAATGGCGGCCATGCCCGAAATCCTGGAAACACTGATCCTGGAGGGTCGGGCCCTGTTCAGAGAAAAAATTTCCAAGGATGACCCGGAAGCATTTACATTCATTCAAATGTCGGAGTATATCTACTCCCAGACGATCTTAAACAATATTTTCTTTGGAAAAACAAAAACCGGCAACCCCCAGGCCCAGGAACGAATCAACCAGAGCATCATCCAGTTGTTAATTGAAGAAGACCTCCTGGAAACCATTACTGAAATCGGCATGCATTTTCAGGTTGGCACAAAGGGCGACAAACTGTCCGGCGGACAGCAGCAAAAGCTGGCCATCGCGCGCGTGTTTCTCAAAGCTCCCAAAATTTTGATTATGGACGAGGCGACATCCGCGCTGGACAACAAATCCCAGGCGCGTATCCAGAATCTGCTGGAAACCCGCTGGAAGAAAAAAAGCACGGTGGTTTCAGTGGTACACCGATTGGATACGATCAAAAACTTTGACAAGGTGGCGGTCATGAAAGCCGGCAAAATTCTTGAAGTGGGCACCTATGATGAACTGATGACCCGGAAAGGAATGCTGTATGAGCTTGTTGGAAAAAAATAATTCGACGCCTTCAAGTGAGTTCCAGGAAAATCTGGAGTTATTGCGACAAATCTCTTTTTTCTCCGGGCTACCACTTGAAACCCTTAAGATTTTCGCTTATCTTTGTTCAAGAGAGAAATTCAAGCAGAATGAATACATATTCAGCCAGGACGAAGATGACGGCCAGGCTTTTTATATCATCAGCGGCCAGGCCCAGCTGGAACGCAATGACAACGGCAAAACAACCGGGGTTCGGGAATACACAACCGGCGAGTTCATCGGCGGCCTGACATTGCTGGGTGAAACAAAGCGCCTGTTTTCGCTCAAATCGGTTACCGACACAACCTGTCTGGTGTTGAGTCGCGAGCAATTTTCAAAAACCATGGCGCAGTTTCCGAGTTTGCTGGCCAAGATCTGCAACGCCGTAGCCAAAAGCATCGATATCTGGGAAGAGCGGTTCCTATCGGATCGCGCCGATCAATGCGGTGATTGTTTGAACCAATTAGGTGTCACCCTTATATGAATCTCGACTGCAGGAGCGCTATGCCCTGCAGGATTTGAAATTAAGACTTAATCCGGTTGCGGCGTAACTATATAATTGAATAGATAAAATGCCACAATTATTTCCGGCGGCGGATCAATTCATCAATATTCAATGACTAAGGTGGCGTTAATGGCTGAAAAATCGTATTCATTTGAACTCAAAAGCGACCTATCCGAATTGGATAGTCTCTGCCAGAATCTGGAAACTTTTGGTAACAGATTCGGATTGTCCAAAAAGCTTATATTTGAGATCAATCTGGCCTTGGATGAATTGTTCACCAACATTATTTCCTATGGCTTTAAAGATGGAAAAGAACATATCGTCAAGGTGACGCTCACGCCCGAAAATGATGAGCTTTGCCTGTGTATCGAGGATGACGGCAAACCATTTAATCCCATCGAATTTGAAACCCCTGATGTCTCCTGCTCTGTTGAGGAATGCAAAATCGGCGGCTTGGGAATTCACATCATGAAAAAGTTGATGGATGAAGTATGCTATGCGCGATGTGAGAATAAAAACATGTTAACTCTGAAGAAAAAGATAGAAACAGAGGAAGCTTAAACGAATAGCAATTAGCGCCAAATTGAGCATTGTCTGCCCAACTGCGGCTAAACTTTTTGATTACAGAAAAACCCACCAACTGGGAGGACGGTTAATGGAAATCATTGAGGAAAAACAAAGCGGCATCAATATCTTTAGGCTCAACGGTCGCCTGGATTCAAATACTTCGCAGGGATTCGAGCAAAAGCTTTTTGAAGCGATCTCCGACGGAACAAAAAGCATGGTCGTTGACTTTAAGGATCTTGATTATATATCAAGTGCCGGGTTGCGCGTGATATTAAAAGCCACAAAGGCCATCAAGCGCGAAGATGGCCGAATCATGCTTTGCTCCATGCAGGATTATGTCAAGGAAGTCTTCGAAATAGCAGGTTTTGACTCCTTTTTGCCGATCGTGGCGACAATGGATGATGCGCTTAAATCCTTTTGAAAATTAGTTGATTAGAAAAATAGTTGATTAGAAAAATAGTTGGTGAGTCCGATAGTCAAATAAATAGAAATCCTCTAAACTTAATCAACTATTCAACTAAATCGCCGCAGGCTATTTCCCTATTTAACTAATCAACTATTCAACTATTTTACCTCAAACCGAGCAGACCGCGTTGCCCCAATTCACGGATGAATTGGGTGACGGAAACCTCGGCCTCCTTTTTTTCCAATCGATGGGTCTCGGCAAAAATTCGTATCATACGACGAACGGTCCGTTTACCGTCGACAAGATCCCAGACTGACGTGCCCAGGACATCGAGTTGAAGTTTTTTTATTTGTACCAGGTCCTCTTGGGATTTTCCCAACCGCCTGGCCACGGCGGCAACCAGCGGCCGCACGGCCAGGGGATATTCAAGCACAACCTCACCGGATTCCAAACGGGTTTCGGTGACTTGCGGGCTTTTGACCGGTTTGTACGCCAGGGCTTCCTGACGGGTCATACGGCCTGCCCCGGGTTTCTTTTTAAAGACTTGTATAATGCTCATAAATCTGTCTTACCAGCTGAAGATCAAGGGGATGTTTGCTCTCGGCCCGGACGCCCAGAATACGATTTTGCTCCTCAAGGTGCCACAAGCGAAAGAAAAAAAACGATGATGTAATTTTGAACCGACCCAGCTTTTGCAGCCAATGGTTGCCGGGATTTATTTCCCATTCAGCCGCTTGACAATTGTCAACCGTTATTGGAAGCGGAACACCCCTGGCAAATTCAGGAATCAACCCGGCAAAGACAATGAGATTGCGTCCCGCCAACAATGCCGCTGCCGGTGCCCAGCGGTGCAGATAAATGTGTTGGCGGCCGGCCGTAAACATCAGCTCAAATTTGCCGGCCTCAAAACGGAATTTCTCCAGTTGCAGAGATTGAGGCAGCTTTGCCCGGATATCAAAAATGGACCATGGCAGCCAACCATCCCGGCTGTGATCGCGAAAAGACCTTAGAACCGCCAGAAATATCTTTTCACGTTTAACCGAACTGTCCCCAAAAAATTGAATCAGAGTGGCGGTGCGGCAGCCAGAGCAGAACAGTATGGCGCCTCGACCGCTTGCCGCCGGGCTCTGCCACAAAAATCCGCCGGCTTCAAAATCAGCTAAAGCCGCCTCCCAGGGTGGCGGCAGGATCCACTCGGCAACACTGATTTTATTTCGTCTCGATTGCAGCGAGGCGAGTCGCTTCAGGTGGGTTCTGTGGGAAAATGTCCCTTTCACGACGCCCCATTTGACCTCCATGACCGGTCCGGCTTCATCTTCAAGTATCAGATGGCGGATGCCGATCTGCACCACTTCCCATTGGGCAGGAGTTTCAAAACGGATACCGTTCCAGGCGAGATGTCTCCAGTTTTCAGTCAAGGCTTAAAATCGAAAAGTTGTGATTCAATATTGTTGATCCCATTAATGGGGAAATGGAGTAGTGGAGTTTTGGAGTAATGGAATAATGAAACACGAAGGAACAGACTCCCTTCCAACACTCCAGTACTCCATCACTCCAATACTCCAATTTTCTAACGCGGTACAAACAAATCCCAGTCGGACAATCCCGGTGTCATGACCTTCCAGTCGCGGAGCCGCAGTTTCCGCCGGTGATCGAGTTCTTTTTCCTTATAGCATTTTAGATCTTCTTCTATCAGGGTTCTATTGGTAAGCTTGATGGAATTGCCAATTTTTTCTTCTGTATCCATGGTGTTGTGCTGCAGGGTCATGGTAATGCGCTCATTTTTTTCCCCGATAAACGACCATTTCCAGCTGATGACGATGTGAAACGGATCCCCCTGGTATTCGTCCGGTTTGCCGAATTTCTTTTTAATCCGTTTGAGAAGCTCTTCATAAAATTTTTCGCTGGGATCCTGGTACTTCAATTTAATCCTGACAATGTGTCCCGGGGCTGCGCAGGTGGCATAGGCAATCAACCCGCTTTTAATGCCTTTAATCGATTTTATCTCCACCTCTTCTATGTTTTCCAGGTGCCGGATCGGCAAGGCGGTTTCCATAATAACATAATCTTTTAACTCGGAAATGTTCTGGTTCAGGGCGAAAACACCGATCTGCCGGGGAGCTTCACCGGCCAGGCCGGCGCCGCAAATTAAAATCGCTGCCAGGTTAAGGCATATAATAATAAATTTTTTCATAGCTCCCCCCCATCAGAATGACAAATGAATATTGACTAATGAATAATTAAGGAATTCTATCTATAATCATTATCTAGTACGCCAGCCGCCCGAGGGATTTTAAAATCAGAGTGATCCCCATGGCAAACATGCCGGTCAGCCCCATACCGCAGGAAAAACCGGCCAACAGCACCGGCGCATACTGCCGCCACATGGCGCCGTATCTTTTCAGGAAAAAATAACGCCCCAGCAGGGCTCCCACAACTTCAAGGATCAGTCCGTGCGGTGTGCTCTGGCCCAATCCACGAACCATTCCATAGACCAGCATAATCGGCAGGCCAAAAAGGGTCAGCACCCCATAGGTAACAACCCCCAGGCCGATACCGGAGAGAACATAAACCCAGTTCAGGGCCTGATAAAATAGCGAATTGCCTTCCAGGGTGGATGTTTGCATCAACAATGTATTCAGGGCCTGCAGGTGCCATAATTCCTGGGCATAGGGATAGGCACTGGAGGGAATCGGTGCCAAACGCCAGATGAACTGGGAAAAGAGCAAACTGGCGACCATCACGACTGGAAAGACCACAAATTCAGCTTTTATAATTCCGCGAATGCTGGTGCCGGTCAATTCGATTTCGCGAAATTTTACGGTGGCTTCACCGTAGTTATGGATCGGAATCGGCGCGTACCAGATCTCAATCCCCTGGTAGCCGAAATACTTGGCCCCTGCAATAAAGCTGGCCTCCCTGACCAGCGGCAGACTGACAAATTGACCGGCAATGCCTTCCATGCGTGCGGTAATATAGGATACGATCGGTGTGTATATAAACCCATAAGCCAGAAAAAATCCAACCGGAAAATTGGGAACCAGCCACACGCAGAGCACAACGTAAGATATCGTGGAAAAAACATATATCCCGACACCAATCCAAAAATTAAAGTCCCCCCTGCCCGGTGGGGGCCGGAACAAATCTTTTAAGCTGCCCCGCTGGCTGGAGTCCCTGCCGCCGAAGGACCGAATGACGTGCCAGACGCCAATCAAAGCAATGGCCAGCCCCAGGCCAATGCTAAAGCTCAAATAAAAGTCAAAATTGTTGGCGAAAATGGTGTCGACCGTTCTCATTCCCGGGTGCCATCGATTTAAAATGCCATGGTGGTATAGAATCGGATTGGCAATAACGGTGATAATCAGCCCCACCAGTCCGCCCATAACGGCCCAAAAAGGCAGGACCATCCCAAGAAAAACCAGTCCCAGATCAAATTGGATGCCGGTTGCAACCGCCGGCAGAATTTCTTCAGTATGGCCGGTCAGTTCCACCCACGGAATGGGAATCAGGCGAATCGGCTCCATAAGGAACAGGCCGGAAACGGTCGGCAATAAAACATAAATCCCGCCAAACACAAGGCCGATAACACTTCCGATGGAAAAAATGCGCCATTTCCAGCTTTTGTCTTTTTCTTCCGTTGATTCGGCCAGTGCCATCGTCCCCAGGGCCGCCACCGGTGCCATCGGAAAGGGGAGTTTCTCGACATCGGACGTAATGCGATAGAATACATATCCCAGGCCGAACTGGTCAATGCGCTGAATAATCTGGGTCCCCACCAAAAGCAGAATGGGGATCAGCCAATCCCGGTGAAAAAAGGTTCGCTCCACCAGGGAGGCTGAATCCGGTGACGGGGCGACCCAGGTGGGGATGAATTCGGTTAATCCCAGCATCCGGGCGGCATCCGACTGGACCAGGTACTGGTTCCACAACAGGCCCTGAAATGGAGTTGCCAGGGCAGCCCCGGCCATATAGTACAGTAGAAAAATTTCCTGCTGCTTCAATTGACTGTAGGACCGTTTGGCAAGCTCGGCAAACAAAATAATGGTTACCCAGCGCGCGGCCGGTCCGATGCCCTGGCCGATAACCAGCTGCAGATACATACTGCCGGGCATCATGAGAAACCCGATAAAGATCGCACCAACAAAAGTTTTCCAGTCAAATCCTTCCTCGAAATGATCCGGGGGCTTCAGAAGATCTCTATATTCCTGGAGTTCTTTGTCTTCGTACATAATCTATGTTCCGCGTTGCGAGTTGCGTGTTACGTGTTTCGGGTTGCGGGTTACGTGTTGCGTGTTACGTGGTTCGGTTTACGGGTTACGTGGTGCGCGTTACGGGTCACGGGTTTCGAGTTGTGTGTTGCGTGTTGCGAGCTGTATGTTACGGGTTTCGAGTTACTGGTTACGGGTTGCATGATATAACATTTATTGCCACTCTTTTTCAACGTATTGAATGTATTTGTTTATCTTAGCTCCAAGTTCGTCATATTTTTCCAGAAAATCGATTATTTCATTTAGTAATCATCTCTTCGCAAATAGGAATGCGCAAATAATTTCTTGCATTACACAGCCTCGCACCTCTTTACCGGTAACACGCAACTCGTACCCCGCAACCCGTACCCCGGAACTCGCACCCCGCAATGCGCATCGCGCGACTCGCAACGCTATCCTGGCAGCACCAAATAACTCGAATAGCTAAACAGTCCGTAAATGGCCCAGGATCCGGCCATGAGAAAATCTCCAATGATTAAACCGATAAAAAAGTTTCGCAGCTTTTTAAACAACACCACACCGCCATAGCGGATGCACAGCGCATTAAAAAGCCAGCCGATGAAAAAGCTGAACCAAAGAATTCTCAAGGCTGAGCTGTAGGCGGTCAGGTAGCCGATGGGATGGATCGGCCACCAGTAAAAGCGGTGGTAACAAATCACCAGCGCCAGCATCACAAAGGCACCGGCAAGGGTGAATATCGTAACCCACTGACTGGGCTCAGCCGGGGATTCCACCAGGCTGTAGATGTCGTCGTAAACGGCCACCGTTGTCCGGGTCGCCCAGTCCAGGCCGAGCTCACGCACGCCGAATTTGTAGCAAAGCACCAGCATGGCCAGGAAAGACACAACGATTCCGGCAACCAGCGTCAGCATGATCACCGCAAATATCCGGCGATTATTCGTCGTCTTATCAGTAACCTTACGGGTATGCAGCAGGGAAGCCATCAGTGATTCCCTTAAATCGACAAAGAGCAATTTCTGAACGACACCAGCGACAACCAGACCTACACCGGAAAAAAACCTGGTGCCGAAAAATGCAATGATGCCGTCCAGAGGAGCTGCGGTTAAAGTAAAATAAGCTATGCCACCCTGACAAATCACCCGGGTGGCTACCAGGGTAAACACAAAAAAAGCACCCACCACCATGAAAGAAAATAAAAAGGGCAGACCGAAATAATGACACCAGAGGACGATGGCCAGCCCCCCGCCGACAGCCCCCCAGAAAGCCAGCCGGGTGGACAGCCATTCCTGCTCTTCATCGTGGCCCTTTTTAAAACCAAAACCTTTTTGCAGTATATCCAAAAAATGAAACCGGGCCAGCCAGGCCAAAAATAGAAAAAATACCAGGTAGGCGCCGACCATTTGCATTTCTTCGGGTCTGGCGATGGTGGGGCCGAAGGTGACGCCCAGGGCGGCGGCCGGGATATTCAAACCCAAAAAGTACAACAATCCGATAAGCAACGCACCGGCAATATAAAACAACCAGAAGGAAAAGGATATCTGCTTGGAGGTTAAGAAGGCAAAGCCTATGAAAGCCGGAAAAATATAGATTTTTAGTTTGTAAAAACCGGAAAAAAGACCGTGCTTCGGAAAATAGGTACCGGCCAGAATCAAAGTAGGAATCGACGGAATGGATGGGTTGTAAAAACTAAGCCCGTTGAGCAAATGCAGGCATACCGGAATAAGGAGTCCGGCCAACAAAAACCGATTGGTAAAAAACCGGCCAAGTTCGTTGTTATCAATGGCTTCCTGCATTAACAACGGGACCCGCAATAACGGAAAATTCATGCGTTCATTGTACAGCCCCTGTTTGCTTAAGAGACTGACGACGCAGGCAATTACAATATAACAAAGCAATACAAAGCCCGCCCAGCCCGCCAGGGGCACTATCCACGCGTCCCAGGGGATTTGTTCGAAAACCTCCCGCCAACCCATCTGCCGGCCCCCGTCCAATCCGTTATAAAATTGGGCAATCGCCTCCTGACTCTGGGGATACCAGCTTTCCGGCAAAAGAGGGTTGAGCACCTCATCCCAGCGGTTTTCAACCGTGGCGAAATGATAGGGGGCGGTAATATTAATAAAAAAAGTCCGTGCCAGGCCGGTCCAGGCGATTCCGGACAACAGCACCATCAGGGCCCAGGAGACCAGCAGCTCTTTGCCGGTCAGCAGATTGCGGCCTTTGAATAGCCACCGGATAACAACGGTAAATATTGCAAGCCACATAAAAAAGTAAAAGGGCGCCAGGGGGAAATGTCCTCCGCCCAGTGGCGTCCCCTGTCGGTAGGCATTGTTAAAGGGTGTGATCAGACAGATCGCAAGGGCAAGACCGGAACCCAGCAAGATGGCCCGCAGACGAATCCAACTGCCGGAAGCCTTTTGCTCCCCTCCTGGTTTAGATTGACTGCTCGTGACGGTCTGTTGGTTTTCTGTTTTCATATTTTTCGAGTTACGCGTTGCGAGTTGCGGGTTGCGGGTTGCGGGTTACGCGTTGCGTGTTGCAACAACAGATGCTAACATCCCGAATTCGCATTCCCAATTCCGTCATGTCAATCTGACTTCTGTCTGCTGAAGCCCTCAATCCCATTTCTATTTCAGCCTTGACCAGGAGTTCCTGGTATTCTTTTTTCGTCGCGTCACCGAAGGAGCGCCATATGAGCAATTGCTTACGAATCTCATTCAGAAAGGTCTTGTTAATCCGATGCCAGGCATTGGCTTCTCCCGATTCGCGATTCAGCCGAATCGATATTTCTAAAAATCCCGGCTCAGTCTCAGCGCGCTTAAATAGGATCTCGACCTGCTGCATGATTCCGAAATCAAATGGGGCCAGCCAGACCCGGGATCTGATCTGCAGGCACTGATCATATTCACAGTCGCCTTCCCGGCAATCGTGAGCGGTTTCGATCAAACCGGGCGGGCTTTCGCAAACAAACCCGAACTCAATATCGGCCGTGGAAAACATACCATGGGTAATATCCCGATGCCCATCAAAATACTCGTATAAAAACCCGCCAATGCTGCGATGCTCTGTATAGGTCATCAAAAATGGCAGTGTAATTTCAAGTAGATTGCCCCGGGCCGGCGGAAGGGTCCAGGATCGATTCACATCCGGCATCGCAATTTTCCCGGCCACTTTTGACGGGTAGATCACCGAAATCAGCACCACCCCTATTACCAGGATCATGGCCGCAACACCTGACATGGATGAATAATTTACGGTTATCCCTGACCAGAGGGTTGTTGTGGCAAAAAGTTTGGCAGTCACCTGGGCCAGCAGATAGCCGAATACCACGCTGAGCACTGCAAAGGCCATGGCCTCGGCAATAAAAAGAAAAGAGACGTGGGAGGGCGCCAGCCCGACAGAAGTATAAATTCCGATCTCGCGCTTGCGTTCATAAACACTGCCGATCATGGTGTTTAAGACAATGAAAATCGAAATAATCAGCGGAATAATAATATTGGGGACCCCGCTGTAGCTCATGCTGTCACTGGCATGGTAAAGGTAGGTCCCGTCTGGCTCTCCACTGAAAAGGGATAGCCCAAACCGGTCAATCAGGTCCCGGGCGGTGGCTTGAATGGTATCCGGGTTGCGGGGATGGACGGCCACACCCTTTAGGTGTCCCCCGGCCGCCAACAAAAAGCGATAGGGCACGATGACGGACAAATCTCCGGCAATGTGCTGATAGCGGCTTTGAAATTCCCTCACATCATCACCGGATTCCAGTGCTTCCTCTTCTACTTCGCTCAGCTCTGAGGACATTTCCCGCGGAAAGATCACCGGGGTCAATGGTTCTCCGTCTAAATCGTTGCGTTCCTGCAATTTGGCGCCGGAAAAAATCCCGATGACCTTAAAGGGCATCCCCCAGAGAAATACGGTCTGGTTGGGCTCAATGTTTAGCTGCTCGGCCATCCGCTGGGGTAAAAGCACCGCTTGCCAGTCGTCAGGCCTCAACCAGCGCCCGGCTGTAACAATCGTATCGATTCCAGAAATCTTAGATTCCTCGGCTGAAAGCCCCACCATCCCCTGGGCTTCAAAGACCCGGCCATTAACGCCAACCGGAATTCTGGTAGCGCGCGTTCGGTCTTCATCTTCCAGCCACACCCGGGGAGCTGAAACAGCCTGCCCCCCAAAGGAATTCTCTATTAGGCCGAAAGCTTCGGGCGGCAAACTTCTCCAGTTTACGTTTTTTAGCAAAAACCCCTGGTAGGGTGCCTTGCTATCATACAAAACGCGCGCGTGCCGCCGCATGGATTTGGCCGAAGTAAAACTCATAATGGTAAACGTCAGTATTATCAAGGTGGCACAGGTTAAGGCGGTTCGCAGGCGGCGGCGCCTGAGATTGCTGACGCCCAGTAAAAAAGCGGCCACAAACGCTTTCCAGCGACCAATTTCACCGGATTGCACCAGTTGGGCATGGGTTTGAAGCCCGGCCATTTCTTCTTCAAAGCGGAAAAAGATGATCATCGTTACAATCAGAGAAAGCCCCATAATAAAAAATGCCAGGATGACAACCATGGGACTATAAGCCAGCTGGAAGGCAGGGTGAACATTATAAATGATGAGGATCAGCAGCAACAGAATTCCGATGAAGGCCATGATGCGCTTGTATATATTGGAGTATGAAAACAGCAGGCGTTCCAGGCAGAATGCAAAGGGCACAAACAGGGCGATGTAAAACAGCACACCGTAGAGGACATCTTTCTGGGTTGCCTCCACATCGTCGTAAACCCGGCTGGAAAGCGCCCACGAACGTGCAGTGGCTTCATAAAACTGGTCGTAGCGCTGATTGGCCAAAGCGGTTTCTGCCAGGTCCAGCTGTTTGATCCCGGTTTGCTGAAGATTGCGAATGCGTTCGTTGAAAATGCCCCGTTTCTCCAGATTGTCAATGCGCGGCGTCAGCAGGGTCCACACATCCCGCGCAACTTTATACCCGGTCCGATACAAGATCGGCCACTTATCCACCATATAACCATCGCCCTGGGGATTGTCCTTGGTGGCGTTTAACAAAATCATTTTTTTACGCAGAACGCTGTCGGACAGGGTCAGTTTAAGCGGGGTGCCGGCCTCTAAAAAAATGGTCGTTATGTTGGAGGCGTCACGGTAATACGAAATCCAGGTGTCAAGGCGGCTGTAAAAATAACGCAGGGGATCGGCCTCTCGCCGACCGTCGATTACATTGCCCTTACTAAGATAGCGAAAGGTGCGCGGCTCAAGGAGGTTGAACAGGGTAATCCCTTTGCTGGCGAACATAATCAGATCGGTCTCCATGTGGCGACGAAACATCTTCACACGGTATGAATCTTTGCCGGTTTGCTTTTTGTCAATGGTCCATTTGACGGCACCGGTGGTATCGTCAAATTTATATCCTTCGAAAATCACCTTGTGATAACTGTGCTTTTTATCGGCCAGGCCCCGAAGATGAAAGTTGCCCATATGGTCCACCATGGCGTAGTGCCGGGCCGGGCCCTGGTAGCAGAGCAGCAAAGATCCCGGGGCCGGCTTATCGGCAAACAACTCTCCGTGACGCAGAAACTTGGCATTGCCGTTGATTTCGCCGATCCCGTTGCGGGGAAATATACCTTCATGGATTTTGGGCGCGGCGGCAAGGTGTTGAACCAGCCCGGCCACCACGGCACTTTGCCTGAGGGCGAATTCAAAATTGACATTTTCGGGTAGGTCGCCGGGGGTACCCCAGGCGGACCGGGCATCGTGGGTGGTAGCGAATGTCAATCCATGGATCCCGGCCAGAGCGGTCACCTCACCGCCCAATGCGGGACGGTCCAGAAAATAACTCTGCCAGGAACGGCGCCGGCTGGGTCGCAGGGTGTCCTGGTACATTCCCTGAATGCCGAGCGAATTTTCAACCTTTAGCGCCCCGACCCGCAAAACCTCATCCAGCAATGAATAGATCTCAGTGCGTTTAATCCGGGGACGAAACGGATACTGCCAGCCATAATTGAAGGCGCCGAACCCGTCACCGTGGCTGGAAAGATGAAGCGATACCGCGGCCGTCAGGTCGTAGATTTTGGCCTGCCCGCGAAAGTCCCTGGCACTGTCCAGCAGGTCCAGCTGTGTTCGGGCATCTGCCAGAATATCGTCCTGGTCTGCAATCGCCTGGGGCACCAGGCGGATCAGCATCTGCCGCTCGTCAGTCAATAAATCCGTATAGGCCGGCTTCCACACCAACCGCCGCAACAGCATTCTTTCAGCAGCCAATTGGTCAATGACATCCTTATTCTCTCCTGATTTTGACTGCATCCGCAGCCGTATCAAACGGCGCGAAATGCCATCGGATACCGTTTTTATCCGTTCTTCAAGGGCCTCCTTGACCAGGGCTTGGCGCTCCTGGGCAGCCGCGTCTTCGGGGTCGACAGTTTCAAACGTCGCCTTTTTCAATGCTTCAATGGTATTGCGGGATTTTTTAATCAGGTCCTTCAGCTCGCGCTTCATCTGGCGCTGGATTTTTGATCGCGTCGTCAGGCTCCACATCAGCTCGCGCATTCCGGCCAGCGTCTGGGCATGCCCACTGGTGGCAATCAGGAGGACCGTGCGCTGGGGAGGGTTCGCCTGCAGATAGCGGGCCAGATATAAAAGGGTGGCCACGCTGCAGGCTTCATCAGCCCCGGGAGACAGCCCGGAAACCCAGACGGTGCTGTCGTAAAACGCTTCCACCATCACCGACTGCTCATTGAGTGCGGGATCGGTTCCGGGAATAATGGCATAAACATTTTCGGAGATGATGTTTTTCCAGCTCGTTTTCGATGTCAGGCTGACGCTTTCAGCAACCCGGCCGGCAGGCTTGGCCTCAAAGCCGGGGAACAAATCCTCAAGCCGGTCAATCGAAATCCAGAAGCGCGGAAATTGAATGGGAGAAAGCTCAAACTTATCTTCAAATAGAATTCTGGATGATTTTCCTCGATCCACATAGATCAATGCCTTGGCGCCCAGATCGGCAACCGGGAGCCAATTTTTGCCGGACCCAAGCTCCATCAGGATGATGGCCCCCTCGATGGCCTTGCCGTTTAGGTCGGTCAAATCACCCTTGCCGACGTATACCAGGGGGGCATTAATTCCGGGAGGCGGGATGGTTTGAGGCGTAACCGCGTTACCCCGCAAGGCTCTAATGGGAATCGAACCTTCGCGCCCGGCGATGCTCAAGGTGCTCTTTTCATCCAGGACAACGGGAACCGCAAACTTTTGGGTCCCGATGGTTTCAAAACCAAGTTGTTCAAACCTTTCTTTAATATAAGCTGCGGCCGCCCGACTGCCGTCAGTCCCCGTACTGCGATCGGCCAGAGAAGACAGTCTGTTTACCGTTTCCTTGAAAGCTGCCTCATTTTGCTCTGAAGTTGCTGCAACTGCGATGGTTCCGGATAAAACCAGACTCATCATCAGGAACGAAAGGAAAAGGAACATCGAGGCTCTGGTCACCTGCCCCTGGTCGCTGGTGGCTGGTCTCTGGTCACTGGCTACTTGCCTCTGGATTCTGGTCGCCGGACCCTGGGATTGAGGCTCCAGCGCCGGCATATATTCAGCCAATCCGGTTTTATTAAATTTTTTATGTGAATGCAGTTGTTTCATTTCTTAAAATGGTATTGCCCTATCCATTAGTATGCGACCACAGCCAGGCATATAGCCACTAATGGCCAAAAGCAAGTGACCAGAAGCCAGAGACAAGCGACCAGTGACCAGCGTTCTACTCCCTCGATCCAATCTGTCCGATGGAAATTGACAGTTCTTCGCGATTCTCGATCTTGTCGACACGACCATCCCGTATCCAGATCACCCGATCTGAAACATTGAGCATTTTAAAATCGTGGGTGGCCGAAATCACGGTGACGCCCCGATCCTGACTCAGCCGTTTTAACAGCGAAATGATCTCTTCTCCGGTGGTCAAATCAAGGTTTCCGGTGGGCTCATCAGCCAGGATTATCGCCGGATCGTTGGCCAGCGCTCTGGCAACCGCAACCCGCTGCTGCTGACCACCGGATAGTTCAAACGGTTTGTGGCTGAAACGATCACCCAGTCCAACCAGATCCAGGAGTTCCATGCCTTTATCAACAGCTGCGTCATTACCCAGGCCCGCAAAAATCATTGGCAGGGTTACATTTTCCAGGGCCGTCATGACCTGGATAATGTTAAACGTCTGAAATATATAACCAATTTTGCGGCAACGCAGCCAGGCCAATTCGTAGGCATCCAGCTGGGCAATATCTACCTCATCGATGAACACTTTGCCGGTGGTCGGTTTGTCCAATCCCCCGATCATATTAAAAAGGGTACTCTTGCCGGATCCGGATGGCCCCATGATGGAAATATAATCGCCTTTCATTATCTCAAGATCTATACCTTTGAGAGCCTGGACATCGATCTTGCCGAGCCTAAATACTTTGGTAACATCTGTAACTCGAACGATACTACCAGCTTCTGCCATGGGATCTCCTTTGTCGTTTCACTCAAGGCACTTTCAGTGCCAGCTCATAGTTCATAGCTGATAGTGAAAGGATCCAATCCTTTTTTCTTTCCACCTTCCGCATTCCGACTTCCACCTTCCATTTTACTGCTCCACGCGCATCGCTTCCACCGGCTGCATTCTGGCTGCAATCAGGGCCGGGTATAATACCCCCAGCAGACTCAACAGACAGCCGACGCCGGTGGCAATCAGGACCGAAACAGCCAGGCTGCCCAATGGAATCGAGGTCAGTGACGCAAAACCAAAGCGCAACCAGCCGTTAAGCAATGAAAAAACAGCCCCCAGCAAAGCGCCCATGCCGGCGCCTGCCAGGCCCTGCATGCCGGCTTCGAGAATAAACAGGCGCAGGATGAATCGATCCAGGGCGCCCAGGCATTTCATGGTACCGATTTCCCGAAACGCTCGGTCACCGCCATCAGCTGGGCGTTTACAATCCCTACGACACAGACCAGAAGCGACAGAATAACAAGCCACCGTTGTTTGGGGCTGCTCCCCACGGTGGTATCACCCGGCTCGAGATCATATCCAGACCGCTCCAGCACCCGCCGCAACTCGGGATCCTGCTTGGCAAGCATCCCGTTGGCAATGTCGTTGCTGACACCCACAAAACTCAAAAATGAAACGGCCAGAACCAGGCTCATGGTCGTAATGAGGGACCTGAAAAATCTGACCTTAATACTTTTGATCGAGATTTCCACAGATTTTAGAAAAGGAAGTTTAACCTGTCGCTGCATGCCCCCGGCTTCCTTTTGCGATTCGGGTAGAATTTTTTCTGCAGGCATAATCAGATCCTTGTAAAAATAAACCTGACAAGCGTTGAAAAAGAGAGCTGCTTAACGGTTCTTAATAGTGCAAATATTAGAAAGGACTCAAAACAGGGGCTAGGCCCGACGATTTGAAACAAACCATCTGTAGCGTGTTACTAAAAAATTGGCAATGACTTTTTTCTGGAATACCAGCATTCCTGCAATGAATTCAATGTTTTCCGGATTATTTTGAATATCGTTAACATATTCGATTTGCAATGTAAATGAGAATGATTCCTATCTCCATAGACCCCCAATGCAAGGTGCCAGGCCCTAATGCTCCGGCACCTGTTTCCCCCACCGGTCAAGGAAACGGGCGGCATTGGCCGCCCCGTCAAGGTCAATCGGCACCAGGTCGACAGTCCTGTTTTGTTGAAGCATCTGAACCATGTGCCGGCATAATCTGGCCGGCTGCAAATCAGCTTCATTGAGTACTCTCATCGGCAGATATCTACTGATTTTATCAGCGCGCATGGGTTGCTCCTGCTGGCGCGCATACGGCAGGACCAGGGCGGGTACCCTGGTAACCAGCAAATTCATACAGGTATTATATCCGGCCAGGCTTACCGATAGATCGGCAGCCGACAGGTAGTCCAAAAAGCGCTTGGTGTAGCGCCGGATACGCCTGCCGGGTGCCGACCGCCCGCAAAGCCCTTCATATTCTTTCTGATCCATAAAGGGTCCGCAAAATACTTCAAGCCGGCAGGGCAGGTGGTCATCGAGCAAATCACAGGCATCCAGCAGCCCGGTCAAAAGGGGGAAACCCGAGCGCCCGCCGCCGGCGCTGGCCACAATAAGTTTTTCACCGGAGGCTATCTTCAACTCCCGCCGCAACCTGGGGCCGGCCGCCGGATCGGCCGGTTGGGTAATAAAGCCCGTGTGTGCCAGCGGGATACTGATGTCGGCCGCCCGGCTAAACGTTTCATCCAGTCGCTGCAGTCCGGCATCGGAGTGGACCAGCAAGGCATCAAAGTAACGGTTTAATTTTTTCAAAACCCTTTTTTCGTGATAGGCCGGATCCTTTTTTTCCACCAAAATATCCCGCAGACTGCAGACGGCTTTGACGTTGCCGAATTTACCCTGACGGATATCTTCCAACAGCGGCTCCAGTTCAAAACCAAAGATGGAGCGGCCAAAAGGATAGAGTTCGACAATGAAAAAATCAGGCTGTTTCTTTTTAAACAGCTCATAAATTGCCGTTTTGCGTTCGAGTTGCACCTGTTCGACGCTCTGGCCGGGATCACCGGGAATCAAGCGGGTGAATTTTTCATCCATGTACAGCACCGGCAGCCGGACAAGCTCAACATGGTCAGGCATATCTATTTCAACTTCCTGTCCCCCGGCGATCAGGGTCACGTCATGGCCCGCAAGGGCCCGGGCAAACTCCAGGCTGCGAACCAGGTGGCCCATGCCCCATACGTATTGGCAGTAAAAGATGATTTTCATTGGTTCAGGTTCTGGGTTCAAGGTTCTGGGTTCTGGGTTCAGAGGCTCTTCCGGAGCGAAAATTGATATGAACATCGAACATCGAATAATGTTCGATGTTCTTTATATTCCCTTCTTTGCCAAACACAAATCAGTGCGAAGGGAGAACTACTGTGTTTTGGTCATATCCCGGAAATTAACCGGCTGCAGATTTTGGCTTTCAACCAGTTTTTTTATCAGTACTTCAATAAAATCAAATGCGGCGCCGTTCATCATCCGGTGATGAATCATGATTCCGCAATGTTTTGATGCAATCGCCTGCCGGAGTTCTGAGAATAGTTTTTCCCAGGCCTCGGCCGGACCCTTCTCCTTGCGGGTGTGCAGATCCACATTGACAAAATAATCCGGCAGCCCCCGGGGGGACTGCGTCTTGCTCCCGCGGCTACGGGAAACGGCCGCATACCCCAGCTCTTTTATTAATTTCAGAGTACTGCTGCTGCAGCGATTCCATGGGGGCGTAAACACCGGAAAAAAGTGATCACCCATGAGCATCTCGAGGCGCTCTTTGCCCCTCATCAGGTCTCTTTTGATTTGCGAAACCTTGCGCCCGCCGCCAAACTCCTGCTTTTTTCCTTCAGTCTCATGATTTACATGCCGCCAGCCGTGTTGATGCCAGCACCAGCGCGAAGGGCTCTTTTTTTCAAACCCCTTCAGATACTGCCAGCGCTTGCGCGTCAAAGCGGCAGGTACAACGGCCAGAGACAGGGGAACACCATAGGCTGAAAAAAGATCCATCAGCCGGGAAAATTGCCTCCCGGGAACGGCCACATCGTCGGCCCGAAAAAAAATGGTACCGGCACCCTGGCCCTGGGCCTTTTCGCAGCCATTGCGGATACAGTCGGCGATACGGGCATCCAGGTCCGGCGGGAGGTGGCGCCATAGGGCCGTGACTTTCGGTTGCATTATATTTTCCCCTAACGTGGATTATTTGCGTTCCATGATCCGCCTGAGGCGGATTTCACCACGAAGGACACGAAAAAGACGACCTAAATTTCGTGCTTTCCAGCTTTCGTGTTTTCGTGATGGAAAAAAGGTTGGTCATCATATGCTTCAATGGCGCGGACGGTATTGGCGACACCGTCCAAATTAATTTTGACATCGGGCCGGTTCGGATGCGCCAACTTATGCTCCATCAAAGCGGCCAAACGATCCGGCTCAAGGTCTGTATCCTGCAAAACTGTCAGCAGGCCGCGGTCGGCAAGTCGCCGGGCCCGCAGCCCCTGTTCCCGATTCCGGGAAAAGGGCCATAACAGGGCCGGCACCCGGGCGGCCAGAATATTCATGGTGGTATTGTATCCTCCCATACTGACGGACAAATCGGCAGCCGCCAGATAGGCTCCAAAATCTGATGTAAACCTGTCAACCCGGGCCCTGGCGGGGGCCATTTTTTTTAAACCGTCATAATCCTGGGAATCCATAAATGGCCCGCTAAAAACCTGCAACCGGCAGTTGTCCCTTTCCAACCGCCCAAAGGCGCGTATCACCGCGGCCAGCAGCGGGGCCCCGACATTCCCCCCCCCGCACTGGCGACGATTAATGTTTCGCCATCATCCATATCCATTTGTTTTCGGATTCTATGCCCGGCGGCCGCTGAGGATCGGGGTGCAATATAACCGGTATAATCCACCGGTATCGTTATGTCATCAAAGGGTCCGAAGGTTTCACGAATCTCCACCAGATCAGGATCCGCATGAACCAGCACCCGATCAAAATAGCGGTTGAGGGTTTTGACAACCCTGGCTTCGTGCCTGACGTGATCTTTCTTTTCCACGAGGATGTCCCGTACACTGCAAATAATTGCGCAGGGTGCCGGTCTCTTTGCCCGTAAAGCCCTCACAACCGGGTCGAGTTCAAATCGGAACATTCTGCGCCCAAATGGAAACAGCTCCACCAAAAACAGGTCCGGTCTTTCCTCCTCAAAAAGGGCCAGCAGCTTCTTTTGGCGTAATTCTTTGACCTGGTCGAGGGTTAAATTTTTCTCGGTGGTTAAAAGCCCCTTAAAGGCATCATCCATTTGAAGAACCGGCAGACAGAACTCACGGACATGCATCGGCAGTTCGGTTTCAACAGGGGAGCCGCCGGTAATCAGAATGACCTGGTGAGCGGACAATGCCCGCGATATCTCGAGGCTGCGAAAAAGATGGCCAACACCCAGGACATTTTGGCTGTATTGGATGATCTTCATGTTGTTATAGGTTCCGGGTTCAAGGTTCAGCGTTCAGAGGTTCACCCGCCTCTGGCGGCACCGAAGGCGACCAGGGTTCACAGTGCCAAATTGAAAAATCTGATCATTCAATCATTCAGTTTTGCATTAACCTTTGAACCTCTCAACCTTGAACCCTGAACGGTTACTATGGTTCCATCGCTAAAGCATTCAATTCTTCCAGGCGGAGCCGATTTCGATCAAACACAAGCCAGTGCAATCGGTAGGGCTTGATGATGGCCGGCTCGCCCGGAAGATATTTGCGGCCGCAAAGGTGATAAATCAAGCTTTTGACAACCCCCTCGTGGGTGACCACCAGGATGTCATCGCCGGGCCAATTTTCAGCGGCTGAAAACAAGGCATTACGGCTTCTTTCCAAAATACTCCGGCGATTCTCACCACCGGGGGGCAGAAATCCCAGCCGGCCTTGACCTGCGCATCCAGTTCCCGGGGGCTGTCCGTTTTTATTTGTGAAATGGTTTGTCCGGTCCACTGTCCCCAATCCTGCTCCCGGAGACGATTATCAGTCTGCGATGAAATATTTAGTGATTGATTGATAATTCTGGCGGTTTCCATGGCACGTCCAGTATCACTTGCAAGGATGCGATTCCAGGAAAATTGCCTTAACATCTGTCCCCAGCGCAAGGCTTGGCCTTCTCCAGCGGGTGTCAGCGATGTGTCTTTTTGACCCTGAATCTTTTTTTCCCGGTTCCACACTGTCTGCGCATGGCGCAAGAGACCAAAACGAGTAATTTTAAATGGATCTGTCATCTTTTTTATTTTTCGGTGTTACGCCGCCCTGAAATTTAGACAGCTTCTAATGAATAATTCGGCCCCCCCATAAATCCTGCAAAAAGTTTCGCCAGGGGATGATCCGAATCTTGCCAACAACACGTTCTTGTTTCTCATTGCAAACCAGCATGGCATTGCGCGGTGAATAGGTTTCCATAAAAGCCTTAAGAGAGCGCAGATGCTTATTTTCAATCCTGCTAGAACCTTTAACTTCAATCGCAACCTCACCACCACCGAGTACAAAATCGACTTCCATACCCGATTTTGTTCGCCAAAAATTAATACCATAGTACACCTCGCTATAGGAAGCGTAGGCCCTCAGTTCCATTAAAATAAAATGCTCAAAGGCCTTCCCAAAATCGACGCCCCTCTCCTGCACGATCCTGCGCCTTGTTATTGCACCCGCCACCCCAACATCAAACAGATAAAATTTGGAGGTTTTGGTAATGACCTGTCGATTTTGCCGCTTTTTGAAAGGCTCGACAAAGTCACCAAGCAAAGTATCTTTAAGGATCTGATAATATTCTTTGACTGTTTTGGAATCCACCCCGCACTCGCGCGCGATGTTTGAAAAGTTTGTGAGTTCGCCATGGGTGAACCCCATAGCATCAAAAAACCTGGAAAAAGCAGGGACATTGCGGGTCAAGCCCTCATCAAAGACTTCTTCCTTCAAATAATCTTGAGTATAACTTCGCAACGATTTTGAATAGTTTTCCTGCAGATAATGGGATGGAACCAGACCCCGATTCAGGATTCTTAGCAAACTGAGCTTGTCCAATTCTACCGTAACGAAAGGAAACATTTCATAGCGCCAGGCCCGGCCTCCCAGTAAATTCGCCTTTCCCCGTTTCAACTTCCTGGCACTGGATCCGCAAAGAATAAACTGCAGATTGCTATTCTCCATCAACCAGTGGACTTCGTCCAGGATTTGGGGAACTTTCTGAACTTCATCCAATATAACGGGCGGTTTTAATAATTCTGGGTCTTTCGCGATGAGTTGCTCACGCAACAAGGCAGGCTTTTTAGAAAATTCTAAAAACAAATCGGTTTTTAGAAAGTCATATACGAGGCTGTCTGGAAATTTATCTTTCAGATATGTCGATTTCCCTGTCTTTCTCGGACCCCACAGGAACGCAGATTGACGCGGTGGCAATTCGATATTCAACAGCCTCGAAAATTTTTTCAATTTCGGGGATTACTCCTATAAAGTTTAACCTTTTCGTAATATACTCCAAAAAAGTTAGATTGTCAAGCGCTTCGGCTGGATGGCAATATTCTTTTTAACACCCTGTCGAGTTCCTGATAATTCAATGTCAAATCATGATTGGCTCGCACATATGATTTTGCAGCCCGACCCATACGCCGTCTCAGCTCCCGGTTGCTCAACAGGGTTTTAACGGCATCCACAAACGGCCCCATTTCATGGGCCGGCACCAAAAATCCGGTTTTGCCGTTTTGAACGGCTTCCGGGACTCCGGCATTGTCAAACGCTACCACCGGCAGGCCGCAGGCCTGGGCCTCAAGAAATACCATCCCCAGGGATTCTCCGATACCGGGAAACATAAACACATCTGCAGCGCTGTAATACCGGTAAAGTTGCGGTCGAGAAATTTTTCCGACAAACCGGAATTTGCCCGGTATCTGCTCTGCGGCCAGGTTCTGAAGGGTTTTTCTTTCTTTGCCGTCGCCGGCAATGACCAGCTGAAACTGCCGGCCCTGGCGCAACAGTTCCCCGCAGGCCCGAATCACCCATTTCAGCCCCTGGGTTTTTACATCCCGGCGAAACATAGCGGCTGAAAAAATTACCGGTTCACCGCCGATAGACCATTGCCGGTGTAACTCTGCCCGGGCCCGGGCATCAAAGATAAACTCATCCGGATTCAGGCCGGGGGCCACATAGCTAATCCGCCCGTCGGGCAAAAGGCGCCTGAGGTTGTGCAGGTCGACCTTCTTGTTGGTAAATACATGATCGGCGGCAAGCAGGGCTGTTTTATTCAGATAAAAGCCGCGCCGGGTCTTAAATCTGCGCCTGCGTTTGGTCGAGTATATTCCCTGAAAAATAACATAAGGCATATTCAGATGTCTTGATGCATACGGCCCCAATAAATCCGGGGCCTTATAATAGCTGTGATAGGTAAACCAGACATCGGCCGGCACGGATGAAAATTTGCGGATCACCCGCTGTCTTTCCCACCACAGCCGCAGCCATAACCAGGGTTTCCAATAAATCCAACGGCACCGCAACGTACTCGCCGACATGACCTGATGATTCTGTCGGGCAAGGTAGTCAAAAATACCCGTGGCCGTAACCAGATCACCGGATGGCTGCGCATGGCCCAGGGGTTTGAAGGGAGCGTAAAAGCAAATTTTCATTGCATCCGGTTCAGGGTTCTGTGTTAGGGGTTCAGCAACGCCGCCGGTTGCCAGTGCGGCCGGTTTGATCACCAAAGATACAAATGAACATCGAACATCGAACGTCCAACATCGAACGTCGAATGAATGAATTCTGTCTTTTTTAATAAATGCTGACCAGCACGCGGCGCAAGCGTCTGCGCTATGCGAACAAATCTACCCTTCGAAACAAGTCCGCCTTGGAGAATTCTTGGTCCTTATATCACGTCTTTCGCGTTATTTGCCTGTTTTAAAAAAGATAAAGCGCAGCGTCATCAATATTGGACGTTCGATGTTCGACGTTCGATGTTCGGCGTTCAATCTGTCCTCTGACCTCTGTCATCTGTCATCTGTCTTCTGCCCAATGCCTTCACTTCGGTACACTTGGGCCAGATCCTGGATCAGCCGCCGGTTGTCAAAATCTTCTGCCACCTTTTGGCGGGCGGGTGGTATAACGCTTTGTCGAAATTCTGTGTCGGTCAGCATGCGCTGCATGGCTTCAGCCAGTTTATCCGGTCGACCGGCCGGCACCAGCAAACCGGTTTTTCCGCCCTGCACCAGTTCGGGGATAGCAGAAATATCCGTGGCGACAACCGGTACGCCCATGGCCATGCTCTCAACCAAAACATTGGGAATACCGTCACGATCGCCATTGGGCGCCACCTCACATCCCAGAACAAAAAGATCGGCAGCTCTATAGTGGTCCAGTACGACATGATGGGGCTGGGTTCCCAGCCAGCGGGTCACAGAGTCGAGTTTCAATTTCCTGATCAGATCAAGAATCAATTCTCGATCTTCACCATCCCCGATGAGGGTGTGCTCAAAACTGACGCCATTGTCAGCTAACATTTTCAGTGCTTTGTAAACGGTCGGCAGGCCCTTTTTGGTTGTTAAGCGGGCGATGGTTAGAATCCGATAGGGGTGACCGGGATTTTGCTGTTGCCCAAAATTGCCCGCAAAAAGATCCATATCAATACCATGGTAAATGCGATGGATCTGAGCCGGATGGCCGTCGGAAATCTTCAATAAATGCCGGCGATTATATTCGGTGCAGGTGACCACAAAACGCGACAATTCAATTTTCTCACGAAGCTGTCTGGGATCGGATGTGTAGATGTCTTTGGCATGGGCAGTAAAGCTAAACGGCAATCCCGTCAACTGGCTGGTAAACATGGCCACCGAAGTGGGGGAGTGGGCGAAGTGGGCATGCAGATGGGTCACCCCGCTGTTCGGCAAGAGGCGCTGGGCCAGGTATCCGGCCTGCAGCAGGTGTTTGAGGGTGGCCAATTTGTGGGTCCTTAAAAAGCGGCGCCAGGCGGTTTTAAGAGCGGCGGCATAAATCCCGGGCTGCTTGGACGCCAGGATCAGGTTGTGGTACAACAAGCGGGGCAACGGCTTTAGCAGGGTTTCCGGTAGATAGTCTACCCTGGCCTGGATTTTATTGACACTTGCGTGAGTAAAGTCTTCGCGGGGCTGTCGCATGGAAAACAGATGGATGGCAAACCCGAGCTTTTCAAGCAGCAAAATTTCATTGGAGATAAAGGTTTCCGAAATGCGGGGGTAGCCTTTCAGAATCATTCCCAGGACAGGTGCACCGGATGGTTTCATGATTTTTGGCACCTGAAGGCACGGAGGCGTTTTTTCATGGTTTCGATGCCTGTCAACCGAAAGCGGGAGATCGCTTCGTGATAGGGGTGCGGGTTTTCCAGGATATCAAATAGTTTTTGACGCAAACGGTCTGCAGTTAAATCGGGCCAGGGGATGTAATCGACCAGATTTTGCCGATGAAAGGCCCGGGCCCTGATGATTTGCTCCTTGCGAGGGACTTCCCTTGGAATGACCAGGCTGATGGTACCCTGGCCCAGAATTTCACAGAGGGTATTGTAGCCTCCCATGCTGACAACGATGTCAGCGGCGGAAAAAATTTTTTCCATTTGCCGGTAGAAATGGTAGGTTCGAACCCCCAATCGTCGGGCCCGTTGGAAAACATCCCGCCTTTCCTGTTTGGGCATAAAAGGACCGGTGATCAAAACACTTTTAAAGGGCAGGTCTCCTGAAAAGGATTCAAGGGCGGCCAAATAGGTATCCATAACCCGGTAACCGTCGCCACCCCCACCGGTGGTCACCACCACCAGTCTTTCCTGGCCTTTCAGCCCCAGCTCTTTTTTGACTTTTTTGACCGCATCTTTGCCCGGAATTTTACGGGGAATGTAACCGGTAAAATGAATTTTGCTGCTGATGGTATCTGAAATTTCATATTCGCTAATGGGATCATAAAAATCCTGTATCCCGTAAATCCAGATTTCGCTGTAAAGATCTTCGAGATGCTTGTAAACCTGTTTGTGGCGCCAGTCTTTTTTGACCATCTCGGCATCGTCCATAATATCGCGCAATCCGAGAATCGACCGGGTCTCGGGCCGGCTGCGCCGCAACCATTGCAATGTGGGCAGAACCTCTTTTTTCAACCCCAGGGGCTCTTTGTCCACAATAAAAAGATTGGGTTGAAAGGTTTTGGCGGTGGTGGTGATAATGTTTTTACGGATATCAAGGGCATGCCGGGCATTGATTTTGATTGACAGCGGCAGGTATTCATCGTTGGTTTTTTTAATCATTCCTGGAATCCGCACAAAATCAATCTGATCGGGAAAGGAAAACCGACCGGCGATGGGAGATCCGGTCAGGATCAGGATATTGATGCGGGGGCCAAGCAGATGCGTAGCAATCGCCATGGTCCGGCGAATGTGGCCGAGACCATAGGTATCGTGGGAATACATCAGGATGTTGTAGGTTGAGTTGCGTGCCATTTACACCGGTAATCTATGCGAATACTATAATTGAGCGCAAAATACCAATCCAAGCGAAAATTCCGGACATATTTTTTAACCAGATTCCTATAACACATCCAGTGCACGGCATCAAACATTCCTGAAAACTTTTGCTTTTATCCTGCCCAATGGATCGAATTTTTCAATATTCTTTTCTTTAAGGACCTATTTTGGTATATTAGTAGCCGTTCAGGGGTTCCGAGGTTCAAAGGTTCAGGGTTCATGTCGATAGTGAACGGATATAGTGGTTGGTTGTAAAGGACCTGCATGAGAGTAGAGCGATCATTTGATAACATACTAGCAAGATAGGCGGAGGAAATGTAACCTTGAACCCAGAACCCTGAACCTTTGAACCTAATTTTAACCTGAAACCAGCTTTGGTCTGAAACCTATATAAGCCTGAACCCATAAAGAATCTTCAGTTACCCTTACGAAAGCCAAATTATGAAAATTGAAACCCAGCGCTGGATCGATCATACCGTCGGAACAATTATTTGCCGTATATTTTCAGCTTATTATAAATTTTTTAAAAAAGAGTCCCGACCTACTGAAACCAAACGCATCCTCATCATCTTAATATCCGAAATGGGGGCCCTGGTGCTGGCATACCCCATGTTTCAGCGCTTAAAGGACAAATTTCCCGATGCTTCCCTGCACATCATGCTGTTTGAAAAAAACCGCGAGGTAGTGGAATTGCTGGGGGTCATTCCTCCCGAAAATATTATAGCGCTAAACGACAGCTCCCTGCCGGTTTTCGCGAAGACCGCGCTGGCGGCAGTATTCAAAATGCGAAGATTCAATATCGATACGGTGATTGACTGTGAGTTGTTTGCACGAAACAGCAGCATCCTTTCTTTTCTGAGCGGGGCCGCCCTCCGGGTGGGGTTCCATCCCCATACCCAGGAAGGGCTGTACCGTGGAAATTTTATGAACCGTCCGGTGCTCTACAACCCCTATCACCACATTTCCCGGCAATTTTTGACCCTTGTCGATGCCATCGATTCCACCACCAATCCCAGGGCCAAACAACTGATTCCCAAAGAAAAATTGGAAATACCGGCGGTGGAAATCGGAGCGGACGAAATCGAAGATGCAAAAAAGCGCCTGTTTGAAAAGGCGCCGGCAATCAGGGAGAAAAGAATTGTGCTTTTCTATCCCGGCGGCGGCCTGCTGCCCATTCGCGCCTGGCCCCTGGCGTATTATTGCAGCCTGGCTGACGCTTTTCTTAAGCGCGGATATGCGGTGTGTGTGATCGGACTGGCCCAGGATAAATCGGTGGCCCGAACGATCCTGTCTCACACCCAAAACGAAAATTGCGTGGATCTGACAGGATATACCAAAACCATCAGAGAATTGATGCGCATATTTCATCTGTCATCCCTGCTGATTACCAATGACGGCGGCCCCGGGCATTTTGCCGCCATGACGCCCGTTCCGGCCATCATCTTTTACGGGCCGGAAACTCCGCTGCTGTATGGCCCAATTGATGACAAAGCGCTGAATATTTTTCTGGGTCTTTCTTGCTCCCCCTGTGTAACGGCTTACAATCATCGCAATTCTCCCTGTGACGGCGACAATCAGTGCCTGAAAAAGATTGCACCGGAAGATGTATTGGCGAAGGCGCTGGAAATACTGGAAGGATGAAATCCAAAAAGACGAACGTCGAACACTAAAAGGACGAACATCGAACATCGAACGTCCAACATCGAATGTTGAATGGAAAAAGATGAAGAATCAGACATATGACCTGGAAGAAAGGCTGCTTGAGTATTCGGTAAGAATCATAAAGGTAGTTGAACAGCTCCCAAATACCAGAGCGGGCAACCATGTTGCGGGACAGTTGTTGAAATCAGGAACATCGCCTTATCCCAACCATGGGGAAGCCCAAGCAGCGGAGTCCGCAAAGGACTTTATCCATAAGCTTCGTGTTGCATTAAAGGAGCTTAGGGAGAGCCAAAGATGGTTGAAACTTATACAGCGGGTACCACTAATAAAAAAACCTAACCTGCTAAATGAAATTTTGCAGGAAACAGAAGAACTAATTAAAATTTTCGTGACGAGTATTAAAACGGCGGAAAAGAAACGGAAATAGTTAACTTTTAAATAGCGGAGCGGAGCGACATCATTATTCGATGTTCGATGTTGGACGTTCGACCTGCCCGCAATGCCTTGATAGCGGTGTGAGACTAATTCAACCATCTGATTAATATACCGATGTTAGCATCAACTAAATGCAATATGCATGGCAGGCGGGTGTTCGATGTTCGTCTTTTTGGAGTTCGACGTTGGACGTTCGATGTTCAGTCTGCTCGATGATGGTTGTTCATATTTCCAACCAACTCAGCATCGTAAAAATGGAACTAAGTAATCAACAAACATCCCAGTCAACCTACCGCACCCTGTTCTGGTGCCTATTGATCGCCTTTACGATCTTTCGCCTGTTTTTGGTCAATAAATTCGGTTTGGGGGTGGATGAATCCCACTACTTGCTCTATTCCCGCAAACTGGCCTGGGGGTATTTTGACCATCCCCCCATGGTAGCCTTTCTGGCTGCCCTGACGACTGTGCTGGGCGGCGGTGTTTTTTTTGTGCGCCTGGGCCCGATTATCTGCACGGCCCTCAGCCTGGTCCTATTGCGGTATCTGGTGCTGGCCCTCTACCGGGATGAACGCATCGCCTTCTGGGCGGCGCTTACGCTGCATTTGATGCCCTACCAGCAGGTGTTGATGGTGGGGTTGCTGCCGGACGCCACCTTGAATCTTTTCTGGTGCGGTACCCTGCTGGCCGTGTGGCAGGCGATGAAAACCGGACGGTGGTCCCTGTGGATATTAACCGGTCTGCTGTTCGGCGGTGCGCTGCTCAGTAAATATCATGCCGTATTACTGGCGCTGTGCCTGCTGGGTTATTTCATTTCATCTTCCGACCATCGTTACTGGTTGGGAAAAATCCAGCCCTGGCTGGCAGTGATGATCGGTTTGGCTGTTTTTTCTCCGAATATCGTGTGGAATGCGCGCCATGAATGGATTTCTTATGCTTATCAATTGGGCCAGGGCTCCGGCGACGGCCTGAGCCTGGGTGATTTTTTGACAGCTATCGGGGGACAGTTCGGCGCCTGGTCGCCGTTGATTTTCGGTCTGCTGATTGCCGCCAGCATTATCCTCACAAGGCAAAAGCCACTAAACAGCAGTGATCGATTTGTTATCTGGACCAGTATCCCCATTTTTGTCTTTTTTTGCCTTGCCGGGCTGACCACCAAAATTCTTCCGCACTGGACGACGGTGGGGTGGTGGACCGGTTCGATTGCGGTGGCCGCGGTGGTATTAAAAAAAGTTTCATCGCCGGGCCCATCGGCCAAACGCTGGCGACGCTGGGCCGTAGCGGCCGGTATTTCAGGATTATTGATGAGCGCCCTGCTCTACCTGGCCCTCTTTCTGGCCCTGACCGAACCCGTCTACAACTGGGCACGTGATGCTTCTTTGACCTTGAACCGGCAATTTCCAGCCATTAAAGTCTTAAAACCGTTTGAACCCCGCAACGACATATCCAACGATCTTTTCGGCTGGCCGGAAATCGCCGACCGGGTGGAGGTCATCCGGCACCGGATGCCCGATCCGGGACAGACATTTGTTTTTTCCCATCGATTTTTCAAAGCCAGTCAAATCGGGGTATATCTTCATCCCGGCACCGTCGTCACCTCCCTGCACTCCAAATTTGATCAGTACCACCTGTGGTTTGCGGCAACCGAACATACCGGCTGGGACGCTCTGCTGGTTGTGGATCACAGGCGCCATCTCAAACGCGCCCGGCGCTACCGGCCGCTTTTTGAGAAAATGGATCCCCAGCCCGAAGCCATCCAAATCCGACGCGAAGGCCGTCTATCCCAGAATTTGATGGTTTACAAGTACTATGGGTTTAAGGGCCGCTTCGAGGAATAGCGATGGAATGTTGGAATGATTGTTTCATGCTTCGTTGTGACCGCCGGGCATGAAAATTTATGACAACCGGTATAACTTGACAATAATCAGATGATGATATATAGATATGTATATCATCTAATGGAGGGGAAAATGCCCAGTGTCAGAACAATTATAACACTTTCGGAAGAGGACAAAAAGTGGCTGGAAAGCTACAGCAGCCTTCATCATATGTCGGTTGCGGAGGCAATCCGCCGCGGAATTAAAAAATTGAAAGCGGCTGAATTTTTGGAAAACTACCAGACCCTGGTTTTAAACAGCAAGGGCCTCTGGAAAAAAGGGGATGGGCTAACCTACCAAAGACAGATTCGAACGGAATGGAACTCATGATGGTCGAAAGGCTGATCGATTCGGTCATTATTATTGACCATTTAAACGGAATAGAGAACGCCACCCGCTTTATTCTCGAATTAGATCCGCAGCAAACAGCAATTTCAGTTATTACCCGTGCGGAAATCCTTACCGGCCTTGATCAGGATGAACAGATAAAAGTGATTCAACTGCTCGATCAATATAAACTTTTCATTATCGACAAACCAATTGCTGATCTCGCAGCAGACCTGCGCAGGGAACACGGCTGGAAACTGCCGGATGCTTTTCAGGCCGCTCTGGCAAAACATCACAAAACCAAATTGACCACTCGCAATATAAAGGATTTCGATCCCTCAAAATTTGATTTTGTCGAAATTCCCTATTCGCTTTAGCATCCCAGTGTTGGGTTCCAGATTTAACGTAAAATCAATATTTATTTGGTTTTTGCATCCCACTCCGCCAAATCTTCAGTCTATTTTAGAAAATGTTATAAGTTCTATCATAATCGCGGCTGGAAAGCCGCTCCCACGATTAGCCTGAGCCATATGGTGCGACCTGTGGGAGTGGCTTTCCAGCCGCGATTGCGAGAGAGAAGACCAATCCGGGCGGGCAGGCAACCGGCCTAAATAGACTTGACTAAATTGTGTCAATTGTCCATTATTGGGGGTTCAGACGTTATTGATAATCCGAACAAGCCGGGTTGAGCCTCTGATATCGGAACGTTATTTTGACAAACGCTCTAACCCAAATAAGGATTAAACATGGAATTTGAACCGGTCATCGGGCTTGAAGTTCACGCCCAGTTAAAGACCCAAACCAAAATTTTCTGTGGCTGTTCAACATCTTTCGGCGCACCGCCCAATACGCACACCTGCCCGGTATGCCTCGGAATGCCGGGTGTGCTGCCGGTGCTCAACAAAAAAGTAGTGGAATACACCCTGCGCATGGCCATGGCCACCAACTGCGAAATCACCCGGGAAAGCCGCTTTGCACGTAAGAACTATTTCTATCCGGACCTGCCCAAAGGGTATCAGATATCCCAGTATGAGCTGCCCATCGCCGAACACGGGTATGTCGATATCGAAGTCAACGGCGGCCTCCGCCGTATCGGGATTACCCGTATCCACATGGAAGAAGATGCCGGCAAGCTGATCCATGATCCCCACCGGCCCGTTAGCAGGGTGGATTTCAACCGTACCGGCGTTCCCCTGATTGAAATTGTCAGCGAACCGGATATCCGCCAACCTGAAGAAGCCGGAGCCTATCTCAGACAGCTGCGATCCATTGTGCGCTATCTGGAAATTTGCGACGGCAACCTGGAAGAGGGAAGCTTCAGGTGTGATGCCAATGTGTCCATACGTCCAAAGGGCACCCAGCCCCTGGGAACCCGAACGGAGTTGAAAAACCTGAACTCTTTTAAACATGTCGAAAAGGCCCTGCAATATGAAATCAGCCGCCAGAAAGAAGTCATCATGGACGGCGGTCAAATCGTGCAGCAAACCCGGCTGTGGGACCCCGACAACAACAGGTCGACCGCCATGCGCGGTAAAGAAGAGGCCCATGACTACCGCTATTTCCCCGACCCCGACCTGCTGCCCCTGGTAATCGACGAGGAATGGATCGACACGGTCAAAAAAAGCCTGCCGGAGCTTCCGGATGACAAAAAAAAGCGCTTTATGGATCAATATGAACTGCCCTCTTATGACGCCGAACTGCTGACATCGGATCGGGGGCTGGCAGATTACTTTGAAGACTGCACCCGGCAATTTTCCCAGCCCAAAAAGGTCAGCAACTGGGTCATGGGGTCATTGCTGGGGCTGTTAAATGCCCAGGAAAAGACCATTGAAGAATCACCGGTGTCCTCCGCTGATCTCGCCCGACTGCTGGAACTGATCGAAGAGGGGGTGATCAGCGGCAAGATCGCAAAAACCGTCTTTGACCAGATGGCCCAGACCGGCAAACCGGCCCGCCAGATCGTGGAGGAAAAAGGCCTGATCCAAATTACCGATACGGATGCCATCGAAGACATTGTCGCCCAGGTAATCTCGCGTCACCCCAAGGAAGTCGAGGCCTATCAAAACGGAAAAACCAAATTGATGGGGTTTTTCGTCGGTCAGGTCATGCAGGCCACCAAGGGCCAGGCCAATCCTAAAATGGTCAATGAGATTCTGAAACAGAAGTTGAATGGTTGATTAGGTTAATTGAAGTTTATTTATTGGAATGCCTGTTAGTCAAATAGACTGAAATACAACTTTAACCTAATCAACTATTTAACCAAAAGACTAATTAACCCCAAAAGGACCCATTGGCTATTTAACAAATTCAGGACAGGGGAAAATCCATGCTATTGGCCATAAACATCAACAACACCAACACGATGCTGGGATTGTTTCATAACCAAAAGTGGATCGCCAACTGGCGGGTGTCCTCCGATCGGGCTAAACTGGTGGACGAATACGGCATGCTTCTCAAAAATCTGTTTGATTTTGAGGGTTACAGATGGGAGGACATTTCCGCTGTCGCCATTGCCAGTGTGGTACCGCCGCTTACGACAACGTTTACGGATATGAGCCGGCGATTTTTCAATCGCGACCCCCTGGTGGTCAGCCATGAAATCAACCTGGGCGTAAAGGTGCGCACCGATTACCCGGCCGAGGTGGGTGCCGATCGCATTCTCAACGCCCTGGCCACCCACCGGCTTCACGGCAGCCCGGCCATCGTTGTGGACTTCGGCACGGCCACCACTTTCGATGCCATTTCCGCCGAGGGCGATTATTTAGGCGGGGCCATCGCACCGGGGCTCGGCATTGCGGCCGAAGCCTTGTTCAGCCGCACAGCCAAATTGCCGCGCATTGAATTGGTGGCACCGCCCGCGGCCATCGGTGCCAACACGGTCCAATGCATGCAGTCCGGACTTGTGCTTGGCTACGTAGGGCTAATCGAAGGTCTGGTGGAACGCATCCGCGCCGAACTCGGTGGACAGGCCCGGGTCATCGGCACCGGAGGGTTGGCACCGGTGTTGGCCAAAGAAACAAAAGCAATCGAAATTGTCGATCAGATGCTGACCCTTGAAGGATTGCGCTTCATTTACGAGTTAAATCAAGGGTCGCTATAATTAGCTCTATAACCTTTGGCGGCAACATTGTTTTTAACAAGAATATGAAACTGTTCGAAGAAATGCCTAAAATTTAAAATGCCTAAATTGCCTAAAGTTGAGGTATTCTGTCGATCTTATTTTGAAAACTCAAGATCGGCAATTATTCAATTCGCATGATTTTTAGTTTGGTAAGATTTAGCATCGAATAATGATAAAAAGAAGGAGCGCAGTGACACAACAATTTTAGGCAATTTTGGCATTTTGCACTTTAGGCATTTTCAGGTTCATCCGGGTTGGGGAGAGGGTAAAAAGAAATGAGCGAAATACCGCTACTTAAGGACAAACACATCGTCGTGGGCGTAACCGGCGGCATTGCCGCTTATAAAGCTGCCGAGTTGACCAGCCGGCTGGTACAGGCCGGGGCCCTGGTTGATGTCATCATGACCGAGGCGGCTGCCAAATTCGTGGGGCCGATTACTTTCCAGGCGCTCACCCACCGGCCGGTAGTCACGGAAATGTTCGCCCTGCTTGCCGAAACTGAAATCGGCCATGTAACCCTCGGCAAACGCGCCGACTTGATGATCATCGCACCTGCCACTGCCAACACCCTTGCCAAACTGGCCCATGGATTCGCAGACAACATGCTCACCACCACCAGCCTCGCCTGCCGGGGTCCCATTTTGCTGGCGCCGGCCATGGAAACCGGAATGTGGCAAAACTCCGCCACCCAGGCCAATATTGCACTGCTGCGCGACAGGGGATTTTATTTTATCGGGCCGGAGAAAGGCCGCCTGGCATCGGCCGACACCGGCACCGGGCGCATGGCCGAACCGGATGATATCTTCGAGGCCTGCCGCTGGTCATTGGCCCGCAAAGGTCCCCTGGCCGGCAAACATGTCCTGGTAACCGCCGGCTGCACCTGGGAGCCGTTTGATCCCGTGCGCTTTATCGGCAACCGCAGCTCCGGAAAAATGGGTTTTGCCCTGGCAGCCGCGGCCCGCGATCAGGGCGCGGAGGTTACCCTGGTCCACGGGCCGACCGCGTTGTCTGCGGGCTATGGCGTTCGGTGTCAACCGGTAGCAAACAGCCCAGCAGATGCACGATGCGGTGCTGGACAAAATTTCCAGCGCCGATGTTTTATTGATGGCCGCCGCCGTCGGCGATTACCGGCCCGCTTCTTTTGCCGGGCAAAAAATCAAAAAAGGCCAGGGCAGCCGCAGCGTCGAGCTGGCCCGCAACCCGGACATTCTTAAAGCCGTGGCCAGGCAAAATAAGCCCGGCAGTCAACTGCAGGTGGTGGTGGGGTTCGCGGCCGAGACAGAAGATCTGCTGGAAAACGCCCGCAAAAAACTCGATCAAAAAAAGCTGGATCTAATCGTCGCCAATGACGTTTCGGCCCCGGACAGCGGCTTTAAGGTCGACACCAATCGGGTAACCATCCTGGACCCGCACGGGGAACCGACGACGTTACCGCTGCTGTCCAAAGATGAGGTGGCTGCAAATATCATTCAGCGCGTTATCGTAAAACTGGAGGAAAAAGAAGGCGATCAGCCCGGGAAGGACTAACAAAAGAACACCCGCCTGTCATGCCGGACTTGATCCGGCATCCAGTAGTGTAAGGCGCTGAAAAAGAACTGGATTCCGGGTCAAGCCCAGAATGACAAAACACGAATTGCAGAGCGGAGCTATTTATGGCTGATATCATACCTATTGATCAGATCTGAAAAAAATTTATTGGCTGCGCGGCGTTAAGGTTATGCTGGACCGGGATTTGGCTGTGCTATACGAAGTCGAAACCAGAATCCTTAAGCGCAATGTGCGCAGACACATTAAACGCTTTCCCGATGATTTCATGTTTGAGTTATCATATCAATAGTTTACAGGTTTGAGATCCCAATTTGGGATCTCAAACAGGGGCGGCACACGCTATATGCCAATGGCTTTTACCGAGCAGGGCGTTGCGATGCTTTCCGGCATTTTGAATAGCGACCGAATAGCGACCGAGCAATTGAGGTCAACATTCAAATCATGAGGGCCTTCGTGCAGCTACGGCACCTCATCGCCGACAACGCCGAGCTAAAACGCGCGCTCGATGAATTGCGCAACCAGACTGAGGAACAATTTCAAGTCGTCTTTACGGTTCTTGACGAATTGGTTAGCCACGATGACAAAGAAAAACGAAAGATCGGGTTCATCGAGAACGAAGATTGAAATCATTTGAATACCACAATTCCGCGATCCGCAAGCGGCTCGGTTTTCATAGATGGCGCAAACCTTAGCTACGCAAATTTTGGGCCCATATTGTAGCCCCGGCCCTTTAGACCTCCAGGCTTGACTTAATTTTTAGTGATCCTTACTATTCGAATAAGCCGTCTGCCAATCTCAATTATGTAAGGAGATACCATGAAGAACACCGCTCCGTAATAAATACAATATGGGAAAGCAACCATAGTATCGTTCTTTTTTTCGTTGTTACTCTAAGCGCACTGACCGGTTTCACCGCTTCCGAAAGAAAAGGTTCAACAATCGTCAACAGCCGGGAGGCAACCGAAATATGGCATTCCTATGAAATCCAGCCCAACTATAATTACTACTACTCCGGCCCAAATTCCCAGCCCAATTACATTATCGGCCTCGATAACAAGTACCAGTTCACCTCCAAAAAATGGAAACCCGTCGATCTGACACCGGAGATGCTCAAAAAATGGTTCAACTTCATCAAACCGCGGGTGGGATACAGTCTGGACAATTATGGTGCTTTTATACTGGGTCCCAATGGCGAACGGCTCGGTCTGTGGTATTCGGTGAAAGACTGGCGGCTGGTGGGATCGGCAAGCCTCAACGAGAACAATCAGGTTTCCGTCACGGCTCCGGCCATACCGGGAGGGCGCGGGGGGGGCGGAGGAAATTATACTTTTTAAGGATAGAGGAAATGCCCTAATGATACAGCCAATTAAAAATATTTTGTAAAAGCGAGAAAACCGACAATTCGTAGCCGTACTTTCTTTTTGGTGTTATTCTAAGCGTGCTGAGCGGTTGTGCCACCAGCCGGGAGAAAAGGTTCAAGCATCATCCCCGGCCGGGAGGCAACCGAAATATGGCATTCCTACGAGATCCTGCCCAACTATCATTACTACACTTCCGGCCCGCAGTCTCAGCCCAATTTCATTATCGGCATCGATGACAAATACCAATTCACCTCCAAACTCTGGAAACCCGTGGACCTGACGCCGGAGATGCTCAAAAACTGGTTCAACTACATTAATCCGCGGGTGGGATACAGTCAGAACACATATGGCGCCTTTATTCTCGGTCCCAACGGTGAACGGCTTGGCCTCTGGTATTCGGTGCGCGACTGGCGGACAGTGGGGTCGGCAAGCCTGAACGAAAACAATCAGGTTTCCGTCACTGCTCCGGGCCAAAGGCTACCCGGTGGCGGGTCCAAGAAATATTCTATTGATGGATAACAGCAGAGGATACCTGTGATGCAAATCGCTAAAAATATAGCGAAAATTGGTAAAACAAACCTTTTGGCGGTGCTGCTTTTAGTTGCTCTTCATGGCACCCTGACCGGTTGTGCCGCTACCGAAGTGAAAAAAAGTTCCGGCATCACCGCCAGCCGGGAGGCAACCGCAATCTGGCATTCCTATGAGATTCTGCCCGACTATCATTACTATTATTCCGGCCCGGATACTCAGCCCAATTACATTATCGGCATCGATGACCGCTACAAACTCATGTCCGAATTCTGGAAACCCGTGGATCTGACACCGGAGATGCTCAAAAACTGGTTCAACTACTACCGTCCGCGGGTGGGATACAGTCAGGACCCTTATGGAGCATTTATTATGGGGCCCAGTGGCGAACGGATCGGCCTGTGGTATTCGGTGCGCGACTGGCGGCTCACGGGCACGGCAACGGTGGGAGAAAACAATCAGGTTTTCGTCACCCGGCCGGCAAGACCGACTGCCCGGAAAAAGGGAAAATCTTGCTTTTGATGACCCAGCCCACCGGTCCATGGTTAAAATGGATTATAAATATTTGATATTTAATGAAAACCGAATAATGCCAACCGGCCCCGACATAAAAAAAATGCGGCATACGGCCATCGTATTCGTGCTTATTTTGATTGCTATTCACAGTACCCTGACCGGCTGTGCCGCTACCGGCAGAAATTTACCCATCACCAACAGCCAGGAGGCAACCGATATCTGGCATTCCTATGAGATCCTGCCAAACTATCATTACTATTTCTGGGGTCCGGTTTCCCAGCCCTTTTACATTATCGGTATCGATGAAAAATACCAGCTCACACCCAGTTCCTGGCAGCCCGTCGATCTGACACCGGCAATGCTCAAGAACTGGTTTAACTATATCGATCCACGGGTGGGATTCAGTCCCTTCCTTTGGGGCGCGCTAATTACGGGGCCCAATGGCGAGCGGATCGGCCTGTGGTATTCGGTGCGCAACTGGCGGCGCCTGGGATCGGCAAGCCTCGGAGAAAACAATCAGGTTACTGTCATAACCCCGCCAGTAACGGATCCGCGCAAGAATTTATTTTTTTTCAAGCGCGGCGAATAGGGTGCTGGTCAGAAGCGGGGAGCCGGCATGAAGCTGCCGCGCCCTTTATCGCGGGTGTCAAAAAAATTCCGTTATTCGAACGTTTTTTTCTATAACCCCTGTACCTCCCTCCGTTTTTTAAAAATTATTTTCCTGGTTATCTGCCAAGAGCAGGTGTATTGTTTTTTGTGGGAGCGGCTTCCAGCCGCGATCGTTTTAATTCGCGGCTGGAAGCCGCTTTCGCAGGCCTTTTTTTTAGTTAGTTGGACTTACAGGATAAGCGCAATTATTTTTTCAATAGCGGTAAAAGCCTTTCGGCTTGACTTCATTCTGCGTGATCATTACTATTCATATAAGACGTCTGCCAATCGCCAATATTGGAGGATATACCATGAAGCGCATGACTCAAAATAGAAAACAAAAAGGGAAAAAGACCATCCCGGCCGTTCTGGTTTTAGCTATTTTTCTAATCATCGCTGACCGGATGCACCGCTACTAACGGCATAAAAAGTTCGGGCGTCGTCCACAGCCGGGAGGCAACCGAAATATGGCATTCCTATGAGGTCCTGCCTAACTATAATTACTACATCTCCGGAGCTGAGTCTCGGCCCTGGTACATTGTCGGCATCGATGACAAATACAGCCTCACCTCCAAAAACTGGAAACCCGTCGATCTGACACCGGAGATGCTCAATAAATGGATCAACTACTACCGGCCGCGGGTGGGATACGATTTAAAAGTTTATGGATCTTTTATCGTGGACCCCGATGGCGAACGGGTCGGCCTCTGGTATTCGATGCGCACATGGCGGGTCACGGGGACGGCAAAGTTCGGCGAAAACAATCAGATTGCCCTCACAAGGCCGGTAGAAATTGGGGGTGGTAGGTTGTGGGGAATCAAACGGACCAGGGGCGCTGATCCGGCAGCACCGAGCGATTCTGAGGAGAAACTGGCAATTGGCCGCGCTGACAATTGAAGCTGTTAAAGCCATAAATATCGAGGTGTCCGTCCAAATGCAATGCCGCCTGCCCATTTTGCAGCCGCCGCCAGAAGGTCCGGCCCTACCCGGGGCAATTAATCACCCTGGCCGACTTCAAACTGCTGCCGACCTCCTTGATTCAACAGCTGCGGCGGCTGACATTCGGCGGCAATTTTGGCGACCTGTGCTGCAACCCTGAGGTTTTGGACATTGCGGCCTATATCCGCCGGTTGAATCCGAACATCATCCTGGAAGGCGACACCAACGGCTCATATGGCCATCCGGAGTGGTGGCAGGCCCTGGGTGCCAGTTTTCAAAAGGGCGCCATGGTTTTCGCCCTGGACGGTCTTGAGGATACCCACCGGCGGCATCGCCAGGGTACTGATTTTCATAAGATTATCCGCAACATGCGGGCCTTTGTGGCCGGCGGCGGAATGGCCCAGTGGCAGTTTATTGTCTTTAAGCACAACGAACATCAGCTGCAGGCGGCCGAAGATCTGGCCCGGGAAATCGGCTGTGCGCGGTTTTATGCGTTTGCATCACGGGATTTCAGCCCGGATCTGACCCCACCCGAAATTCTCGATTTCCGAATCAAGCGCGATGTTTTTTCAGGTTTCCGGGATGACCTGAAGGATGCCGACCGCCGGGCCCGGTGCCGGCCCCTGGCCGACGGGACCCTTTACATCGCCGCGGACGGCAGCGTGCACCCCTGCTGTTATGCCCACCTGATGACCATCACCGAGCACAACGCCAGGTTTGATTTCATCGTTCCGCTGGTGGAAAAATATTTTGAGCGCATTAATTTTAAAACCCGCCCCCTGGCCGACATCGTGAAGGGATCGTATTTCGCAGAAGTTTTCAAAAAATCAGGCAACAATGCCTATTGCCAGATCAAGTGCAACCGCTTCAGAAAGCAGATCCGCAGACAGCTGGTGCTGCGTGACCGCTTTTTTCGATTAAAAGCCGGCTTGATAGGCCCACCATTGATGATTAAATTTAACCATTTAATATCGCTTCTAATAGTTATTACCTGTCACTATGCTAAAATTTCTCTCCCATTGCAAATTCAACTAAAGTGCATAAGATATGAATGGTGTTGAAGCAGATTCAGTCAAATTAAATTGAGGAATGGCCTCAAATCCGTGGAATTAAGGTTTTTAAAAAAGAGAAATATGTATCATGAAAAAAAAATTTCAAAACTTAAGCACAAAATTTGCGAAATATTGGTGTGGCCCTCTCGACCACTCTATAAATCATAAAAAGGGACGAGGACTATCAACAATCACAGCGGCATTCGTTCTGATTGTTATTATTAGCACGCTAGGCGGATGTGGCCTTGCCATAAAAAGTTCAGGCGTCATCACCAGCCATGAGGCAACCGCTCTATGGCATTCCTACGAGGTTCTGCCCAACTATAACTACTACTACGCCGGTCCGGATACGCGACCCTTTTACATTATCGGTGTAGACGACCGCTACAAACTCAAAACCAAACTCTGGAAACCCGTCGACCTGACGCCGGAGATGCTCAAGGACTGGTTCAACTACTACCGTCCGCGGGTGGGAGGATACAACCCCTTGCCGTACGGCGCGTTTATTAATGGCCCCAATGGGGAACGCATCGGCCTGTGGTATTCGGTCGTCGACTGGCGGATGACGGGATCGGCAACCGTTGGGGAAAACAATGAGGTCGTTATCTTAATGCCGACAGATGAAGGGCACCGGAAAAGGGACCGAAATCCCTACGAGAACGAATATGACGTTTCAAATGAAAAAAGCGACGATCCTAACCATTTTTGGTTTGGCCGTTATTCAGAGCCTGCTGATCAGCTGCGCCTGGCAAAAATTGTGCTGAAATAACCAATGACATCGCGAAGTGGTTCCGGTTCAAAATGTGGGAGCGGCTTCCAGCCGCGATTAAGCTGCTGCACCGATCTGCTTTCGCCGCCTCGTGGGAGCGGCTTCCAGCCGCGATTAAGCTGCTGCACTGATCTGCTTTCGCGCAGCCTCGTGGGAGCGGCTTCCAGCCGCGATTAAGCTGCTGCACTGATCTGCTTTCGCGCAGCCTCGTGGGAGCGGCTTCCAGCCGCGATTTACCGAGCAGCATTACAGATCGCGGCTGGAAAGCCGCTCCCACAATAGACATCCGCTTTATTTTAAAATTGAACCACCACCCTATTGTTGAGTGGGCTTGCTGAATTTCGGCAAATCCTGAAATACGATGGTGCTTTTCCCGTCTTCAAAGGCGGATGAAGTTTTAACAACCACCGCGAATACCAGCTCATCCTGCCCGTCATTGTCAAGGTCCCCCACGGCGAAATCACTGATATATTTGGACACCGGCTGGGTGCGCCAGGTGGGGACAAAGCTTAGCCCGTTCCAGGCCAGATATTCTATGTGACCGGAGTTAAAGATTTTCACCCGGGGAAACGTCCGGCCCCCTTCGGTGTTTTTGACAACCAGCACGCTGGGGTCCCCGGCCTGGTCCGGAGCCCTTACAATGATGCGGCTGGGCAGGTAATAGCGATCCATATCATTCATATCACCATCATCGGGGATCTCCAGGTAGGTATCAGTGGTGCCATAATTTTCGGCGCTTTGCCATTGCTCGGCCCCGCTGCGGTCCGACAGGCGCAGATAATCCTGATGCGAATAGGACAGGATCATTTCCTGGCCGTTATTCTCGATATCGCCGAGGGCAATACTGTACAGGTTCATCCGGGCGGGCACCCCCAGGTTGTCTTCCGGCACATAGGCCCCGCCGCGCCAGACAAGCTCGGTGACCGGACCGGAAAAAATTTTGTTCTCGCCAAAGGTATCCGATAATACTCCCTGCCGTTGCCCCACCAGGACCGCGCCGCGGTGCGGGATTTGCAGGACCCGGAAAAAACGGGTGTCGTTTTCCAGGATCTTTTTAAATTGCTGCCCATCCCATTCCACCACAAAAGAGCGCAGCTGGGGGGTCTTGGCCCCAAAAGAGCGGGTTTGCGCCTGGCCGGCGGAGATGAGCGGCCGATTGGTAATAAATATTTCAGCAACCCCGTTGCCGTTGATATCGGCTATGTCAACACTGAGAAAGGAATTAAATTTTTCCTCCTCCAGGACACCCAGGGGTACCAGGCGCCCCTGCTGGTACTGAAAGATATTCAGGGTATGGTTGTCGATCACCGCAACATCGGAGCGCCCGTCGCCATTGACATCTCCCAGGGCCAGGCCGCGCAGCTGGGTTTTAAATTGCCGGCCGATTCTCCAGGCGCCGGCTGCGGCCACGTTCGGCTGCATCGCCATGCCTGACCCCATGGCTGCAGGCTCTTCCCGCACGTCTGAGCCCATCAGCTTTTCAGGGTGCATCCGGCGCTCGTCCACGGCCTGGGCTTTGGCTTTGGCCACCGGCTTGGCGGTTTGCTGCGGTTGGCTGCCGAACACATCCTGGTTGACCTGGGCGCAAAAGGTATCAATATGCTCAATTACCGCCCCCTGGGTCTTGCCCACCTGGTTGACCGCTGCCACCGGTTTGTTTTGACCCACATCCAGCATCCTGACATTGGTGCTGGTGCTATCGCCCATCATCATCAGGCTGCCGACCACGACATAATCGGCCTTGAGCTGCTTGGCCAAGGCAACCGCGGCAGGGTCCGTCGTCACCGCAGCGCCGGAGGCTTCAACGGCCTTGAGGGTTTCTTCCCGGCTGATGATGACCGTTTTTCCGGGATGATCCAGCCGGGAGGACAGCATGCTGCGGATGCCGTCCTGTAAAAAGCTCACATCCTTGTCGGCATGGATCCCCAGCGGCAGAATCAGCACCCGCTGCTCCTGGGCGGCGAACACCGCACCCCACAGCAGGCCGACGGCAATCAGTGCCAGGGCCGGCCGGGGTATTTTTTTAAAAGATATCATAATAATTAGGTCCCAAAATATTGTCTGTTCAAATAAAATCAAGGGGCTCGTTATAGGTTACCAGTGTGTGGGAGCGGCTTTTAGCCGCGATCATTTTACCGACCGGGTCGATCGCGGCTAAAAGCCCCTCCCACAGAGCTGTAAAAACTTATACTCTATATCGCCTTTTGTTTTCAAGACAATTTTAGTGGTAATTAGTTGAGGGATAGGGGCGTTCGTGCATACCCTCCCGTTGTCATTCCCGCGAAGCAGACCGTGTCGTAATTGGCAATACTGCATTTGCTGCTGTTTGGTCATTCCGGGCTTGACCCGTGGTTCGACAGGCTCACCACCCCGAGCAAAGTCGAAGGGGAATCCAGTGCTGTTTCAGTGTGTTACATTTCTGGATGCCGGATCAAGTCCGGCATGACGGACAGAAATTGAGTGCTTTTCTGAATTACGACACACTCTGGAAGGAGGGAATCCAGAAGTTGATGTCTTGAATACCAAAGATTTCTTATGGCAAGATTACGGCAGGATTATTATTTGGTAATGTGAGATCGCCTCTATTGTCTTGTCCCGGAAGCGAAAAGTTGATGAGGCAATATTGAAAAAAAAGCCCCGCCATACGGCGGGGCTTTGTTTATACTTGCGAAATTGCAATCAAAGACTGCAAGTTCAAGTTCTAGAAATTAATCTGGAACTTGTGATACGCTCTGGCGAAAGCGTCAGGGCTGTCACCATTTGCGTCATTGGCGTCATTGCTATCCAGCGAGATCTTGCCGAAGGCGCCGGCGATGCTGTAGGTAACCTGATCGGTGAGTTTCCAGTCCAGGCCGAGGTCAATTTCGTAGCCGTCAGCGTCTTTCCAGAAATCATCATTTCCGGCAGCATCCTCATCGGAGTTGGACATCCAGTAGGTGCCGTTGCCCCAGAGGGAAAGCTCTTCTGAGAGCGCCAGGCTGCCGTAGAGTTGAAGCAGGGTAACGCCTCTGTATTCCGACCTGGTGGTGGAACCGATGTTGGTCCAGTCGGCGCCGAAAACGGTGGGGGTAAAGTCTTCGCCGAAACCAAAGCCGGTTCCGGCATCATCATCCCAGTTGCCGTAAGCGGCGAGCAGACCGACTTTGCCGGCCCCGATATTCCACCAACCATTTCCGTAGATACCATAGAGGTCGTAATTTTCGTCAAGGGCGGTATCCTTCGCATCAACGTTAAAGTAGTTGAACTCGGCTTCAAAACCAATATCGCCGAAGGTGGCGCTGGTGCCGAGGAAAAAGAGGAACTGCTGGATCGCCGTCGCTGCCTTGATCCAGAACGGCAGTCACTGGCATCGACATAACCGATCAGCGGATAGAGGTTGAAGCTGCCCAGTTTGGAGACCATGGCCAGGTAATAGGCATTCCGTCATCATCTTCTGAATCTTTGATGTTGGAATTTCCGGGATATACCGGGTTGTTGGCACCCAATTCAGCGTTTTTCTCGTAAATACCGATAACCGGACCAAATTCGGTGGGCTGGGTAACCTTGACACGGTAGCGGCCGTTGGCGTTGTCGCCAAAACCGGTCATCCAGGCGCCACCGGTCATGAGACCGAGGTCCAGGACGGTGCCGTAGGCATCGAAGGTATGGGAGCTGAAAACTCTCTTGAAATCGATTTCGTCGTCCAGACCCCGCTGTCGCTGGCATCACGATTGTCGGTGTTGCCGTTCAGCCAGTTTTCATCTTTGATTTCCATGTTGACGACGATCCTGGTTTTATCGGTGACCAGCAGACGGGCGGTCAGGTCGAGTTCATGATCAAAGTAAAAATAGTCCCATGAATCTTCGGCGTCAGTACCATTGTCACCGTCACCATTAAGACCACTGAGTTGTCAATGTAGCTGCCCCTGGCATAATACATACCCTTTAAGTCAACATCCACGGCAGCGGCCAAGCCGGCTGTCAGCAACACGCACAGAAGTGCAAATAGAAATTTCTTCATCTTGTTTTTCTCCTTAACGTTAGATTGATTAAAATTGCCTAATAATTTGTGGTTTGCCCTTTAATTCCGTTGGTTTGCACCTCCTTTCCAGGCAGAAATGTACCCGCACCAGCCGTTTGGGGCTCACGCCCCGCCTAATAGCCTAATATTAGTCATCTTTTCTCAGGCTAATGTGGGTAATTCTATGGATGATAGACCGGAAACACACCTAAAGTCAAGATTTTTTTAGCATTTTTATGCAATATGGGACGATGAATACGGAACACACCGATGAATTTTGGAGTGGATGGGGCGATTTTCCCGTCATGATCCATAACTTTCAAATTCAGCTTCCCTCTTTCTTGAATCGAATCGCGGCTACCTCGCTTAAAGGGTAGCAGAAGGCCCCGCAAAAAAACAGCGGGATGCGGGCACAAGCACAAGGTGCTCCCACAGGGTTTCATTTTAGATTAAGCATGGGATCAATCTTACTCGCGGCTGGAAAGCCGCTCCCACGAGGTTGCACCAGGGTATGAAGCAAGATGTGGGAGCGGCTTTCCAGCCGCGATTATTGCACCACAATCTCTACTGCTTACTAGGGCCAATATGCAATTTTCACCGGAATTTTTCTACCCTTTTATTGCGCGCTTTTTGAATGTCGTTCTCAATATTGCCGGATCCAGTTTTTATGCGATTGTAAAAATCCCATCAACCCTATTCCAACCAGTTCTCGACCTGCAATCCTTTTACCCTGTTAAAATGACGGATATTGGCGGTGACCACGATAAACTGATTCGTGATGGCTGAAGCCGCAATCAGGACATCTTCCAATCCTATGGTTTGACCGGATTTTCGTAGATTAGCGAGTATATCTCCCGCTATCAGCGCTTCTTTTTCACCAATCGGAACGATGTTGACCCTGGAGATTATCTCCTTGGCTATTTTTTGCCAAAATGTTTCAAAATCAGCTCGAAGGGCACTTCCAAAACGTAATTCCATAATGCAGATAGATGAGGTAAACAACGTGTGGGCCGGTTTCGAACCCAATCGTGCTAACAAATTGGAATTGGGGTGTCGTTTTATCAATTCACTCAATATGTTCGTATCAAGGAGGTACATTATTGGGGGGCTGTTGTATTTAAAATTCTGGGCACATGCTTTGATCGATCCTTTATGATTCGATCGATGGTATCAAAAAAGGGATCGTCGTCTTCCAGCCATCCTTTGGCATCACTCAGATGTATATTGATCTCGTCGGCAGGAACCAGTCGGGCCATGGGTTTGCCCCTCTTTGTAATCAGAATATGCTTTTTGCCAAAGGCCACCCGGCCCAAAAGCTCTGAAAAGTGTTTTTTGGCTTCGGCGACATTTACGGTTTCTTCGCTCATGGTTTTTCTCCCAATCATGAATGTTATGGTCATGATGACCCAAATGGATTGGATTGTCAAGGCAAAGCTGGCGCAGGGAGGTGGATGGAATTGACCGCTCGGAATCGCGGCTGGAAAGCCGCTCCCACAATTGACCAGGTATGGCACATTGCGACCGACGCTCGTGCGAGCGACTTTACAGCCGCGATGTTTCCTCATTCATCACACAATCCGCTTAAACGACTTGTCAAGGGATCGCATGTCCCAGCGGATCCAGGTGGGGCGCCCGTGGGGACAATGGGAAGGATTATCGGCAGCCATCGAGCTGGCCGAGCAGGCCCTTGATCTGGGTTTCGGAAAGGGCCTGGTTGGCACGGATCGCGCCGTGGCAGGCCATCACCATGCGGGATTGATCCAGCGCCTGCGTCAAGGCCGGGGGCCGCGCCGACCTCGGCAAGATTTCTCCACCATCTCGATTAGAATCGGTTTGATCTCGCGCTCGGCCAGCAGCACCGGAACGGCCTTGACCACAAAGGTGTTGCCGCCAAAGGGTTCAATATCCAGGCCCATTTCCTGGAGTTGCGGAATCATTTTTTCGAGCACGCCGGCCTCACGGTAGCCAAACTCAATGGTTTCGGGCACCAGCAATCTCTGGGCCGGGTTTTGGGCACCGGATGCACGGGCGCTGAATTGTTCATATAGCACGCGTTCGTGGGCCGCATGCTGGTCGATCAGAATCAGCCCGGCCTCCGACTCACACACAATATAGGTGTTGTGAAACTGACCGATGACGCGCAGGTGGCCGAACGGTTTCTTTTGCCAGAGGTCGGGTTGCGCGTCTGCGCGTTGCGGGGTTGCGGGTTGCGCGTTGCGAGGTGCGCGTTGCGGGTTGCGTGGTGAGAAGATCCGAATGCGGACCCCTCTTTCCGCATTCCGCATTCCGAATTCCGAATTCGTTCTTCCGCATTCCGAATTCATCTTCTTTGTTTCGGAAACCCGTCCCTGATTCCGGGAAGAATCGGACCGGACCCCATTCGGGCTAGATCAACTTTCATACAGCGTCTGGGCCACGGCGCGCCGGACGGCTTCATGAACATCTCTTTGGCGGGCGAACCGGACTTCGTTTTTGGTGGGATGCACGTTGACATCCACCGCATCAAAGGGCAGGTTGATAAAAATTACCGCCACCGGGAACTGGCCTTTGACCAGTCTCTGGGAATAGCCTTCAAACAGGGCATGCTGCACGATCCGGTCGCGCACAAAGCGGCCGTTGACATAAATAAATATGGCCCGGGATGTGCGACGGGTCACACGGGGCGAGGCGATCCAGCCGCCAATCGAAATGCCGTTGTCGCTGAATTCAATGGCATGCAGGCTGTTTTTCAGATCGTTTCCCAGGACATCAACCACCCGGTCAAACGGCTCAGAGGCCGCGGGCCAGTCTTTAACGATTTTCTCGTTATGGGTCAGCCGCAACTGGACCGCGGGCGTCCCCAGGGCAATTCTGGCAACCATGTCGGCGATGTGCCCCATCTCGGTCCCAATGGTTTTTAAAAACTTGCGCCTGGCAGGGGTGTTGAAAAAAAGCTGCCGTACCGTAACCATGGTGCCTTGGGGGGCGCCGACTTCGCGAACCTCTTTTATTTTTCCGCCTTCAACCTGGATCTCGGTTCCGCTGTCCGCCGATGCGGCCCGGGAGATGAGATTAAACCGTGACACCGCAGCGATACTCGGCAAAGCTTCACCCCTGAATCCCAGGGTGGTAATGGAAAAAAGATCCCGGTCCTTATAAATTTTGCTGGTGGCGTAACGTTCAAGGGCCAGCAGCGCATCATCGTGGCCCATGCCGCTGCCGTTGTCGGATACCCGGATCAGGGACCGCCCGCCCTTTTCAACATCGACCACAACCCGGGAACTGCCCGCATCCAAAGCGTTTTCCACCAGCTCCTTGACCACCGAGGCGGGCCGCTCCACCACCTCACCGGCCGCAATTTTGTTGGACAATATTTCAGGCAGGATTTTTATTTGGCCCATATTTGTAATCTCGATTTATTTCCATCAATTTATTTTATTCATCGCGGCTGGAAGCCGCTCCCACAAAGTTGTTCCCAAATAGTCGGGTTATATGTGGGAGCGGCTTCCAGCCGCGATGAAATTTGTCAATAAAACTTCATACATCCCACCGACAATACCAGAAAGGATAATCATGAAAGTCATTAATCAAACCCGCTCGAACTGGATTTTGTAAGACATAAATAACAACTGAGTTTAGATCTTCATCTTTGCGAACCGCATGATCATGATAGTGCCTTTGCCAGAATGGACCCTCCTTTTGGATCAAATTATTTATTTTTTGGGCAGTGTAACTCTTCAGACTGTGCATGGTGCGAGATAAAGATCCATGTTTCAAACCCCCAACAAAGTGCAAATGATCCGGCATCACAACTGCAGCATCTAAAACTATTCTATCCTGGTTTTCAAGCCATTGGAGACTTTCGAGAACTATCTTTGCGGCTCCGGCCTGGTTGAACAGGGGCTTTTTTTCATATGTTGTGGTCGTAATAAGATAGTGCTGATTTTTTAAGGATGCACGGCCTTTGCGTAATACATTGGATCCTTTTCTGGGTTTCATTTTGTATAAGGATTAAGAACGATTTTAATCGCGGCTGGAAGCCGCTCCCACTTCCAAACCTGAGCCGCTGGGGCGTTCTTCTCGTGGGAGCGGCTTCCAGCCGCGATGATATTAGTTTAAATAAACTTTATACATCCCATCGGCAATACCAAAATGGTAAGTCATGATAATCATCAGATAAACCCGCTCAAATTAGGTGAGCATTCGCCTTTGGCAAGCGGCTCTATTCAAAAAACCGAAACCAGGCGATACAAAACAGGGCAACGATCCCGTCTTTCCAGGTAATCTTTTTGCCTTCCTCATAGGAGCGGCCGCTGTAAGATATGGGCACTTCATAGATCCGGGGCCGCAATCTGGCAATTTTGGCCGTGAATTCAGGCTCAAAACCGAAGCGGTTCGATTTCAGATGAATCTGATCGAGAATTTGACGCCGAAAGACCTTGTAGCCCACCTCCATGTCGGTAAGATTCAAGTTGTTGAGCATATTGGAAAGCAGGGTCAGGAATTTATTGCCGACATAGTGCCAGAAGAAAAGCACCCGGTGGGGTCCCCCCAAAAACCGGGAGCCATAAACAATGTCAGCCCTTCCATCCAATATGGGCGGCAAAAGCTGGGCATAATCCTTGGGGTCATATTCCAAATCCGCATCCTGGATCAGAATAACCTCACCGGTGACATGGGCGAAACCTTCTCTTAAGGCAGCGCCCTTGCCCTGGTTCCGGGTCTGATGAATCAAAACAAGGTTGTCGTAATGGTCTGCGATGTCGTTCAGCGCCTGGAAGGTCCCGTCGTCGGAGCCGTCATTGACGATGATGACCTCCTTTTCGATGTCGGCTTCCTGAACGCGCCGAATGATTTCCTGGATGGTTTTTTCTTCGTTATAGACGGGTATGACGACTGAAAGTTTCACTGATTATCCCTTCATGGATCCGTTGACTTCATAAATTCTTCGATGTGTCCTGGCAGCCGATAACCGGCCCGGGGGATCTCACGAAAATGCATCCGGGCTTCATCCTTTTGACCCAATTCAAGCAAGGCCTCTCCAAGGTTGTAACGCGCCTGAAGGGAATTCGGATCCAGCGTCACTGCCTTTCGAAAATGCACCACTGCCGCTTCTACCCGGCCGTCATGGCGGTATAAGATACCCAGGTTGTTGTGCGCATGAAAGTTATCCGGATCGATTTCCAGAACCTTCTCGAAGGCCTGCCGCGCCTTGGTATTTCGCCCGGTCTGCGCGTATAATAGCCCCATCTGGAGATAGGCTTCAACATAATAAGGGTGGATCGCGATGGCTTTTTGGTAATGAGCCATCGATTTGTCATACTCTTTTTGTTGAAGATAAAGCAAACCCAAATTCAGCTGGGTATTGTGGGCCATGGGGTCCAGGGCTGCAGCCTTTTCAAAACGTTCCCGGGCCTGCCGCAAATCACCTGAATGGACATGGACAAGGCCAAGGTTGTTATGGGCAGTTGCATATTCGGGATCAGCTGCAAGGCAGGTTTCGTAGGCCGTCCTGGCTTTCTCCCAGGAGCCCCGGGCCTTGTAAATATTTCCCAGATTGTTGAGGGCTGTACAGTCCTTAGGTCTGATTTTAAGGGTTTGCTGAAACTGATCAAAGGCTCTGCTGACTTCACCCTTCGAAATATATACCATGCCCAGGTTGTTGTGTGCCATCCAGGCCCCGGGGTTTTTTCGGATCACATCCATAAAAAGGGTCTCACGGTTTTTAAAGACCTTGCTGTATGAATAGCTTTTGAAACCCAGAATCGGAACAATGATAACAAGTGCGACAATAAAGGCGATTTGCCGGGTTTTGGGAGCGAAGGCGAACCTTTCAAAAACCATCCGTTGGGCAATAAACCCGGCGGCAGCGCACAAAAGGATGATCATGCTGATGCTGGCAATGTATTGAAAATGATCCGCCACATAAGAATACATCATCGGGTAAACATTAAAAAAACCGAGGGCGGGAAAAAGGGATGCCACAAAGCACAGAAATAACGCAAAGGCTGCGCGGCCGACCTTTGCCCGGTAAAACAAGAGCAGCCCCAAGGTTAAGGCCACACAGAGGCTCGGCAGCCACTGCCGGAAAATAGAGGGGTCGATGGACCATCTCGGATAAAAAAAGATGAGCTCATACGGGAATACCAGCTTGTAAATATAAAAAAGTATTATTTTCCCCGGCAGCACCAGTTTCCCCAGCAACGGCAGGCTCCAACTGCTGCCTTTGGCACCTACCCTGACAATTTCGAGATAAACGGTATTCAAGCCGGCCGCAAACCCCAACAGTACGAACGGTGTCAGTTGGATAAAATCGCGTGGGCAAAATTTTCGGCCCTGCCACCAGCGAATCAATAGCGGCACAATAACGAAAGTAGCCGTAATGCTCTTGCTCAACAACGCAAAGGTAAAGCTCAGCAGGGATAAGCCGTAGTCCTTTTTTTGTTGGGATTCATAGAAACGGATATAAAAAAATGTGGCCAAAAGATAAAAAAAGGCGCCGAAAATATTTTTGCGCTCCGTTATCCAGGCCACGGTTTCAACCTGAACCGGATGGAGGGCAAATATAAGGGCTGCGGGCAAAGCGATGGGTTTATACAGTTTGAACAGGATCAAATAAATGAGCAGGGCATTGAAAATGTGGAATACCAGATTGACGACACGATAACCCGTCGGGTTTTGACCCCACAGCTGATACTCGAGCCAGAAGCTTGAAAAAACCACAGGATAGTATTGGGGCGTTTTATAACTGAACCATATTTCTTTCAGGCCCTCTGTTTTTTGAATCGAAAAATTGTTGATAATATAGTCGTCATCATCCCAGATAAATCCATTTGTCAGCGACGGAAAGTAGACAAAAAAGGTTATCAGCGTGATGGCGGCGACTTCAAAAATGATCGTCTTTTTGTTATCCATTGAGACCAAAAATCCTATTTGCCTATGGGTCGACGAACCTTAGCTTTCTTCATTTCGAAAAAAATTAACCAGATACTCCGCCTCCATCGGTGAAAGGTCAAATTTCAAGCTGGCTTCCTCAATCAACTTTAGTAGTGTTTTGGGGTCTCCGTATTGGCGCTCATCTGAAATCCATTTGACCGCTTTACGCAAATCTTCGCCATCAGGCTGAACGGTTGTCATAGTAGGTATCCTTTGCTTAAAGGTTTTATTTTTTCACCACGGAATGACACGGAAAATCACGGAAAAAATTATTACTAAAAAAATATTTAACTCTCCGCCGCAGGCGGATTAATAATTCTGTGTAACTCCGTGAAAAATCCGTGGTTTAAAATATCTTTAGATCTTTGGCTTCTTTTTATGAAACTCGGTGGCCTGCTCAAAGCCATAGGCCACCTTGAAAATCATCTCTTCATTAAAATGATTTCCCATGATCTGCAATCCAATCGGAAGGCCGTCGGCTGAAAACCCGCAGGGAATCGACATCCCGGGAATGCCGGCCAGATTGGCCGAAAGGGTGAAAATGTCCGAAAGATACATGGTCAGGGGGTCGTCTGTGTTCTCTCCGATCTTAAAGGCGGCCGTGGGTGCCACCGGGCACAGGATCACATCACAGGTTTCATAGGCTTTTTTAAAATCATCCATGATCAGGGTGCGCACCTGGGAGGCTTTGCCATAATAGGCATCATAATATCCCGCTGAAAGACAATAGGTGCCGATGATAATGCGGCGCTGGACCTCGGGACCAAAACCCCGGGAGCGTGTGCTGCGGTACATATCCATCAGGCCGGCGTGTTCCGGGTTGCGAAAACCGTATTTGACCCCGTCATAGCGGGCGAGATTTGAACTGGCCTCTGAAGGGGCGATGACATAATAGACGGCCACCGCATATTCCGTATGGGGTAAAGACACCTTTACCCTTTTGGCACCCAGATTCTCCAGCACCTCAACGGCGTCGTTTACCGAGGACAGGACGGCCGGATCCAGGCCTTCGGTGGCGCTGTACTCTTCAGGTATGCCGATGGTAATACCCTTTAAATCACCGGTTAAGCTTTGCGTGTAATCCGGGACATCCCGGGGCACGGATGTGGAATCTCGCGGGTCATGCCCGGCAATAGTATTGAGCAAAAGGGCGCAGTCGGTCACATTCTTGGCCAGGGGCCCGATTTGATCCAATGATGAGGCAAAGGCCACCAGGCCGAAACGGGAGACCCGCCCGTAGGTCGGTTTAAGCCCCGCAACACCGCAATGGGAAGCCGGCTGGCGAATGGATCCGCCGGTATCCGACCCCAGGGCGCCCAGGCACATATCGGCCGCCACTGCCGCCGCAGACCCGCCGCTGGATCCGCCGGGGATCCGGGTGGCATCCCATGGATTGCGGGTAACTTTAATACCGGAATTTTCGGTGGATGACCCCATGGCAAATTCATCCATGTTGAGTTTGCCGACAATCACGGCACCGGCATCTTTTAATTTGCGAATAACGGTCGCGTCATAGGGCGGCAAAAAACCCTCAAGAATTTTGGAACCGCAGGTTGTCGGCAAATTCCGGGTACACATGAGGTCTTTTACGCCCAGGGGGATACCGGTAAGCGGTGAACATTGGCCATCGGCAATCATTTTATCCGCCTGTTCGGCCTGGGCCATGGCCTGTTCCTCTGCAAGGGTAATATAGGCGTCTACTTTGCTTTCAACCGCTTCAATTCGATCAAAAACCGCCCGGGTCAATTCCCGGGAGGTAATCTCCTTGTTTTTTAAAAGGTTGTGAGCTTCATCTATGGTTAATTCGTGCAACTTCATCTGTTAATACCTCTGGTTCGTTTAGGTTGGATAGAACGAAAGAGCGCTCACAGGTTCAAGGTTCAGCGTTCAGAGGTTCAGTGTAACCAAACAATCTGTAATTCAGTATGGACATTAACCCTGAACCTTGAACCCTGAACCTCTGAACCCTATTACTCTATAATCTTGGGCACAACAAAACTTCCATCTTCCTTATCCGGCGCATTTGCCAGGGCCTTTTCTGTTTCGAGGTGCTCAATTTGGTTCGTCTTCACGAAAGGCATTGGTCAAAGAAATCGCATGGGATGTCGGCCGGACACCATCCGTGTCGACCTCATTGAGTTTGTCGACATAATCCAATATGGTCCCTATCTGGCCGGCAAACTTGTCCATCGAGGCATCATCCAGATCCAGCCGCGCCAGATCCGCCACATACAAAACTTGGTCTTTGGTGATTTTCATTTCAAATTCCCCATGTCTATGGTATCCCTAACTCTTGACCACGTTGTATCCAATGTTTGAAAACGCGCTCATTATTCACGATTTTCTCGTGTTTTCGTACTTTCGTGTTTTCGTGCATTAATCTGAGAAGCCTAGTGTTCAACGACTATCGGCTTCAGCTTCGGGTCTGATTTTTTCAGCTTTTTCAATGTGGCGGAGGCCTCGGCCTTGCTTTTATATTTTCCGACCCGCACCCGAATCCAGATACCCTTATCCTCGACTTTGCTGATCTTGCGATAGGCGGCATAGCCGTTGTTTTTAAGTTTATCCAGCAGACGATTGGCGTCTTTTTCATTTTTAGCTTTGAAAGCCGCCACCTGAATGGTGTATACTTTTCCGGTTGGTTGGGCGCCGTTTTAGCGGCAACCGGCTGTTTAGCCGGCTGCTTTTTTTTGAAACCGGCTTTTGGATCGGCCTGTTTTTTGAGCTTGTTTTCCGGGGTTGCCTTTTCTCCATTGGTTGACGGGGGTTTTTGCGCGGGTGATGGTTCAACTTTTTTACTGATGACCGGCGCCGACTTTTTTTCATCTATCTTGAAGTCCTGGCGATCTTCCGGAAGGGCCTCATAAAAATCAAATTTGGTTTTATCTTCCCCCAGCCCCGATTCACCCTGGGCCGGTCCCTTTTGCTCCTGGTTGCCCTTCTGCCCGGGAATCTCCAGTTTACTATGAAGGCCGTCGATTTTAAATTTGACCGGGGCGGTACCTCTTCCCACCAGAATTCCGACAACAAACATCCAGGCGCATAATATAAAAATGACACCCAGCCAGCCTGCAATGGCCCTGCGGCTCAAGACAAGAAACGGCTTTTTTGACAAAGACACTTTTTTATTTTTTTTCATCCCAAACTGCCTGCCTGTTGGTAAAAAAACTTATTCATTAGAAACTGGACATTCAGAATTAAAAAACCGGATTCGTTCCTATTAACAAATCCGAAATCCGAATTCCGAAATCCAAAATCGTTTAACCCTTATCCATAAAGGCTTTTGATTGCCAAGTCAACCTTGAACGATGAACCCGGAACCGCTGAATCCAATTTTCTGTTGACACCTCCGTTTTTTTAATATAGCTCTATGGCAAAGCAGCAGGCTGAAGCCTGTTACGTACAGCCACCATACATAATTTAAACATCGCGGCCACGAAGGTTTTGTATCAGGAAGGTACGAAAATTCAGTGGCTTTTTTTATGTGAAAATGAGGAGCTGCCCATGAAAAACACAACCAAAATATTGCTCACCGCCGGACTGATTTCGATCATATGCTTTTCCGGGCCGGCACGTGCTCATTTCGGCATGATCATCCCTTCTGATTCCATGGTCGAACAGCAGGACAACAGAGTTCTAACTTTGACCCTTTCTTTTTCGCACCCATTTGAAGGCATCGGAATGGAAATGGTGAAACCCAAAGCGTTTGGCGTGGTGGTCGCGGGGAAAAACCAGGATCTGAGCGGAAGCTTGCAACAAACGCAGCTGATGGGGCAACCTGCCTGGACGGCGCTTTTTCCCATCAAGCGTCCGGGCCTGTATGTTTTTTACATGGAACCGGAACCCTACTGGGAACCGGCAGAGGATGCCTTTATCATCCATTATACCAAAACCGTTGTTACCGCCTTTGGTGACGACGAGGGCTGGGACCGGGAAATCGGCCTTAAAACCGAGATCGTTCCCCTGGCCAAACCCTACGGGTTTTATGCCGGCAATGTCTTCCAGGGAACCGTTAAAATCGACGGCGCCCCGGCTCCCTATGCCGAAGTTGAAGTCGAACATTACAACCGGGATGGCAAAGCCCGCGCACCCGCCGAAATCATGATCACCCAGACCATTAAAGCGGATCAAAATGGCGTTTTCACCTATGCCGTACCGGCACCCGGCTGGTGGGGGTTTGCCGCCCTGAGCACGGCGAATTTCAAATTGCAGCATAGCGGGGAAGACAAAGATGTGGAGATCGGCGCGGTGATATGGGTACAATTCCATGATTGGCAAAATAAATAAAAGCAGTTGATTAGTTGATTGGTTAAATAGTTGATTAGTTGAGTGAGGGCAGCCCCAGGAGTTATGGATAATATCCTTTCAAACCCATTATTCCATTGTTCCAACATTCCATTATTCCATCTACCAATTTCGCAGTGGAACGCTATATTAACAATATATAATCAAAAAGTTATGGGATATCCGAGACATAATTATGCACATATCTGAAGGGGTATTATCCGCACCGGTGCTGGTTTCAGGCATGGCCCTGACAGCAGTCGGCACGGCCATCGGGCTGAAAAAACTGGACTACGATCATATCGCCAAGGCCGGCATGCTTTCAGCGGCCTTCTTTGTCGCATCGCTAATCCATGTACCGGTGGGTCCGTCCAATGTGCATCTGATCTTAAACGGTATCGTTGGATTGTTGCTGGGGTGGGCGGCGTTTCCGGCGATTCTGGTAGCACTGGTTTTACAGGCCGTTCTTTTTCAATTCGGAGGCATCACCACCCTGGGGGTTAATACCATCATCATGGCCCTGCCGGCTGTTCTCAGTTATATGGCGTTCAGCCCACTCATCCACAAACAAAACCCGGTGGCCATGATGGCCGCCTTTGGCTGCGGATTTTTATCGGTATTTTTAGGCGCCGTGATGGTCGGCCTGGGACTGTTTTTCACTGAAGAAAACTTTTTGGAAGTAGCAGGGATTGTCGTTGCGGTCCATCTGCCGGTTATGATCATAGAAGGCACGATCACGGCCCTGTGCGTGGCTTTTTTAAAAAAGGTTCAACCGGAAATGTTACCGCAAAAAGGGGGTTGATATGGAACCGAGGGATAGCTTCAAAGCTGGTGCTAAACCAGCTGAATGAGAAGAATTGAAAAAAATCACAAATCCCAAGCACCAAATTACAAATAAAATTCAAACTTCAATATTCAATGACCAAAACATTCACTGCAGTTAGCCCGTATCGCTTTATTAAGTTTGGCCTGTGAATCGTTATGCCAGTGGCACCGATACAACAGACATAAGTTTTGAATTTGAAATTTGGTCATTGGAATTTATTTGGAATTTGATATTTGGTGCTTGGAATTTTAATGATGTTGCAAAAGCCATACAAATAGCTGATTGCCTTTGTAAATGATGTAACCCTGAGGGGGGGGCTTTTACAAATGAAACTGTATCGGATTATTATATTTGTTTTTTTGGGGTCATTCCTCGTGACCGGCAATGCCTGGGCCCACCGGGTCAACGTATTTGCCTGGGCTGAAGGTGACATCGTATATGTTGAATGCAAATTCAGCGGCGGGAAAAAAATTGTGGGGGGCAACATTATCGTCTCCGATTCCAGCGGAGTTGTTCTTCTCACCGGGCGAACCAACGATCAGGGTGAATTTTCTTTCAAGCGCCCGCAACTGACAGATCTAAAGATAATTCTGAATGCAGGCATGGGGCACCGGGCAGAGTGGACCCTGCCGGTGGATGATGGCCATGCCGGTCATCCTGCAGATGACTCGCAAGTGGAAAAAACCAATACCCGCAACAAACCCCTAAGCCCGGATGACCCAATCGATCATCAACATGCAGAGACGCCAGACGGCGGTTTATGCCGGACCGAGCCGGGCGGAAATCGAAGCCATCGTTGAAAAAGCCCTGGATAAAAAAATGAGACCCGTGCTTGAGATGCTGGCCGAATCTAACGCTAAGGGGCCCGACATCGGCGATATCCTGGGAGGCATCGGCTATATCATCGGGTTGGTGGGAATTGGGGCTTATTTTCACAACCGTAAGAAAAAATAATTAAACCAATCTTAAGCTATACATATGCTCATCGCGGCTGGAAAGCCGCTCCCACTTTTTTTGCAACGTGGGAGCGGCTTTCCAGCCGCGATCAAATCAAAATGAAATACAACTGTACCCTATGATTTCAGAACCCTTTGCCAGCGGTAATTCCATCATTCACAAACTCGACCCGCGCATCCGTGTAATCGTGGCCACGGTATATTGCTTTGTGGTTGCCTTTTCCAATCAATTTCCGGTTTTGTTAATAGCGGTGGTGATTTCATCGGCCTTGATCATCAGCGCCGGATTGGGAATTAAAGCGGTCGTCAAGCGCATGGGTGTCGTAAACGGATTGATTTTGCTCTTATGGGTGGTGGTACCGCTGACCTATGGCGGTCAACCCCGATTTCAGATCGGGCCGCTTTCCCTTTCCGGGGCAGGGATAATGCTGGCAGCCCGGATCACGTTGAAATCCAATGCGATTTTACTATCAATGATCGCCCTGATCGCAACGATGAAATTTGCCACCCTGGGGTATGCGTTAAAACAGTTGTGTGTTCCGCAAAAGATCATCCTTTTGCTCTTGATGAGTTACCGGTACATTTTCGTCCTCGAACAGGAATATCAGCGACTGATCAGAGCCGCGAGGATTCGGGGCTTTCAACCTAAAACCAATTTACATACCTACCGGACCTATGCCTATGTCGTTGGCATGCTTCTGGTACGGGCAACATCCAGGGCCCATCGCGTGCACCAGGCGATGCTTTGCCGCGGATTCAAGGGTACTTTTTACAGCTTACAGGAATACAAAGCCGGCCCGGCCGGCTTGATGTTTTCCATGCTGATGACAGGCATTGTCATTGTTCTGGTCTTGATGGAAGTGTACTGAAAATTTCGGATTGCGGATTGGTCTGTTTGTCACCGCGCAACCCGGAACCCGCAACAAGCAACTGATACCGGAAATTTAATAAAACACACTGTTAAAGGGATAAAGATCTCATATGAACTCAAGCCAAATACTAATTAACCTAAAAGGTATCACTTTTCGCTATCCGGGAGCCGATCCGGTTCTTGAAAATCTGGATTTGAAATTTCACCGTGGCGAAAAGATGGGACTGGTGGCCCCTAACGGCAGTGGTAAAACGACCCTCTTGCATATCATAATGGGATTGCTGAAACCGGAAGCGGGACAACTGGAAATTTTCGGCCAACCCGTCTGTGATGAAAAGGGCTTTTCGGAAGTCCGCCGACGCATCGGGTTGCTGTTTCAGGACTCCGACGATCAGCTTTTTTCACCTACGGTGTTGGAAGATGTGACCTTCGGCCCGCTGAATTTAGGCAAGCCAAAGGCCGAAGCAATTGATATTGCCCGCACAACCCTGTCTTATCTGGGATTAACCGATTTTGAGGATCGCGTCACCTTCAAGCTGTCGGGGGGGGAAAAACGACTGGTGTCACTGGCGACCGTATTGGCCATGGAACCGGAGATTCTGCTTCTCGATGAGCCGATCAATGGGCTTGATACCAAAACTCAGAAAATAATTACGGATATCCTTGCCAAACTGGAGCTCTCCTATCTGATCATCTCCCATGATATCGATTTTCTGGCAGACACCACCAATGCGCTATATACCATGCAGGACGGAAGGATCCTTTTAGACAACAGGCTTTACGTGCACAAGCATGTCCACGCCCACCCCCACGGCACCTACCCGCACAAGCATGAGTAAAAGCAAGTTTTGCGATTTGGGATTTCGAATTGCGGATTGCGGATTTCTAAAAGGATTGTTTTCTATTTAATTTAAGCAGGTTATGCTATAGATTGTGGGAGCGGCTTCCAGCCGCGATCTGCACTATCAGGGTAACTGTGATTCGCGGCTGGAAGCCGCTCCCACCATTAAACCGGCATTAATAAATTCTTAAATTGACGCCTATGCGCCGCGGCGGGAATGTGAGCGCGTAAGGTCAGCCACCAATGCCGACCTGAATGCATAGATAGCATGCATATTGGCGGGCACCCGTCTTCGCAAAAGCTTCACCGCGCCGAGCAGTGGCCCGCCCTAATCATTGTAAAATGATTTCAATCCCTTAGACTATCAGCTATGAGCTAATATTTTCCTGCGCTGAATAAATTCATTGATCACCCGCGCACATTCAACCGGTTTTCCCATGGGCACGAAATGGCCGGCTCCGGGGATGGTTATCAGTTCAAAATCGGCAATCAGGCCTGCCCAGGCGCTCGGCTGCATCCACCGTAAAAGCACCTGAGTGCTGCCCTCGAATGGCCAGCACCGGGCAGGAAATCTTTGAAGCGTATGTCCAAACATCGAGGGGAACGGATTCGAAAATTTGGGCTTCATGCTCCGGGTCGCAGGTAAGGACGGCTGTTTGCGGGTCTTTTTCGAGCAGTCCGCACTCCAGATAGGCCTCCACAAAATCCTTGGACCAGTATTTGAAGATACCCCGCCCCGAAGCAAAGCGTTTCAAGGCCTCTTTTTTGCCCTGAAACGTTTTGCGCCTGCGACGGGCAGACTTTGCCAGCGGTATTTTTGCAGCCAGGCCGAACATTCTCATAACAGCCATCGGCCACAGGTAGCGCCGGGGCAAAATGGTCGGGTCGATCAATATGAGGCACGAAAAAAGCCGGGGATATGTTGCCGCCGCAATATAAGTGGTTACCGCTCCCAGGGAATGCCCCATGCCGATAATCGGCGGCGACATGGTCTTTTCTATAAGGGCTTTTAAATCTTCGGCAAATACATTCCAATGGTGAATCCGCTGGCTGCTGGGAAGCTGCGAACCGCCATGACCGCGAATATCGCTGGCCATGACATGCAGGTCACCGGTCAGGTGTTTGACAAAAGGGGAATACGTCCCCGCGCAAAACCCATTGGCATGCAGCAGGTGGGCCTGCAACCCGGTCCCGCCCCAGTCCAGGTAATGGATTTTGCCGTCCGGGACATCAATGAAGTTTTCAACTGGTTCGTTATCGTCGGGTGCATTCATAATAGATGGCGGCCCCTTTTAGGCCAACGCAGCCCAGGAGCGAATTGCGTCGGCCAGTCGGTGCATTTTTTCCCGGGATATCACCGGGTAGACACAAATTTCTAAAATGGATGCCTCTTTGGCCGGGCCCTGTTGATCGATGGAGGCATCGGTCTCCCGGAAGGGCCCCAGGGCCGAGCAGTCGGACATATCTGTGGTTTTGGTATCAAAGCCGTTTCTCAGGAGATGATGCCGCAGGTCGTCACGCCGGGCCGGATCCACCGTCAGGGGATAATATACGTAAATATGGTCCCCTTCAACTGCATCCGGGGTTTTGATCCCGGGCACCTCGCCCAGGTTTTCGGTCAGGGTGCGGGCATTTTGCCGGGCGCCTTCATTGAAAGCATCGATATGGTCCAGTTGCAGCAAACCGATGGCCGCCTGGAGGTTGGTCATGCGGCTGATCCGCGGGTTCAAGTTTCTGAATTCTTCCAACAAATCGTCACCCACCGCTGAATCCATCAAGGTCTGGTGCATCAAGAGCTTCAGCCGCAGAGCCGGGAAAACAGAAATCCCAAAGATAAACGGCCGGGTCATCAGCCATAACGCCCAGATTGAAAAGGCCTTTTTGATGGCGGCATCTTTTGCCACGACAGGGGCTTTGGACAGCAGGTTGGCAGCCCGCCCGGCAATTTCTTCGTCAGCCGTTGCAATGGCGCCGCCGCCAAAGCAGGGCATATTCTTGCCTTCGGCAAAACTGAATATACCAATGTCCCCAAAAGTTCCGGCCTGCCGGCCGTCTATTCGTACACCACAGGCATGGGCACAATCTTCAAGAAGCCGGATATTGCGCTGCCGGGCAAGATCTGCCAGGGGCTGGATGGGGCATGGTTGACCGAACAGGTGGGTGGCCAGGATGGCACCGGTTTTATCCGATATTTTCGGTTCAACATGTTCCGGCCCTGAATTGTATGTCACCGGGTCAACATCGCAAAATACCGGCTTATAACCCAGCATCTTGGCTGCCATGGGGATGACGGGAAATGTGAACACCGGAAAAATAATCTCGGCCCCTTTTTCCAGGTTTAAAGATTCCAGCGCCAGCTGGAAGGCCGTACGGCCGGAAGAGGCCCCAAAAACGTGGGTCGTTCCCAGCCACTGCCCAAATTTCCGGTAGAACGCCTCTATTGCCGGCCCTTGCTGCACCTTATTGCCGATTATACAGCTAATAAGCGTCCGCAGACTTCCGGGTGCCAGATTCACACTCCTGCGCGGGATGGAACCTATCAGCGCCATAACACGTATTCTCCTCAACAATTTCTTGAAGTGGTTTCAAAACCCCATCTAACGCCCAAATACTGCGTTGCGATTTGGTTTAAACGGTTCACGTTTAAGCGGGTTGCCCGTTTACCCCGTTAGCCCGCAGGCCGGTTTAAAATCGGAAAGATCCTTTCTTAACGGGCTAACCGGCAACGGGCCAACCGGCAGACCAACTTTGCACGCAGAACAGATTAACGTCCATCTAATGTGCCCCGCGCATTGGCCGGGCCTGATGAATCTTCTTTGTCAAAATTATTCATGGGCACATCCCGCCAGGTTCGCAGGCCGATCACGCGCCGAACAGACCATGTCAGCACTCCCAGGGCAATGTGAAGCCAGTAATCTAAAAAGCGGTTGACCACCGTCAGGGATGCTGCAATCGGCGACGACAGGTCCAATACACGCAAACAGCTGTAAAGAGTGATTTCCACCACACCGGCGCCGGATGGTGTGATCGGAAAAGCCGATGCCAGCAGGGGTATCATCGTTAAAAAAACCGCCTCTGTCAAACCGAATGAAATACCGAAAGCCTGCAACAGAGAAAAAATCCACACGGTTTCCAGTGCCCAAATCATCAGTGTTAAGACGGCAATCGGAAATAATTCTTTGGGTCGGGGCCACATACCGGTTTGAAATGCTTGAATCATATGCTGAATTTTTCCCGGTATCCAGCCGGGAAGCTTGCGCTTGAATAAAAAAAACACCACCATAATGGAGGTGGCCCCCACCGCAATAAGTCCGCCGCCGATCAGACTCCAAACGACTGCTTTGGGCAGGTGGTCTGCAAATAATACCCAGCAGACCAGCGAGGCCAGCGACAAAATTATCCAGGCATCGAGCATGCGCAAAAAAACAATCGAGCCCAGGGCAGCGGACCGCCGAATCTTAAAGTTGATGCGGGCCAAATGGGCTGCATACAAATCTCCCAGCTTGGCCGGTACGAGATTGTCCACGAAATTATAAAAGAATACAAGCAATCCAAATTTGATGCTGCCGGCCGTTACGGGCAGATGAATCAAACATCGGCGCCAGCGCATGCCGCGCACGAGATAAGTCGCATAATGGGCCAGGGCACCGAGTATGACATAGCGCTTATCACAGGCCTCAATTTCACGCCAGATTTGCTTGAGATCCACCATGGTGGCCGCGAAAATTAAAATGATACACGCGATAACGATGCTCAGGTAGGTGGGCCAGCCCCACAGGGCCGGGGTTTTGCTGTCGTTATTAAAAGAATTCTGGTTATTTAACTCGGTCATTTAAGATTATGTGAGCCGCCCAAAAAGTAAACCGCTCATTTCTGAACGGTTTTTAGGCAATTCATTAAATATAAAGTGGTAGGCACGGGGAGATTTGAACTCCCGACTTCTACCGTGTCAGGGTAGCGCTCTCCCCCTGAGCTACGTGCCTTTATAGATTTCATGCTTGAGTAGCACCGGTTGCTGTCTGTGTCAAGGCCTTTTAGACCACCTGACAACCGTTAAATAGACATTGCAGATAGAATTAATAAATTTTAGGCACTTCAGGCACTTTAGTGCATTTTAAGCATTTTTTTTAAGTCTATCCTGGCAAAAGCTCGACTTTCAGTTGCTCCGGGGTCACTTCGAAAATATTAATACCGAATGATTGAAAATTCTGCTGCATCAGGGCTGCAGCCAGATCCTGGGGTTTGCCAATGTATTCAACCTGCAGGGTCGCCTCATTGGGCTTGATCTCCTTGACCCGAATGCCTTCCACGCCGGTGATGGTGTTCAGGGTCTTGCGAAATTTGACATAATGGGCAAGTTGATTGGTGCCCACAATGACCACTTCAACCACCGACGGTCGGCCGGCCTGTTTCTGCCAGGCAGTAATCAATTCCTCGGCCAATGCGGGTCCCGCCATGGCACCGGCATCCACCAGGGCCTCTTTGCCGCCGACGGCGTCTTCTTCGCTAACGGCAACCGCCGTGCGGGTCAGGTTTACCATCGGTTCGGCTGAATCCGAACGCAATGCCCGCAACGAAACCGTTCCATTAAACGATCGCATGGCCGATCCCATGATATTTGTCGACGGACTTGCAAACGATGTCCCCAGTACGACGACATCAGCTTTGAGGGCCGCGCCGAGTTCCGCCGCTTCCAGATCCGTTAGATCGGGCTTATTTATATCATCCCAGTTAACCAGGGGGCGGTTGCGGGCACCCCGATGGTTTACAATCGTGAAACCGGCCTCCTGCATGCGCTCAACCATAGCGGCTTCGGCAATGGGGATGAAACTTGATCCCAGGGGGCTCCACCAAAACAGGGGAGATTCCTGCTCCAAATTTTGTTCGGCGACAAGAAATAATACGCTCGGCAGGGTTGTTGAGGCCCGCAAAATTCCCGCATCGGTCAATTTTTTGGATATTTTTTTACCGGACACCGTGGCTTGAACAACAACCCGGTAGGATTTATCCTGACCGGCTTCGGTCAGCACTTTATATCCCTGGATGAAAGTACTGGTCTGATCAAACAACAGCTCATTTAGCTGTGAAAAATTATCCACCAGAGATTCTACCTCCAGTAGCTCTTTGGTCATTAACGCCACGGCCGTTACCAGACCGTCGGTAATGGCTTTTTCCCGGGCGGCAGTCACATTGCCGCCATGCATCGCAGCCGTTCCCACGACTACATATGTTTTGGTGGTGGCAGACTCCTTGGCCTGCCCGGTGCCGGATGTCATCAGCACCAGGGCCAGGCTGAATGACACCAGCATCAAAGCGCTAAATTTGGTAAAAAATGTCCGCATGCTGTTTAACTCCTATGTGAGATAGTAACTTGGAATCTATTGCGGTATAAATGAAAAATCGTTTGGAATCAAGGGCAAAGAAGGTATATTAGTTGAATAGTCGATTAGTTAAATAGTAAAATCGGATTTTATCCTATCTGACTATCGGACTGACAAACTATTTTTCTATTTAACTAATTCTCTATTTAACTATTACTCTATACCCGCCGCGCGAGCGCATAGTCCGCAATATCCAGCATGGTTTGTTTGGTTGGCGAAGGTTGAAAAATGGATAGGGCGGCCTTGGCCGTTTCGATATAAGCAGCGGCGGTTTTTTGAGTGTAATCGATACCACCGTATTTTTCCAGCAATTCAACCAGGGTTTTAAAATCCTCGGCGACAAAATCATTGTCCTGGATAATTTTTATCATGAAATCCCGGTCTTCCGGCCGCGCCTGCTTCAATGCGTAAATCACCGGCAGTGTCAATTTTCCCTCTCTGAGATCAGCGCCCACCTCCTTGCCGAAATCAGCCGTCTGCAGCGTATAATCAAACAGGTCATCGGCCATTTGAAACGCTATCCCCAGGTTATAGCCAAATTCTGCCAGGGCCTTTTCTTTTTCCTCGGGCGCTTCGGCAATAATTGCGCTCACCTGGCAGGCGGCTTCAAACAGCACGGCGGTTTTACGGCGGATAACCATCATATACTCATCTTCAGTCAGCTTGATATCACCCTTGCGCATCAGCTGATGAACTTCACCCTGGGACATATTCTCGGTAAGTTCGGCCAGGACTTGAACGACCCTGAGCCTGCCGGTACCGGCCGAAATAGACAGCGCTCTGGCCAGCAGGTAATCGCCTACCAGGACGGTGATGGAATTACCCCAGGTCGCGTGGGCCACGGTTTTGCCCCGGCGCATAGCGGCTTCGTCCACCAGGTCGTCATGCAGCAGGGTAGCCGTGTGCAAATATTCCAATGCCGTTGAAAACGTTTTCTCATAGTCGCCGGAATAACCGCACATCCTGGCTGAAAGGACCATCAATAAAGGCCGCAAGCGTTTGCCGCCGCTGAACAGGATGTGACCGGCCACATCGGAAACCAGATCCAGGTATGGATTTAAATTATCAGAAAGGGCTTTTTCAATATCAACCAGGTCAGCTTCAACTGCAGAAAGGATCTTCTGCCTAAGGTCACTCATATCGCCTCTCCCATCAGGTCATACTCCATCGTGTCCGTCACTCGCATATCAGCAAAACTTCCAATTTTCAATCCAAAAGGCTTTTTAGCGGTGTTAATATAAGTTAATCCATCTACTTCCGGTGCCTGAAAATTTGTCCGGCCGGCAAAAAGATGGTTCTCAAGGGACTCTTCCACCAGGACTTTGACTGCTTTGCCGATATATTTACGGTTATTTTCGGATGAAATGGCGGACTGGGCGGACATGAGCTGATGGTAGCGGTCGGTGGCCAGCGCCCTGGGAACATGGTGGGATAAGTGGTGGGAGGCCAGATCGTCAGAATCCGAGTAAACAAATACACCTAAATGATCAAAACGAATTTGCTCGACAAATTGCAAAAGCTCTTCAAAATCGTTATCCGTTTCCCCCGGGAACCCGACGATAATGGTGGTTCGCAGCACGGCCTCCGGAATTCGATCACGGACGCGATCAAATAGACGGTAAAGATCGTCTTTCGTATACCGGCGACCCATCTGTTTTAAAACGCCGGGGCTGACATGCTGGACGGGAACATCAAAATATGAACACAGGTGGCTATGCGCAGCCAGGGCTTCTATAAAAGAGTTTTCGATACTTTCAGGGTGCCCGTACAGGACCCTGAGCCAGGGTTGGGTTGTTCTGCTGAGATCATCGATGGGGATATTGGCAAGTCTTTCCATCAACCGGCTGAGATTCGTCCGGGTCGGCAGGTCATTGCCATAGGCAGTGGTATCCTGTGCAACCAGCACCAGTTCGTTGACACCGTCAGCAATAAGCTGAGTGGCTTCCGAAACAATATCTTCCGGCGGGCGGCTTTTTTGTTTTCCGCGCAACTTCGGAATGATGCAATAGGTGCATGATTTGCTGCAGCCTTCGGCAATCTTCAGATAGGCCAGGTGGGGTGCGGTTAAATCCCGGGGGTCATCCTCGGTTTGCATCGCCGTCAGATCCGGATCAGGCAAGACGCACAGATGCGAATACTTCGGCTCCCGGGCGGCATTGGCAATCTGATCAAAAGCACCGGTGCCTAACAGAACATCCACTTCCGGCAGTGATTTTAAGATTTCTTCACGATAACGCTCGGGGAGACACCCGGTGACCACCAGACGCTTACAGCGGCCCTCCTTTTTATATTCTGCCAGTTCCAGAATAACATCGATAGACTCCTGGGCAGCATCCTCGATGAAGCTGCAGGTGTTGACCACAATGGTCTCGGCCTCTTCGGGATCCAGGGTAATTGTCCAGCCGGCCTTTTTCAGCCGTCCGGTCATAATTTCGCTGTCAACTTGATTTCTGGCACAACCCAGGCTTTCCAGATAGAGTTTCATGATGCTACATTTATTTGGTTGATGGATTTGAATGACTCTTGGAAAAAATAAGGAAGGTGTTCTAGGATGTCAATGTTGTGGATCGGCATAAATGGTAAAATAAAGGCGTCGGGCATCCTGTATTGGGCGGAAGGTGGAAAATCTCGAAGCTGAAAGGTCAAAGCTCAAAGGCAAAGAAGGGGATGGTAACATTCTGTTAAAAACAGCTTAGATTTAAAAATAAGCTATGGCCTTTTCAATCAGGTCCGAACTGTTTTCTTCCTTATCAAGCGTCAGTTCAGCCAGACCAACAGCCAATTTTACCCGGCTGTCTCCGGGCTCAATCTGATGGTCCTCTGAAATGCGTTGTAACCGGTTGCAGAGCCGTTTAGCCTCATCGATCGAAAGTTGCGGCAAAAGGAGCGCAAATGTCTTCCTCCCATAACGGCTCAGCGTATCCCAGCTCCGAATTTCCCGTGCAAAAGACTTTCCCAGGGTACTTATTATCCGCTCTACATCCGGGTTGCCTGAACCGGTGTTTTCAAAGTTTAGTTTCATAATACAAAGTGACAGGCTGGTGCCCTGGCTTCGCGAACGCTTGATTTCCATGTCCAGGATTTTTAGAAAATTGCCTTTACTGCACAAGTCCCTGGCATCATCCTGCATTTTTATCTCAGCAAAACACTCGGTTAGGGATTCGAGCCGGTCGCATATAATCCCCATGAGATTCAAAAAAAATTTGTGGGATGTGGGAGGATACAGCCACTGCAATCGTTTGATCATTTTCCAATTAATTTTCAAAAGCTCAACCGGAGAGGTGGCGATGACCGTTGCCGAGCGTGGCGCGGAACGCAAAAATCCCATCTCGCCCAAGACATCTCCCGTTTTCAACTGGTTAATCAGTATGCGACTTTCAGGATGGTGTTCAAGTTCATCATCTCTAACCGGATCAAAAACGTCTACGGTGCCGGAGATAAGGGTGTACATTGAATTGCTGGAATCCCCTTTACGGAACAAAACCTCATCGGTGTCAATTTTTGTAATTGAGCCGGCCATAAGAATGTAATGAAACTGGGTACGGGATAATCCGTTAAAAAGCGGAATCCCCATCCGGGGCTCTTTGCCGAGCTTTAATCGCACCAGATCCCACAGGGTCACCAGCTCGACGTGTCGAATTAACGATGGCAGCAGAATCAGGTCCCCGACAAGCGCCGACAACGATGTGATCACCATCATAACGCCGAATATGGCCGTCGGTTTGAAGTTTGAGAAAAATAAGACGGAAAACCCCACACAGATTGTAATGGTTGTAAAGATGATCGGCCGCCCTACATGATGCAGGGTATCCCGGATCGCCCGCTCATCATCAAGATCCTTTCTGAATTCTCGGTTGTATCGTGTTAAATAATGAATGGTGTCGTCCACCGCCAGTCCGATTGCGATACTGGCGATAAGGCTGGTTACCATAGAAAGCTCGATTCCAAGCCATCCCATGATTCCAAAATTTATGATAATGGGAAAAAGGTTGGGGATGATGGCGATGAGGCCCACTTTGCTCGATAAAAACAGGGTGAACATGATCCCGAATACCAGAATCATGGTGATAGATAGGCTTTTAATTTGCCCGATCGTCAACTGATGACTGCTGGCGGCGATGACCATGCCAAGCCCGGTCACTTCCCAGTTCAAATCTTTTGAAAAATGCTGCTCGACGAAGGTGAGTGTCTTTTCCCGTATTTCAAGAAAGTCACGCGAACTTGAAATATGGGTCAGTAAAAGAATGTTGGCTTTTGAAAAATCGGAATTTATGAACCGCGTGAGCATGTCCTCGCCAAGGATGGTGGCATAATTGTTCATCAGCATCCTTAATTCAAAACCCTCTTCGGGCAAAGTGTAGTACTTGGGCTCGAAATGGTTGAGAACATAGTTGACCAGCTTCAAATAGTCTGCAAAGGACAACGTTTTGTCGACACCGGGCAACGTGACCAAAAACTCCTGAATGCGGGCAATATCAGCCAGATGTTGAGGATCTTCGAAATAATCGGCCTCGGGCTGTCCCATGACGATATTGATGGGAAAGCTTCCGGACAATGTTTGGTAAATATCGTTAAAGTTGTCTTTTACCTGGGTTCCATCTCTTAAATACCCTACCGGATTGGTCTCGACCCGAATACGAAAAATGCCGATCAGACATATCAGGACCACCACCCCGATGATCGGCAAAACTATTTTCTGGTGATTAAGGTTCAGATCTATAATTTTTTCGATAACGCGATGAAAGAAAGGGGTGGTGCCAGTCCGTTTTTTCGACTCTTTGGCAGGCAGGGGAATAAAGCTCAGGGCCGCCGGCAGAAAAGTCATAACAATGATCAGAATGCTGAAAATACCGAAACACGAGAAAATCGCAAATTCCTGGATGGCAGAAATCCGGTTCACCAGAAGAGACCCCAATCCAATGGCGGTGGTCAAAACTGCTAAACTGGTGGGCAGGGCGATGTTGGAATAGGTCTGGAAGACTGCGTCCGTGGGTGATTTTGCTTCGCGCTGACAGGTTACATACTCTGAAACGATATGCAGGCAATAGGCCGTTCCCACCGCAACCAGAAAAACAGGGACGATCATCGTCAGCATCGACAGCGGTATACGAAGATACGTCATGAAACCGAAGGTCCAAACCAGCGCCAATCCCATAGATGCAAGCGGGAGCAGGACATATTGCACCTTGCGAAACAAACAGAAAAGAATGATGGCAATCAGCAGAAAAGTAAGGGGGGGTAGACGAAAAAAGTCTTTTTCGGTAAATTGGACCAGGGCCTCCGAGACAAGGGGCATGCCGATCTGATAAAGCTTGAGGTCTTTGGGGCCATCGGCAAGCAGTTTCCGAACGCCCTGGATTACCTTATCAGAGTCGGCGTCAGTTTTCAGGACCAGTGTCAGAGCCGTGGTTTTGCGGTCAATGGAAATAAGATTTTTCTGAAATAAATCCACCGGTGACACCAGGGCTGAAAATTTTTCCATATCCCAACTACCGGAAACATCAACCGCCTTTTTAACTCCCGGAAGGCTGATAACACGCCTGACACCCTCGATGGCGGCGGCATTCTCAGCAAGTTGCTCAACCTTGCGGAAGGTAATGGAATCAAATACATTGTCTGCATTTAATGACAACCCGGATGATCTCGTCGGAGCCAAATATTTTTTTAAAGGCATTGTATTGAGCGGTTTCGGGAAGGTCTTCTATCTGAAGATCATAGATGGAGGTTTTAAATGAGAGATCCGGCAACCGCCATGCGAAAACAAAAGTTATCGCTGCTATTATAATCATGACGATTAAAGGCCGGCTGAGTATCCACTCAAACATTTCCCGGAATAAGAATCGCATGGAAGCCCTCGCTTTTTTAATTAGACATTCATGACCCGATAGCAATAATAAATTCAGAGTAGAAGTAAAGCGGGCCTCATAATCTCATTTTTTATAATAAATACAGCGTGATGTCAATTATAATCTATCGCTCAAGTATTCCTTTAAAACCGTTTGAATGGAAATCCGCCAACTTGCCGTTGTTTTGCTCAGCCACAATGAGACCTTCGACCCCATCAAGCCGGTCAATCATTTCCAGGCCTTTTTTCACGCCCATCACCATCACCGCCGTTGCAATCCCATCGGCCAACGTGCAATTAGCGGATATAATCGAAACACTCACCACCCCGTTTGAAACCGGAAAACCGGTTCGCGGATCAATCACATGGGAATACCGAACCCCGTCGACTTCGAAAAAATTGCGATAATCACCGCTGGTTGCAAACCCCTGGTCACCCAAGGCAACAACCGCATAAACAGCTCCAAAGGCGGCATCTGCCCGGGGACGGTTGATTCCGATGCGCCAGCGGGAGTTGTCTTGCCGGTGGCCGGCGGCGAAAATTTCCCCGCCAATTTCAACCAGATAGTTCTGATAACCCAGGCTGCGCAGCAAGACGGCTACCTCATCGACACCATATCCTTTGGCAATGGAAGACAGATCAACGGTGACGGCGGCCTGTTTTTTCACCAGAAATCCGGGACTCAACACTTCGATATTTGCAAAGCCAATGTCAGACAAAAGGGCGGCAATTTCGCTTTTGGGTGGGATTTTATTCTGGCGGCCGTTACGCCCAAATCCCCAAAGATCCACCAGGGGGTTTACGGTACCGTCCCAGGCCCCGTTGGAAAGCCGGTGAATCTTTTGGCCGGCCTTCATTACCTGGAAGAAATCATTGGAAATTTTAAATTTCTGTCCGACATCCTTAACTCGATTAAACCGGCTGATTTCGCTGTCCTTTTGATAGGTGGACATGCTCCGGTTGATCTCATCCAGGCGTTTATCAATTTTTTCCTTGACCCCTGCAACACCTTCAGAAGACGCAGTAACCACCTTGACACTATAGGTAGTCCCCATCGTGCGACCCCGGATCACATGTTCGCGCTTCGCCTCGCAGTCCGCAGCTGAGAAAACAAAGCAAAATAAGATGGTAAAAGTAAAACAGAATTTAGCCATAATCTGTCCGGCATGATCAACGTTCTGCGAGATTTGGCAACATTTACCATCGCGGCTGGAAAGCCGCTCCCACAAAACACAAGAATTAGATCTATCGTGTTAAACCGGGCTTTGAGGCCCCACATTTTGCATTTTTCTTTTCTGAATGAGAGATTTTTTCGATGGGCAAGGCCGCACAAAGGTTTTTGGCCGAGGCGTACATCTTGTACGTCGAGGTCAAAAACCTGCGGAGAACGCCGCCCATCGGAAAAAGATCCATTCAGAAAAGAAAAATCAGCAGATGCGCGGGAGCTGCTCTCCCGCCAACATATCCACAATCCTGCTGCCGCCGATGCGGGTTTCCATAATTACCCGGCCCTGGTGATCGTCGACCACTTCGCCGATTACGATGGCATCGTGGCCAAAGGGATTCTGCCGGATGGCTGCCAGTACCGCTTCGGTATCCGCTGCCGAAACAAAAGCCAGCAACTTGCCCTCATTGGCCAGATACAACGGATCAAAACCCAGCAACTCACAGGTTGCAGCCACTTCCTTTTTCAATGGTATTTGCTCTTCAAAAATTCTGATGCCCGTTTTTGATTTTTCAGCAATTTCATTTAAAGCGGTCCCCACCCCGCCCCGGGTGGGATCCCGCAATACGTGGATTTGTTTGCTGACGGTGAACATTTGGTTGACCATGTGATTCAGGGGTGCGGAATCACTGGTTATGCTGGTTTCAAAGGTCAGGCCCTCACGCTGGGTTAAAATGGTAATGCCGTGATCGGCGATGGTGCCGCTTAAAATAATCTGATCCCCCGGCCGGGCATGATGGCTGGCAATGTTTACATCCGGCGATATCAAGCCCAGACCGGACGTATTGATGAAAATTTTGTCTACCGCACCTTTGGGCACGACCTTGGTGTCCCCCGTGACAACAGTCACCCCCGCCATTTCGGCCGCCCTGCCCATTTCACTGATAATGGTTTCAAGATCTTTAACGGGAAAGCCTTCCTCGATAATCAGGCCGACACTCAAATAAAGCGGGTCGCCGCCACACATGGCAACGTCGTTGACGGTTCCGTTGATGGCCAAATCACCGATATTGCCGCCAGGGAAAAAAATAGGGTCCACCGTATAAGAATCGGTTGAAAAAGCCACCCGCCGGCCATCGAGTTCCAATATGGCACCGTCATTTAACTGGGCCAGGATCGGATTGTTAAAAACAGGCAGCAGCATATCGATGGTCAGTTGATGGGAAATTTTGCCCCCGCTGCCGTGGTCTAATAAAATTTTGTCATTTTTCATTTAAATGGTCCGTTGTCAGTTGAATGTTGTCAGTTGATTATTATTAATCCCCGGCTCTCAATTATCTGGCTACCAAGATTATTCGATTAATGACATTGTGGGAGCGGCTTCCAGCCGCGATCTCAGATATTCGCGGCTGGAAGCCGCTCCCACGATCATATTTTAATCGTTATAGATTAAAAAATGCATTATAGCCAGAACCAAAGGCTTTGCGTTGCCGATCAATCTGCATTTCAGACTCCGCATTCCACATTCCCCATTCTCCACTCCGCATTCCCCATTCCGAATTCCGCATTCAAACATGGTACTTATAGTATGCCGCACAGGTTCCCTCGGTCGACACCATGCAGGGCCCCACCGGATCAATCGGAGTGCACACCGTTTTGTACAGAGGACATTCCGGTGGGGTTTTGGTACCTGTTAAAATTTCACCGCAGGCGCAACCCTTCGGATCCATGGACCCGGTAATCTTGATATCAAAAATCTTACCCGCATCGTGGCCTTCATATTTCTGGCGGATCTTCAGACCGCTTTGGGGAATGACCCCAATGGCCCGCCAGCAGGTATCGGCCGGTTCAAAGACCTTGTCCAGCATTTTTTGGGCTTTGGTATTGCCTTCATATGTTACCGCGCGCGTGTAAGCATTTTCCAGTTGCGGTGTGCCGTTCTCGATCTGTTCGACCAGCATAGTGATCGCCTGCAGAATATCAATCGGTTCAAACCCGGCGATGACACAAGGGATTTGATGCCGCTCGTTAAACGGCAAATAGGCCTTTTCACCGATAATCACCGAAACGTGCCCGGGCAAAATAAAGCCGTCGATGTTTACATTATGAGTGGCCATTAAAGCCTCCAGTGCAGGCGGTACCAGCTTATGGGCGGAAATAACCGAAAAGTTATCCACCTGCATCTGGTCGGCAGAGTAAATGGCTGCCGCGATGGTGGGGGCGGTGGTCTCAAAGCCGACGCCAAGAAACACCACTTTTTTGTTCGGATTCGTTTTGGCAATTTCAAGGGCATCAAAGGTCGAATAAACCACCCGGATATCTTTGCCTTCGGCCCTTTGCTTTTGCAGGGAAGAGGTTGTGCCCGGAACCCGCATTAGATCTCCAAAGGTTGTGATGATAACGTCCTCCAGGCGTGCCAACTCGATAAACGCATCGATTTCAGTTTGATCGGTGACGCAAACGGGACAACCCGGCCCGGACAGCAAGGAAATGGTGGCCGGCAAAACGGTGCGAATTCCACTGCGAAAAATTGAAACGGTGTGGGTCCCGCAAACCTCCATCAACCGCACGGGCCGTTTGCTGGCAGCTTTAATTTTTTGGATAAGCGATTTGGCGATATCTGAATCTCGATATTCATCGATATGTTTTAGACTCATGCTAAATATCCTTAATGTGGTTAATTTTCACCGCCCGCTTCGCTCGAGGCGCGGAGATCGCAGAGTTAATTTTTTTTCCTTTCTGCGCCTCTCAGCAGAAAGGAAAATAATATAAATACCTCTGCGCCCTTTGCGCCATCTAACGAACGCAGTGAGTGGGCGGTGATAATAAATAACATCTACTGTCTGAATTTAGCGGCCGCCACCACAGCTTGACCCAAAGAAATTCCGCCGTCATTGGTGGGAACCAGCTGGTGGCTGAAAACTTTAAAATCCTTTTCTTCCAGGGCCCGGGTCAGGCCGGTTAGCAGAATCGAATTTTGGAAGACACCGCCGCTTAAAACAACGCGATCCAATTCCCGTTCCTTCCCGATCCGGACACACAAATCGGTAAACAAACTAATTAAGGTCCGGTGAAACCGGGAACTGATTTCACCGATCGGTTTGCCTTTGACAACATCATCGACCACCCCCCGAATAATCGGTCCGGTTAATATCCGGTAGGCGTCGCCGGCATCCCAGGCATAATCGTAGATCGTGCCAGTGTCTTCTGTGGCCGCCATTTCCAACTCCATGGCGGCCTGTCCTTCAAAATTCACCCGCTGGCGGATGCCGCAAATCGCCGCCACCCCATCGAACAACCGGCCCAGGCTCGAGGTCAGCGGTGAATTAATTCCTTTGGATATCATTTCGCCGATAACAGTCAACTTTTCAGTACTCAATTGCCGTCACCGCCGCAAGGCCCAGGTTATGAAAGTCGCTGCCGTAAGCGTTCTGCAAATAACTCACCGCCATGCGCCAGGGCTCCTTGATGGCTGCGGCGCTGCCCGGCATGGGCACATAGGATAAATGTCCGGCACGTTCAAAATCGTGCTCCCGGGCGACCAAAATTTCTCCGCCCCAGATAGCCCCGTCGCTGCCATAGCCGGTACCGTCAAAAGATAATCCGATCAGCGGTACCTTCCTGTTTATGTTCGGCCATGCAGCTGACAACATGCGCATGGTGGTGCTGCACCTGGATTGTATTATCCGCCTGCAGTCCCAGCGCGTAACGGGTGCTTAAGTAATCCGGATGCATGTCACAGGCGATAATTTCAGGTTCGATGTCAAGAATACGTTTTAAATGCGCAATGGTCAGTTCAAAAAATTCATAGGTCGGCAAATTTTCCAGATCCCCGATGTGCTGGCTTAAAAATGCTTTATCCTGTTTGGTCACGCAGATCGTATTTTTTAACTCGGCGCCGCAGGCTAAAATTGGAGGAACCTCATTTTTTAAAAAAATCGGTATGGGCACAAAGCCGCGGGAACGCCTTAAAAAGCGTTTGGCTCCGGCTGTATGCCGGACAATGGAGTCATCACTGCGCAGGTAAATATCACGGTTGTGGGTCAAAAAATAATCGGCGATGTCCCCCAGGCGGTTGAAAGCATCATCATTGTCGATGGCAATGGGTTCTTCGCTCAAATTGCCGCTGGTCATCACCAGGGCATCGAACCCATGTTCCAAAAGCAGGTAGTGCAATGGCGCGTACGGCAGCATCACACCGAAATAATTATTGCCGGGCGCAACTTCCTTTGAAATGGCGGTGGGCTTCTTTTTTTTCAGCAGTACAATGGGTCTCTGGATGCTGGTCAGTATTTTATTTTCTTCGGGCCCCATCCGGGCATAGCGGCCGATGGCCTCGAGGTCGTATGACATGATGGCAAACGGTTTTTCCTCGCGCAGCTTGCGCCGCCGTAATTGTTTTACGGACCCGGTGTTGGCCGCATCTGCCGCCAGATGGTAACCGCCCAGCCCTTTAACGGCCAGGATTTGCCCCTGTTTCAACAGCTCAGCGGCCTTTTTAACGGCATCCCCGCCGGAAGCGATCAAGTGCCGGCGATTATCAAAAAGATCGACATGCGGTCCGCAATCCGCACAGGCATTGGGCTGGGCGTGAAAACGGCGGTTGGTCGGGTCATCGTATTCGGCCTGACACCGGGCACACATTTTAAAATGCCGCATGGACGTTTTGGGACGATCATAGGGGATGTCATCAATAATGGTGTAGCGAGGTCCGCAGTTGGTGCAATTGATAAACGGATAGTGGTAGCGGCGATCATCGGGAGTCAGCATCTCCCCCAGGCAGTCGTCACAAACCGAGATATCCGGCGAAATCAGGGTGGACATTTTAGCCTGGGCTTTGCTTTTAACAATGGCAAAATCCGTGTGGTTTTTGACGGCTTCTGTTTTGCTCGATATTTCGACAATGTAGGCCAGGGGCGGGCTTTTTTCGGCAAGATCCTTTTCAAAACCGGCCACGTTTTGCGGGGCGCCTTCAATGTGGATGGATACACCGGAAGAGGTATTGGCCACCTCCCCGCTCAGGCTGAATTTTTCGGCCAGTTGAAAAACAAAAGGTCGAAAGCCGACGCCTTGAACAATGCCGTTAACTTTCAACCGTTTGGCAACACAATGGTCTGGCATGAATCCCCCGTCTCATACACTACTGCCGATTCTCAGCCAATATAAAATGTTGTATTCGTATTTTGATCTGAACTCAGGCTGAGGACGGGAAAATCCGAAATCCGAAATCCGAAATCCGAAACAAATCCCAATGATCGAAATTCCAATGATCAAGTTGCAGTGAAAACAGCTCAAAACAATCCAACGTCCGGCTCTAGTTGGAACCTCCTCCTTCGACAAATGCCGCCGCCTCTTTTAAAAATTTCAACGTTTCCAGTGCTGCCGCCTCATCAATCCTCTGAATGGCAAAACCGGCGTGAACAATCACGTAATCACCGACCCCGGCGTCTTCCAGCAGCAAAAGGCTGGCTTCCCGTTGAACGCCATCAACATCGATTGTCGCCATATTATTTTCAATGCGGGTTATTTTGGATGGGATTGCAAGACACATTATCCGTTTTTCCTTTCTTGTATGATACACCCAAACGCTTGAGCTCGGCCAGCACCATCTCAATCACCGGATCGACCTGGGCCTGGATGGGGGGGGTTAAATCCAGGCTCTGGGTGTCAATATCCAGTGGTTCAACCCCGACGATTACGGTTTCAGGCACATGATCAAGGGCCTGGCACAGGGTCAGCGCCTCTAAAAAATCAACCTGATGCAAAGAGTTCTTGGCCCGGATCCTTGCAGGGATAGCATCGCCTTCCAGGCGGTACAAATCGCCGGGATTCCCTTTGTTACGGATACAATCCACCACAATCAGATGCTTGGGTTTGGAGATCACCCCCAGCAGGTTGACTCCCAGAACACCGCCATCGACCAGCAGCACACTCTCCGGGAATTCGTACTGCTTTTCCATTTTTTCAACCACCCGCACCCCAAAGCCCTCATCACTGTATAAAATACAGCCGATGCCCAGCACCATAACCTCGGAGGCATACACATCATCAAAAGGATTTTTGTCGTTTGAGTCCATATTTTACCGTAACCGTTACGTCAGTTGTCGGTGGTCCCTTGTCCGTTGCAACAGCCTAACCCGATCCAAACGGATATCCTACCACGGACCGTCGTTGATGTCATCCAGTTGTTTACCTGTAGAATGAAGCAGGGATGAAACTTACACCAGAAGGGGAAATTCGTCAAGACCCATAAAAAAACCACAGCCTCCCGAAAAACAGGGAGGCTGCGGATTTTTTCTTTATATTACAGTGCCTTGATTTTGTAGACCTGGTTGGAGTCCGGGTCTATGATGTGAACGCCACAGGCAACGCAGGGATCAAAGGAATGAACCGTTCGCAAAACCTCCAGCGGTTTCTTGGGATCGGCAACCGGGGTTCCGATCAAGGCCTCTTCCACCGGTCCCAGGTTTCCAGCAGCATCCCGCGGCCCCAGGTTCCAGGTCGAGGGCACCACATACTGGTAGTTTTTGATCTTCTTGTCTTCGATCTGAACCCAGTGGCCCAACGAGCCCCGGGGGACGTCATTGAGGCCGACGCCCATGCCGCTGCTCGGCATCTCGTAGGATTGATAGGTTTGGCTATCACCGCCCTTGAGATTTGCAACCAGTTCGTTAACCCAAACCTCCATTCGGTCACCGATCGCCACGGTTTCAATGCCCCTGGCAGCCGTTCGACCGAGGGTTGAAAACAGCGCTCCGGCCGGAACATTCAGGGTTTTCAGGACACTGTCCACGATCGGTTTGATCTCTTTGTGACCATTGCCATAGGCCACCAACGTCCGTGCGAGCGGTCCGACCTCACAGGGTTGCCCCTCATAGCGCGGTGCTTTGAACCATGAATATTTGCCGTCACCGGGTTTATATTTCGGATTCTCCTTCAAGGGATTGGTCTCACCCTCATAGGGATGCAGGGCTTTGCCTTTCTCATACCAGGCCCGGGTGACGTCTTCGGTAACTTTGTCCTGATGGGCCATTTTGACCCCGCCCAGATTGCGTTTCATGACAACGCCCCGGGGCATAAAAAGACTTTCGGGCTCTTGGTCGGTTTCCGGAAATTCTCCCCAGGCCAAAAAGTTGCTGGTTCCGCCGATAGCGCCCCAGTTCTTGTAAAAGGAAGCCACCGCCAGCAGATCCGGGATGTAAACGTTTTTAATAAAATCCTGGGTTTGTTTGGAGATGTACAAAAATTCGGCAATACGGCCCGCGGTCAGGTCCTTGACACAGGTGACGCCACCGACCACCAGTGATTGGGGGTGCGGATTCTTGCCGCCGAAAATGGCGTGCATTCTGGCGGCCTTGGCCTGTAGACGCAGCGCCTCAATATAGTGGGCCGATGCCATCAGGTTGGCTTCCGGCGGCAGCTGGTAGGCCGGATGGCCCCAGTACGCGTTGGAGAAAGGCCCAAGCTGGCCACTGTCCACAAAGGTTTGAAGTCGCGTTTGAACATTTTTAAAATAGACAGTGCCGCCCCAGGGGGCATTGCTGACGTTGTCTGCCAGGGCAGCGGTTTTCTTGGGGTCCGCTTTGAGCGCACTGACGATATCCACCCAGTCCAGCGCGTGCAGATGATAAAAATGGACGATATGATCGTGCTGGAACTGCGCGCCCATTAGAAGATTTCGTATGATTCTCGCGTTTGTAGGTATTTTAACGCCCACCGCATCGTCGACTGCCCTCACCGAGGACAGAGCATGGGTGTACGTTCAGACCCCGCAGGAACGCTGCACAAAGTGATGGGCATCCCGGGGATCGCGTCCCTTTAAAATCATCTCAATTCCCCGGAACATCTGACCGGAGCTCCAGGCATTGACAACTTTGCCTCCTGACACCTCGACTTCGATCCTGAGGTGTCCCTCAATTCTGGTAATCGGATCTATCGTAATTCTTTGAGCCATATGATCTCCTCCCTTTTTTAAGCAAAAGGATTTTTATTCAATTGTTGTTCAATCCTAAAGTTCCTCATAAAACGGGGTAAATTTATCCCAGAAATCTGGTTCACTGCACCCGATGCAGGGGGCGCCGGCTTGAACCGGCCAGCTGGTGCCCTGGTTGAATTTGGCTATCGGGCAGTTGTTGTAGGTTTCCGGGCCCCGGCAACCCATTTTGTAAAGGCAGTAGCCTGCGGCTGCTTCTTCGGAACCGAATTTTTCCACAAACTCTTCATTTTCAAAATGGGATCTTCGCGGACATTGATCATGGATGGTTTTTCCATAGGCAAACAGGGGGCGGCCAAGATTGTCCAGAGCCGGAAGTTTGCCAAGGAGGAGATAGTTGATGACGGTGCCGATAAAATTGACGGGATTCGGCGGGCAACCTGGAAGATTGAGCGTTTTGATGCCCAGGGCCTCGCCGACACTCTTGTATCCGCCCGGGTTGGGTGCCGCGGCCTGAACACCGCCAAAGGAAGAACATGCCCCAATGCAGATCACCGCGGCAGCTTTGGTGCAAACCTCTTGGCCGATTTCCAGAAAGGTGCGGCCGGCAATTTTTCCATACCCACCGTCATAATTGGTGGCGATGGCACCCTCTACGACACAGATAAACTTGCCGGGGTATTTTTTCAGGGCCATGTGAAGTTGATCCTCGGCCTGTTGCCCGGCAGCGGCCATGATGGTTTCGTGATATTCCACTGAAAGAATTTCAAGAACCAATTCATCGACAAACGGGTACTGTGCTCTCAAAACAGCCTCAGAACAACCGGTGCACTCACCAAAATGCAGCCAGATGACCGGCGGACGCTGGGCGGGAGCGGCAAACACCTCTGCCACCTTGGGAACAAATGAAGATGAAAGTCCCATGGTCGCCGTGAGGAACGTACAGAACTTCATGAAGTCCCTGCGGGAGACTCCCTTGCTCTCCATCCTCTCGTAAAAAGCCTTTTCTTTGTCCATTTACACCTCCTTGATGCGATTTTGATTTGAAAACCGAATCCTTACCTAATTAAATCCAAATGTACGGCAACAAAGCCTAACCATGCCAAAGTGGAATGGCTTAACCGCTAAATAAAATCAGCACTAACACCCTGATATTATTTGATAATTCAAGCTTTACGAGTGATTGGGAATTGGGCCGTAATAACATTAATATTTAAAGCATGCTCAAAAAACTAAATGTAATTTATCTTTTAAGTCAGGCTTTCTGATAAGTCAACCCCATTTTGGGGCTTGGCCCCAACTGGCCTTCGGCCGCAGGGAATGCTGGAAAATTGGGAGGTTTTAGCTGCCGTCATCGGCCTCATTAAATTCATCATCGGCAGCCTTAATGGGAGAATCCATTTTATTGAGGTTCTCTTTATCGTCGAAGGGATCCTCGAAATCGTCCTCCAGGGTTTCATCTGTTTCAGCGGGCTCGTCTTCAAATTGCTCGATTATTTTGGCAGCTCCACGATTTTTGGACAATAGGTTGGCATCGTCAAAAAACAACTCCATGGATTCCTGGTCTTTCGATTTGAACAGTTCCGCAACAGCAGACGCAATTTTTTCGGCATAGATTCCAGGGGGATATAAATTTGGGGTCCGCAAAGCAGAAATCAGCGTCTCGGATCCGGCTGATAGGGCAGCTTTTATGGTTATATAATCGTATGCTTCTTCACACAGCAGGGATAGCATTTCTTTATTCAGCTCGGCATACTCCTGAATTTTGATCTGCTTTTTTTCCCTGTCCTTAATGATGAGATATTTTTGTTTCATGGCTATGATTCCCTTGTTTTTGTGGGTTTTTGAGTTTTGAAACCATAAAAAACCAGCCCTGTCAACGGCAAAGATGTAAAAATTCGGCAATGATTAATTAGGGTAGAGCTCTGGTGAATCAAGCTGGATTGGCATTAGATAATCAAATGGAGTGTTGGAGTAATGGCGTAGTGGAATTCTCTCCCCAGTCTGTTCCAAAGACAACCAACTGAATTAATTAACTTTATTCCGATTCTAGGGTGGGTGTAACGAGATTCCCAACGCCTAGCACCAGAAAATATAATTGGAATCGGCAGCGGGCATCAACTGTTTTTCAAAAAGTTAGGATACTCGTGGCCGATCCCCTCCCCCACTGCATTAATCCAGTACTCCAACACTCCATTACTCCAGCACCGACAAAGATCCGAAAATGCCCAAAACCCTTAATTGACATGCGAGTAGATAGTTTCTATAAGCGAAATAAACCATTGACCCAGGTTGGACGAAATGTTAGATATTTAGGTTGGGCACGGAGGGATGGCTGAGTGGTCGAAAGCGGCGGTCTTGAAAACCGTTGAGGTTAACGCCTCCGTGGGTTCGAATCCTACTCCCTCCGCCATGTTTAGTTGATTAGTTAAATAGTTGATTAGACGATTAGTTAAATAGAAAAATAGTTGAGCAGTTAGATAGTCAGATGATTCCGATCCTTTTATCCTATTTTACTATTTTTCTATTTGACTATTTAACTAAAATAAAGGAGAGATGGCCGAGCTGGCTGAAGGCGCTCGCCTGCTAAGCGAGTAAGGGGGGAAACTTCCTTCCAGGGTTCGAATCCCTGTCTCTCCGCCATTTTAAAGGATTAAGCCGGTTTCCATTTTATGGGAATCGGCTTTTTTCGTGCATGAAAATTGATGGTAGTCAAATAGTTAAATAGTCGAGTAGAGAAATAGCACTGCCGGAGGTACTGGGGTCGTCCATTAAAGGGCGACCTCCAATTTATTTAACTGTTTATTTAGAATGTATTGGCAGTCACGGCGTGCAGAAATTGGCCGATTGACCTGCCGGTGGATTAACGCTTGACACCCAAATTGCAAAACCTTATTTTACAGATTGTGATGAAATCCCTTAAACTATTATCAGTGATTCTGGCAGGTTTGTGGGTTGCTGCCTGTGCCCATACAAGTTCTACCCAGGCGCCCAAACCCCAACAGGAAAAAACCCAGCAAAGCCAAACGGAATCATCCGGGGCGCCAGAGGCTTCCCAAAAGTCGCCATCCGGCCAGACTTCAGCGCAGGATGCTGCCAAAGACAAACAGGAACCGGCCTCTGAAAAGTCACCATCCAGCCAGGCGGCTTCCCGGCAGAGTGCCAGGGACAATCAGAAACAGGCGTCTGAAGAGACCCAATCCGGCCAGGCGGACTCAGGGCAAGCTGCCAAAGATGCTCAAAAACAGGCCGCCGATAAAACAGCATCCGGTCAACCGGCCGCCGGGACCGAAAAAACGCCGGGTACCGAAACAGCACGGGAAAGTTCAACATCCACCCGGCAAGCGTCCGCCAGCGCCGCCGAAAAGGGTGCGAGCAGCAGTCGGTCCGCTGCTGCCGGTACGGCCGATTCCAAATTGGCGGAAGCCCGCAGAAATTTGCAAATCAGCGAGGCCACCGAGCAACGGATCGCCTCCGAACTTGAGCAGCTCAAGCAATCAGGTACAGCCGTCTCCCGAAACCATTAAAAATTATGAGACTTATCATGAAAGTGTCCGGGAGATGGTGGCTGAAAACCGCAAAATTGTCGAACAAATGGAGGCTGCCAAAGCCCGGCATTCTTCCGGGGCCGCATCATCCGAAGCTGCCGGCGGCGGTAACGCGGGGGACATGCAGGATCCCCGGATACCCGAGGAACAAACCACCGACGAGGTGGCGGCCCTGGATCGGCAGCTGGATGCTTCGCTGAATCAATTTGACGCCAAGCTGCTAAAAGAAATGGATGACATCCGGGACGGATCAGCAGAAAAAATGCGTGACCTGGCCCAGGAAGCCGCGGAAGCCGCCAAACGGTTGCGGGAAAAAGGCGTGGATGTGGACACTTCCGGATCGGAATCTTCGGAAGGGTCCGAAGGAGAAGCGGCCCGTAACCGGGAGCAAACCCAGACCGAGCAAAGTGCAAAGGGCTCCAAATCCGCCTCTACAGACTCGTCGCGCCCGGGCGGCAAAGGGGCCGGCGGGGCGGACCAGGGCCGGGCCCCCACCGAAGACGATGACATCGTCGCACGCCAGTTGCGGGAAGCCGCCGAAAACGAAACGGATCCGGAACTCAAAGAAAAGCTCTGGAAAGAGTATGATGAATACAAGAAAAACAAACGCTAAATGGGTTCAAGGTTCAAAGGTTCGGGGTTCAGACCAGCCGCTGATCGCCGAAGCATTCAGTTTGATCGAAAAAAGAGACTTCGTCCTGACGCAGTTTATCAAAAAGCGAATATCGAATTATGAATATCGAATGTCGAAGTAAGGTATTCTGTCAATTTTATAAAAAGGACAGAGCGCAGCGATTCCATCCTTCGAAATTCTGCGGTTGGATATTCTGCGGTTCTGCGGTTCGCTCTTAAACTATGTGAAGTTTCACACGAGCGGTTGCAAATATTCACTATTTATTTTTATAGTTTATAGATTAAAAAAATGAAATTCCGCTTCCAAATTTTTTGCTGTATCATTTTTTCTTTGATTCTCCTGAGCGGCTGTGCAACCTACCAGGAAAATGTGGCGCCCACCCAGATCATGCGTGCCCAGCAGGAAATTCCCGAGGATCAATTGATGGATGTGGGCATTCATACCTTTGAAAGCGAAGAATTATCCGAAAAAGAGACCCAGGAGGAAGGCACCAGCAACGAGATCAGAAAAGCGGAAGGTCATTTTATGCCCTACCATCTTAAAAACACCCTACAGCAAACCGGCCACTGGGGTGCCGTGCGGGTAATACCGACCGAAACCGACAGCCTCGACCTGTTCGTAAAGGGCAAGATTGAAGAATCCAACGGGGAGCACTTGACGCTGGACATCGAAGTCGTCGATGCCACCGGCAGGCGATGGTTCACCAAAGAATATAAAAAGGCGGCGTCCCGGTTTGCCTACACCGGCAATCGGCCCGGGGAAAAAGACGCCTATCAGGATCTTTATAACGCGATTGCCAATGACATGGCGGAGTTTAAAAAGAAGCTGACTGCCGACGATATAAAAAAAATACGGACGACTGCGAAATTAAAGTTTGCCCAAGCATTCGCCCCGGACGCCTTTGACGGTTACCTGGCCAAAGGCAAAAAAGATGAAACCGAAATAAAGCGACTGCCGGCCGATGATGACCCCATGATGGCCCGCTTGCTCAAAATAAGAGAGCGTGAATACATGTTTATTGACACGCTCAATGAACAGTACGATGGCGTTTTACAATGATATGTGGCCGTCATATGAAAACTGGCGCCAGCTCAATATGACCGAGAACAAGGCCAGGCGCGAAATTAAACGCAAAGCCATCAAACAGCAGCTGATAGGGGCTTTGCTGATAGCGGGCGCCATAGCGGCCGGCTCATCGAACTCAGGCAGTATGGCCGCCGTCCAGACCAGCATGATTATTATCGGCTCCCAGGTCCTTATCAACGGCTTCAATGTCTCCAAGGAAGCTGAAATTCACGAAGCCGCCATCCAGGAACTCAGCGAGTCATTTAGCAGCGAAATGCAACCGGTGGTAATGGAATTTGAGGGCCGGCAATATGAGCTCACCGGTACGGCCGAAGAGCAGTTTAATCAGTGGCGGGCCTTATTGCGAACCATATATTTTACGGAAACCGGTTTTAAACCGGACCCTGTCCAGGAAACCGTTGAATCCGATGAATACCAGTAATTATGGGGTTGTTTCGAAATTTTTGTGATTACGTTTGAAAATTGTCTGTTATCTCCAAAAAATCTGTATCGTAAAATCCGAATATCGAAATCGGAAATCTGAAACAACATATAAATTCGAATGACCAAAATAATAAATAAAAGAACTTGAAAATGCCGATTCTTGAACCCTGGCTAAATTCTAACAATTAAAAAATCCAGCTATAAGGGGCGCGCGCTGCCGGACCTACAATGTTCGTGCTTTGGTCATTGGAATTTCGATCACTGGAATTTGTTTCGAGTTTCGATATTCGAATTTCGGATTTACGACACCCTGTCATCGAGGTTAAATGTCTAAAAAAGATGAATCCAACCGATCCACTATCGAAACCATCACCCCGCTGACTGCCCCCACAATAAAAAGCAAGGGGGCCGGCACCCAGAGTCCTAACCGGCAGCACCGGATTATAATATCCGCATTGATCGGGTCTCTGGTGCTGCTCGTTAGCGGCGGCGGCTGGCTGCTGCACTACCTTTCAAAAAATCCATTTCAACCAGGCCAGGTGACGGCCCCCCTGTCACCGGCACCTGCGGATCTAAAGAAAAAGTCTGCTCCACCGCCTCAAAAACAGCCCCAACCTGAGGCAGAACCGGAACAACTGGCCAGAGAAAAGGAAACGGCCGAACAGAAATTGGCGGACTTGTTAGCGGCCAGGAAAATCCTGGATGATAAGGGCGTTGCTGATTGGGGCGAAGCGGCGTATACTGAGATGATTAAACTGGGCCAGGCGGCAGATTCGGCTTTTGTAAATAAAGAGTATAAAAGCGCCGCCGAACAATATGTCCAGGCCACAGCAATAGCAGAAGATTTAGCCGGCCGCAGCGCCGAAGTGCTGATTCGGCTCCTCGATGAGGGGCAGGCCGCCCTTGATGCGGGGGACGGCACCCTTGCCCAACTAAAATTTTCCACCGCGTTAAGGATTGATTCTGCCAACCAGGCCGCCCGACGCGGCCGGGAAAGGGCCAAAACGATTGATGCGGTAATGACGCTGATTGCCTCGGGCAAACAACATGAGGCCGACGGCGACCTGTCCCTTGCCGCTGATAATTTTCAGAAGGCCCTGCAGTTGGATGCCTATTCCCAGGAGGCGCGCAATGCACTTGAAAGCGTTAACGGGCGCATAAAAGAGGCCCAATTTCAACTACTGATATCCGAGGGGATGGCGGCCTTTCAAAACCATGATTATCGGGTTGCCCGTAACAAGCTGATAAAAGCCCAGGCATTGAAACCGAACTCCCCCGAGGCGCGGGAGGCACTTTTGCAGGTTGACCAGGCCGTTCGCCTGGCGCGCATAGCTGAACTGAAAAAACAGGCACTGGCCGCCGAACAACAGGAAGACTGGCAGAGTGCGCTTAGATCATACCAGGCAGTTCTTGACATCGACCGCAACCTTCAATTTGCCAGTCGCGGTAAAAATCGCGCCGCAGAGCAAATTCGGATCGCCAAGCGAATTGATTTTTACCTGGCCAAACCGGATACCCTGGGATCTGACAACCATGCTGAAAAATGCAATCCTTTTAATCAGTGAAGCCGGGGACGTCGAGCCCCGGGGGCCGCAGCTGGCAGCTCGGATAACAAAACTGGAAGGGCTGGTCACCATTGCCAAGACACCGGTCAAAATCACCATCGAGTCGGATAACCTCACCGATGTGGCTGTCTACAGGGTCGGGAAACTGGGCCGCTTTGAAGTGCATGAGCTTGAACTTCGACCGGGAACGTATACGGTCGTCGGCGCCCGCGACGGCTATCAGGACGTCCGGCAAAAAGTTGTGGTCAAGCCCGGCCGGCAGCCCATTCGGGTTACCATCGAATGCAAGATAAAAATTTGAAAGACACAGATAACAGACAGGATCGCACCGGGACAGCGGTTGAAATTAAACCGGTTGCCTTTCGTCCCGGTCGTCGTCCCCGGGGCCGGAAAGCAGCCTCCCGTATAAAGTGGATCATCAGTGCTGGCCTGGCGCTGCTGCTGGTCTTGCTTTGTACCTCTGCCTGGTTTGTTTTCACGGCCCGGCAGGTGATCATTCAAATAGAACCGCAACCGAACCGGATTTCCATCCAGGGCGGTATGGCCGCTCCCAAATTCGGCGACCATTACCTTCTGCGCCCGGGTGAGTACCGGCTGCAGGCCGAGCGGGAGTGCTTCCAGCTGTTGGAAGAGGGCCTGGCGGTGACCGATGAAAAGAGCCAGAATTTCGTATTTGCGATGACCAAACTGCCGGGGCTTTTGTCTTTTAAAGCCCACCGCGCTGATGATCCCGCGGTTAATCTGGAGGATGCCGGCATAATTATAGACGGACAAGAAGTTGGGAAAACCCCGGCTGCCGACCTGGAGGTAAAACCGGGACAGCGGACCGTGGAGATCCGGGCCGACAAATACCAGGAACTGGTGACCGAAATCGAGGTGGAAGGCTGCGGTATTCGTCAGAAACTGGATCTTGCCCTGGTTCCGGGTTGGTCGGACATTGCCATCGATTCTATCCCCCAGGGAGCCCGTGTGTCGGTCAATGGGACGGAAGCCGGGTCCACACCACTTACCATCCAGCTGGCGGCCGGAGAGCATAAGCTTGTACTAACGGCTGAACGCTTTAAACCGTGGCATGGGGTCATAGCCGTAACAGCCAATCAGCCCCACAGACTGGAAACCGTTCATTTGCAGCCGGCTGACGGCATCCTGACCGTACGAACCACCCCGGCGGGGGCCAATGTGATGGTCGGCAGCAATTTTGCCGGCCGGACCCCTCTAAAATTAAACCTATCGGCAGAGACCCGACATTTAATCAATATTTACAAAGCCGGCTATGAAAAAACCAAGCGCAAGATAAAACTAACCCGTGCGGAATCCAAAACACTCACCATCACTTTAAAACCAAAACTGGGGGTTATCAATTTTTCGGTGCAGCCACCCGATGCCGAAATTATGGTGGACGGAAAATCCATCGGAACGGTTCCTAAACAGATGCAATTGGTGGCAGTCGAACACCAGTTGGAGATAAAGAAAAAAGGATATCAACCCTATCGTACCCGGATTACACCCCGGCCCGGATTTGCCCAGGAAATAAATGTCAGACTGATCGGATCGTCATCCGGCAAGACCGTCGTGGGCCGCCCCTTATCGATAACCAAAGCCAAAAACGGCTATGAACTGAAATTGATTCGCCCCCGCGGGTTTACCATGGGGTCCTCCCGCCGCGAACAGGGGCGCCGGTCCAATGAAACACTGCGCAGCATAAATTTGCAGCGGCCATTTTATATGGGAGTCCGGGAAGTCACCAATAAAGAATTCAGACAATATTCAGCCGGCCACAATTCCGGACAATTTAAATCCCACAGTTTGAATGGCCCTGAATTACCGGTGGCGGGGGTTACCTGGGAACAGGCCGCCCTTTTTTGCAACTGGCTAAGCGCCAGGGAAGGCTTGCAGCCGGTTTACATTCCCAAGGGAGGCAAGCTGGCGGCCACGAATCCGGTGGGGACCGGTTACCGCCTTCCCACGGAAGCCGAATGGGAATATTGCACCCGTTTTAACAAGGATAAGGCGAATTTGAAATACCCCTGGGGCAATCGCTTCCCGCCGGGACCGAAGTCCGGAAATTTTGCAGATGAGTCGGCCAGGGACCTGTTGACTTTGTATCTGGTAGCCTACAATGATGGCTTTGCCGTGATCGCACCTCCGGCGAAATTTAAAGCCAATCTACTGGGGCTGTATGACTTAGGCGGGAACGCGGCCGAATGGTGTCATGACTACTATACGATTTATCCCTATGACGCAAAACAGGTGGATCAGGATCCCCTGGGACCGGATGAGGGCAAACACCACGTGATCCGCGGGTCGAGCTGGCAACAATCCAGCATCAGTGTGCTGAGATCGTCCTACCGGGATTACAGCGACGGCAGGCGGATGGATCTGGGGTTTCGGGTGGCCCGCTATTTGGAATAGGCTCGATTTTGGCCCGCCCTGGCGCGACGGCCTATACTTGATGACGCTGATCTGGAATGCCTGAGAAGTTAAATTCTCTATAAATGAACCACATAAATCAGGTCTGGGGCAGGGATTTCGGAATTGGGATTGCGGATTTATGATCGTGGGAGCGGCTTCCAGCCGCGATCTGGTTAGCCGTAAAAATGAATCGCGGCTGGAAGCCGCTCCCACGCCACTAAATCTATTTAATTTCGGGCATTTGTGCTGAGGCGAAACTATGGTGGGGTTAAACAGGGGCTTGATAAAGAAAATGTTTGGCAAACAACTCATAGCTGCGCTGGCAGCACTGATATTCATCCTGGGTGGATCGATCGCTATTGGGATGTGTGTTGATGATCCTTCCACTAACAATGGGTTTTCGGACAACTCGACTTTCGGTGCTAAAAAGCAAGCATCGATTATTTTGGCCCAAAATGAAAAAACCGCATCCGGGGATAGCGAGAAATCACCATCCGGGTCTGAAACCAGCGAATCCGGGGCGGCGGCGGACGATGAAAAAAAATCATCGGAGGCAGAATCAAAACCGCTGGCGCCTTTTGTGCCATCTGAAAAAATACCGGGGGATCAGGAAGTGGACTTTCCGGTAGACATATAAAATTAGAGGTTGGCCGGTTTTCCCGTTGGCCCGTTTGCCGGTTTGACCGTTAGATCAAGGCGCTACCGGCAAACGGGCCAACGGGCTAACCTAAATAATATACCAAGTATTGCGTTGAAGGGTGCTTTATCTCAGTGACCTATAAACCTTAAACTGGATAATAGCTATGAAAAAAAACTTCCCGGTTTCGATTGAGTTTATCTATCAAATTTTTGCGTTAATCGTGATTGTCATTATTGTGCATGCAGCATATGTGGCTGTTATCCGGCCGAGGGCAGATGCGATTCTGGCCCGCCAGGCCACCTTGATCGAGGAGGACAAATCCCAGGTCACCGAGCGCTCCGTGTTCGTTTTGATACGCGACTACGAGCAGGAAACCTGTTTTGTCCTCATGTTTTGGGCCATGGCCATTATGGCCTACAAGGGCGTTATGACGATTCGGCATCGCACACTTCTCAATCAGGACCTGGTCCCTTTGGCCGAAGGTATGCGGGTCCTGCCGGAGGACACCCGCGATTTATCGCGGCAGATTCAAGCTCTGCCGCCCCATCAGCGCAATGCCCTGTTGCCCAGGGCGCTGCTGGCAGCTTTGCATCGCTTCAGTACCACCCGAAATATCCAGGACGCCGCCAGCGCCACCAATGCCTACTGCACGGCTGAATCCGAAAGGTTGGAATCTGAGCTGTCAATGATCAGATACATCGCCTGGGCCATCCCCTCGGTGGGCTTTATCGGCACCGTCCGCGGAATCGGTCAGGCCCTTGGGCAGGCACACAAAGCCATTGAAGGCGATATTTTCGATGTTACCACCAGTTTGGGGGTGGCCTTTAACTCCACCCTGATCGCCCTTTTAATCAGCATCGTGCTGATGTTCCTCTTGCATCAGCTGCAATCACTTCAAGAGCACTATGTGCTGGATACCGAGGCGTACTGTGAGGAGAAGTTGACACGACACCTGCATACGCAATGACTTCTGCATCATTTAAGCCGGAAGCATTGAATGATTAAAGGTACCAAATTAGGAGTGATGGAGTATTGGAGTAATGGGGGATTGGAAAAAGCCAAAATAAAACCCTTTTAGTAACATTACTCCAACACTCCAATACTCCAGTACTCCATGAATCTATATAAACAAAAAACCAGAAGATAATACCTGACAAAATAAACTGTTTAGGACATCAAAATGACCTTAATCGGACTTGAACTGAGCGACGCCGGCATTGTGGCAGCCGACAGCACAACCGAAAAGCTGCTCCAGGTTGACGGACAGGCCTACGAAAGCCCTGGCTTTGCGCTGCCTGGGAAGAGCGGCTTACAGGTCGGCCAAGCTGCTGCAAGCAAGGCCCATTTGTTTCCGCGCCAAATAATAAACCATTTCTGGGACCATCTAAACACCGACCCGTTGGCGCAATCCGGACGTCAGGGACCCCAAAGCACCGCCGAAATCGCCTACCAACACCTGGACCTCATCTGGCAGCACATTCAAAAAACCGGCAGCGAAATCATTATCGCCGTACCGGGATTCTACGGCCGGCAACAGCTAGGGCTCATTCTGGGCATTGCCAACGAATTGTCCATCCCTGTTAAAGGCTTCGTGCCGCTGGCGCTGGCCGCTGCACCCGGCGCCCATCCTGGAAAAATGCTGCTGCACCTTGATATTCACCTGCACCGGCTTGAAGTGACCTACCTAAAACAGGGGCAACAGCTCACTTTGGAAGACTCGGCGACGGGCCTTGATAAAGGTTTGATCTATCTGCACCGGCAATGGGCGGAAGCCATCGGGCAAGAATTCGTGAGCAGCACCCGGTTTGACCCCTTCCACCAGGCTGCCTCAGAACAGGAACTATATGATCGTCTGCCCGGGATTTTTTATAACCTGCAACTTAGCCCATCCATCGCATTTGATATGACAGGCGGATCACGAACCTACGGCATTACGCTGACACGCGATCTTCTTGCCCGCAAGGCGGCGTCCGTTTACACGGAAATCGGCCAAATAATTGAAGGGTTGCGAAGGCAACACGGAGAAAATGAGCCCTCAGTCATCCTGCAGGTCACCCATCGACTTGCCCGGCTGCCGGGATGCAAAGAAATCCTTGCCGGTATTAAAGCAGCCGAAATTATCGAGCTTGGGGAAGGTGCCGGCGCCCGCGGAATTTTGGAAATCTGGCATCAGCTTTCCGATCAATCCGACAACGGTGAAATCTCTTATTTTACCAGCCGGCCGTTGCCCCCGTCCCGGTCGGTACAAAATCATAAACGAGCATCACGGACACGTCATTGAATGCAAAGCCTACCCACTTGCTGTATCGCAGCATTGCCTATCCCATTTCCAACAAACCGCTGACGATCGGCTGCGAGCAGGATAGTGAACAAAACGATATCAATATAACCGGTGAGACTGCCGGTGTGAGTCCTAAGCATTTTACCGCAGAGCTTGTGGGCGGAGACATCGTTCTCCATGATACGAGCGCTCAGGGAACCTTTGTTGATGAGAAGCGCATAAACGGAAGTATCGCCTTGAAACTGGGCCAAATTATCCGTGTCGGAACACCCGGTGAACAATTGCAGGTGATTTCATTAATAGAGCGTTAGCCAAAATGACGTCCCGAAAGCGCTTTTTGGTCGGGACTTCACAGGTTGCGGATAATCTCCAATATTAATTTATCCGCCCGGTTCATCGGCTAAATATCGACTTAAATTTGAATGGAAAAATTTACCTCCAACCCTGATATGGCAATTTTAGAGGGCGGAGAAATTAGGTGAAACGTAAAAAGCTAAATGTATTCAGCCTTTCTTTTCTGGACATCATCACCTGCGGCTTAGGGGCGATAATCCTGTTATTCGTGCTGATAAATGCAAAAAGTGCCGCCCATCAGGATGCGGTAACATCTGATTTCCGGGCCGAAGTCAGCCGGTTGGAAAGGCAGGTGTTAGATGGCAAGAAGCATTTGATCGAGGCCCGCAATTCCCTGGAAAATACTGAAACCGACCTGGTCAAAATACAGGGGCTTTCGCGCCGGATCATCGCGATTCTTAAAGAACATAAAGTTGAGCTTGCCGACCGGGATAAAGAAACCCTGGCCGCCAAAGCCCACGTCAACAAATTAAAGGCCGATCTGAAATCTCTGGAAGAGGACGTTAAGCGACTGAGAGCCGGTGCCAGGGCATCCGAAGATCTGGGGTCAAAATTACGCCCATTTCCCGGCAAGGGGGATCGGCAATATCTGACCGATCTGAAAATGGGCGGCAAACGAATATTCATCCTGGTCGATGCCTCGGCCAGCATGCTGGACGAAACCATTGTCGGTATTATCCGCAGACGGAATCAGGGGTTGAAAGCCAAATTAACGGCTCCTAAATGGAAACAGGCGGTGGCGACCATTGACTGGCTGACCACCCAGTTGCCCCCGACCAGCAAATTCCAGGTGTATACCTTTAACGAGACGGCCGCACCCTTAATCCCCGGCACCAAAGAAACCTGGCTCAACGCCGGAGATGTGAATCGGCTGAATCAGGCCGTCGAGTACATGGGCAAATTGGTCCCGCAAAAAGGCACCAGTTTGATGAATGCTTTTAAGGCCCTAAAGGAAATGAAGCCGGCACCGGACAACATCTTCCTGCTGGCCGACAGCCTGCCGACCATGGGGGCTAAAAAGCCCTGGGGCAAACGGGTTTCCGCTAAAAAGCGCCTTGGTTACTTCAATGATGCGGTCGATGCCCTGCCCCCCAAGATTCCAGTGAACATTATTCTGTATCCCATGGAAGGCGATCCGACCGCTGCCGTTTCATTCTGGAAACTGGCCAAAAATTCCCGGGGATCATTTTTTTGCCCCTCCAAGGATTGGCCCTAGATTGGAATTCGGAAGTGGGAATGGGGAATGCGGAATGTAAAGACAAAGCGCAGAGCGCAAAGGGCATGGCGTTGAAAAGGGGGCAGATTATCTGATCATCGCGCTTTGCGCCATGCATTATGCGCTTTGCCCTTGGTATTTAACCTTGAACCCTGCTTGTGGGGTCGAAGCGCGCAGCGCGAAGCCCCAAACGCTGAACCCTGAACCTTGGCTAACATGAAGAAACGAAGAGACATAGAAATCTTCAGCCTGTCGTTCCTGGACGTCATCTGCTGTGCGTTTGGGGCCATCATATTGTTGTTTGTACTGTCCAAATTCGCCGAGCCGATCATCATTGAGGAAGTGCGCGAAGACCTTCAATTGGAAGTGCTGCGGCTGGAAGAGGAACTGCATGAGATCCGGGGGGAAACCACCGTGCTCAATCGCCAATTGGTTTCCAAAAAAGAACAGCTGTCGGAAGAAAAGAAAAGACTTGCCCGTCTCCAGGGGGATCTGTCCGAAATTAAAGGAGAATTTTCGGCATCAAACCAGTATGCCGAGGTGCAGAACATTATTGAAGGCAAGCTTGCCAGGGCGCTTCAGGAATTGACTGAAGAGATGAAACGGCTGCTCAAAAAAATACCCCGTAAAGTTGCCCGTCCCTCCGTGGGTGGCATTCCGGTGGACAGCGAGTATATCATCTTTATCATCGACACATCCGGCAGTATGCAGCGCAATGCCTGGGCCCTGGTACAGAAAAAATTGGCCGAAACCCTTGAAGTGTATCCCCAGGTCAAGGGCATCCAGATCATGAACGACATGGGCACCTATATGTTTTCCCAATACAGGGGCAAATGGATACCCGACACCCCCGGCCGCCGCCGGGCTATTATTTCCAATTTGAGCACCTGGCGGTCATTTAGCAACAGCAGCCCGGTGGAAGGAATCACGACTGCGATCAAAACGTTTTATGCCCAGGATAAAAAAATCGGGCTGTATGTTTTTGGAGACGAATTCAGCGGTCAGGCCATCCAACCGGTTATCGACCAGGTGGATAGAATCAATAAGGTCACCCGCGACGGGTCGCGACGGGTCCGGATCCATGCGGTGGGGTTCCCGGTGCTGCTGCAGGATAGGTTTGGACCCGGCAATACCGGGGAGCGATTTGCCACCCTCATGCGGCTGTTGTGTCATAAAAACGGAGGAACCTTTGTCGGATTAAACTCCACCTACCGCTAAAAGTGGCACTAAAAGCTCATAGTCTATATCTTGAAGCTCATAGCTCAAAGCTGAAAGCTCAAAGCAAAAGCTTGATAAAGCGGAGCTTTCAGATCGTGGCTGGAAGCCACTCCCACTACTTTCTTTGAGCAATTGTAAAAGCAGTGGTTCTAATCCCGTCTAAGTCCAAAGGCAAGTCATATGAGCCAAAAGTGGTTTCAAAGCCGCAGGTTACGTTCAAGGGCAAGGCGCCGATTCAGTTTAAAAGCGGAGCGTACACGAAGTACGTGAGCATTTTAAACTGAATCGCAACGCAGCCATTGAGCGTAAGATGCGGCTTTGAAACCACTTTTTAGGCTTCGCCGATGGTGTGGTTTTGAATGAAGTTGTTAAGGCGGGTTTGTTGTTCCGGTGTCAGATTACCAAATTGCAGGCCTGCCCGGCGCATTTTTATCGAGCTGAAACTAAACTCGCTCTTGATTTCAAAATCGGTGACTTTCTTGAATGGAACCCCGTCCAGGCACAGACCGCCGCTGCCCAGTATGATCTTCAACTCTCTGGCGTCCGGGTGCTCCTCCTGGCTGTCGATGTAGCGAAATGACAGTCCCTTTTCGCTGATGTCTTTGATCTGACCCAGCTGACTGCCATGGTTCATCAGGGCGGCAAATACCCCTTCTGCGACTTTAAACCGTTTCATTTCGCGACGTTCTAGCCGCTCATCAATATGGGTCATGGGAAAAAGCTCCGAATACCTGCGAGGAATTGATACCGCCGAATGGTCACCCTCTCCTGCCAGATACAATTTTTTTACCCTGAGTGGCTGCTGAAATCAAGGCAAAAAGCTGAAAATTTATTCAATTTGAACCATCTGGTTCATGGTCCCGGATTCTGCTTGACAAAACTGTCATTCCTTACTAATCATACCTTTTTGATCCAATCTACGAACTTATCGCGCAATGCGAAAAATACGACAAAACTTACAGGGAAAGGAGAAAAAAACAAATGTCAAAATTGATTCCACCTCATGGCGGAAAAGGTCTGACCTGCTGTCTGCTCGAAGGCGCAGAGTTGGATGCAGAAAAGAAAAAAGCCGAAGGACTTACCAAAATTTCCATTTCACAGCGTGAAAAAGGTGATCTGATTATGATGGGTATCGGCGGGTTCAGCCCGCTTACCGGTTTTATGACCAAAGCGGACTGGAAAGGTGTTTGTGACAACTTTTTGATGGCCGATGGGACCTTCTGGCCCATCCCGGTGACCTTGTCAGCCAGCAAAGATGAAGCCGCCGGCATCAGCGAAGGCGATGAAATTGCCCTTTACGATCCTGAAGGCGATGAAATCATGGCCACCATGAAAGTCACCGAAAAATTTGAAATGACCGAAGCCGACAAAAAGTACGAATGTGAAAAAGTCTATATGGGCGAAGGCACTCCCACCGCCGATGAATTCTGGAAAATCGCCAAAGACGATCATCCGGGCGTTCAGATGGTCATGGAACAAAAAGAAATCAGCCTGGCCGGGCCGGTCAAAGTGCTGAGCGAAGGCGAGTACCCGACCAAGATATGCCGGCGTTTACCACCGCCCGGAAGAATCCCGCAAGATTTTTGAAGATCGCGGCTGGAGTGAAGTTGCTGCCCTGCAGCTGAGAAACCCCATGCACCGTTCCCATGAATATCTTTGCAAAATCGCCGTGGAAGTTTGCGACGGTGTTTACATTCATTCCCTGGTGGGAAATCTGAAACCCGGTGACATTCCGGCCGGAGTTCGGGTCAAATGCATCGATTCACTGGTGAAAAATTATTTTGTCGAAGACAAGGTCGTCCAGGGCGGTTATCCGCTGGATATGCGCTATGCCGGCCCCCGCGAAGGCCTGCTGCACGCCACTTTCCGCCAGAACTACGGCTGTTCGAAGATGATCATCGGCCGCGACCATGCCGGTGTGGGTGACTTTTACGGCATGTTCGAAGCCCAGACCATTTTTAACAAGATCCCCCAGCCGGATGAATCCGGTAAAGCACTGCTGTGTACGCCCCTTAAAATCGACTGGACCTTCTACTGCTACAAATGCGACGGCATGGCCTCCTTGAGAACCTGCCCGCACGGCAAAGACGATCGCGTCCTGCTCAGCGGAACCATGCTGCGCAAGATGCTGTCTGAAGGCGGCGAACTGCCCGATCACTTCGGACGCGATGAAGTCGTTGCGATCCTGCGCGAATACTACGAAGGACTGACTGAGAAAGTGGAGATCAAACTGCACGGAGCTGCTACCGGAGATGACAAGTAGAAAATAACGACACCATCGTTTCCAACTCAAAAAGGGAGCCGCCGCAAGGCGCTCCCTTTTTTACTATTAGCCAATAACGAAACTTATAACTCCCAATTGATTTATTATCAATTGGGATAATTTTTATTTAAGCGCGTCGGCCGCTTTCAGATATTGTTCGCAGGCTTCTTTTTTGGCCTCATCTTCACCGGCCTTTTTCATACATTTTTCGTATTTTTCAACAAGGGCCAGCCTTTCCTTGCTGACTTCTTCCTGGGCCTTAGCGGCTTTATCCTGTGATGATGAGCAGGCTATAAAAAACATCAGGGTCAAACCAAGTGCTAAAACAAATACTGATTTCATAATTCCTCCTTCTGATTCAGATTTAATGTATTAATCCATTGCATACTCCAATCTTCGGTTACGGATATACCGTCTATCCCTCAGCCTTTTTTTCAAGCTCATCCAGTTTGTCAGGCTCCGAAACAGCAATGTCCACAAGGGCCTTGGGGATCGAGCTCTGCTCGCACATCACTCTGATTTCTTTCTCCTCCTCGCTGAATTCCATGATCTCGCGAATGGCCTCGATGTGGTCGAGCATCTCCTCCGGTGCCATATCATCCAGCGAAGGCCCTGCAGCAGCCGCCTTTTTCGCCGCGGCCGCCTCTTCTTCCAGCCGTTGTTTTTCCTTTAGCTCCGCTTCCATGGCCTGTTTGGCACCATCGATCGCGCCCTGGTCAACCTGGGCCATCTCGATTATTAATTCTTCGGAGACGTTATTCTCAAAAAGGTGCTTCACCTTTTCTTCGTCGGACTTGCCCTCTACGGCCTCGAGCAGCTTTGCGACCCTTGCCCTCTCTGCGCGTTCCGCTTCGATCTGGGTGTTGACCTGTTGCAGCTTCTCTTCGGTAATCTCCAGGGAGCCGGTGATCACGTCGGGAGCCACTTCTTCCTCGATGAGCAAACGGATACCGTCATCATCGGCCAGGCCTTTGGCCTTGGCAATCAGCAGATCGAGTTTTGTCTTCTCGACAATCCGGATCACATCCGGTCGGCGCTCGGAACTTCTGAGCTTTGGCCACGTTTTTCCCATGTCGTCCAAGATCTTATTCGTTGCAGCATAAGGGTCAGCCGCGTTCTCCAGTGTCAGTGCCCCAATCGCCGCGTTGAAATCATTCAAAAAGGCTTTGCCGTTTTTGTTCCTTTCATTCACGGCCCATCTCAATTGAAGCAAATTGCCCCCGTGACGCGAAACATTGTAACCGGCACTGTCAAGTTCACCGGCAATCCGTTGAATCGATGCTTCCAGGTTTGCCCCTGAGAGGTCCTGGGATTCGAGCCCAAGGATATTCTCCTCGATTAATAACCAAAGAGGTTTTTTCTCTGTCGCCTCGGTTGTTGTCATTTTCGAACCTCCTTTTAGAAATTACGCCCGGCATATTCGTTGTACGTCATAGCCACCGTGCGGTAAACCAGATGCGCCAGCTTGGAGAAGGGCAGATAGGCAAACAGGGCCCATATCAGGATCAGGTGAATGTAATAGACCGCAAAGGATACACCTGCCAGTCCCGCCAGCCGGGTCAGCTGGGCGCCCATGCCGGTTACCCCCAGCCCGAAAGCCATGTAGACCAGGTACCAGTCAAAATAAGTCGACTTTTGATCTTTTTTGGAGCTGCGGTTTTTTATCATCAGGCTGGTGCCGACAATCAGGGCCACACCGCTGATGTTGGCCAGCCATTTGACCGGATTGAGCTGGGACCAGGGCCCGTGCAGCGGGCCGCTGGGCAGCAAGTACGACCCATACATCACCACAAAGAAAATATTGGTCACGATAAACAGCCCGATAAAACCATACAGTGTCAACAGGTGGGCAATTTGGCGGTCATTATTTTCGGTGCACTCCCCAAATTTTTTGTGCAAAAGAATGGTCGGGATAATACGGATAAACGCCATTACCATGCCGACCGGCTCAATCTTCTCCTTGGTGGTCTTGCCCTCCGCCAGTGCATTCTGATGAATATCAGCCAGAAACCGTTTGAGGCCCAGGGCAAAAACCGCCACTGCAAAGATGGCCGCCGGCAGCATAAGCATGTCCACCAGCCAGGTGGAGACAAATTTCCAGTGCTTGATGCCTTCGCTCATATCCGGGGTAAAATCCAGCAATCCGGTAATCAGGCCCACCACCAGAAACAAAACGGCGGGAATGGCCAGCAGGATCGGCAATTTTTTAGGATCTTTCATGGCCCGGGCCAGCACTTTGGGCTGGGCGTACTCCTCGATCGTATACGCGCGCACGGCTGCCAGGACATCCCCCGGTTTGGCCTCCCGCGGGCAGCGGGTGGAGCAGTCGCCGCAATTGTGGCACAGCCAGATATCGGCATTGCCCACCAGCTTGTCCTTCAGGCCCCAGGATGCGGCGATCATTTCCTTGCGGGGAAACGGCCGGGTATCCGGGGAAATCGGACAGGCCACCGAACAGGTGGCACACTGGTAGCATTTTTTCACATCTTCGCCGCCCAGTGCGCCCACTTCCTTGATAAAATTTAAATCAGGCTCAATAAGGTATGTTTCCGCCATATTACTACCTCCTATACAATTGAAGAATGACGATTGACGAATGCATATGGAAATAAGGTGATTTTTCTGAATTCGTCACTTGTCATTCGAAATTCGTCATTCCTAAAATCCTTTGAACGGATTCGGGCCGAGTTCTTCAACCATTTCAACAAACTCGTCGATCATCTGGGGCAGTTTGTCGTATTCGTCGATCGCCACCTGGAATTGGGCAACCCGCTCATTTTCCAGGGCCAGGCTCGCAAGGGCGTCTCCGATTTTTTTCATTCGGATTTCCGCCAGCTCGCTGCCTTTGACAAAATGACACTGGTAGTCGTCGCCGTGTTTGCAGCCCAGCAGAAAAACACCGTCCATGCCCTGGGCCAGGGCGTCTTTAATCCAGATCACATTGACCGAGCCCAGACACCTGACCGGAATAACGCGCACATCGGCCGAATAGCTCAGCCGGTTCAATCCGGCAATGTCCATGGCCGGATAGGCGTCGTTTTCACACACCAGGGCCAGGATTCTCAGCGGGGGATCATCGAAATCGTCTTCCGACGGCACACTGATGGCCTTTACCATGGACCCGATGCTGTCGATGCTGTAATCGACAAAATTGATGATCCGCTCAGGGCAGCACCCCATGCAGGTGCCGCAGCGCCGGCAGCGGGTCGGATTCGGTTTGGGAGTCCCTTTTTCATCGTCATCGATGGCACCGAAAGGACACTCCTGGGTGCAGCGTTTGCACTGGGTGCAGCGCTGGAAGAAAAAGTCCGGGAAGGTCATATCACCGGACCGGGGATGGACCGAGGCCCCGCGATGGGTCGACTCCAGGCACTGGATGGCTTTTAAGGCCGCACCGGAGGCATCCTCGATGGACTCTTCCACCGTCATGGCGCGCCGGATACCGCCGGCGGCATAGATCCCGGTCCGCTGGGTTTCATAGGGAAAACAGATGAAATTGGAATCCGCGTAATCATCAAATAGCTCATTGTCGCGAAATCCCGGTCCCTGGCGGTAGGCCAGATTGACGATCGGATCATCGTGGGTGACCGGCACCATACCCGTTGCCAGCACCACCAGGTCGGCCTTGACCTGGATTTTTTCACCCAGAAGGGTATTGTCGGCTTCGACAATCAGGCCGCTGCCGTTCTTGGAAACCGAGGTAACCTCTCCCTTGGTTAAAAAGATACCCGGATCCTGCTGGATGTTTTTGTAAAAGTTTTCCGTCAGGCCCACGGTGCGCATGTGCTGGTAAAAAACAAAGGCCTTGCCGTCGTCATGATCTTCACGCACGTATTTGGCCTGTTTGAGGGTGACCAGGCTGGTGACCGCGCCGGCATAGGCAAAGTCTTTGTCGTTGCCCTGGCCGGGGCTCTGGACAAACACCACCGACCTGGCCGCCCGTCCATCGGAAGGACAAATAATGTCGCCGGCAGCCGCCATCTCCTCAAACTGATGGTTGGTCACCACATCGGGCAATTCCCCGAACCCCAGATGGGCAAATTCACCCTCTTCGGGTTCATAGGGCCGCCAGCCGGCTGCCAGGATAACCGCGCCGAACTTCTCGCCGTTGGGGTCAAAGGTCAGAATATCCTTTTTGCCCAGATTGTATTCCATAAATCTTTCATGGAGTTTTTCGGCTGTCAGCTCGTTGCCCTTTTCATCGAACGTCATCTCCTCGGGCAGCGGAAACGGAACATCAAACTCGGTCTTCTCACCGGGTTTTTTAAAAGTGATCGTAAAATCTCCCGGTGCACCGGCGATCCGGGCGACTTCGGCTTCGGTTTTAACCGTAATGCTGGAATAGCCTTCCAGCTCTTTTATTTTGGCGTCCACCGTGGGGTCGATCAGACCGTCATAAGGGTAGGCCCCCGGCAATTGCTTGCGCCAGTTTAGCGCATTGCCGCCCAGGGCGGGCTCCTTTTCTACGATGGTGACCTCATAGCCGGTTTTGGCGGCATCGATGGCCGCCGAAATCCCGGTGATGCCACCGCCGATCACCAGAATCTTGCGGCAGAAGGTGTCCAGCTGGTAGGCTTCGGGTTTGTCGATTTTCTTAACCCGGGCCATGCCCATCTTCAGATAGTCTTCAGCCATCATTTGGACGCGATCGACGAATTGTTCATCATCTTTTTGCTCTTCCGTGGGGGCCGGAAACTTGTCCCTGGGGTGGGACCACACCACTTGCTCCCGCAGGTTGACCCGATCCACCAGACAGCCGTCGAATCGGAAAACATCATAGAGCACCCGGCGCGAACAGGCCGCGATCACCAGGGTGTTGACACCGTCATCGGCAATGTCCTTTTTAAGGAGTTCAACGCCTTCCTTGCCGCACAGGACCGGACAGGTCTTGACGGCCAAACCTTCTTCCTTGGGTACATCGCAAAGCTTTTCGATATCAAGGGAATCTCCGATCCCACAGCCTTCGCAGATATACACACCATATTTTTTATCCATGGATAACCTCCTACCTGTTCACCAGAGTTTGAATGGCCTTTAAAGCCATACCGGTTGCATTCTGATTGGATGACACCACGTCAGCCGGCTTATTGGCACATCCGGTTGCAAACATTCCGCCGCTTTCAAAATTGTTGACGATAAAACCGTCATCATTGTATGTCAAATCCGCCGGAAGTTTGTCTGTTGCGGTTGTGGGCTGCATTCCGGTAGCCAGAACAACCATCTCCACAGTCTGGTGGATTTTTTCGCCGGTTACGGCATTTTCGGCAACCACGGTAACATTTTTGCTGGCCGCATCTTCACTGACCTCAGCCACCTTGCCTTTGATCAGGAAAATGTTTTCATCTTCCTTGATTTTCTCATAAAATTTTTCATAGCGGTTTCCCGGGGTTCTCAGATCTATGTAAAACACATAGATTTTGGCGTCCGGATAGCGCTCGCGCACATAGGTCGCCTGCTTCAGGGAGGCCATACAGCAGATGTAAGAGCAGTAGGGCAAATGATTTTCGTCCCTGGATCCGGCACACTGCACAAAGGCGATGCTATCGGGCTCTTTGTCATCCGACGGGCGGACAATTTTACCCCGGGTCGGCCCGTTGGGTGCCGCCAGGCGCTCCATCATCATGTTGGTGATGATGTTGGGGTATTGGCCGAAACCGAGGTTGTCGATTTTGGTGGCATCATAGGGCTGCCAGCCGGTGGCCCAGACGATGGATCCCACGTTTAAATTCAGGGTTTTGGCTTCCATGTCAAGATCGACGGCGTCGTATTTGCAGGCCTCTTTGATACGCCCGGCATCGTCGGTGCCGATAATTTCAGGCGAAATGACGAACCGTGACGGGAAGGCCATCTCAAAGGGCAGATAGGCGCCTTTATTTTTCTTCATCCCGAAGTCGTATTCACTGTCGATTTCGCTCTGGCTGGCTGCGGCACAATCGCCGCACAGGGTGCAGTTTTCATTCACGTAGCGGGGATTGACTTTGATGGCCACGTCGTAGTTGCCGGGGGTTCCGTCAACCTTTTCAACTTCCGCCAGGGTTAAGACTTTTACTCTTGGGTTATCCTTGATGCGCCTGAAATTGATTTCAAGCCCGCAGGTCGGAGGGCATAGCTTGGGAAAATATTGATTGAGTTGAGCTACCCGTCCGCCCAGATAAGGATTTTTTTCAACCAAGAAAACCTCGTACCCCACTTCGGCGGCCTCCAGGGCCGTGGTCAAGCCACTGATCCCGCCGCCAACGACTAAAATGCTTCCACTAGCAGGGGTTGTTTGTTCTTCTGTCATGCTTTCCCTCCGTGCAGTTTAGGGTTTGTTTTTGGTTTCAGGTGTCAGGTTTCAGGTGTCAGGAGAAAGCTGCAAAATTGTTACTGCCCCTTTCCTGAAACCTGACACCTGAAACCTGAAACCTTAGGCTGTTAATAAAAACCTCCAGGTGTCCACAGACACCTGGAGGCTGTTATGTCATCGACGATAGTTCACTGCCGACATTTGGTTAGTCCTTGATGATCTTCACGTAGTCTTTCTTGAAGACATCCCAGGTCTGCGCTTTGGGATCATACTTTGAATTGACAAAGCAGAACCAGTTCTCATCATCCTGTCCCGGATAATCGGCTTGATAGTAGAAGCCCGGATAGCGGGTTTCTTTCCGGTACTGGATGTGACGCAGATGCGATTCAAGGGTCCAGATGCGGTGCTGGATTTCCCAGGCAGCGCATCAGTTCGTGCAGATCACCGGCGGCCAGCTTCTCGTTGTCTTCCCGCATGGTTGCGAGCAGATCCATCACGACCTCCAGCATTGCGGATGTGGTCTGGTAGAAGGTGGCCGTGCCGGCACCGTATTCATGGCCGGCTTTCATCATGCGATACATCATGCCGTTGGGCTTGATGTAGTTGGGGTTGACGTCGTCGGCCGTGGTGTAGGCGCAGTGCTCCAGGTAGGTGCGGACCGGTTTGTAAACCAGGTCGACCAGTTCCTCTTTGCTCTGGGCCAGGGCCGGTGCGAAGTCGGCGTTGTCTTTGGCGAAACGCACCATCTGCTTGACAGCCATGCGGCCTTCGGCATGGGAACCGGAGGAGAACTTATGACCGGAGCAGCCCACGCCGTCACCGGCGGTGAACAGACCGTCAACCGTCGTCATACGGTTGTAGACCTTGCCGTTGGCAGCCTTGATCTTGTAAGCATCCGGCACCCAGTCTTCGTCCGGACCGGAGGTCCACAGGCCGCAGCAGCCGGAGTGTGATCCGAGCAGGTACGGCTCGGTCGGCATAACTTCGGAATTCTTCTTTTCGGGCTCGGTGTTGGTGGCGCACCACAGATTGGCCTGGCCACAGGTCATATCCAAAAAGTCTTCCCAGGCTTCGGACTCAAGATGCTTGAGCTCTTTTTTGTCCATGGTCTTGCCGAGTTCTGCCAGGGCGGTGACCGTATCCATCATGATCGGTCCGCGGCCTTCCTTCATCTCGAAGAGCATCAGGTGGTTTCGCAGACAGGTCGGGGTGATGGCAGCGGTTCCGTATGGCGCATAATTTTCCAGCTCTTTCTTGGCCGCATCACTGCCCGCAAAAGCTTCGCCCAGACCGTTGAGGGTCTTGGCTTTAAACAGCAGAAACCAGGCGCCAACCGGGCCGTATCCGTCTTTAAAACGGGCCGGGGTGAAACGGTTTTCCATCATGGACAGCTCGGCACCGACTCGCATAGCCAGGGTGTAGGTGGAACCGGAATTCCATACCGGATACCAGGCGCGTCCTTTGCCTTCGCCGACACTTCGCGGCTGGTAGATATTTACCGCGCCGCCGCAGGCCACCATCATGGTCTTGCATTTGATGATGAAGACTTTGTTCTCGCGGACGGAAAAACCAACCGCACCGGCAATCTGATTTTCTTTGTTGGCGTCCAGCAGCAGCTCGACGATGAAAACTCTTTCCAGAACATCTTCTTCACCGATCGCCAGCTTGGCGGCCTCAGCCACGATGCGTTTGTAGGATTCGCCGTTGATCATGATCTGCCATTTACCGGTACGCACCGGACTGGCACCGCCTTTCAGCGTTCCCATTGCCTGGCCTTTTTTGCCGTCGAGGTTTTTGCCTTCTTCGTTTTTCTTCCAGATCGGAAGTCCCCATTCCTCAAACAGATGGACGGAATCGTCCACGTGCAGGCCCAGATCAAAAATCAGGTCTTCGCGCACAATACCCATCAGGTCGTTACGCACCATGCGCACGTAATCCTCAGGAGCATTGTCGCCAATGTAAGTGTTAATTGCCGAAAGACCCTGCGCAACTGCACCGCTTCTTTCCAGGGCGGCTTTGTCCACCAGCAGAACGCTCTGGTCATCGGACATCCATTTTTTGACCTCAAATGCCGCGCCGCAGGCAGCCATACCGCCACCAACGATGAGAATGTCAACTTCTCTCTCTTCGACTTCCGGGTCCTTTACAGCCTTAAGTTCACCCAAAGGTTTATTCGGTAATGCCATATTGCATCCTCCTTAATCACTAATTAAAATTAAATAGTAAATAACTGTCATTCATAATTCAAGCCGGGGGTTTAGGCCAGCTGGTCTGCAGCCGGTCCACGCAACGCCATTCCATCTGATTCTTCGGTCGACAGAATGCCACTTTCAATGTCGTTGCCCTTGAGGTCCAGATAGGCATTGGCCTGTCCTTCGGGAGTGGTCCGGATGGGGAACTTAAAGCGTTTGATGGTTCCATTTCTAAACTTGCAGGTCCACATAACATCTTCGGTACCCAGCATCGGCATAACGGAGCTTCCCAAGGGCACAAAGTCGGAATAGCCTCTTACCTCAATGGCCTGGGTCGGGCAAATCTTGACGCAGGAAAAGCATTCCCAGCACTGATCCGGTTCCTGGTTGTAAGCCTTCATTTCGTTGGGTTCCAGAACCATCAGGTCGTTGGGACAGATGTACATACAGGCGGTTTTGTCCCCGCCTTTGCAGCCGTCACATTTTTCAGTTATTACAAAACTTGGCATTTATTATACCTCCTAATTTTGTTTTTCTAACAATTTGGTTTTTACCTCTAATCTAAAGAATGGTGATCCTAAAATAACGTCCCTTTGCTCGTTTGCACCTCCCTTCATAGTGTTGACCAAAACTCCACACTTTGGTCTGATTTTTATTATATCTCGGGTTTTTTATTCTATGGCGGCCGGAACCCTTATCCGGCTAAACTGCCTGGTAATACAAGTGATTTAATATGAAATTAAAAGGAAAAAATAACCTGTAATTTCAATAGGATACGGCTAGTATAAGGTGAGCAGGATATCATTCAACTTTGGGCTTGTCAAGTGTTTTTAACCAATCGAAATGACAAAAGAACCTGATTTGGGAAGGTACCGGATAGCTTTACAATATATGGATGGGCGTGAACGATTTGACACTATATGTTGTATCTTAGAAATGGTTTCAGGTGTCAGGTGTCAGGTGTCAGTTTCTGACAAATCCGATCATCCCTGACACCTGAAACCTGACACCTGAAATCTAAAAAATTGGATAAATTTTAAACGCCATGGTATGAATAAATCTTACCGAATTTGAAAGGAACCAAATGGTGGACCCCAAATTAACACCGATTACACTCGACGATACATTCCGGTTTGAATGCTCCCCCAATGTACCCTGTTTTAACGAATGCTGCCGGGACCTAAACCAGTTTCTAACACCCTATGACATTTTGCGTTTGAAAAACCACCTGGGGCTCACATCCGGAGAGTTTCTCGAGCAATATACGACCCAACATATCGGACCCGAATCCGGGCTGCCCATTGTGACCCTGCGGCCGAAGGGGGGCCATGACCGCATATGCCCGTTTGTCTCCCCCGGCGGATGCACGGTTTACGATAATCGCCCGTCCTCTTGCCGCACCTATCCGCTGGTAAGGGCGCTCGCCAGATCAAGACAAACCGGCGAAATCACGGAACAATTTATGGTCTTACAGGAGCGGCATTGCCTCGGGTTCAAAGAGGATGGAAAACAGACGGCACAGCAGTGGATGGATGGACAGGAAATCGAAATTTACAATGAAATCAATGACAACCTGATGCAAATCATTAGTTTAAAAAATCAGTTGCGGCCGGGCCCCCTGGATCTTAAATCCAGACACCTTTTTTATACGGCGCTTTATGATCTGGATAATTTCCGATCACAAATTGAAAAGAACGGACTGCTTGATGACTTTCAGGTTGACGCCTTTAGGCTAGAGAAGGCCAAGGAGGATGATTTAACCCTGTTGGAAATAGGAATGACGTGGATCAAGGGGGTCGTGTTTGGTCAAGATTGAGGCTATAAATAGTTGATTGAGTTGATTAAGTTGAATGAGTTGATTAAGTAAAAAATTGAGGATCTGAACCAGTCGCTTTTACTTAATCAACTTAATACACCATTCAACTCAATCAACCATTTAACTATGCCTGGTCGCTGGGAAAAACTGGATAGGATGGAAGGTGCTACAATGGAATTAAAGGGTAAGGTCGCCCTGGTATTGGGGGCAATAAAGGGTATCGGCAAAGAAATCGGGCTGTCCCTGGCTCAGCACGGGGTAAAAGTCGCCCTGAATTATTTCGATTGGGAAGAGGACCTTGAGGGGTTAAAGCAGGATTTCGCCGCTCCTGGCCATCCCCATCTAATCCTTAAAACCAATCTGCTTGAAGTGGAAAAAACAGCCGGATTGATTCAGCAGGTCGTCGATCATTTCGGCCGTCTTGATATTCTCATCAATAATATCGAACGCGGCGGCTGGCCCGTTGTTCACGGCCCCTATACACCCGACCAGTGGGATCTTGAAATGGAGACCACCCTGCGCGCCAAACGGTGGGTTTTTGACACCGCCCTGCCGCACCTGATACATTCCGGGGACGGTGTTGTCATCAATTTTTCCTCGATTGCCGCAATCGTTGGCCGCAGCGGACCGGCGGGTATGGTTTTCAACGATGGCTATGCGGCAGCCAATCGCGGGATCGCGTCGCTGACCGAAACCTGGGCCCGCCTGGGCGCGCCCCGGGTAAGGGTAAACGAAATCATGCTGGGCTTTGTCGCCACCCGCCACGCTGAAAAAACCAGGGGCTGGGGGTTGCTGACCCAGGCCGATAAAAAAGCACTCGTCGACCACACGTTGCTGCAACGCACCGGCACCGTGGACGATGTCGCCAAAGCCGTTCTCTTTATTCTCAAAGATGCTCCCTTTATGACCGGCGCCGTTCTGCGCCTGGACGGGGGGTATGTGTTGGGAGGTGAAAAGGTGCCCGATATGCCGCCGGGGGTGGTTTAGGGATTTTCGATTTCGGATTCATTCAATTTGAGATTCGCATCGATTGGGGATTGCGGATTGCGGATTTCTCTGTTTGTCACCGCGTAACACGCAACGCGCAACCCGCAACGGGGCCACGATCGCGCTATCCAAGAATCAGGTCAACCGAATCCGGATATTTTTACCCTTAATTCCCCACATAAAAAACTTGATCCACTCAAATCCGAACCTGAGCAATTGCACATCATCGGTTTTTAATTTCTTGAGCAAAGCGGATTTTACTTTGTAGCGCTTTAAAAAACTGCTTTGAAAAATAAAATCCCGAAAACCATCGACATTGTATGCCGCCATGAAGGCCATTTTGGCTTTTGATCCCTGCGGCCCTTCAAGGCCCCAGGGATCCTCCTGAAAAAGCCGCTTTATTTCCACCCATCGCATGGTCATTTTGTGGTAAACCGCCGCATCCTGGCCCCGGGTCCACTCGGTTATGGTCCACTCCTGGTCTTCATCCGGCCCCCGGCAAAAATCCGGGGGTCTAAAAAAATACACCGGCGTGTCCTTATTAAGCCGGGCATCATACAGTGTCCCCTGTTCAATTGGAAAGTTCCGGCAGGTATCCGGTCGGTCCGGGTAAACCGAACACCCGGAAGCGGTCAAAAAAGGGCAGATTTTATCGGAGGTTGACGACATGCGCAGGAGCACTTCAGGAAAAAAATTGGAAGGCCTCAAGACGACGTCTACATAGGTATCCAGAAATATATCTGAAGATATTCCCAGCGAATGCTTGAGGCGGACAACATCGTAAGGATATAAAAAAAGATTTAAATTCCGGCAGCAGCGGTTCCAGCAGGAAACATCCGGATGGCAGCGGAAATTAAATGTATCATCCTTTTTAAGCCGTATACCGGGCAACTGGTCTATTTTGTCAATATCAAGTTTCTTCATAGTTCGAATGTCGCTGCGCTCCGCATAGCGCATGGCGCAGAGCGCATAGCGTTGCCAGGTCAGAAATTCCCCTTTGTCAAACGCTATGCGCTTTGCTCTATGCCCCTTGCCGCATACGCTACGCGCCCTGCCCCATGCATTTAATCATCTCCGCGATTGTCATCTTGATCCGACCTTCGATCCCAACTGCCTGTTTAAATTCGTTTTCCAGCTTTGCCAGTGCAACATAAAACGGCGTTCGATCTAATTTAAAATAACCTTTATCCCCACAACGTTCATCAAAGGTGCTGCAACCCGGTCCATTGATGACATTATGACCGGGTTTTTGAAGTTCGTGGGGAATGCCGTGCATCCGGCATATCATCGGCCTGAATGGATACAATGAACACAGGCTGTCACTGTTCAATGGACACATGAGCCGCACCGGCATGTCATTTTCATCGGCTTTTGCGGTTTCCCGGCAGACCTCTTCGGCCTTTACAAGAATTTCATCCTTTTCCCGGGGATCCAGTTTTTCAAAACGCCTGCGAAGGTAAAAATATTCCAGATAGGTGTGATGATAAAAACGCGTCAGGCAGCAACTGTCCGCACACCCGTCACATTCAAATTGATAGTGTGCGGCAGCCCGGGCATATTCCAGATCCATGGCGGCGAAAATATCTTGCAACCGATTAAGAAAGGAGACCAGACGACGATCATCCATATAATTGGGAATCATCTCTAACACTATTTAAAAACACCTCCGAACCTCTATAACTGATTCAAAATATATAGAATTATGTGAGATCTGATTTTTGGCCCCACCCATGGAATAATGGAATATTGGGGCGAAGCGCCAAACTTGACCTTAGACAAGCGGGGACGGGAAAAAGATTTTTTTATACAGATTCAGGGCATAGCGGTCGGTCATGGAGGCGATGACGTCACATACGGTGCGTTTTTTGGATTGGCCGTCGTTGCACCGGTCCATTTTCAGTTCGATCAGCTTCTGTTCAAGAATCTTATCATTTTCGAGAAAATAACTGTATAGCTCCGACAATATCTTTTTGGCTTTTTCAAAATCTTTATGTACCCTGTCCGATCGATAAACGTTTTCGTACAAAAATTGCCTCAACTCCATCATGGCAGCGTAAACATCATCGGTCATTTGCAATCGAAGTTCACCCTCACGGACCTCGCTGGCGGAAATAAGATCCCGGATCATTACCGTGGCCCGCTCTGAATGCGAATGCCCCAGTATTTTGATACACACCGGCGGTACCTGGGTGGTGCGAATGACCTTGCTTCGAATCGCATCCTCCAGGTCATGATTCAGATAGGCCATGATATCAGCAATTCTAACGATCCGGCCTTCATAGGTACTGGCCATTTCAGCAGGATCCTCAGGGATGATTTTTCCGAATCCCTTTGAGTGCTTTAATATCCCGTCACGGACCTCATAGGTCAGGTTAAGCCCCTTGCCGTTATTTTCCAGGATCTCCACCACCCGCAGACTTTGTTCATTGTGTGAAAAATCTGCGGAATAAATTTCCTTTAGAGCGGTCTCCCCGCTGTGTCCGAAGGGTGTATGGCCAAGATCGTGCCCCAGAGCAATGGCTTCGGCCAGGTCCTCGTTTAGAAACAAAGCCCGTGCCATGGCCCTGGCCATCTGTGCCACTTCCAGGGTATGGGTCAAACGGGTCCGGTAATCATCCCCCAACGGTGAGAGAAACACCTGGGTTTTGTGCTTCAGCCTGCGGAACCCATTGGAATAAACAATGCGATCGCGATCCAATTGAAAGGCCGTGCGAACCGGACAGGAACTTTCATCAATGTCACGCCCCCGGGTTTCAGCGCTCAGGCAACCGAACGGAGACATAAAATTTTTCTCACGCTTTTCAAATTCTTCACGTATCGACATCATCCACCCGACTTAACAAAGTTGAAAAAGATGTTATATTACCCCTAAGTGTGTTTTATTGTAAAGAAATATCTGTTTCGTAAAGGTTCAGAGGTGGAACCTTCGGTTGTTGGAGGTCTGAGGTTGGAGGTTAGAGGCTGATTGTCAGAAATAAAATGAACCAGTCCGAATTTGCCTCAAACCTGAAGCGACGCGATCCTCAAACCTCAAACCAGAACATTTAACACCTTCTGAACCTTTGAACCCTGAACCTTTATACCCATGACTGGACACCATTTAATACTGGGTGAAATCGATGATTTCATCACCGGCGAACCCATCAAAGATACCCACGATGAACGTTACCGGCAACAGCTGGCACGTTTGCTTGTCAACCGCAAAGGGTATCTCAAAAGCGACATTGAGCTGCGGAAAAACTTGATCGTTCAGGCCGGAGACCACAGGGCCGGCATAAAAATTGATTTTTTGATCACCCTTGCGGGCAATGTCTGCATGGTCATCAAGTACGGCCCCGGATCCATCGTCACGCGCCGTCGACCGCTTCTGGCCATATCCCGGGTGTTGGAATCCTATCAGATCCCTATCGCCGTGGTTACCAACGGCGAAGATGCCGAGATTGTTGAAGGATCAACGGGAAAAGTCATTTCCCGGGGTTTGGAAACCATTCCTTCTAAATCGCAATTGATTGAGATGACATCCGAAAATCAATTTAAGCCGATTGCCGCCGACCGGGCCGAGATGGAATCCCGAATCATATATTGCTATGAGGTGGATGATAGCTGTCCTTGTGATGAGGATATATGCAAATTTTGAGGGATTAATAAAAACCATCTATTGGAAAAAGTTTTCATTGTTGCAAAAAACAGACAGTTGGTTAATAAAAATATCGAATATCGAACAAGGAATTTCGAATGCCGAAGGATGGAATCGCTCTGCTCTATCTTTTTTACAGTAAGATGACAGAATACCTTACTTCGACATTCATTATTCCTTGTTCGATATTCGATATTAATTCCTCTCAGTGGGAAAGATAAAAATCAGGTCTAAGTATGAATTATGATCGATTTATGAGAAAATCTCTTGTGCTGGCCGAAGAAGCACTCTTAAAAGGCGAATTCCCCGTGGGTTGTGTTCTGGTTCACCGGGAGGAAGTCCTGGTGACCGGTGCTCGCACCGGCACCGTCGGTGATGGGAAAAATGAGCTCGACCATGCCGAAATGGTGGCCTTGAGGCGTTTGATTGACCTCAATGCGCCTATCAACCATGGTGACCTAACCATTTTCTGCACCATGGAACCCTGCCTGATGTGCTATGCCGCCCTGATCCTTGCCGGTATCGGCAAAATAGTATACGCTTATGAGGATGTCATGGGAGGCGGCATCTCGTGTGAGCTATCCCGTCTGAGACCGCTTTACCAAAATAGCACCATCGAGGTGGTCGCCGATGTGCTGCGCACCGAAAGTGTCCAATTATTTCAGGCCTATTTTTCCAACCCGGTCAACAATTACTGGAAAAATAGCCTGCTGGCCGAATATACATTGGCACAATAGGGACATTGGTCGCTTGTTCATGGCCCTGGCAACTGGCTACTGGTTTCTGGCAAAAGGGACTTAAAGATAGAGGTTAGAGGAGCGCTTCGCTTTAGGTTTGAGGTTGAAAAACAGTATGTTCAGGCCTCCAACCTCGAACCTCTATCCTCCAACAGCCGAAAGCTTGGCCTTGAACCCTGAACCTCAATGGTTATTTTTTAACCTAAATTATAAATTTCGGTTGCATTTTTTTCTTGCAATTCTTGATTTTGTTGTATATTCAACCGGATGGAATCTTAATCAGAGAAAGCTTCCGTCACCGCTAACAAACGGTAATTAGAAGCCTTCTCGATATGTTTGCCTGCAAGTGCAAACCACGGCCACAATTAATAAACGAGGAGATAAGACATAGCTGCACCAAGACGACCGCATCGACCAAATCGTACTGACAGGGTTAACATCAACAGAAATATAAGGGCCAGAGAAGTAAGGGTTATCGACCCTGATGGCAATCAAGTCGGCGTTATTCCCACGGTAGAGGCGCTTGACCAGGCAGCTGAATTCGGCCTGGACCTGGTGGAAGTTTCACCCAATGCCAACCCTCCGGTTTGCAAAATTATGGATTACGGTCGCTATCTCTACGAGCAGACCAAAAAGAAGCAGGAAGCAAAAAAGAAGCAAAGCACCTTCCAGGTCAAGGAGATAAAAGTTCGCCCCAAAACGGGTGAACATGATCTGCAGACCAAGATCGGGCACATAAAGAAGTTTATCGCTCGCCGGGACAAAGTTAAAGTGACCGTGATTTTCAGAGGACGGGAAATCACCCTGTCCAAATTGGGTATGGCCGTGCTTGAAAAGATCGCCGGGGAGACCGAGGAAGTCGCTTCGGTGGAGCAACCCCCCAAATTTGAAGGTCGCACCCTGGCAATGATTCTGGGACCGAAATAATTTGACGCTTTATTTTAAAGATACTTAATTAGAAGCGCTTTCGAAATCACGCCTGAGGTTTACTACCCGCCCCTGGGCCGGTTTTGAAACCACCTCTAATCGCAGTTTTGAATCTGACAGTGGACGGTGGCGTGGGCCGGTCTTCAAAAGCTCACGCCATCTATATTTATTTATTCTAAAAGGATACTAAATTTTTGCCGGTTTGAAATGGTTACCGCAATACAACGTTTAAACCGGCAGGTGAAGGAGAAAATCCATGCCCAAAATTAAAACCAATCGTGCTGCTGCCAAACGGTTTAAGAAAACCGGAACCGGGAAGTTTGTCTTCAGGAAATCACACGGCAGTCATATTTTGACCAAGAAAACCACCAAACGGAAGCGTTCGCTGAGGAAACCAAATATCATTGCCAAATCCGACCGAAGAGAAGTTCGGCTGCTGCTGCCCAATGGATAGCTTGGAAATAGTCAAATAGTTGATTAGAAAATAAGTTAAATAGATAAAAAGGATTAAAATCTAACTGACTATCTCATAATCTGGCCATCTGATTTACAAACTATTTGACTATTCGACTATTTAACTATTCAACTAAAACCAAACGATCTAAACGAACCAAACGAAAATAATCATCAAATCGATCTTAACGATCAAAATAAACGAGGTACTAAAAATGAGAGTTAAACGCGGATTCAAAGCCCGGAAACGTCGCAAAAAGGTTTTGAAATTAGCCAAAGGTTTCCGCGGCGGCCGGAGCAAATTGTTTCGTACCGCAGCAGATGCCGTCGACAAAGCCCTGATGTATTCCTATCGCGACCGGCGAGTACGCAAACGCGATTTTCGGAGACTCTGGATTACCAGGATAAACGCTGCCTCCCGACTCAACAATCTGCCCTACAGCAAATTCATTCGGGGACTGAAGCTCGCCGGGGTTGAACTCGATCGCAAAGTTCTCGCCGAACTGGCAATTTCAGATCCTGCCGGATTTGCGAAAGTTGCGAACCTGGCTGCCCAACAGCTTTAAGAATGAAGATTGAAGAATGACAAATGAATAATGGCGGATGTCGCTTCGCTCCGCTATTTTTATTTATTAGATTGATCTAATTCCTTCATTCGTCATTCGACATTCGACATTCATCATTCCAAGAGTGGTGACGTGGAAACCAATTTAGATCACATACACCAGCAAGCACTCGATGAACTGGATGGCGCTGCGGGCAGCCCGGAGATTGAGGATATTTCGATACGATATCTGGGTCGCAAAGGCATCCTGACCCAGTTTTTGCGAAATATTTCGAAACTGCCGGCCGAGGAAAGACCGGCCGCCGGAAAAAGGGCCAACGAAATCAAAACCGCCCTGGATAAGGCATTGAAGGCCGCGGCTGAAAAGATCACATCCCCTGAAGCCGCCAGGGACGCAAGAATTGATGTCTCGCTGCCGGGCAGGGTATCCGCTCATGGTACTTTACATCCGATTACCCAGGTCAACCAGGAAATTTGCGACATTTTTTTAAGCCTGGGATTCGATATCGGGGAGGGACCGGAGGTAGAATCGGACTGGTATAATTTTGAAGCCCTAAATTTTCCCAAGGATCATCCGGCACGGGACATGCAGGATACCTTTTTTGTCAACGACGATATCGTACTCAGAACCCACACGTCGCCGCTTCAAATCCGGACCATGGAAAAGCAGCCACCGCCGGTAAGAATCATCACGCCGGGTAAGGTGTACCGATGCGATTCCGACCTGACCCATACCCCCATGTTTCACCAGGTGGAAGGTTTGCTGGTGGATGAAAACATTTCCTTTGGCGACCTAAAAGGAATTCTCACCACCTTTGTCCACCAGATGTTTGATGAACAGACGAGTCTCCGTTTTCGGCCCAGCTTTTTCCCGTTTACCGAACCCAGTGCGGAAGTTGATATCCTTTGCGTCATCTGCCGGGGCCAGGGTTGCCGGGTCTGCTCCCATACCGGGTGGCTCGAAATTCTCGGTTCCGGAATGGTTCACCCCGCCCTGTATGAGAATGTGGGCTATGAAGCCGATCGCTACACCGGATTTGCATTCGGGATGGGGGTGGAAAGAATCGCCATGTTGAAATACGGCATCGATGATATCCGCCGCTTTTTTGAAAATGACATCAGGTTTCTTATCCCAATTCTGATTTAGTTAAATAGTTGATTAGTTGCATAGTTAAACAGGGGAAATAGGATTTCAATCTATCCGACTTGCAGACTGTGCTACTATTTTTCTATTTGACTATTTTCTATTTAACTATTTTCTTTAAAGCTAAATTTTAGCTGGTTCTTTGAAACCAGTTTTGAGGCAAGGAATGAAGGTAAGCATAAGCTGGCTCAAAGACTACATAGACATCCAGATGGATGCCGCCGATCTGGCGGATGCGCTGACCATGGCGGGACTGGAAGTGGATTCGGTTTCGAATCGCTATGCTTACCTGCAGACTGTTTTCGTCGGGCGCGTTGCAGAAGTAAGCCCCCATCCCAACGCCAACAAGTTGACCATCTGCAAGGTCGATACGGGAGACCGCAGCTGTAAGGTTGTTTGCGGTGCGCCCAATGTCTCCGCGGGCATGCTGGCGCCTATGGCCTTGCCCGGTACGGTTTTGCCGGACGGTACCCAGCTTAAGAAAAGTGTGATTCGAGGAGAAAAATCCGAAGGCATGCTTTGCAGCGAGAAGGAACTGGGACTCGGCATCGACGGCAGCGGTATCATGGCGCTGGACCCGTCGCTGGCGGTCGGAGATCACCTGGCTGAAGCCCTCGGCCTTGAAGATACGGTTTTAGAATTGGACCTGACGCCCAACCGGCCCGACTGTCTCAGCGTCATCGGCATTGCGCGTGAAATTGCTGCCATCCAAAACACACCCCTAAAATATCCCGATTACAGCCTGATTGATAAAAAGGATGTGATCTCCGGCATAACATCGGTCAAAATCGAAGCGCCCGACCACTGTCCGCGTTATTCGGCCAGACTGGTGGAAAACATCGAGGTAAAGCCTTCCCCATTCTGGATGCAAGACCGCCTGCTGTCTGTTGGGCTGCGGCCGATAAATAATATCGTCGATATCACCAACTATGTTCTGATGGAAACCGGCCAGCCCCTGCATGCATTTGACTTTGATCAACTGGCACAAAACCGGATTGTTGTCGATACCGCTGCCGAGGGTGACACATTCGTCACCCTGGATGACAAAGAGCGTCAACTCAACTCCCGGATGCTGATGATATGTGATGGAGAAAAACAGGTCGCCGTGGGCGGTGTAATGGGCGGTCTGAATTCGGAGATTGAAGACACCACCCGTCGGGTGCTGATCGAGGGCGCCTATTTTAATCCGGTAAGTATCCGAAAAACTTCTAAAACCTTAGGGTTGAGCACGGACGCCTCCCATCGTTTTGAACGTGGGATCGACCCGGAAGGCACGGTCCGGGCTGTCAACCGGGCTGCGAAACTCATGGTGGAGTTCGGCGGGGGCACCCTCATCGAGGGGATCATCGACGAATACCCCCAGCCCCAGGAAGCTAAGCAGCGTCAGCTTAAGCACCGCCCACACCCACAGGCTTCTGGGCATTTATCCCGATGGCAACGAAATCAAACAACTTCTCGAATCCATAGAATTTAAGGTCGAAAAAATGACTTCCGAGTCCGCAGACCAGCAGCTGGTGGTCGTGCCGCCATCGTTTCGGGTGGATATTTCGCGACCGGAGGATTTGATGGAAGAGGTTGCCCGCCTCTCGGGCTATAATAATATACCGATAACGTTTCCGGCAATGCCGGCCGAAGCCCGACCGCCCGACCGTAATCTGGAACTGAGAAAACGATTAAAAGATTTGATGACCGGCTTTGGATTTACCGAAGCGATCACCTACAGCTTTGTGGCTGAAGCGTCATGCGATGACCTGCGCTTTAAAGCTGAAGATCCCCGGCGGAACCTGATTCATATTTTAAACCCCCTGTCGGAAGATCAGGCTGTCATGCGGACATCCCTGGCCACCGGGTTGATTCAAACAGCTGTGTATAATATCGCCCAGCAGGTCAAAAATTTGCGATTATTTGAAATCGGCAAATTATTTCTAAAAACCGAGTCCCAGGAACTGCCCCGGGAGCCGGAGTTTCTGGCGGCACTATGGACCGGGTCACGCCATAATGCCTCGTGGCACAGCCGCGAAATCCCGTGTGATTTTTACGATATCAAAGGGGTCGCCGAAGAACTGATCGCGGCTTTGAAAATCGATAACATCCAATTCACCGCCATGCCCGATGGTGATTGCGACTATACCCGACCCGGTTACACGGCTCAAATTTTGGCCGGCGGCATCCCGGCCGGCCTGGTGGGTGAAATCCATCCCCGGGTTCGGGAGGTGTTCGATTTAAAGCAACCTGCCTATATTTTGGAACTCGATCTGGCTAAAGTTATGGCACAGATACCGCCCGCCACTAAATCAAGACCGATTCCCAAATTTCCGGCTATATACAGGGACATTACCATCATTGTCGACCGCAGCATCGAAACCCAAACAGTGCTGGCGACCGTTGAAAATATTCGCGAAGATCTGGTGGAAAATCTGCATTTGTTCGATGTCTTTGAAGGCGCTCCCATTGCGGCCGGCAAAAAAAGTGTGTCGTTTCGGGTCACCTATCGTTCGTCAGCCAAGACCCTGGAAGATGACGATGTCAATGATCTTCACAAATCGATTACGGAGAGCCTTATAGCAGCATTCGACGCCACCCTCCCCTGAAAATCTATCTCAAAAGTGCACAAAATGATCCAGGTTGCCCGTTAATCCCTTGGCCCGTTTGCCGGTTGATATCGGACTTGGGCGCAAGCGCACAAAATCCATATTTTGCGGGCTAACGGGGAAACGGGCAAACCGGCTAAACCAATTTTGGGGCGCCAGAGAACAGAAGCAACTGCACCTGAAAAAGTTTTAAATTAGTGCCATAGATGTTATTTGATGCAAAAATAGGTTGCATACATAATTGAATTCTTTTAAGATTCGGAAATAAAAACTTTGTGTTTTGCGAAAACTCCCATATGAATAAACGATAATCACTATCGCTGGTAACTTTATGCGATAGGTTCGTTGGGGTGAAAATGCAAAATAAAAAACCTTATCAGACGGAAATACCAGACAAACTATATTTTAAAATCGGAGAAGTCAGCAAAATTTCCGGGCTTCCGAGCCATGTTTTAAGATTTTGGGAATCAGAGTTTAAAAAAATAAAGCCCCGCCGAACCGCTTCGGGGCAGCGCTCTTATACCCAAAAAGATGTCGCGATGATCCTGGAAATCAGGCATCTGCTCCATGAAAAAAAATTCACCATTGACGGGGCCCGTAAATATTTAAGTTCCAGAACCAGGCCGGAATTGAACGACCAGGATTTTCTGGCAGAATTGAAAAAGGAATTGACAAGCATACGGGATTTGCTCGACCGTAATTAATCCGCCCTGAAAAATAGCATATTGCAAGTTTGTAAGCTTTTTTGTAAATACTGAAGGCGGCGTAATTAGTTTGATGAAAGTTATTGACAATTAAGAGAATTTGTCTTAAATATTTTAATCTTAGGCGTCAAGCGGGCAAGACCTTTCAAATAGGTGACGACGGCGGGTCGCAAAGGTCACCAAGCGAGACCTATGCAAAGGGAATTTTTAGCAAGGGTTCCAGAGCGGGCATAGCTCAGTTGGTAGAGTACAAGCTTCCCAAGCTTGGTGTCGCGAGTTCGAATCTCGTTGCCCGCTCCAACTTTAGTTCGCCGTTTCAGTTGTGATGGGTAGTTTGGAGTGGCACCGTTTCCGTATTGTGAGATGAACTTAACTTTTTCCTTATGGCTATTGGTATGAACAGATAAACTTTCTCGCTGTACATCAAGAGGTCAACCTGAAACATGAGGAAACGGGCTATAGCCCGTTTTTGTGTTTTTAAGAGCGCATTGGAAACAAAGAAAAAATATAATGAAAAAAAATCCCGGCAGGGAAACCGTGGCCATAAACCCGTCAGCGAACAAAAGGTAGCCGGGCTGGTCAGATCACTGGCCGAACCGCTATGCGCCTCCGAGGGTTTGGAACTGGTACACGTGGAATTTCAGCGGGAAGCAAACGGCAGGATTCTAAGGCTCTATATTGACAAGCCCGATGGAATCAATCTGGATGATTGCGTCGGTGTCAGCCGTCAAATGGGGGATATTCTGGATGTCAACCTCGAAGAAATTGGGCCATACAGTCTTGAAGTTACCTCACCGGGGTCGGATCGGCCGTTGGCGAAACATGCAGATTTTGAAAAATTTAAGGGTAACCGGGTAAAATTAAAAACGAGTCGACCGTTTAACGGTCAAAAAAACTTCACCGGAATTCTTATGGGGATCTCCGGTGAGCAGGTAAATCTGCAGATCGGCGAAGAAGACATCGTGATACCGTATCAGGATATTTCAAAAGCACGACTTGCAGAATAAATGGAGATCTCTGATGTTTATCTCAGACATAAAACGCGTTGTTGAACAGGTTAGCCGGGATAAGGGCATTGACCGCGAAGTCCTGATCAAGGCTTTGGAAGAAGCCCTGCGCTCTGCTGCCCGGAAAAAATTCGGCAGCAAGCTGGATATCGAAGTTCAATATAATGATCAAAGCGGTGAGATCGAAGTCTTTCAGTTTAAAGATGTTGCGGAGGTCGTCACCGAACCGGCCTACGAAATAAGTCTTGAGGAAGGCCGCAAACTGGATCCCGAATGCGAGGTCGGAGATAGCCTCGGCACCAAGATGGATGCCACCACCTTCGGCCGCATCGCCGCTCAATCGGCCAAACAGGTTATCATTCAGAAAATGAAAGATGCCGAGAAAGACGCTGTCTATGCCAATTTTATCGACCGTAAAGGGGAGATCATCAACGGCATCGTTCAGCGAGTTGACCGGGGGGACATTATAGTAAATCTAGGGCAAACCGATGGTGTTGTACCGGTTCGTGAGCAGGTTCCGAGGGAATCCTATCGCCGTGGCGACCGCATCCGTGCCTATATTTTTGACGTGCTCCATGAAGCGCGTGGCCCTCAAATCGTGCTTTCCAGAACACATCCGAATTTTCTCATGGATCTGTTTCGAACCGAAGTGCCGGAGATTGGCGAAGGAATCGTCAACATTATGGGAGCTTCCCGCGAACCCGGTGTGCGGGCCAAGATCGCCGTGGCCTCAAATAATTCAGACATCGACCCTGTCGGTGCCTGTGTTGGAATGAAGGGCAGTCGGGTACAAAACGTGGTCCAGGAGCTTCGGGGTGAAAAAATCGACATTATTCCATGGCATATGGATCCGGCCAAATTCGTCTGCAATGCACTGGCTCCGGCCGAAATATCCAGGGTGATTATCGACGAAAGCAACAATTTAATGGAAGTTGTTGTCCCGGATGATTTCCTGTCCATTGCCATTGGTAAAAAGGGCCAGAATGTAAGACTGGCGTCCAAACTTACCGGCTGGCATCTGGATGTAAAAAGTGAAAGCCGTTATAACGAGGCTATGCAAACCGGCTATGACTCGCTCGTGGCGCTGCCCGGTGTTGGCATCAGTTTGGCCGACGCCTTGTATGAAAGTGGCTTTTATTCGGCCGAGGAAATCAGCGAAGCCAACCTCGAAGACCTGGTTCAAATTAGAGGTATTGGAGAAGAAAAAGCTGTTAAACTCCTGGAGGCAGCCAAAAATGCGGCCGTGAATGCTGCCAAAGAGGATAAAGCCGCCCAAGATGACACACCGGCTGAGGCGGCCGAAACTGATACCATCAACGAGGAAGATGCGCTTGGGCCATCGGAGCCATCTGATGAAGGTGCGCCGGAGCCATCCGATGCAGATGAACCGGCAGCATCCGAGGAAGTTGAGCCGGAGCCATCCGATGTAGATGAACCGGAAGCATCCGAGGAAGTTGAGCCGGAGTCATCCGATGTAGATGAACCGGCAGCATCCGAGGAAGTTGAGCCGAAGTCATCCGATGTAGATGAACCAGAAGCATCCGAGGAAGTTGGACCGGAGTCATCTGATGTGGGTGAATCGGCACCACCCGATGAAAATGAATCGGAAAAAAAATAGACTGTACCGCGGTTATCGATCGAGAAGATCGTTAAATAGGCACTAGGGGGACGTAATGGCAAAAATGAGGGTTTACGAACTCGCCAGAGACCTTAATCTGACAAACCAAATGCTGCTCAGCAGGCTGAGTGATATGGACATCTCCGTCAAGAGTCATATGAGTTCTCTGGATGATGAAGCCGTTGCCAGAATAAAGACATTGATTTTCGGCAAAAAGGAAGAAACCGTCGAGGAAACGCGTATAAAGTCCACCGTTATTCGTCGACGCCGAAAAAAAGTAATAGTCGAAGTCGCACCTGAACCTCCGGCAGTGCCAGATGACTTAGCGGCCGTTGAAAAAACCGCAGATGAGGCCGACGAGGATATTGGGGTGGAAAAAGAAGCCACCGCAGTGGAAAAGACCCCGGAAGCCATAGAAGAGATAGCTGCTGAAGAAGGGACAAGAAATGCCGGCCGAAGAAAAGCCGGAGGATTTGGCAGCAGCAGCGACCGAAACTGACAAACCGGCTGATCTGAAGGGAAAAAAGGCTAAAAAGGCTGTTAAAAAAGCTAAACAGGAAGAATCGGCCAAAATCATTCAGCTGCCGGTCAAGCCGGTGGAAAGACCATCAAAGAAAAAAGCCGCCCCGGATGATAAAACCAAAATTGAGAAATTTCCATCCCGCAAACCGGCTAATAAGAGGCCCCCTGCCGCTGCCGAAGATCTAAAGGCCGCGGACGGCAAGAAAAAGAAATGGAAGAAAAAAGGTGAGGATGATGACCGCCAGAAGAAATTTTTAAAAAAGAAAATCTCGTTTCGAAAAAAATCGGTGGTCGAAGGTCAAGACCTGTATGATGGCGGTTATAAAGGCCGCAAGCCCCGCAAAGGGGCCAAAGCTAAAGCCACTGCCTCGTCCCAAAAAACTCAGATCACCACAGCCAAAGCCATTAAACGCCGCATCAAGGTCGATGAGGCGATTTTGATTTCAGAGTTGGCCAAGCGAATGGGAATCAAAGCCAACGAAATAATACAAAACCTTATCGGCATGGGCGTCATGGCGACTGTCAATCAGAGCATCGACTTTGACACGGCGGTTCTGGTGGCGGCTGAGTTTGATTACGAGGTGGAACGCGCTGCATTTGAGGAAGAAACGATTTTAAAGCAGGTAGAAGATGATCCGAAAAAACTACAGGAGCGGCCTCCGGTGGTTACCATCATGGGCCATGTTGACCACGGTAAAACCTCCTTGCTGGATGTTATCCGTAAAACCAGGATAACCGAAAGTGAAGCCGGTGGAATTACACAGCACATCGGCGCCTATCGCGTCGCCACCGATAAGGGTCAAATCGCCTTTCTGGACACCCCCGGTCATGAGGCGTTTACCGCCATGCGCTCCCGCGGTGCGAAAATCACCGATATAGTGGTTCTGGTTGTTGCGGCTGACGACGGGGTGATGCCCCAAACACTGGAAGCCATCAACCATTCAAAAGCTGCCGCGGTTCCGATTATTGTTGCCGTAAACAAAATCGACAAAGCCAATGCGGAACCCGATCGCGTTATGCGTGAATTGGCCGAGAATGGATTGACCCCCGAGGATTGGGGGGGCGATACGATCTTTGTCCAGGTTTCTGCAAAGGAACGCCAGGGTATCGACGAACTGCTTGAAATGATCTCACTGCAGTCAGAGGTATTGGAACTGAAAGCCAATGCGGATAAATTGGCTTACGGACACGTGGTCGAGGCCAAAATTGATTCCGGCAGGGGCCCGGTTGCAACGGTACTGGTGCAGGACGGCACCCTGCGCAATGGAGATCCGGTGGTATGTGGAATCCACGCCGGAAAAGTCCGTGCATTGCTGGACGACAGGGGGGTCCAGGTGGAAAGCGCCGGGCCTTCGATCCCGGTTGAAATCCTGGGCCTGTCGGGGGTACCCATGGCCGGGGATGAGTTTATCGTCCTGGCCGATGAGAAAAGCGCCAAGCAGGTCAGCGAGCACCGCATCCAAAAGCAACGCTCAAAGGAATTAACCCAGACCAATCGACTCAGTTTGGAAAAGCTTTATGAACAGATCCAGCAAGGCGCAATCAAGGATCTCAACATTATTATTAAAGCAGACGTGCATGGCTCCATCGAAGCTTGGGCGAAGCCCTTACCAAACTTTCCAATGAGGAAGTAAAAGTGAATGTGGTGCACTCAGCCACCGGAACCATCACTGAATCCGATATCTCACTGGCGGCGGTGTCCAATGCCATCATCATTGGATTTAACGTACGGCCGACACCGAAAGTTCAGGCATTCGCCAATGAAGAAAATGTTGATATGCGCTTTTACAATGTAATTTACGATGTCATCAAGGATGCCAAAGGCGCCATGGTGGGCCTGATGGATTCCACCTATAAAGAACATGTTATGGGTACCGCAGAAGTTCGCGAGGTTTTTCACATACCCAAAGTGGGGGCCATCGCAGGCAGCTATATTACCGATGGAAAGATTGAACGCGGGACAAAGTATTCGCGTGGTTCGAGACGGCGTCGTGCAATATGAAGGTAAAAATTCTTCCCTGCGGCGGTTTAAAGACGACGTCAAAGAGATACAGGCCGGTTATGAATGCGGCATCGGGGTGGAAAATTTCAACGATATTAAAGTCGGCGATGTCCTCGAGTGTTTCTATCTTGAGGAAATCAAACCGGCGATGGATTAAATGAGATTGCGGATTGATTGTAGGAACCGGACTTATAACTCTGAGGCTGCATGATTGCCGTTCGCTGAAAGGCAAGCGCAAGGTTGTCAAATCGATGATCAACCGATTGCGCAACAATTTTAATCTTTCGGTGGCGGAGGTAGGCTCAAATGATATTTATCAAAGAGCAGAAATCGGCTTTTCACTGGTCGGCAACGACAGCGCGCTGATCAACTCCAAAATCGATAAGATTTTCAACATGGCCGAAGATCTGTGTCTGGCTGAAATCATCGACACGGAAATGGAAATTATTCATTTATGAGCTCCTTTTCCCGGGCTGAAAGGGTAAGCGGTTTAATTCAGGAAACCCTGTCAGACTTAATAAGTAAGCGCATTCACGACCCCCGGCTGCATATGGCGACCATCACGAGGGTTAAAATGTCTGCCGATTTAAAAATCGCGCGGGTATACTTTGCAATTTACGGGGATGACAAAAAATCGGAGGATGCTGTCAAAGGATTTGAGAGCGCCCGCGGTTTTATAAAACGAAATCTTGCGTCCAAACTTGGTTTGCGCTATATGCCGGATTTAAAATTTTTTTATGATGACTCTTTGGACTACGGGTCTCATATCGATCAACTGCTTGAAAAGATAAAAACCGAAAATGGACCAGATCATTAAGCAAATTAATGAGGCCCGGCATATTTTGCTGGCTTCACATTCGGAACCGGATGGAGATGCAGTCAGTTCTATTCTGGCCCTGGGGCTGGCCATCGGCAAACTGGGCAAAAAAACAACGATTTATAACGCCAGCCCTATTCCGGCTGTCTACCGATTCTTGCCTTCGGTGGAGCGGATCGTCAGGCATATAAAAAAAGCAACCACTTATGACGTGGCGCTCGTCCTGGATTGCGGCGATCTGCCGCGCGTTGGCGAAGCCACTGCAACTGTCAGCCAGATACCGGTGGTTATCAACATCGATCACCATATTTCCAACACCGGTTTCGGCGATATTCAGCTCATCGATCCCCTGGCCTGTTCCACAGCCGAAATTGTCTATCGGCTGATTAAAGCCATGGATGTCCCGATAGACACTGCCATGGCGACGTCTTTATATACAGGTATTTTAACTGATACGGGGTCGTTTCGTTTTTCAAGTACCAACCAGGCCGCCTTCGCCATCAGCCAGGAAATGGCGGAGCTGGGGGTCGAACCCCATGAGGTCGCCCAGCAAGTATACGGAACATACTCCCTGGGCCGCATAAAGCTTTTAAACCTGGCCCTTGATTCAATTGAAATATCGGATAACGGCAAATTGTCGATTATGACCGTCACCGGTGCCATGTTTGAAGAAACCAGAACCCAACCGGAAGATGCGGACGGCATGATAAATTACGCCAGACGGATCGAAGATGTTAAAGTGGCGGCCCTGATTCACGAACAAAAAAACGGTAAAACAAAATCAAACGGTCAATGCCGTTTTCATGTGAGCCTGCGATCGGACGGAACCGTTGATGTGGCGGCCATCGCCGGCTCATTCGGCGGCGGGGGCCATGCCAGCGCAGCGGGATTTCAAGTTGAAACAACGCTGAAAAAATTAAAATCGGACATCATTACGCTGGCGCAGAATCTGTAGTTCTGGTCGCTGGTTGCTGGCTACTGGTCGCGGGTTGCTGATCTCTGGTTACTGGTCTCTGGCTGTCGCTCTGAAGTTCGCAGTTACCAGAAGCCAGCGACCAGTGACGGGCGACCAGGAGCCAGTAACCAGAGACCAGAGGCTATAAATCATTGGCAAGTAGTCAAAAACCAGAATTGAACGGTATTATCGTTGTTAACAAACCCGTAGGGATAACATCCGCCCGGGTTGTGTCGATTGTAAAAAAAGCGCTTAAGGCGAAAAAAGTCGGGCATGCCGGCACCCTGGACCCATTTGCCGAGGGGGTGCTGATATGCTGTGTCAATCAGGCCACGAGGCTGGCCGAATTTTTACTGCACGGCACCAAAAAATATATCGCCGAGTTAAAGCTCGGTGAGGAAACAGATACCCAGGATTTAACTGGTACCGTGATTGCAACCGCGGAGCCGAAAAATTATTCGATTGAAACCTTAAAAAAGGTATTTAAAGCATTCGAAGGGCCCCTTGAACAGCTGCCACCGGTATATTCGGCATTAAAGCACAAGGGTGTCCCGCTATACAAATTGGCCCGCAGCGGAAAACCGGTTCAAAAGCCGCCCCGGCAAGTCGAAATTTACAGTATCGCCATCCTGGATATGGCGTTGCCGTTGATTCGGTTTAAAGTCTCGTGTTCAGCCGGAACCTATATCCGGACACTGGGAACCGATATTGGCAAAGTGTTGGGTTGCGGTGGGCATTTAAATGCGCTAAAACGAACGGCAAGCAGCGGCTTTACCCTGGATCAAGCGGTACCACTGTCCGCTTTGGAAAATTTGACACCCGAAGCGCCGCTGCCGGCGAAATTCATCAACATGGTGGACGCCCTGCCGGAAATGCCCGCATGCCGGGCTGATACGACTTTGGTTAAAAAGATCCGGCACGGTCAGATGATCACTGCCCGGGATCTCATCGGCGCTGACGGACCGAAAAACGACCCCATGCCGGGGTCTAAAATAAAAGTTGTTGATCAAACAGGGCAACTTATTGCAATATTAAACTATCAAGGGCATGATCAGCCGTTAAATTACTGCTGCGTGTTTGCCAGGTAAGGTGTCTGAACCGGCTTAAAGGTGGTTTCAAAGCCACTTCTTAACAATGCCAAAATTTATATCGAAGGATTTTTAACAAGAGGAGGCTTAAAAGAAAGTGACTTTCACAACCGATGATAAGAAAAAACTGATCGAGAAATTCAAGCTGCACGAGACCGATACGGGCTCCCCGGAAGTACAGGTTGGCCTTTTGACTCACCGAATTTCTTATCTGACCGAACATTTAAAGATTCACAAAAAAGATCACCATTCCCGCAGGGGACTGTTGATGCTGGTCGGAAGACGTCGCCGGCTTCTTAACTATGTCAAATACAAAGACGTCAGCCGTTATCGAACAATTATTGAAACCTTGGGATTAAAAAAGTAAATAACCGGCCGCAATGCTTCTTTATGCCCATCCACACCAGAGGAAAATTTAAACTGGCGGTACCTAAATCACCACCCGATCTTCTCCCACACTTGTCGGGCAAGGTTCCCGATCAAAATTTGTTTCGTGGTCTTTGGTATCGCCCTATAGGTCCGGGATTATACCGGAAATAGGCGACACGCACAGCAACCGGATAGCCTCATTGGAAAATCAGGCAAATTCTGCTGCGGTGTCGTTTAACAGTTAGGAGACAACATGGAAAATTTGTTTACAGAAGAAATCGGCGGAAAAACAATGAGCATTCAGTCCGGCAAGGTTGCCAAACAGGCATCCGGGTCGGTTGTGGTCCAGTATGGCGACACCATCGTCCTGGTTACCACCGTATCCGCCCACGAAGAAAGAGCGTCCAGTTTTTTGCCCCTTACCGTCGAATATCAAGAAAAGATTTATGCTGCCGGCCGAATTCCGGGCAACTATTTTCGCCGCGAAATCGGCCGCCCCAGTGAAAAAGAAACGTTGACGGCCCGTCTGATCGACCGGCCCATCCGGCCCCTGTTTCCAAAGCATTACCGTCATGAAACCCAGGTAATTGCAACCGTCCTGTCCATGGATCAGGAAAATGATCCCGACACCCTGGCAATGGTAGGGGCCTCAGCAGCCCTTACAATTTCCGACATCCCCTTTGCCGGCCCCATTGCCAGTGTAAGGGTTTGCCGCATAGACGGACAGCTGAAAATCAATCCGGCCATCCCCGAATGGGAAAACAGCGATATCAACATTATCGTCGCCGGCTCCAAAACCGGGGTGGTGATGGTGGAAGGCGGCGGAAACCTGGTCAGTGAGGCTGATATGCTGGAAGCCATATTATTTGGTCACGAGGCCATGCAGCCGCTGATTGATATGCAATTAAAACTTAAAGAATCAAACGGCGTACCCAAAAGACCGTTTACGCCTCCGGAAAAAGACGAAGACCTGGTGCGGCGGATAGAGGCCGACGCATCGGCTCGCATCAAAGAAACCCTTCTGATTCCTGAAAAAGTACAGCGCAGCGCGGCCATGCGCAATCTTAAAACGGAGATTGTAGATAATCTGGGTGAGGACTGGGCCGAGCGACAGTCAGAAGCCTATGAGGCCCTGGGTGATTTGCAGAAAAAAATCAGCCGGGATCTCATCCTGAAAGAAGGTCGTCGAATAGACGGCCGCCGCTTTGACGAAATCCGGCCGATTGCCTGCGAGGTCGGTGTCCTCCCCCGGCCCCACGGCAGCGCTCTTTTTACCCGGGGCGAAACCCAGGTCATCGGCGTACTCACCCTGGGCTCCGGACGGGATGAGCAGCGGGTAGAAACCTTAAGTGGTGAGGAACAACGCCCCTTCATGCTGCACTACAACTTTCCGCCGTATTCCGTCGGAGAGGTCAAACGCGTGGGGGGCCCCAGTCGTCGGGATATCGGCCACGGGGGGTTGTCCACCCGCGCCATTGAAAAAATCCTGCCCGACAAAGAGGATTTTGACTATACGATTCGGCTGGTATCAGAAGTTTTCGAATCCAACGGATCATCCTCCATGGGAACCGTATGCTCATGTTGCCTGGCGCTGATGGACGGCGGGGTTCCCATCAAAGCGCCGGTGGCCGGAATTGCCATGGGCCTTGTCAAAGAAGACGATCAGGTCGTCATCCTGTCCGATATTCTGGGGGATGAAGATCACACCGGCGATATGGATTTTAAAGTTGCCGGCACCCGGGACGGAATCACAGCGCTCCAAATGGATATCAAAATCCTGGAACTTTCAAAAGATATCATGGAAAAAGCCCTGGAGCAGGCCAAAGCCGGGCGCTTGCATATCCTGGGCAAGATGACGGAAGCCCTGGAAGAACCGCGCCAGGAAATTTCGCCTTTTGCTCCGACGATTGTCACCATCAAGATAAAACCGGATAAAATCCGCGAAATCATCGGCCCCGGCGGCAAAGTTATTCGCGGCATCCAGAGCGAAACCAACACCACCGTTGAAATCGACGATTCCGGCATGGTCAAGATCGCGGCCTTCTCCAAAGAGGAAGGCGACGCTGCAATTAAAATGATTGAAGAGCTTATCAGGGAACCGGAAGTCGGTGCCATTTACGAAGGCAAGGTTGTCAAAATTACCGATTTCGGGGCTTTTGTCAAGATAATGCCCGGCACCGACGGCCTGGTGCACATCTCCCAACTGGCCAATCATCGGGTAACCAAAGTTTCCGACATCGTCAAAGAAGGTGACCAACTCAGGGTCAAGGTGCTTGAAATCAGCAGGGATGGAAAAATCCGCCTGAGCCACAAAGCGCTATTGGATGAGGGAGATGGACAGTGCCGGTCGCTAAAACCGCCCTTGAAAACGGCATCCGGATTCTTACCCAAAAAATGCCCCACACCCGTTCGGTGTCCATGGGGGTGTGGGTCAATGTGGGTGCCCGGGATGAAACCGCGACGGAAAGCGGGCTGTCCCATTTTATCGAGCACATGATTTTCAAGGGCACCCGCAAACGATCCGCCTATCAAATTGCCAAGGAATTTGATGCCATCGGCGGTCACACCAATGCCTTCACGTCCATGGAAAATACCTGTTACCATGCCAAGGTCATGGACACCCATACCGCGATACCATGGTCGATATCCTCTCCGATATTTTTTTCAACTCTGTATTTGACCCGGAGGAAATTGAAAAAGAACGGCCGGTTATCCTGCAGGAAATCGGCATGGTTGAGGACAGCCCCGATGAATACGTTCACGTGCTTTCAGGCACAATTTCTGGGGCGAGCATCCGCTGGGCCGGTCGATTCTCGGCACCCCGGAAAATATTACCCGGTTTGATGCCGGCATGTTAAAAAAATTTTTCCACCGCCTGTATCAACCCGATCGAATTATCATTTCCGCGGCCGGCAATCTCGAGCACAATCATATGGTGGACCTGGTCGAACCGGCCTTTGAAACGATCCCGTCCGGAAAGGATTTCCCCCGACGCCTGACGCCCCCCGACCGCTCCGTGGTTGATTTCAACCACCGCGACCTGGAGCAAATGCACATTTGCCTCGGCGCCAAGGGGTTGGCCATCACCGATCCACGCCGCTATGCCTTTTCCCTTTTGAACACCATCGTCGGCGGCAACATGAGCTCAAGGCTTTTTCAGGAGATACGGGAACGCAGGGGCCTGGCCTACACCGTATATTCTTTTATCTCTTCCCACGTGGATGCCGGCATGTTCGGCTTCTACCTGGGGGTTGACCCCAAACGGGCACAGGATGCCATCCAGCTCGTATTGGAAGAGATTGTTAAATTTAAAACGAACCGGATAGAGTTACGGAGTTAAGCAGCGCCAAAGAATACACCAAGGGAAGTTTATTGCTGGCCTCTGAAAGCGCTGATAACCACATGGTGCGCAACGCCCAGAATGAAATGCATTTTGGCGGCGACATTACACTTGAGGAAATCATTGACAAAATTGAGGCCGTCACCGCCGATGATATCCTTGAACTGGCCGATGAACTCATCGATCCGGACAAAATGACCTATACCCTGCTGGGGCCGGTGGACAGACCAAAAAAAAGCACTTGAAAAAATATTGCCCAGTTAGAATTGCTAATGGGCTGCGGATCATCTAACTTGGGCATTTATGGGATTAGATCCTGGTTATCTGGAAAAAAATATTGGGAATGTATGGATTTAATTGTGGGAGCGGCTTCCAGCGGCGCGATCAATTAATAATTTCGCGGCTAGGCAAAGCCGCTCCCACAAATGTGATCCCTTATAAGCTACAGTCCGGACTTACTCCGATAAGTACATATTAAATTTCTATGACCTCCTCTCCCGTTATAAAATTTCTGCGGCTGCGCCCCGAGTCGGATTCAGATATTCCCTTGCCCCGCTATATGACCTCTCAGTCTGCGGGCATGGATATCTGTGCCGCAATTGTCGAGGATCAGCTGTTGGAAAAAGGGGAAATTGCCCTGCTGCCCACCGGATTTGCCATGGCGCTCCCACCGGGATATGAAGCCCAGATCCGGCCCCGCAGCGGCCTGGCGGTCAACCACGGCATCGGGCTCATCAACTCCCCCGGCACCATCGATGCCGACTACCGGGGAGAGGTCAAGATCGCGGTCATCAATCTTGGCCCGGAAGCTTACACCTTTCACCGGGGGGACCGGGTCGCCCAGATGATCATCCACCGGGTCCACCAGGTTGAATTGCAGGAAGTGGAGCACCTTGACGAAACCAGCCGCAACACCGGCGGGTTCGGGCATACGGGCAAATGATTTAGTTAAATAGAGAAATAGAAAAATAGCTCAATTAGTCTAATAGTCAGATAGATTGAAATCCTTTTTCACTATTTAACTATTCAACTAATCAACTATTTAACCCGTTCCAAAATTGATAAAAGCGCATGTCAGAAGACGATCTAAAAAAACATTAACACCAACCAATCGTGACTACTCCCTAGCGGTGTGCACCCTGGCCAGCGGGAGCAAAGGCAATGCGACCTACATATCCGACGGTGAAACATCCATCCTTGTTGACGCCGGCTTATCGGGCATCGAGATTCAACGCCGCCTGGCATCCAGAGGTCTGCCGCCCGAAAATCTGGATGCCATTATCGTCACCCATGAGCATTCCGATCATATCCGGGGCGTCGGCATTCTCTCCCGCCGCTATAACTTACCGGTATACATCAATCCTAAAACCCACCAGGCCTGTCCCCGGCTCGGCAAGCTGCATGAAACCAGGCCCTTTGAATGCGGAACCACCTTTCATATCAACAAAATGGCGGTTCATCCGTTTGCCATATCCCACGATGCGGAAGACCCGGCCGGCTTTACCATCGGCCAGAACGGAACCGCCATTGGAATCGCCACCGATCTTGGGATTGCCACCTCCATGGTCAGGCAGCACTTAAAACGCTGTGCCCTGTTGATCATAGAAGCCAATCACGACCCGGTCATGCTGGAAACCGGCCCCTATCCCTGGCCCCTGAAACAGCGCATCAGCGGCCGCACAGGCCACCTGTCCAATCCGGATTCAAAAAAACTGTTAAACGAGTTGCAGCACGACGGCCTCAAGCATATTATCCTGGGCCATCTAAGTGAAATCAATAATACCCCCCAAAAAGCCTTTGACGAAGTGGCCCAGGCGCTCACCCGTTGTGAGGCCCGGCTGACGGTGGCGGACCAGTATACTTCCGGCCCGGTGATTTATCTGAAATAACGGGCTGATCTCAGAACTTTCCCGATTTCTCCCGGATATAAATCGGAGCACTCTGCAATTTGGGGCTGAAAATTATTCAGGTTGCCAGAAGAAATATTCAAGATGATGTGATGGTGTATAGAGAGTCGGTAACCCATTCGTTATCAATTTTTTGGATAACGTTCGCAAATCTATTCCCTTTTATGTATAAAGATAAATAAGTGAAATCTCTAATTAAGCTATTGAAACAATTTCAAACTGAATCAATTGCCGTTGGCCTGAATAATACAGTCATATGGGTGTTTGGGATTCCGAATCGATCCAAAGGAATCATCACGGCATGGTCTTTTGCAAGACCCGGCGGAAATGAAATTGAAACAGGCATCTCACCGGATATTATACCCTCACCAGCACATCGTGCGCATTCATAAAATCCCACACCTCCGTGACCCCGACAAGTCGGACAGGCAGCCTGGGCGGGCATCATGATTCTGGCATTTCCGCCGCGACGAGCCTGCTCCGGTGTGAGTGTCACTTCAAGTGAGAGGTTCTGAACACGGGCGGATTTTGGTTGAGTGAGATCGGAAAAATTGCTCCACAGCCAGTCAAAGACCTCGTCAAACGAGGGGGTAAATGACTGAAAAGATCTTACCGGTGACACCTCACCCAGATCGACAGGGCTTTCTTCGGGAATAAGCGGTTCGGGTTCAGGGTAACGGCTGGGTCTCAATGTGGTTTTTATGGGCACTTTTCTGATGCTTTGCTCATATTCACGCCGTCTCCGCCTATTTCCGAGCACCGTGTAGGCTTCCTGTATATCCTGAAATATCGCGCTGCCGCCTGCATAATGATCCGGGTGAAATTCCTTGGCAAGTCGACGATACGCACTTCTAATTTCATCCACTGTGGCATTTGGTGAAATACCCAGAATTGCAAAATAGCTTTTTGCCATAGCAGAGCTCCTCAGGTAGAATTCATGATGTGGGCAAGAGTAAGTCTATGGAAACCGATGACCGCATTCGGAACAACATTCGGTATACATTTTACTCCACTGTGGTTATTAATGAATTGAGGTCTGCAAATTTTACCTTAGCCTGTTGTAATTTTGATCCGTTTGCTTTCATTCTCTTTTGATTTTCGTAATTTGATTTTCAGGATACCTCGCTTATACCTTGCGTCCACGTTATCCGGGTTCACTTCCGCAGGCAGTTCAATCGTCCTGTTGAAATATCCATAGGATCTTTCGACGCGATAATAAGTTTCTTCTTCCTCCCTTTGCTCCTGCTTCTTTTCACCTTTTATGGTTAACAGTCGACCTTCTATCGAGATATCGAAATCTTTAGCTTCGATTCCGGGGATTTCAGCCTTGACCGTGATATCCTTTCTCCCCTCGCTGATGTCTATTTTTGGACCCCATTTCCCTTTGCCAAAAAGGTATGATGCGGGTAGAAAATTTGGCTCAAAAAGTCGGTCATACAGGCTGTCAATTTCTTGTCGCAATTCATTTGCATGGTTTTCCTTTTTTCTTTTCCACGGCAAGATATCAAACATTTATATCACCTCCCTGATAGGGAATAGCGTTCTTACTTTATTCTGAGAAAATATCAGAGAATATGTCTTAATATTCTATTTCAACGCCTAAAGAGTGATTGAATTAAATTGGGCCGGGTGCCTGGTGAAGGCTGAACAGGCAGGGGTGATGTTTCTACATCATGTCACCTCCTATTATATCAGCCCAATTTGGCACCAACCGAACAAAAGGCGAATGTATGTAAAATTTGTTGAACGAAATCGAAATTTATTTTCTGGAATAATCGGAGCCGGAATTTCACAAATCGTGTCCGCAAGGATTTTCCGGCTCCATATTCTTCTTAGCCTGTCTTAACAGTAATCCTTTTAGGGGTTGCCTTTTCAACCTTTGGAAGCGACAGGCGAAGGACCCCATCATTTAGCTTTGCATCAATGTTTTCCTGATTAATTAGTTCACCAACGGTAAACTGCCGATAATATCTGCCGGTTTCATACTCTACCAATATTTCTTCCTCGTCAGCATTATCAACGGGGGCAATATCTGCCGACAGGGTCAAGGTGTTATCACGAAGATCAATCGTCAAATCATCTGCTTTGACACCCGGCATATCGGCGAGCAGGGTAATCTCTTTTTCCGTCTCAAATATATCGACAGCAGGTGTGAAAACCAATCCCGGTGTGGTTTGCTCGGCAGGACTGGCCACTTCTTGCTTTTCTCGAACCTTAAGTTCTTTGCTCTGTGTATCAGCCATTGCTAAATCCCTCCTTTGTGAAAGAATTTTTTCACGAACTTACGCTAATTTGTTTGGGTTTTGCGATCTCTGCTTTTGAAACCACAATGGTTAAAATACCGTTCTCCAGTTTGGCTTCCACTTTATCCGTATCGACCTCGCCAGGAAGTCCGATCATCCTGGAAAATGTGCCAGCTTCGCGTTCCCTTCTGTGATACCTGGCGCCTTCTTCTTCCGCAGCGATTTTTCTTTCACCGGAAATAGCAAGGTTGTTGCCGGTAACCTGGATGTCAAGCTCATCACCTTTAACACCAGGTAATTCGGCGCGAACATAATAATTGTCCTTGTCTTCAGTTAGATTGGTCAGCGGAAATACACCGGCGCTTACTCGTTGACTTGGAGTATCATCAAACATCTGATCAAGCTGATGCCTCATCCGATGCAACTCTTCCCACGGGCTTCTGATCCTGTATGTGGGAAAGTTAAAAAATCTGCGATAAATCATTTTAACACCTCCCTAATTTTAAAGATTAATGACCAAAAATTCCTGTGATTCCATCCTGACCATATGACAAACATCAAAATTTTAATATATGATAAAAATAAATTTCTTGTTGTCAAGACCCACAATAAAAAAATTATTGCATTACTAATAAATTTTATTATATTAAAGTAATGGAAATTGCCGGGATTTTTATAAAAGGAGACAAGTGATTGAAAAAAATAGAAAAATCAGATCGATCTGGGCAAATCTGTCTCTAAAACATCAGCTTTGGATCTCAGGGGACGGCAATCGGTGCGGGCCACATTTCGACTTTCTGAAGATTGCATTGATGCCATCAGCATCCTTTCAGCTCAGCTGGGGATTAAACAAAAATCAGTTTTTGACCATTTAATGGAGGATGCTCAGGTATTAAAGAATATGGCGAGTGAACTCGAAAATTCAGAATTTGATCGCCATCAACGAGTCCAAAAAACCTTTGTCATCAGCCGCAGGTCACTTTCCTTTTTAGATACCATTTCCAGCACGCACAATGCTCCAAGGGATGCCCTGGTGGAATATTCAGTTCGAAGGCTGTTGCCCATTATAGCAAATGAACGTAAAAAACATGAGAAACGCAAGGAACTTTTAATAAAAGCGATCAAAAATAGACGCAATCGATGATGTTGATACCAATAGAAATATTAATTTTAGTTAATATAATCGAGAAGCTACTCGAATATTGTTTGTTTTGGAACAACAAAAACATTGAAAAATATGGCTGTACAAAGTAATATCAGCCGACGCTTGAAAACTCGGCAATTTTCTATTGGGTAACGTGACTTCAGAAGCTGTTTCAGAATCTTCCATTTGTTGGTTTGCGGAGGTCCCGGTGTCGGATCCTCTGCAAGCTCTATATTCGAACAATCGACCTTATTAAAAAGAAAGTCATGCGATGATACTGAAAAGGTGGTGTCTGTTTGCATCCGTGTTCATGGTGGCAAGCCTGGTGATAATGGCTCCAGCTGTTTCAGCGGATTCTTTTCGGGATTTTAGGAAAAAAAACGGGCTTCAGGCCTATGTCCCGCCCGAGTGGTTTTTAAAAGGGTACTTCATTGCCAGCGAAAAAAATCCAGGTTACGTTTTTGGATCGGTTCAGGAATTTGCCGGGGCGCTTGGTGGTACAACCACATGGTTGATAGAGGATATGGAGTTAGAACGCCTCGAGGCGGCCTCTGCAGATGGAAAGAATTTTGAATATTCATTGTTTCTTGAAGTGGTTTCACCTGATCGCACGGAGTACTGGGTTTTCGTGCTGATGCCGTATGAAAGCGCACAGGCCTGGTACGATGCGAAGCGGGCCTTTCACGGGCGAAAGGCCAAGGAATATTACGGAAAAACCCGAAGTGAGCTTGAACGCGCACTAAGCCAAGGGCTTAACATTAGCGCTGAGCTTCGCTTTTGGATAGAGAACCAAGAGATCAGCCTGAAGATCCCTGAGGACGTGATCATGAGCAGATACAACTTCCAGCCGGTTTTCAACCTTGGCACAGGCCGCCGGACAGGCCCGACCGCCAAGACTGAGTAGTTCCGTATCCAAGGAGGTATGAATCATGTCATTTGATGAGAATAAAAATGATACATCCAATCGCCGTGACTTTTTAAAAAAGGCTGCAGCCATTGGATTGGGGGCGGTAGTGGGTGGTACCGCTCTGCAGCGACCCCGTCAGACTGCGGCCCAGATCGCCCTTCCCACGGCACCGATGCCCCGAAGACCCTTCGGCCGGTCAGGCATAGAGGTCTCCACCCTTTCACTTGGCGGAATGTTTGACATATTAAACAATCGGTTAATGCTCGCCAAAGCGCTTGAGTGGGGAATCAACTATTGGGACACCGCTGAAGGGTACGGCGGCGGCCGCAGCGAAGATGGCATCGGCCGCTGGTTGGCCAGATATCCCGATAGCCGCAAGCAAGTGTTCCTGGTCACCAAGCTTTCACTAAGAAGAGGTACCGATTTTACGCCCCGGCTTGAAGCGAGCCTGAAGCGGCTGCATACGGATTACATCGACCTGCTTTTTGTGCATGGCATCAGAGGCATTGATCAAATGGCCCCCCGACTGGAATCCTGGTCCCAGGACATGAAAAAGGCCGGTAAGTTGAGACTGTTCGGCTTTAGTACCCATTCCAACATGGAAGACTGCCTTGAGGGGGCCGCGCGGCTGCCGTGGATAGACGGTATCATGTTTACCTACAACTACCGCCTGATGCACCAGCCCCGCATGAAAGCGGCGGTTGAGGCCTGCTACCGGGCCGGTATCGGTCTCACGGCCATGAAGACCCAGGGCGGCGGTCCGGTCAAAAGCGATTCCGAGTCTGAGATAGAGATGGCAGGCCGCTTTATGCAGAAAGGATTTACACACCACCAGGCAAAGCTAATGGCTGTTTGGGAAGATAAACGCATCGCCAGCATCTGCTCTCAAATGCCCAATCTGACCATTATGGCAACCAACGCGGCGGCGGCAGTCGATCAAACCCGCCTTTCCCAGTCCGATCGTGCCTTGTTGGCCCAATACGCTGATGAAACCTGCAGCGACTATTGCGCCGGATGCGGCCGTCTTTGTTCAGAAGTGCTTGGCAAAAAGGTGCCGATAAACGATGTCATGCGCTGTCTCATGTACGTTCATTCTTACCAGGATTTAATGCTAGCACGTTCCACCTTTGAAATGCTGCCGGCTCAAACAAGAGCGCTTTTGGCTCAGCTGGACTTCAACGAGGCGGAACGCTCATGCCCTCGAAACTTGCCGATCGGACGGATGATGCAAGAAGCGACGAAACTTTTGGCCTGATATGGGTAAATTTATGCTGGAAAGGCAGGACCTTTTTCAGCCCTGCCTTTATCAATTTTCCCCTGGGATTACGGCTCCCAATTGTTCGGGTTATCCGCTGATAAGCTTCGACCAGCGGGTCATCACGTCGGTGATCCCTTCCCCGACCCAGCCGCGAATCAGCCCAAAGCCATCCAGACAAAAATTGGCCTCAATTGTGAGGTCAACAAACGTATCTTCCCGCCTGATTTCAGCAAGCTTTTCTGCATCGCCTTTTATCAGGAAAAATCCATTCAGATCTCCGCCATGGGCGGAAAGAAGCACCGGCTCCCAGCTTTCAATGCGGCCTTCAGCCTGTAATTTTCCATAATACTCCATGGTTTTTCCCCAAAGATTCATTGCCTGTTGTTCCCGCCCTGCAGTAGCGCGACTCCAACCCAGAAAAAGAGCTTGATTGGCCATGATTTCCTCCTTCCTTTGTTTTGAGGTTAATGCATCTGATGATCTTCACCCGTGCTCATATATTTTCAATGCAGAAAGACAGCATTTATTTTAAAGGTTTTCCGGTTGACCGATTTGCCGGTTATGCCGGTTAAACCAAGGATAAGAATCAGATATCAAATCCAACCGGCTAACGGGATAACGGGCTAACTCCAGAATGAAGCGGGTGTTGAGGCAAGCAGGTTGCTCATGTGCATGACACTAAATTGGATCGTAAAACCAATCAAACGGACCTCCAGACCGTCCTGGCCCTGGCCAGTTCCTGATTGTCCTGCTGGCGGATGAGGCTGTGATGGAATTCCGTATTGGTGGCATCTAAAGGATGGCAGGCTGCCAGGATGTGATCTTCATAAAAGGCTTCGGCCATAAAGTTGATTTCCAATTCCGCCAGCACCGAGGTGTTCAAAACCTTGATTGGAATACTTTCCACCAGCCATTCCACAAAGCTCGCGTTGTTGACATGCTGATTGATATCGAGATCTCTGTAACGGACGACAAACTTTTTTTCATGGGTACGAAACGCCAATCCCGGCAGCTTGTCTAGGGTGTCGGGCAGAATGTGATCGCCCTCAAGGGGTTTGAGCCTCTCAACGAACGGCCCGATTCGGACCGGGCGCCGTTTTTCAACATCCAGGACCAGCCAGGCTGAAACGGCCGCGGCAACGGCCTGATTATCCTTATCCTGTAATTCAAAATCCCGCAGTGCAAATAACCGTTGAGCCCCCGACGGCCATGTCCGGATATTTATCCGGTCTTGCCAACCGGGAAAGGATGCAATTTTAATTTTAAGGCGCGAAAGCAGCCAGGTATAATTTTCGGAAAGCAGCTGCTGAATCGACACCCCCAGCGCTTCTGCATGCCTGCTGGCAACCTCCTGCATAAAATTGAATATCGCAAGAACTGAGAGTCTGTGATGGCAATCCACCTCATATGATCTGATCTGATAGGTTTCCTGCCAGACATTGGGCTCAGGCAGTCAGATTGAAGTCTTTGGCAATGGGTCGGTTGTTTCCATCGTCTATTGTCCGTGGTTTGAATAATCTATAACAGATAACCCCCGTTTTGAGATCGGTTCATATAACCCTGCCCCGCATTGCTGTCAAACTGAGTTTACCCCTTATCGAACCTAGTTATCCCGCCCAGGGTATAAATCTGGCAATATTTCAAATTATTGACAACCTGCCTGGTGGTGACTACTTTAGTTTATTATAAAAATTAATATTTATTTCAGACAGTTTCAGAGGTTTTACCATTGAAAACCAATTGTGACCTGAAGTGGTTTCAAAACACACTATGGAGTTAGACCCATGTCCCATTACTTAATGGCAATAAAAAGGTTTGATGAAGGGATTGCCGCTTATTTGAGACGAGATTATAAAGACAGCATAAAAAAATTCACCCAGGCTCTCAAACACGAACCCGATTTAGCACTCGCTTATTCGAGCCGCGGCGCCGCCCATTTAAAAGCAGGCCATGCCCAAAAAGCAATTAACGACTTTAACCGTGCCATCCGGTTGAATCCGAACTATGCACGCGCCCACCATTTGCGCGGCCTGGCCTATGAGCAAATGGGGGACTTTGCGAGCGCTTATCTCAATTTTGATCGCGCGCTGGAGGTTGACCCTGACCTGGCAGTGGCCTATCGCAAACGGGATTGTGTTCTTGACAAGCGCGCTGATGATTGCATCGAGCTAGAAGATCTGGAAATGGCCGACCATCTGGCGGCCATGCGGGTGGCGCTGTTTACACCGGATCAAAAGGCGGCTTAAAAAAACTGAACATCGAACATCGAACGTCCAACATCGAACGTCGAATTAGAAAAGGGAGAGGAATCAGACGGATCTTCAATCGCAGTTCAAAGGTTCATTTCGGATTTTAGCACAAATAGAATTGGATTGAGGAGCGAAGCGACACCTTATTCGATGTTCAACGTTGGACGTTCGATGTTGGACGTTCATCTTTTAATCCAAATTGTTGTATATGGGTATCGAATCCCCACCACACACGACTATTAAACTACCTCGGTTCAATCCCCTCCGCACTGATTCCCTGGATATAATACTTTTCATCGTTTAAAAAACTTAGGAATATAACAATAAAGGCCACCGCAGCCTCCATCATCAAATTCTTGTTTTGATATAAGATATCCAGCTGCTGGCGGCGCAACCGACTTGACTTGTGGCCGAAGTAGGTCGAAAACAGGCCGTCCAGCAACTGGCTGCCGTCGGGTTTGGTAACCAGATTACTTCTGCCGCTATAACAATACTGCATCGTTTCCAGGATGAGACCTCGCTGGGTCGACACGTCTTTGACATGGTAACTGATCAAATGAATCAGCGTGCGTTGCGCTTCATTTAAACCGGCCTCTGCAACGGCATCAAAAAGCAGCTTTTGCGACCGCTGCCCGGTATCCGGGGCATACCGGCGAATCAGGGACAGGAGCACGGCGTCTTTAAACAACTGATATAACCGTTTGGCGCCGTTGATTGCCGAAGCAGGCGAATGCTCCCATTTGGGGACATAACCCTTATAATTATTGACAAACATGACCTGGAAAATGTTCTCAAAAAAATCAATCCTGGCCAGAGGATCTTCGAGGTCAATGCGAAGATCCAGGGTATTGTCGAGACGGTCCGCCAGTTTTACCTCAACGATCGCGGGTGCCGTCGGCGCGTTCTCCAGCAGCCTGGCGATATATTGGTAGTAGGATTCATTATCGAGCCGGGTTAAACTCAGCATGTTTTCAGTCAGGTGGGATGCAGCTTCCGGCTCCATGCGGTCAAAGAGCCCGTAAAGCTGTTCCTCCATGGCTTTCCACTCCTGGACGTCAAACTGACCTGGCTTGACATCTTCAAGAATATCATGGAACAAGACGGTCAGAAGCTCGACCAGATCTAAACTGGGCCGGATCCGGGTAAACAGGGCTGCGGCTCTCAAGGGGTGCAAAACGGCCATCGGGCCCAGGTGCCGGCGCTTTTGGCGGTAGGCACTGAACAGATAGTCCAGTGCTTCCATTACAACACTTCTTTTTTCGCGGTCTTTCTTATCGTCGTCATCCAGACGCTTGTTGTCGATGATATACAGCAACACATTGTAGCGATTCAAAGATGCCGCGCTCAGGTTATAGTTTAGAGCAGATGACAATTTGAAAAATTCGGTCAGGTCAAAAAGAGGCATTTTCTTCCCCGCTCCTGTTATCATGTCCAACAGCTTCAACAGGACGTTTAGAATTTGAAATTTGGGTCACGCGCAGCGCAGAAGCTTGCGCCGCGTGTTGGGATTTATTTGATATTTGTGTTTTGGATTTTGGGATTTAATCAACTTTTTTGTAGAATATGAGAAACGTTTAAATCAAATATGAGGAAAACCAGAAGATGGTCAGGTTTCTCTAACCTCTTCTTCAATTTTATGCACATCATCTAACATCGCATTGGCAATTGTGTCCAAATCTTTCAGGTCTATCTTTAGAGCCTTCTGAATATCCTCGCTAATATCAGTGACCTGGCAGGGAGTGCCGGCTGCAAAGCCGACAGATTTGGCCAGGATGTCGGCTGTGTGTATAATCAAGGCCAATTGACCATTCTCCGAATCAAGTGGGCCGTGGTGAAACCGGATAGCGTCACTTTGCGCTTCTGGAAACCGCCAGAGCCGGCAGGCACGGGCCATTATTTCAGCATGGTCAAACCCGATAATAGCCTTTTCTACTTCAAAAAAGGGTCGATCCATCTGCCGGCTTAACCTGTCAAATTCATCTTTGTATCTTTCGAGGTAGGGATCAAGGATAATTTTACCGGCATCATGCAGCAAGCCTGCAACAAAGGCATCTTCGACCAGATCCGGATGGTTTTTTTCGCAAAGACGCCTGGCACCAAAGGCACAGGCCAATGAATGCTTCCACATTTCATCAGGCGCCACCTGGTAGCTTTTCAGCTTTTTGTTCAAAAGTGATGACGAGGCTGATATCGTGATCAGTTGGACCAGCGTTTTCTGCCCGAGCAACACCGAGGCATGCTGAATGGACGACACCATACCGCTGACCCCGTAATAGGCCGAGTTGGCCAGGGTGAGAACTTTGGCCACAAGGGCCTGATCGGTTTCAATAGTATCGGCCAGGTTTTTTAAACTTGAATCCGGATCCGCCATTATCTCGCGAGCCTTTAGGATAATATGGGGCATGGGCGGCAAATTTACAAGGCCACGCAAAATTTTAGCTTTGCGGGCGGCAATAGCGGAACGTTTTTGGGAATAAACTGCAGTCGCATCGGAGTTTTCTGACGGCTCGCCGGCGGGCCTGGCGTGCTCGACCTTTGCGGAGTCAATTTTCAATTCCAGCATCAGCCCAAAATTGCAATTTGGACAGGACCATTCATGGCCATTTTGAGACGTAATTATCCCGTCCTTTCCCATGGCACTGATCATTCTGCAATTGGGGCATTCCACTTTCATAACCATTCATCCAAATGACTTTTTCTTTTTATCTTAATCAGACAACAATAAAAAAGCAAGGCACTCAGGAAGATCTTGACAGGGTAGTAGGTAACTACATAAGCTGGAATGAAATTTGGAGGACCTGATAAAATTTGTCGTATAAATAGTTCTATCCGATATAGGTTTCAGGTGTCAGGTGTCAGGTTTCAGTATGAACTGCAGCTCTTCTGACACCTGACACCTTTTTGGACCTGAAACCTTTTTATAACCTGAAAACTTCCATACAGTCAGGAGCAAAACGATGGATCCAAAGACAAATAGAATATTAGACCTGTTCCAGCAGATCAATGAAATTCCGCGGTGTTCAAAAAATGAAGAAAAAATTGTCCTCTGGTTGAGACAGTGGGCCGAGAAAAAGCAATTTCCGGTAAAAGTCGATGCCGCCGGCAACATGGTAATCACCGTGGCGCCCTCTGCTGGCTATGAGCACTCACCTGGAATCGTCATCCAGGGCCATGTGGATATGGTTTGTGAAAAAGCCCCCGACTCGGACCACAATTTTTCCAAAGACCCGATCCGGCATGTAATTGAGGATGACTGGCTCAGGGCTGACAAAACCACCCTGGGGGCCGACAACGGCATCGCCATCGCCCTGGCCATGGCCCTCGCCTCCGATGATCAGGTGGCCCATCCGCCACTCGAGTTGCTGTTCACGGTGGACGAGGAAACCGGTTTAAACGGTGCCAAATTGCTTGAACCCGGATTTGTGAAGGGCAAAGTGCTGCTCAACGTCGACTCGGAAACCGAAGGGGAGTTTACCGTCGGATGCGCCGGCGGAAGACATACCCATGTGTCCCTTAAGCTGGCGTTTACGGGTCTCAATGGGAACCACACCTATTTTGGTTTAAAGATGCAGGGCCTGCATGGGGGTCACTCGGGTATCGATATTCACAAGCAACGCGCCAACGCCAATAAAGTGTTGGCACGCACCCTGGATCAGTTATCCACGTCAAGCCAAATTTGCCTGATATCACTGAAAGGGGGAACGACTCACAATGCCATCCCCCGGGATGCAGCTGCCACATTCGCCTGTGACCCGTCACAGGCTGCAACGGTCACAAAAGTGGTCAGGGATTTTCAAAAAACCCTTCAAACCGAGTACGCAGCCATTGAGCCGTTGCTGGCCATTTCCCTGTTCCCGGTTGATTCCGGACCAAAAAACAATATGGCCCTCAGCAAACAGGAAACCCGCAAGGTGATCGATCTCATCCTGTCGCTTCCCCATGGTGTGATGGGAATGTCTCCGGATTTTGAAGGTCTGGTCGAAACGTCGAATAACCTGGCCACGGTAGAAATAGGTGACGATTCATTGCAAATTTTAACCAGCCAGCGAAGCTCGGTGATGTCCAGAATGGATGAGGCCACAACAATTATTCGGGCCACCGCAGCCCTGGCCGGTGCCGACAGCCAATCCGGCAGTGAGTATCCCCCCTGGACCCCCGCCATGCAATCAGCGCTTCTAAAACGGTGCAAAGAGGTCTACACAAACATTTCCGGCCGGCAACCAGCGATCCAGTCGATTCACGCCGGACTAGAATGCGCCCTGATCGGTGACAAATATGAAGGCATGGACATGATTTCCTTTGGACCCACCATGGAAGATCCCCATTCGCCAAATGAGCGGCTCTTCATCCCCGCCATCGGAAAGGTGTGGGAGTTTATGGTTGCACTGCTTGAGTCATACAAGAAATAAAAAGTAAAAAGAATTGCCTAAAATGCGCTAAATTGCCTAAAGTGCCTAAAATTGAGGAATTCTATCTAATTTTAGTTTATTTAGTTTATTACAAATTTATAATGGATACCATCCATATTAAATTTTAGGCATTTTAGTGCACTTTAGGCACTTTAGGCACTTTAGGCATTTTCTTATATGGAACATATAGTAATTATAGGCGGTGGGGGCACCGGGGCTGCGCTGGCCCATGATCTTGTCTTGCGCGGGTTTGATGTCTCGCTTTTCGAGCGCGGCGAGCTGTTATCCGGAACCACCGGCCGCCATCACGGACTGCTGCACAGCGGGGCGCGTTATGCGGTCCACGATCCTGCGGCCGCGCGCGAGTGCATCCAGGAGAATATGATCCTGCGACATATTGCGCCCCAGGCCATTGAACAAAACGACGGGCTTTTCTTAGCGTTAAATGAGGCCGATTTGGCCTATAGATCATCGTTCCTGGAAAATTGTGGTGCCTGCGGGATTCCCACCAAAGAGCTTACCGCAAAACAGGCCCTGGCCCTGGAGCCTGAACTGAATCCTGCTCTCAAGACGGCGGTTCAGGTACCGGACGCCACCATCGATGCCTGGCGGCTGCCCCTGCATTTTTTAGCAACCGCCAGAGCAAACGGTGCCCGCGTTCACACTTTTTCCGAAGTCGTCGGCGTTTATCAGACAAACGGCGCCGTCACGGGGATTCGGATTTTTGATCATCAGACCCATAGCGAATACGATGTTCACGGGGATGTATTTATAAATGCGGCCGGTGCCTGGGCGGACAAAATCGGTGCCCTGGCCGGAGTTCACATACCGGTGCAGCCGGGACCCGGCGTAATGGTGGCCGTCAATACCCGCCTGACAAATATGGTCATTAACCGGCTCCAAAAAGCCGGCCAGGGAGACATTATCGTCCCCCAGCGCCAGCTTACCATCCTGGGGACCTCGATCTGGCTGGCAGATGATCCGGATCTTGTCGAATTGCCCCGGGATCATGAAAACCGAATAATTAAATTGTGCGCCAAACTGGTCCCGGCGGTTAAAAAAGCCAGTGTGCATTCGACGTGGTTTGCCATCCGCCCTTTGATTGCAGCGGCCCAGACGAATGACCCGCTGGAGATCAGCCGCGACTTTGGCTGTTATGATCACCAGCAAACGGATAATCTGTCCGGGCTGGTGTCTGTTATCGGGGGTAAAGCCACCACCCTGAGGCTGATGGCGGAAAAGGCCGCCGACCTCATTTGCCGCCAAACCGGTCGTAATATCCCCTGCAAAACAAAAACCAACAAATTGCTTCATTACCGGCATTTCTACAAACAAAACTGATATGTAACCACGGATTGACACGGAAACGCACGGAAGGTAAATATATTATCGCAAAGCGATTGATGTTTTTTGTTCGGCGGTTACGCCGAACAAAAGATCCGTGAAATTCCGTGTCCGTCCGTGGTAATATTTTTCCTGCCATGCCAATAAAAAAAATTACATTGCGCATCTTGCGCTACAAACCCGGCCATATCGATCCACCCCGGTACCAGGAATTCTCCCTGGAAGCTGATCCGGACATGAGTGTGCTGGAGGCGCTGGAAGCCATCCGCCTCAAGCAGGATTCCAGCCTGATGTACCGGCACTCTTGCCACCATTCCTCCTGCGGCACCTGCGCCTGTAAAATCAACGGCCGGGAACGGCTGACCTGTATCACCAGAATCAAAGAATTAAAAGGAACCCCCATTACAATAGCGCCCCTGGATGGGTTTAAAGTCAGGGGAGATCTGGTGGTGGATATTTCACCGTTTTATGATGACATGTCAGAAGACTGGAGTTATCTTAAAAAAGCCGAATATGGCAAAGCCTCCCAACTGCCCGAAGGCTCCAAAAAATTCGAACGCTTTGAAAACTGCATCGAATGCGGTGCCTGTATCTCGGCCTGTCCCGCTGCTCAGAAAAATACCGGTTTTATGGGGCCTGCCGCACTTGCAGCGCTAAGCAATGAGTTAAAAAAATGCACCCCATAAATCGGAGGATCTTCTGGCAACAGCCGGCAATGTGCGCGGTGAGCGTTTGTGCGAGCGGGCACTGAACTGCAGCCGGGTATGCCCCACGGGAGTCTACCCGGCCCGGCACATAGCGGATCTACGAAAATTGCTGGCAAGCAAATCATGATAAAATGTTGGAGATTTTTTTAATGCCTTCAATTGAAATTTTGCAGGCCGATTTCGACCGCCCGGAACATCAAGAGGCTGTGGTAGCGCTTTTGGATGCCTACGCAATGGATCCGATGGGCAATGGCAATGCGCTTTCCAATGAGGTCCGACGCGATCTGATCCCCGGATTGCAGCGGCACCCGACCACGATTATTTTCCTGGCTTTTCAAAATAATCAAGCCGTCGGTATCGCGACATGCTTTGGGGGGTTTTCGACCTTCGCGGCCCGGCCGTTGATTAACATCCATGATTTTTATGTCATACCCGAATTTCGCGGACAAAAAATCGGTCACATGATTTTAGCGGCTGTTGAGCAGAAAGCACGCGATACGGGTTGCTGCAAAGTCACATTGGAAGTGCAGCAGAACAATCACAGAGCCCAACGCATCTATGAGGCGGCCGGCTTTTCGCGGTCGGTCTATGTTGAGGCCGCCGGTGGTGCTTTGTTTTTATCCAAACCACTCTAATCTTATCTTGATAAGCCCCTCATCGATATATATATTACCGCGAGGGTTTTATTTATTCACTGGCCTGATGGCAGATGCACATTTAAAAAGGGGGAACCATGGAATTAGAAACGATTCGAGCGTTTTTCGCCTGGTGTTCAGTCATAAATATGGGGCTGTTGCTCTGGTGGGCACTGTTTTTGCTGCTTGCCCACGATTGGACCTATCGCCTTCACAGCAAATGGTTTAAAATCTCTATTGAACAGTTTGATGCCATTCACTATGCCGGTATCGCAATTTTTAAATTGGGGGTATTTATGTTCAATCTGGTACCCTATTTTGCATTGCGTATCATCGGGTGAACCGCAAGTAGATCTTTAGGAGACCACATATGAATTTCCAAAACGAAACCCTTCCCGGGGGAGCCCAGAAAATTGGGTCCACTCCAACCATGACTGAAGAAACCGTGGTTCCGGGCATTTTAAAAAAGCATCTCGCCCCAAAGGGTAGATTCGGATACCTGGTTGTTGATGAAGGCGCGCTTCAATTTATCTGGGAAGATGATGCCGAAAATGCCCTGGATGCAGACCCCGAACATCCGATCGTCATATTCCCCGAACGCTTTCATCATGTAACCATCACCGGACCGGTACGCTTCCGGGTCGAGTTCTATGATGTTGGCGGCATTGATATCAATGCCGGTTTAAAGCCAACGGGCGACCGTCCCGGACAGGATTTTATATAAAGACATGAAATCTCAGCAGCAAAACGAAGCAGGGATCGAAATTCCCAACCAGCGTGTGCTCGAATTTTTACGCTCGGTACCCCCCTTTGACACCCTGGGGAGTGGTGAACTGACCCATCTTATTTCACAGATGGAGATGGCCTATTTCCCCGCGGGACGGCGTATCAAACGCAAAGGGGATAAGGCCTTTGAGCACCTGTACATTATTCAGAAGGGCTCGGCGAAACTCTCTTTAATCGACGATGAGGGTAAGGATCTGCTCGTTGATGTCCGCGGGGAGGGAGATTATTTCGGCGCCACCAGCCTGCTGCAGGATAAACCGGCCATGTTTGACATCTCTGCGGGCCAGGATCTCATCTGCCTGATGCTTCCGGCCGAAAACGTCCGGCAACTGGTAAAAAGCTACCCGGTATTTGAACGCTACTTCAGTTTTTCGCTGGCCCGAACCATCAAAGCCGTTCGCCAGACAGCGGATTTTCAACGGCCGCAGCCCATCGGACAAAGCGCCATCAGCCGTGGAGGTTTTCCTCACCGGCAAAAGGGTTGCCGATATAATGAACAAAAACCTGCTGACCTGCGCCCCTTATATATCCGTGCAAGCAGCCGCCAAAATGATGGCCCGGCGCCGGGTCAGCTCCATTGTGGTCACCGGAAACGGTCTTTACCCGCTGGGCATCATGACAGACAATGATTTGCGCACCAAAGTGCTGGCGGCCGGCCTCAGCCCTGAAGTTGCCGTGGCCGGGATTATGAGTCAGCCGGTGCAGACCGTCTCTCCCGAAGCGGATGCCTTTGAGGCCCTGTTGACCATGAGTCGCCATGGTGTCAGCCTGCTGGTCGTGGTCGAAAGCGACCACATGGTCGGCATTATCAGCGAACACGATTTGCAGATGGAAGCCGGCAGCTCCCCGCTCCAGGTTATCGGCGAAATCAGGCGCACCACCTCGCTGGACACGCTCATGGGGATGCGCTACAAAATCGACAGCGTGCTGGAAATGATGTTGCGCCAGGGGGGGCCGGTCAAACAACTGGTCGCACTGGTAACCGAGCTCAACGACCGGCTGACCATCCGGATTCTTGAGCTGGTCGAAGAAGAGATGAAACGCGAGGGCCTTGGCACTCCCCCTGTTCCGTATGGCTGGCTTTCCTTCGGCAGTGAGGGCCGCAAGGAACAAACCCTGCACACCGACCAGGACAATGCCCTGTTTTATGCTCTGAAACCCGACTGTGATGCCACTGAATGCCAAGAGTGGTTTTTGCAGTTTGCGCGGCGGGTGGTTGCCTGCCTGGTCCGTTCCGGAATCCCCGAATGCCAGGGCGGAATTATGGCCTCCAATCCAGAATGGTGTCAACCGGAGGATCGCTGGCTGGACACTTTTTTAGGATGGATCAAGGATCCCAGCCCGCAGCCGCTGTTGAAGGCTTCCATTTTCTTTGATTTTCGTCCGATCTATGCCGGCACCAGCTTCCCCTATCTTTTAGAGGACCAATTACTGAAGGCCATTCGCAAAAGCGGGCTTTTTATGCGTTTCATGGCCAAAAATGCGCTTATCAATCGGCCACCATTGAGTTTACTCAAACGGTTTGTTGTGGAAAAATCCGGTGAGCATAAAAATAAGTTCGATTTGAAACAACGGGGGTTAACGCCGGTGGTGGACGCCGCCCGGGTGCTGAGTTTAAGCCTGGGGATCAAGACCCAGAACACCCTTGACCGATTGGCGGAAATCAACCGCCTTGGCATCATCGACAATAATTTCCACGCGGATTTGCAGGAAGCTTACGAATTTCTCATTTACCTGCAGATCAGCCGACACCTTGATGCCCTGGCCCAGGGGGAGGCGCCGGATAATTTTCTGGACCCGGCGAGTCTAAACGGATTGCAGCGTAAAATGCTGAAGGAAAGCTTTGCCGTCGTGCGCCAGCTGCAGGAAACCATTGAATTTCGCTTCCAGACCAAGCTGGTGGAGATATGATGTCCAGCCTACTATTTGCCCGCTGGCGCAATCGCCTGGTTAAAATCCAGTCCCGGGGAAAAGAACTCCATCCCCTGGCACGCACGAACCTCAAAGCCCTGGAGCATCTCAGTGCCAGGCAAAATGCCAGAAGCCTGCGCTACGTCATTTTCGACCTCGAGACCACCGGCCTGAGCCTGAACCAGGACCGGGTCGTCAGCGCGGCTGCCTACCGGGTGGTTGACGGCAGGATTGCTTTGGGAGATGTTTTCAGCTCCCTGGTCAGCCCGGGCCGGGACATCCCCTCGTCGGCCGTTAAGATCCACGGAATCATGCCGTCCATGGTGGACGATGCGCCGCCTTTTGCCGAGGTTTTTGAAAAATTTCTTGGCTATCTGGGAACCGATATACTGGTCGGCTATCATGTGGGCTTTGATCTGCATTTTCTCAATATCTACATGCAGCAGACCCATGGATTCCCTGTTCAGAACCTGGTGCTCGATGCCCAGTCAATGTGCCGCCAGGTTTGCTTTCCACCCCACCTGCGCTCTTACGCGGGCAGATTAAAAGGCAATCAGGATCTGGACACTGTCGCCAGACATTTCGACATCGAAATCCAGGAGCGGCACACGGCCCTTGGAGACGCACTGGCAACAGCGATGATCTTCCAGCGCATCCTGCTCGAAATTGAAAAATCCGGACCGGGGCAATTGAGAAACCTTCTTGCTGCCGGCCGGAGCGCGTGAAGCTGATATATTTTTGAGATTATTTTAAGTAATCGACCCAAAAGGAGCAGTTATGAAAAATACTTTGAAAGCAGGCCTTGAGCACAAATTGCGGTTCCGGGTGCCCGCTAACAAAACCGTACCGGCCCTTTACCCGGAGTCTTCCGAGTTTCAAGAAATGCCCCGGGTGTTTGCCACCGGTTACATGGTCGGCCTGATCGAATGGGCATGCATCCAGGCCGTCAACCCGCATATTGACTGGCCAAACGAGCAGACCGTCGGCATCAGCATCCATGTCAATCACACCGCCGCCACGCCGCCGGGCCTCGAAGTATGTGCCCGGGTCAAGCTTACAGAGGTTGACGGAAAACGCCTTGTTTTTGAAACCGAGTTAAATGACAGTGTCGACATTATCAGCAAAGGCACCCATGAGCGCTTTATCATTGATGCCGAAAAGTTTAATCACAAAATTAAACAAAAAGCCGATACAAACGCCTAACTTAGGTGATATCCTACAAATAATTTGCAGGCTGGAGGTACACATGATTATGTGTTTATCCGGTAAGGCCAAGTAACTAAAAAAGGACGCCTGTGGGAGCGGCTTCCAGCCGCGAATTAAACCGATCGCGGCTGGAAGCCGCTCCCACCAAATATAATACACTTGTTCTTTCTATATAACCAAGGCATCTTATAAGAATTTCAATGCAGGACTGCATAAGGAGGTATGAATGTCAGAACAAAAACAAACCGCACTGGTAACCGGAGCAAGCAGTGGCATCGGACGTGAAACTGCCGTTAAGCTAGCCCAGAAAGGCTTCGCGGTGATTGCCGCAGCAAGACGGATGGAGCGTCTGGCCGAATTGGCCGATCAAGTTGAGGGCATCACCCCCGTGCAGGTGGACCTTTCACAGCCCGATGACACGGAAAAATTTTGTGGGTACCTTGCCGAACTGCCGGCCCCTGTCTCCGTACTCGTAAATAACGCCGGATACAGCGTTCGGGGTGCCCTGGAAGATGTTTCAATTGAAGCCGCCAAACGACTGTTTGAAGTCAACATCTTTGCGCTCATGCGCGTCACCCAGGCCTGTCTGCCGGCGATGCGCCGCCAGAGAAAGGGGATTATTGTCAATCTGAGCTCCATTGTCGGCAAATTTACGTTTCCCGGCAGCGGCGTCTATGCCGCCTCCAAGCATGCCCTGGAAGCCATCACGGATGCCATGCGGTTGGAATTGGAGCCTATGGGAATCAGGGTGGTGGCCATTCGCCCCGGCCCCATTGCCACGGAATTCAATGACGTTGCCACTGAGATGACCGGTGATCTGATGGCCCGAACGGATCCGGATTATAAACAGATTTATCAGACCGCCGGAGAGCATACGGGTAAATTGTTCGCCGATCTGCATATCCCCGGCCCCGGGCTTATCGCTAATTTGATCATGGAGGCCGTGCTCTCAGAGACGCCTAAAATAGTCTATTCCGCGGGCCCCATTAACGATGAATTTCTCGGAAACCGCGCCGACCTTGATGACGAGGGATTTCATCGCTTCATGCTGGAAAAGTTTGGTTTAGGGGACTTGAAGGTTTAGAAGAAGAGATAAAACCATGCTCACAATAAAGCCTGTTGATCCGGCCCGGACAGACGTCATGCACCTCATTGAGCAATTGGACGAATACCAGTCCTCACTGTATCCGCCGGAAAGCAACCACCTGGACTCGATCGATGAGATGTCCAAATCCAATGCCTTTTTTATTGCGGCCTACAGCGGCAGTGGGATTTGTGGCATCGGATCGGTTAAACTGATCGATGATTATGGCGAAATCAAACGGGTTTTTGTCCCTTCAAACCAGAGGGGCAAAGGCATCGCCAAAGCCATAATGAAAGAATTGGAGAGCTATCTTGTCAAACAGGCGGTTGCTTATGCACGGCTTGAAACAGGTATTCACCAAAAGGCAGCCATCCAATTGTATGAAAAGCTGGGCTACGACAGGATCGATCCCTTTGGTGAATATGAAGAGGATCCGCTGAGTGTGTTTATGGAAAAAAAGCTTGTATGAAACCAGGTTGAGCCGGTTGACCTGTTGGCCTGTTCGCTGGTTTAAATAGAAAAAGGAGAACACCGTTGTTCGAGTCTAAGCCTATGCACCCTGCATGGCTGGTTTCACTCCTGCAACAGCAAGAGATTGAACTGTGGGGCGCTGCCGATTTGCGTGATTTTGACACGCCAAAGGATTCCAGCGGGAGAAGTTTTCCCGGTGCCCTGTCGTTTGCAATTCCCATGACACCCGCCATCATGGCCGAAATTCAAAACGGTCCCAACCAGGCCTATGCCGATGAATACACCCGGGTAAATGATCTGATCAATAAAAATGCCGAAAAACTGGCAACCGAAATCAGGCGCAACGGATTTCAGGCCCTGGCATTGGCAGCCTCGGAACGATCAGACCCGATCAACATAAAAGGAGATTTTCCCCAAAAAACCGCGGCTACCCGGGCCGGCCTGGGCTGGATTGGCCGCCATTGCCAGCTGATCACCCGCAAGTTCGGCTCATGGGTCCGCCTGGGAACCGTATTTACGGACATGGCGCTTGCCTATGGGACGCCGGTGGAACGCGGTTTTTGCGGCACCTGCACACGCTGTGTCGAGGCTTGCCCGGCCGGCGCACTGCAGGGCAATGCATGGACGGCCGGCCGGCCGCGGGTAGAAATACTGGATGTCAGGGTTTGCGACCGATGGAAAAAAGAAAATTACTACCGGTACCACAGGGGACACAACTGCGGCATCTGTTCTGCGGTGTGTCCATATGGATTAAAGACGCTAAATTCAAAAATGACCATAAAAAAATTGGGGGTCTCTTAGCAATGATGTGCCCATGATTTAGAAAATTCCAAGCACCAATTGACAAATAACAAACAATGACCAAATTCGAAATTCCAATGACCCAAACAAAAGCGACAAAAATGTAAAATTTCATGCCTGTCCTAAGTACGGTGGAGCATTGCAATACCTCAATGTTTTGGTCATTGAATATTGAAATTTGAGATTTATTTGAAATTTGGTGCTTGCTATTTGAGATTTAATTGTCCGTTATTTAAGGTAGCCAATTTAATTAAACCAATCAGAACTTAAAAAAAATACAAACCGAAGATAAGAATAAAGGAGGACAATTAATTGGGCAGCTCGGCACTCTTGATTATTATTGCGGTTATCGGCGGTATATCGGTAGCGTTTCAGGCGCAGGTAATGGGCCTGCTGGACAAAGGCCTCGGGACCCTTGAAGGGGTGTTCATTACCTATGCCGGAGGGGGCCTGTTGATTTTGATCCCAATCCTGTTTATGCGCGGCGGGAACCTGGGCGCCTGGCAGAGCGTGCCCTGGTACGCTTACTCTTCGGGTGCCCTGGGATTGATCATCGTGGGTGCCATCGGCTACAGTGCCCCCCGCCTGGGCCTGGTGGCCACCTTTACCATTATCGTGTCCGCCCAGTTTGTGGTGGCGGCGTTGATAGATCATTTCGGTGTTCTGGGGGCCACAACCCGGCCCCTTGACCTCTCCAGAATCCTCGGCATGACCCTGTTGCTGATAGGTATCTGGCTGACGATGCGCTGAGTATTGAGATATTATTATCAAAAGCTATGACCTTTGATGACCATCAAGATGGTAGGAGAAATCACCAATGGAAATTCAGATTATTAAAATACCCTATGATTGTGGCTACAAAGAACAGCGCCAGGGACTTGGCCCGGATCGCTTCTTCAAACAGGGTATCGACCGGATACTTGAAGGCGATGGCCATCGGGTGGCAATTTCTCAAATCGAATCCCAATCAGATTTCACCATCGAGGTGATGACCGCCTTCGAGCTCAACCGCCTGCTGGCCGGTGAAGTCCGTCGTGCCATTGAAAATGGCTTTTTCCCCGTGGTCCTGTCGGGCAACTGCAACAACTGCCTGGGCACCATCGCCGGAATCGGCCCTGACAACCTGGGAGTCGTGTGGTTCGATGCCCATGGTGAGTTCAACACCCCCGAAACAACTCTGAGCGGATTTCTGGACGGCATGCCCATTGCCATTGCCACCGGGCGCTGCTGGAAATCAGTGGCCGCGACCATACCGGGGTTTCGCCCGGTCACCGAAAAAAACCTTTTACTGGTGGGTGCTCGCGACCTGGATGCCGAGGAAGAGAGGCAATTGGCGCAAAGCGAGATAAACCTTATCCGCACCACAGACAGGGAGGAAACTGAAATTCTAAGGGACATTGGGTCGACATTAATCCAGCTTAAAAGCCGGGTCGCCGGAATTTATTTGCATATCGACATGGATGCCTTTGAAGTCGGCGGGGGAGCCGCCAATCATTACGGGGCGACCGGGGGGATGTCGCCGGAATTTATGATCAAGGCCATCGCCCTGGTCAAGGACTACATCCCCTTACGAGGATGCGCCGTCGCTTCCTATGATCCGGCATTCGACAGGGATAGCAAGTTCGTCGAAGCTGGAATTCAAAGCATAATAAATATAGTATCGCCTTGATTGGGCGAAAACGACGAAGTTATTTGTTAATGGTTATTCTTTAATAACGAATAACTCAAGTCGCCATTTTATAAATACCCCTGCCGATCCAGAATACTCCGAGACCATCGAAGCAATAATCCAGCCAGGTGGCATCGCCCATAAACACCGAACCCCCGGCAACAAACCCGATTCCGATAAGGACAACGCCTGAAATGATATCGCCCAGGCCCTTGATGCCCTCATTTGGGGTGTCTTCGGTGGTTACGGGCTGGGAGTCGGGGATATAATCGACATCTGTGGAATTTAAAGAGGATGGTTTGTATGTCAGAGTCGGTGGTGGCGGAGCCGCTTTCTCCATAACCGGCGACCGGATGTTTTGAATCGCCTCCTCAACCTGGCAGATCGCACCCGCCTTGCGCAACACCCGCTGATATTTTATGGCCCCATCATGGTCCACGTTCCTTTTCACAACGAACGGCAACCTGGTAAACAGTTGCTCAATTTTGGTTTCATCTGTTTTAAACAGGGATGCCAGGTTACGTTTGACTTCATTTACTTCATGCCCATCCGAAAGTGTTCCATTAAAAACAAGTTGATATTGATTCATGTTTAGCCTCCATTCAAAGGCGACCATCCGAGCAAGGATTATGAGATGGATCACCCTTTTGAAGCCTCTTTTAACGAAATTGGTGAGCAGGACCAATTTCTATTGCTTCAATATTGAAGTTCGGCATCTGCAGGAAAAACTTTAGAAGTGGTCCCTAAGGTCTTCTGACTTTAGGATCAAGGGCTCCCCCAAATTTGACGATTTCAGGATAGCTCCATAATTTTTATGTTGACAACATCGGTGATAGAGGGAACCAGCCCGTTAAATGAGGCCCAGGTGCTACGGCAGTTTGTGAAAAGCGAAGGTGCTCCGCTGCAATTCGGGATTGAAGAGGGCCAAGTTGAGGCATTTTTTAAGGAAAGAGGGTTTCTCGCTGTAACAAATGTGACTTCGACCTTGTGCAAAGAGAAATATTTTAAAAGTGCCAGCAGTAACAGGGCTGTTTCGCCGATGTTCAATTTTGTCCAGGCAGTGATTTAATATAAAGAAAATGGTTGGATCCAGACAACTGAAGGTATCAGTTTCCCTGTTGCGGCTCACCGGTCAACAATTGGGCAATATTCAAAAATCCATATCAATTCTAAAGTTGGCCGTGACAATACCGACCGGGACGATACCCAGATCGAATCCCATTTTATGCCAGGTAATTCCAAAAGTGGCGACTGCAAATACACTCATGCCGCCCAGGTTGGTCAGTTCGTCACCGTATCCATACAGCAGGCCAAAACTGTAGCCAATATCGAAACGTCCCTCGGTTGAAAAAGGGCGGGAATACACTTCTCTGGCAGGGCCGACAAACCAGGCGCGATCATCTTTGCTGTTCATAAAGGTGCCGGCGGTTATGCCATAATACCGTATCGCCAGCATGTGCCCCTGATCGTTATTGCTGCTATTGCCAAAATATTCACCGGTACCATCTAAATGGATACTATACATTCCCAAAAGCAAGGCATCCCCTGCCTTTTTTCCCCAGACCTTGGGCCACCACTCTGAATTAGCAATTTCATCCAGCAGATAGGTATGTTCGGTTGTCGCGGCATTGGTTGAATCTGACCTGGGTGGGCTCGTAGTTTCTTCACCGAAAGCATTGGTCAGGAAAAGGCAGATTGAAATCGCGCAGACAATAAAAATAGTTTTCTTCATATATGAAATTTAACCTTGACTGGTGTGTATATCAAACTTTTTAGAAAATTATCTAATGAGCAAGAAACAAAAGCACCCGAAAAAATTATTTATTAGAGTCTTTTTTATTCCATTAGTCAAGTCGAGTTTTGGACAGCCTGTTCGAGCCGCTGCAACGCACTGGCCGTCGTATCACCAGGCATTCCGACGCTGATATCTAATTGGTTATTATTTGGAATAGTTGTGAAAATTACTATGATAGGGGGACGGGACGATAGGGGGACGGTGTTGTTTTTTTGCGTTTCTCTATGATAGGCGGACGGTGTTGTTTTTTTGCGTTTCTCGAATAAAGGTGGACGTAATTCAAGGCACTTTCGGTGCTGAGGCCTGTGGCCTACTTTTGGGATCACCGCTTATAAACCTGCCGTCTGTGCCCAATTGTGAGAACCAGAACGACTATTTTTTGATCTTGGATCTCACATAAGATACGATAGTCCCCAATCCGGTATCGCCACAACCCCGCATGGTCTCCTTTTAAGGGCTCTCCAAAATGGCGCGGATTTTTGCAGCCTTCAATGCGATCGTTGAGCCAGCCAAGAATACGCTTTTGACTTGGCCGATCAAGTTTGCGCAATTGGCGCTCTGCAATATTGCTAATGCTAACTGTCCAGGCCAAGTTCTTTCCTCAACTGTTTCAATGACTTGCTGCTGCGCATTTTGGATAAAGACTCTTTGGCAAGCTGTAAATCCTCGTTGTCCTCCAAATATTGGATTATGGCCTCCCGAACCACTGCGCTTCGATTGCTACCCCGGGTCTTGGCGAGTAGATCTAATTCTTTTTCAAGTTCCTTATCTAAGCGGATCGCTAACATTTTGAACCCCTTTCGTTTTGTTATACAATGTATAACAGATGGGATTTTATGTCAATCGTATAGATCGCCTATAAAGACAGCATCTGGATTTTTCAGAATTTAATTAGATATCATCACGAAATCAATACCGAATATCACATCCGCAGCGCCTTATAAAACCTTTGTGCCATAATTTTGTAGCCGGCATCATTGGGGTGAATGGGGTCACTCATCCGTTGGCGGTTGCCCATGATATCTTCGAGGATGTTGGAGATCAGGGTGGCGCCGGTATCATCGGCCAATTTTTGATAGCCCCGGCCGAAACCGCGATCTCTGAAGGGGATATTCAGCCCGCCGATAATGACCCGGGCCCCCTGGTTGTGGATCAGGTTGACAATCAGATTTAAATTTTCAAACGCGGTGTCCGTGGCAACGCCGTTTTTCAGATCATTACCACCCAGGGTGATCAGGACGATATCGGGCGAATATGACAACACATCCTTCTCAAGCCTCTGCAGCGCGCTGGCCGTGGTATCACCGGGCCGACCGGCATTTATCACCGGCCGGCCAAGCATCTTCGACAGCTGCGACGGATAATCCTTGCCCGCAGAAGCCCCTGTTCCGTATGTCAGGCTGTCGCCGAAGCAGAGTATCTTCTGGCCGGCCGAAAGACCGCTGAAGTCTTGATGGGTGGACGTTAGGAATTTAAATCCCGCCAGCACAACTAAAACTGCTAAAACAAAATAGATTAACTTTTTCATTTTCAACATAAGTTTTTCACCACAGAGGCACAGAGAACACGGAGGTAATAATTTTTATATCCGATCGCATTTGGCGATCGGAACATATTATAATTTTCTCTGTGTCCTCCGTGGTTAACGATCATCTAAACTGACTCTTCAAATACTCCGCCGGATGGGATACACCGGCGGTTCTTCCCTGGATTTCCAGTGCACCACTAAAATTCCGGAAACGATGAAAACCAGGGCCAGAAGTATCTTGAGAGTGATCGGCTCACCCAGGACAAGCCCCCCGAGGCCAACCCCGGCAATGGGCATGATAAATACAAAGGCATGTAAGGATACCGCACCGTACTTTTTGAGCATGGTGTTCCAGGCCACAAACCCGAAGGATGCCGTTACCAGACTCTGGTAGATAACAGCGCCGACAACCGGCAGATCCAGATGGAACACCATGGCATCGTCCCACAACAGGGCTTCGATAAGGAAAAAAGGCACGGAAAACAGGGTAGAATACATCACCATTTGAAAGGGGCTAAAGGTGCCGATGACCCGTTTTAAATAAACAGTGGAACAGGACCAGATAAAAACAGCCCCAAGGATAATGAGATCGCCGGTCCGGAATCCGCTGTTAAGGCTCTCCTTATCTAAAAACATGAATACCACTCCGGTAAAACCCAGCAGGATCCCGAAAAATTTTTGCCGGGTGATGCGGTCCCCGGCGATAAAAAAGTGGGCCAAAAATAAAATAAAAAACGGCAGCAGGTTCGCCAGCAAAGTGCCCCGGGAGGCATTGGACTTGCTGAGCCCCAGATAGAATAACGACAACTGGACGGTAAACAGCGAGGAAAAAATCAGCACCTGGTGCAGTTGACCTTTTTTCAAGGTCGTATCACGCCCGGTGATTTTAGCCCAGATGAAAATGGCGACCGCGGCAATACCGAAGCGGATGGCGGCCGTGGTAAAAACACCCAATCCCGAAAAAGAAATCTTGATCGCAACGGCGTTGGACCCGAAAAGAATGCACAAAAATGCCGTAAAAATACCGGCGGCAAATGTAAGTTCTTGGTTGGACGGTTGCGATTCAGACATTAAGGCGTTTTCTCCTGAGACTGCCAATTTGGTTCAAAAGAATTGTTGTATTTACACCACTAGGGAGGACTTGGCAAGGAGATACAACCAGATAGATAGCGAAGCAAGTAGGCGGCTAATTATTAATGCTGAACATTCAATTCGGCGAATGGACGAAACCTTTGACAAAAAAATACGATTATGAAAAGGTGCGAAACTGAGAAAAATGAGCACCCTTTCAGTGTTCGACGTTGATCTTCCAAAACAATCCGGGATGAAATAAAGGCAACTTGTGAGTATTTCCAAAATAACCTACCAATATTATACCCGGCCTAATATCCATATCACTGGAGCTTCTACCCCATGGATCCGAATGTAAAACACTTCAATTCAACCCCGCTGGAGTACCTCTCCGAAGATCAGATGCACACCATTCACGCGGCTGCCCTTGATATTTTGCAAGATTGCGGAACGATGATACATCACCCAAAGTCGTTAGAGCGCTTGCACCAAGCCGGCGCCCATGTGAAAGACGACGCCCATGTGTTTATCCCCTCAGGCCTGGTTGAGGCGGCCATTCGTTCGGCGCCTTCAAAGGTCACCATTTATGATCGCAACGGCGCGGCCGCCATGTGCCTGGAGGGGCGCAATGTTTATTACGGCACCGGTTCCGATTGTCCTTATCTTCTGGACAGCTTCAGCGGTGAACGCAGGGAATTTCTGTCGGCAGACGTTGAAGATGCCGTCAGATTGGTGGATGCCCTGCCAAATCTTGACTTTACCATGTCCAACGGGCTGGCGCCCGATTTCCCGGCTGAGCTGCAATACCAGTACAAATACGCCATCATGATTCGAAACTCGACCAAACCCCAGGTGATTACCGCCGCCGATAAAACATGTTTGAACGATATTGCGGATATAGCAGCCGCAGCGGTAGGTGGGCGGGAAGAACTCAGCCGCAAACCCATTTTCGTCCTGTATGACGAACCCACCTCACCCCTGGTGCATATCAATGAAGTCATGGAAAAGCTGATGTTTATGGCAGAGCATAATTTGCCCACCAACTATTCACCGGGTATTATGGCGGGCGGAACAAGTCCGGTCACCATGGCCGGCGCCATTGCCCAGGCCAACGCCGAAATTCTGACCGGGCTCGTCATTCATCAGTTAACCAATTCGGGGGCCCCTTTTATTTTTGGGGCCGGCATGTCTCCCATGGACATGCAGAGCATGCAGCCCACCTATTCCGCCCCCGAGGCCATGATGACCCAGGCGGGACTGTGTCAAATTGGTCGCTGTCTGTATGAACTGCCTACCTGGGGATTTGGCGGCTGCAGCGCCTCCAAGCTGGCCGATGAGCAGGCTGTCAATGAAGCGGCAACCTACATCATGATGGCCGGATGGGCGGGCACCAATCTGGTGCATGATGTCGGCTACCTGGAATTCGGGCTGACGTATTCCTTTGACCTGTTGGTGATGTGCAACGAATTTATCGGCCAGGTCAGACGCATGATGGGTGGCATCCCGGTTGACAGGGAGAACCTGGCAGTCGAATGTATCAAACGCGTCGGGCCGGGCGGACATTTTTTGGGTGATGTTCACACCCTTGATCACTTCCGGGAGAACTGGCAGCCCGATTTAACCGACAGAAGAACATACCAGGACTGGCAAAGCCGGGGCGCTAAAAGTATGGGGCAGCTGGCCAAGGAAAAAATCAAGGCAATCAGGGCAAGCCATCAACCGCAGCCGCTCTCGCCGGAAGTTGAGGAGGAAATCGAAAGGGTGCTCGGGAGCGCCAGGGGTCGGATAGCCGGTTAGCCCACCGATGCATTCGCAAAAAATGATATGCCGGGATATCGAAACCCCTGTTAAAACTTTCTTTCTGTTTAACAGGGGTCATTGCATGCTGTTAAAAATGCTGTATCAAGCTGCAGCGATCTTTTTGGCCTCGGCGGCTGCGGCATCGATTCCGTTGCCGTCCAGTTCCGTTAGCACCGCATCCAGCCCGGCTGACAGATCCGTCTTAATTCCCTGAACCGCCAGGGCCCGGCTGATGGCCGGTATAAAAAACATAACGTTGTCGGCTGAGGATGAATAGCCCATCAGCCCCACGCGCCAGACCTTGCCGGCCAGGCGTCCGAACCCGCCCCCGATATCCAGCTTGAATTTTTCCAGCAGGTAGCGCCTTAGTTTCAAATCGTCCACCCCATCGGGTATCACAACCGTATTCAGGGTCGGCAGACGGTATGCCGGATCCACCAGCATCTTGAGACCCAGGGCCTCAATGCCGGCCACCAGGGCTTTGTGGTTCTTTAAATGGCGGGCAAACCGCACCTGCAGGCCTTCCTCGTGGATTAACAGCAACGCTTCCAGCAGGGCATAATTAAGAGTGCTCGAGCTGGTGTGGTGGTAAACCCGCTCGCTGCCCCAGTATTTTTCAATCAGCGATAGATCCAGATACCAGCTGCGAACGGGGCTTTTGCGATTTTTGATCGCTTCGACGGCACGGTCGCTGAAAGTGATGGGTGCCAGGCCCGGCGGGCATCCGATACATTTCTGCGAACAGCTGAAGCAAACATCGACCCCCCATTCATCCACCTTGATTTCGATCCCGCCCAGGGAAGAAACGGTATCCAGAAAAAGCATAACGCCGTATTCCTTTGCCAGGCGGGCGATATCATCCATGGGTTGCAGGACACCGGTGGATGTCTCGGCATGGACCACCGTTATTAATTTGTAGGACTTTTGTTTCAGCTCGGCTTCCACCCGCTGCGGATCGGTGGGCTTTCCCCATTCAGATTCAAGAATCGTAATCTCAGCCTCCTGGCGTTCGGCCATCTGGCGGACACGCTCGCCGAAATAGCCATGGGCACAAACCAGCACCCGATCTCCGGGCTCGAGCAAATTGGCGACGGCGGCTTCCATACCCGAACTGCCGGTGCCGGGCATGGCGTTGGTGATGCCGCCCTGGCGGCCGAAAACCGGTGGCAGCAACTCGCCGATACGGTCTAAAACCTTGAGATACACAGGATCCATGTATCCGATAACCGGTGAGGACAGGGCTTTGTATACCCGCGGATGAACATCCAGCGGCCCCGGTCCCATCAGTCTGCGCAAAGGTGCTTCCTGTCGTTGCAAATTCAGTTCAGTCATGGCTTAATTCCTTCGCTGTTGAATTTTTAACCAGATCGACACTGCATGTTAAGTGGACGTATATAAGGGATTCAGCTGGGCGTGTCAAGAAAACTGATTGCAGTTCAACAAGATTTTCACGGGGAGGGGAAGCAATTGCTGTTAACCATTTGAAACTATAGGCTGTTTATTTAACTTCGCTGTTGGTCGCAGTTTTCAAAAGGGTGGTCAGCGCCGGAATGATCTGAAACAGATCGGCAACCACAAAATAATCACATCGTTTCATGATGGCGGCTTCAGGGTCTTTATTGACGGCGATGATCATGGCCGCTGTTTTCATTCCGGCAAAATGCTGGACCGAACCGGAAATACCGCAAGCGATATAAACCTTGGGGCTGACCGTTTTGCCGGTCTGCCCCACCTGCATGGCATGGGGCACCCAACCCTCGTCCACCGCCACCCGGGACGCGCCCACGGCTGCTCCCATTTTTTCAGCACAATCAAAGAGGACGCGGAAATTTTCTGAATTTTCCAGGCCCCGCCCACCCGAAAGGATGATATCCGCTTCAGTGAGATCAATTCCCCGGGAGTCGTTCAATTCAATTTCTCTGACCGCCAGGCCGCCCGTTTGAACCTCAGCCTGAAAAAAAACTTCCTCAGCCCGGCATGCAGCGGTTGATGCTTCAATGGCATTGGGCCGGATGCCGTATATGTGATAAACCCCCTCGGTCTTCAGGGTGGCAACGGCCCTTCCGGAAAACTGGGATTTTGTTACCGTATGCCCGTCAAGATCAACCGCCGAACAGTCCATGACCAGCGGGGCATCAAGTCCGGCGGCAATCCTGGGAAGCAAATTTTGTCCTTGAAGGTCGGCAAGCCCCAGCAAGGATTCGATGCCAAAGTGGACCATGGCCTGGATAACAGCCTGTGCCCAGGCGGCCGGATTGTAATCGATGGGTTGATCACCCGATTTGATTGCGGCGATTGTATGAACACCGTATGACGGCAGCAATTCTTTTTGATCGTCTCGGATGTCATCCAGCAATAAGGCGTATAACTCCTGATTGTCGCCCCGGGCAGCTGTTATGACACCAAAATTTGTTTTCTTGATCTCACCGTTTCTGGTTTCAATCAAAATCCCGATTTTCCGCATGGGCTGACCACCATCCTATTGACCAATAACAAATAACCATTAACTACCCGCTTGATTGTTTTACATCAAGCGGGTACCACCCTGGATTCTTCCTTCAGAATTCTGACAATTTCGACGGCCACCTCATCCGGCGTGCCGGCTATTTCTGCTGGCTGGCGTTTTTCGACGGCGGGCTTCAAGTCGAGGATTTCAACCCGGCCTGCTGGTCTCTCGAAGCCCAGGTCTTTCATATCAATTTGCTTTATTTCCTTTTTCCTGGCCTTCATAATGGCCGGCAGGGTGGGATAAGTCGGTTTGTTAAGACTCTTGCCGGCGCCGATCACGCAGGGCAGCGACATTTCGATAACTTCCCGGGAACCCCCTTCCATCTCGCATTCTACAACGACGCCAGCCGGCCCCAGCGAAAAAGAGACGACATTGGATGCCGCCGGTATTCCGAAACCGGCCGCCAGCCGGTACATGGTTTGAAACCCCTCGCTGTCGATGGACTCCTTGCCGGTGAGAACAAGTCCCGGCTTTCCATCCGACTCAATAGCCGCCTTTAAAGCAGCCGCTGTAACCATGCTGTCCGGAGGATCCTCGGTTTTTATTAAAATCCCGCGGTCGGCGCCCATGGCCAGGGCAGACTGCAGGGTGGCCTCGGCCGCCTGGCTGCCCAGGGTCACCGCTATAATCTCTGCGTCGCCGGTTTCACGCTTAATCCGGGCGGCTGCTTCAATGGCATTTTCGTCATAGGGATTCATGATAAAGGTAACCCGTTCATCAATCCGGTTTTTCCCCAGGATGGTAATCCTCGCCGCCGTATCCGGTACGTGTTTGACACAAACGTAGATTTGCATAGGTGTTCACTTGTTGATTGGGTCGTTAATGAAATGATTGATAGGCTTCGACTTTTGGTGTCAGGTGTCAAACGGGTTACGGGTTACGGGTTGCGTGTTGCGCGTTGCGAGTTACGGGGTATGCATTACAGATTGTTATATACGAGGTGACGCTTACATGATAAAGCATTTCTGATTTTCAACCCGAAATCGGGAATTCAAAATCTGCAAGCCGCACCTCTGAATCCGCAACTCGTAACTCGCAACCACTGCAGCTCCTTTCAATCCGAAACCCGCAATTCAAAACGCTAAATCGCAGGCTTACCCGTTGACCGAAAAGCTGCTGTTGTAATTAATTTCGCGTTTCCGCGAGAAAAAGCCGACATTGATCTTGCGGCCGATATACCGCAGCTTGAACTGATAGGGTTCTTTGTCGTGATCGTGGCCCTTTTGACAGGCATCGATTAATTCGGCCATCATGGCACCGACCACCGGCGCATTTTTGTACTGGTTGCCGCTGGTGCCGATGGCCATGTAGAAACCCTTCATATCGGATTTGTCGTAAATCGGGATCCAGTCGTCGGAGCAGTCGTAAAGATCGCAGGTTCCCCGGGGCTGGTTGGGTATCTGCAGGGTCGGCACCCGTTTGGCGCAGCGATAGGTCTGGGCTTTCCACTGGGCTTCTGATAGTTCGTTGTTGCGCCCGGGTTCTCCCTTGCCGGCATAAAATTCATCGGGATCCACCCATTCCTGGGGATCACATTCGGGGTCCTCGCTGCCAATCAGAAACATGTTGCCAACCTCCGGGCGGTAATAACAGGCAATATCGCCATCGGAGGTATGATAGCCGTCGTTGAGATAATCGTACCCTTCAGGCGACGGAACGTGCATCACCTCGTGCCGCAGGGCTTTGGTCTTGATGTTGCACCCGTCGTAGACACCTTCAGCCATCTGGTTGATCTTGAAAGAATGGGGGCCGGCCGCATTGACAACCACCGGCGCATCAATCTGCGTCCCGTCTTTGAGGGTAACACCCAGCACCTGGTTGTCCTGGCTGCGAATATCAACCACTTCCGTATTGAACAGAAACTCCCCGCCGTGGGCTTCGGTCGCCCGCATGATATTATGGGCGGAAAGGGCCGGATCGTTCACGTACCCGCCTTCGGGACAGAAAAGGGCCCCTTCGAGCATTTTGGTCGGTTCATTAAAAAAGTCGGGGTCTTCGGGCCGTTTGACCGGCCAGTTTTCGTGCAGGTCATAAACCGGCACCATCTCCTTGACCTTCTCCACGCTCCACTCTTCATACGCCACCCCCACCGCATCATAATTTTTTTGCACTTTGCGCCAGTCATGCCCCTGGGATTTTAGCAGGAGCGAGCCGGTATTCATGTAGCGCGCAAGGCCTTTCTCATCCTTGACGCGGCCGAGATATTCTTCCCAGTCCAGCCAGTATTTAAAGCCATCATAAGCCATGGCAACGCCATCCTCGGTGGAATAATGGGCCCGAACAATAGCGCAAGATGCCGCGGTGGAGCCTTCGCCCGCATCTGACAGCTTGTCGATGTTCAGGGTTTTGTAGCCCATCCTGGCCAGTTCATAAGCGATGGGGCTACCAATGACGCCCGCGCCGATAATAATGGCGTCGTATTTTTTGTTCATGGTCAAACCTCCTTGGTGTATTTCGGATTTGGGATTTCGGATTTATATCACTGGGTTCAAAGGTTCAGGGTTCAACGTTCAGGGTTGTTCTGAACCATCGGAAATTCCGACCTTCTAACCCAGACTGAACCCTGAACCCTGAACCCTGAACGACAGCATTATCTCAAATAAATGATGGATTGCAAAGTTTTTTCAAATCCCAGGCTTTGATTTTAAAAGATTTATCGTGAACGCCCGGATTGAAGTAGACAAAATTCTTTTTTGTCAGATCCGGGTCCATATAGATATCCAGGGTCGTCAGATGCCCAAAGGGCGGCACGCAACCCACCTCGCAGCCCACCGCCTGGCTGACATCCTCGGGTTTGGCAAAGGATACTTTTTTGGTGCCCGCCCCGGCGGCAGCCTGCTTCCAGTCTACCTTCTTGTTGCCGGGTAGGACCAGAACAATCATCCGGCCCTCTTTGGTGCTCAACACAAGGGATTTAACCGTTTCCGCTTCCGAAACCCTCAAGGCTTCGGCCATGGCCGGATTGGTAAAAACCGGTTCGTGTTCGTAAACCTCATAGGCGATTTTGCTTTTTTTCAACAATGCGATAATATTTTCCTCTAAGGTCATAGTTGCTCCTAATCGAAAGTTCACCCGTTGGCCCGTTGAGCCCGTCTGCTGGTTTCAAAATCGGATGTGTTTCCTTTTTTAACGGGCCAACCGGCACAACCGGCTAACGGGCTAATTTAGCTCAGAGAGCCAGCGGCTGAAGGCCTGCTCCCCTGCCGGACGTAAATTAAATTCCATTCCGGCGTCAAGAATCGCCCCCACCATATCCCGGGCATACCCCCGGGAGCAGGTCATGAGAATGCCGGATCTTCCCGGAGCCTTATCCAGGGTAACAATCTGGCAGGGGACATGGGAAAATGGTCCCTGCAGCAAAAACGGCGTCTGGCGGGAAGAATCAAGAAAATCCAGGGCGGATAGTTTCTCAAGGATCCCGAAAAGATCCGGGCCGAAGACCGCCAAAAAAACCGTTGAATCCGTTGTATCCGTAAAAGCCGGATCATCGGGCAAGGTCGGCGTTTCTCCGGACAGATGCCAGACAGATGCCTGGGTACGGTTCATGCGATTGATTAAAATTCCGTTTTCGAATACACACTGGCCTGGTTTATCCGGTATTCGAATACCCAGGGATTGAACCCCGCCGATTTCCGCATCCTGCAAATCCCATCTGGGGCGGTGGCTTAAATCGACTACATACGGCCCCGCCCCCTCATCCTCATATTCCAGCACAACCGACCAGTTGTCCCGCGCTTCAGTATTCACAGGTGCAGCATCAAATGACACCGCTGAACGCCTTTGGACATTCTCCATTACTGATTCCTCATATTTAGGCAAAGATGTTTTATAGATAGCTCATCTTTTATCTATTTTGTGCTTTTATTTTTTCACCGCCCGCTTCGCTCGAGACGCAAAGAACGCAGAGTTAATATTTCTATTAACTTTCCGCTGAGAGGCCAGAAAGTTAAAAACACCAGCCCTTCGGGCAAAAGATTAGTGATTAGAATTCCATATGCCACCAATAGTACAGATGATAAGCAAATTTCATCACGTAGTGATTGAGGATTATTTGCCGGCCTCTCACCGGCAAATACAAAAAAAGTTACTCTGCGCCCTCTGCGCCTCTGCGGTGAATATGAGTGCTGATCATCGCAGCGGCTGGCAAATGACACTTATCGCCTAACTTAGCATTGTTTATTAAAGCGCTACATTCTTAGCCGAACTCCTTCCGGGTCATAAAACGGCGTCGGCACCACCGTGGCATAAAGATGCTGACCGCCGCACTCATCTTCATAAATTTGCAGCCGGGTGCCTTCAGCAGCCAGGGGGGCATCCACCAGGGCCAACCCCACAGGCTCATTCAATGTCATACTGTGGCGGGCAATACACACATAGCCCCTGATGGCATTATCCACGATGATGGATCCGTCCCTGGGTGCGCGGGAGGGGCTCTCCATTTTAAATCCAACCAGCTTTAGACGCCCCTCCTGTTTTTCGGTCTGCTTAAGCGCCATGGCACCCACGGTTTTGGCCTCCGGCTTATTGCGGCTCCACAAGAAACCAAGGCCGACATCGTGAAGGGTGGTACGCTGCTCGGATTCCGAACCGATAATGAGATGACATTTTTCCATACGCAAAACGTTCTGGGCTTCAAGGCCGAAATTGCGGATCCCGAATTCTTCCCCGGCCTCCGCCAGGACATCCCACAGGGCCTGCATATAGGATGACGGCACATGAAATTCATAGGACAGTTCTCCCACAAACCCAAGGCGCATGGATCTGACCGGTATCGAATCATTGATCAAAAATTCACGGTAGCCGACATACGGGAAGGCTTCATTGGAGACATCGGCCTGGGTGACTTTCTCGAGCACCTTGCGTGAATGGGGCCCCGCCAGGTTGATGACACCGAACGTGTCCGTCAGATTCACCATGTTAAAATTCCAGCCGTCATAACGGCTGTGATAGCGAAACCACTCCACCGTGCTGCCGGCACGACCGGTGGAAGTGGTGAAATAATAGTCGTTCTCACCGCGCTTGACCACCACGCCGTCATCGATGATACAACCGTCATCGGTGCACATGGCCGAGTATTTGACCTTGCCTTCAACAATTTTGGACATATCGCTGACGTAGACCCGCTCTAAGGCCTTTAGCGCATCCGGCCCCCAGATTCTAAACTTTCCCAGGGTTGATGAATCGAGCATACCCACCTTGGTACGGACATTTTCAATTTCTTCCCGGCAGCTGAAATCCTGTGAGAAATACCGTGCCCGCTCCCAGGCCCCTATGCGGCGCATGACACCGCCGTCTTCCTTCTGACTGTCGTGCATGGGGGTGCGCTTGCACATATCGTGGTTGGTACCGGCATAGGTGGCGATAAGGGTCGGCACCAGAGGCGCACGCACCGTGGTCGGGGTGGCCAGGCCGTTGGCGTGGCCGTGATACTGGGCAACAAACAAGGGCAGGTTGTGTCCGGGTATCCCCCCCTGTCCGGGTCCGGTGCCGGCGGCTGTAAAGCGCTTTATCAGCTCGGTGGCATCGAAGCCCATTTCCAGGGCCTGCTCGACATTTTTAATGGTCGTATCTTCATCAAAGCATATAAAACTTTTGCGGCCTTTCACAGGGGCCTGGACCAGTTTACAGCCCCTGGCCGCTCCGGGCAGTTCATCCAGCCTTGTACGGGCCTGCTGAATGTCCGCCTCCAGGCCGGCACCGCAATCAGCTGCCGCCATAAGCCCTGCCAGGCTGCCCGAGACTTCGATGGACACGTCATTGGCCAGTCCCAGCATGCGCCCGGCCGCATGCATTTTGGCCGGCAGTTTCGTCGGAATAAAGAAACCCGTATGAAGGTCGAAGCCTAACCGGGCATGGCCCAGGGTAAGCGGGCCGGTAACCGGTGTCATCCCGGCCGAGGCCACCAGCAAATCACAATCAAACTCCCGGAGGCGGGTTCCCGTTATCGTGCTCAGGGTTGCTTTGGTTATTCGTTTTTCGCCATGGGCCTGGGCTGCCACCCATCCGCGCATAAATGGTATCTTTCTGGCCTCCAGATCCGCCACCAATTCCGGATCCTGGCCGTCTTCCCGGATGTCCGCCACGGCGGCAATCTTGAGGCCCAAATTGCTTAGATCTATTGCCGCTTCCAGGCCCAGATCATGGCCGACACTGAAAACCGCAGTTTCACCGGGCAGCAAACCATAGGTTCGTGCCAGGCGATGAGCGGTGTTGATCTGCATGACGCCGGGGCGCTCGTTGTTTTCAAACAGCAGCGGACGCTCGATACACCCGGTGGCCACCACAACGCTTTGGGCCCGGATTTCAATATAACGCTCATCAAAATGGTCCGCTTCGCGGCCGACCTGGAAGGCTGTAACCAGGTTGTTGTTATACTCGCCCACCACCGCTGTATGAGAGAACACGCGGATGTTAGGCGTTTCTTCAACCGCTATGGCCAGTTCCCGGGCCCTTTCAAACAATGGCGTACCATTACTGCCCGCGGCTGAACGGTAGTCAAAATATCCACCCAGCCAGGGACGGGACTCTATCAATATGACGCGCAGGCCCTGCCCGGCGGCCGCCAGTGCCGCCGACATGCCGGCGGGCCCACCGCCGATGACACAGGCATCTGCACTGGGATAGATCTCATCAAACCGGCCCTGCATTTCAAATTCAGGTGAAATTCTGCCCAGCCCGGCCGCTTTGCGCACCTGCTTGAGGGCCAGCGGCCAGAGCTTCGCAGGCTTGTGCATGGTGCGGTAATAAAACCCGGCCGGCATGGCCCAATCAAGGGTGTCCATAAAGCCCATCAGGTCATTTTCAGCCGAGCCCTTGACGTTCTGGGTTTTTACGGTCATACCGTCTTTGAGAAGGGTTTTTTCCGTACTAACGTTCGGAATGCCGTCGACATCCATGCAGGTATTGCTGCACTCGCCATCCAGGCTGTATAAACCCCGGGGACGATGATACTTAAGGCTCCTTGAATAAATGCGCACCCCGTTGGCATACAGGGCGGTCGCTATCGTATCTCCGGCCAATCCCTGGTAGCGGCTGCGATGGTGATGAAACGTCAGTTTTTGATCAGGATCAATCCGCAATGTCGGCAGCTGGCTGAGCCGGTCCATTAGTTGACCTCCGGTTTCTCTGCTTCGAGATTGGTTGTCGTATTACGGTAGGTGGTAAACCAGGCCCCGCAGCCGTCCCGGTGAAACCACCATTCCTTTTGGACACCGGCCACACATTTGCTCATATGGACGTAATCACACCAGGTAGCCGGGCTGAGGACTTCTTCGTCCGGCCGGGGCCCCTTATCAACGCCGCCATAGCGGAATTCATAACCGTTGCGTTTACCACAAATCGGACAGGTGATTAGTGCTGACATAAAATGGTCTCCAAATTTGGTAACTTGTAAAAATTATCAAAGCAAAAATCCGAAACAAATCTCAATATCGAATGACAAAAATTCTAAACACCAAATTTACTAATTGTCCGGTGTGTAATTCATTACAGCAGCGGTTTCCCCCATCAGCCGGTTGTGCTCAAACCGCCGCAGGTTAAACGGTCGCAGCATTTCGGGGCAATTGCCGTTGGCCATATACTGGGCCATGTATTTTCCGGTGGCGGCACAGGATTTAAAACCAAAATACCCCCATCCACAATTCATAAAATAGCCCTCAATGGTATCGTTGCCGTCCATAATGGGTGCCATGTCCGGGGTCATATCGGCCAGACCGGCCCAGTGGCGCATAAACTTAACGCCCCGAAGACACGGAACCATTTCTGAAAGGGCTTCGGCCTGGTGTTTGATATAATAGGCCGTGGTCTGGGTGGTGTAATTCGGCCAGGGGTCCATATGGGCGCCGGTGGCAATCTCGCCTTTGAGGGTCTGGTTGGCGTACGCGTGGTAGGCACCGGATGATATCACATGGTCCAGGATCGGTTTAAGTGGTTGGGTCACCATGGCCTGGATGGTCAACACACTGATGGGCAGCTCAATTCCAAGCATTTCATAGGAAACGGCGGCAGAATATCCACCGGCCGACAGCAAAACTCTGGGGGTAAGGATCTTGCCATGTTCGGTATCCACCGAGACGATTTTGCCATTTTCGACACCGATGCCGGTGGCAGCCGTCTGCTGATGGATGTGGACCCCTTGTTTGGCAGCGCCTTTGGCCAACCCCCAGACGACGGCATCATGGCGCACGATGCCGCCCGGTGGATGATACATGGCGCCATGAATCGGGAATGTGATGTCCGCTGATATGTTCAGGGCCGGCACCAGTTCCTTGCACTGCTTGGCATCTATCAGATGGCTTTCGACCCCGTGAAACTGAGCAGTGGCTACATTCATGCGGGCCGAATTCATGGCAGCCTCGCTGTGCATCAGGTTCAGGTTGCCACAATTAAAAAACATCAGGTTGTAATCGAGTTCTTTGGTCAGAATGGGCCAGAGTTCAAGCCCTTCTTTGTATAGGGGGACATTTTGCTGGGTTCTTTGATTGGCCCGCACAATGGCCGTGTTGCGGCCAGCACCTCCAAAACCGATAAAGCGTTTTTCAAGGACTGCCACATCGGTAAGGCCATGATCCCGCGCCAGGAAATAAGCCGTGGCCAAACCGTGCAGTCCCCCACCAATAATGACGGCATCATAGCTGGACTTGAGCCGTGGCTTTTTGCCCCAAAGGGGTTTGTATGTCCCAAACATGGATTGTTCCTTTTTAGGATAGGATATTCATTGGTGTAATCAATATGTGCTGCTAATGTCTAAACCAAATTTGGTGGTCATAGCCATGATTATAGGTTTCAGGTGTCAGGTTTCAGATACCAGAGACCAGACGACAGATTGTAACGGTTGAAGAAGTAAGGTCCTTATCTGTCTTCTGTTTTCTGTCCTCTGCCATCTATGAACTGACACCGGACACCTGAACACTGAAACCTAAAATTGTATTCCGGTCAAAAAAACGAGTGGCAACTGTAATCTGGCAAAATGAGATGGAGTCTCTCTCCACTGTCCATAAGAATTCGCCCCAACTTATTCAAATGAAACAAATCATGTCAAGGAAAAAAGAACATGGGTGATATGATTCGTTTCAAAATTAGTTGACAACGGAAAAAATATGGTCGATATTGCTAAAAATTCAACAGTTAGTTTCTTTTAATATACTGCCGGAAGCCTTTTTTTAAAGATTTAAAAATAAATTCGGGTATCAGACAAATCAATATTTCTTGGCCCGGAATTTTAGCATTTTGATTTTTACCTGCTTTTTTTGTGATATGACCCGTGTCAACCAGGCCTATTGACGCCATTATTGATGTCAAATACCCACCGGAATTGAGCGTATTTTGAAAGAATTTAACTCATTTGACTGATTTTGTTTCATTTCTACTCCAACGTTAAAAAGAATTCTATCCATGACAGAACAACCATCCCATCCAACCATCAAAGGTATCGTCGAACAGCACCACTCGCTGACACCCAAAGCCCGGATTTTGAGCAACTATATTCTCAAAAATCCCCGTAAGGCTGTCTTTATGACCACCAAGGAACTGGCAGAAACGTGCCGGGTCAGTGAAGCCACAGTGGTACGTTTTGTCAGCCAGCTGGGCTATAAGGGCTATGGCGCTTTCCAGCAGGCACTGAGAGATTATGTGGACACAGAGTTAACATTGCTGGATCGAACGGATCTGTCGGGCATGAAGGGGCCGGGCACGGATCGGCTCAGCCGCGTGGTGTTTGAAGAAATGGATAACCTGAAAAAATTCTATGAAAGCGTTGATATGGATACGCTCAATAGTGTGGTGGATTACCTGGCAGCAGATACGCCTGTCTATGTTGTCGGATCCCGTCTTTCTTACACCTTCGCCTATTACCTGGGCTGGTCCCTGACCAAGATCCGCCAGGATGTGCGCATAGTAAAAGGCAGCGACAGCACGGCCATCGACTGGTTGACCATTGCGGCACCGGAAAGCCTGGTGATTATCATTGCCACCACCCGCTACCCGAACGAACTTATCAGGCTGGGCAAAATGGTGCGTCGACTGGGTCATACCCTCCTGGTGATAGCGGACAGCGCGCTTTGCCCCTTAAACCACTTCGCCCATCTGTCGTTGATTGCGCCCTCAAATAATATTCCCTTTATCGGAAACCCGACAACCATTTCCTGTATCATTAACTATCTTGTTTTGGAGCTGGCAAGCCGAGACGGTGTCGTGCTGAAAACACACCAGGAGAAGCTGGAGCAGGCCTACCTGGAAAATGATATTTTATTCAATCTGGACCGCGAAGAAAGTGGTTCGCCCTAACTGCGTTAGGGGGTTATTCGTTATTAGTTAATTGAGGAGAAAAGACTTATGAAAACACATGCGAGAGTGGTCGTGATCGGTGGAGGCGCCATCGGCACCAGCATCCTGTATCATTTGGCCAAATATGGATGGCAGGATGTCGTATTGGTGGAAAAACACGAACTTACCTCCGGTTCAACCTGGATGGCGGCCGGCAATTGTTCTTTTTTTCACAGCAATTACTATTGCACCCGGGTCAACATGAAAAGCATCGAAATTTATCAGGGACTCGAGGAAGAAACCGGCCAGTCTCCCGGATGGCACACCACCGGCTCCATTCGCACCGCCGACAACCCGGACCGCATGGACGAACTGGGCTATATGTACAGCATGAATCGCTGTCTGGGATTAAACGTTAACTGGGTCACCCCGGATGAAATTGCCGAACTGCACCCAATGATGAATGTCGAAGGTCTTCTGGGGGGACTTTACTGGCCCGACGATGGCGATGTGGATCCCAGCGGCATCACCCAGGCCATGGCCCTGGGGGCCAAAAAGCTTGGTGCGGAAATCAATCAGCATACCCAGGTTACCGGACTGAGCCAGAAACCGAACAGCGAATGGGTCGTCCATACTGATAAAGGGGATATCACCTGCGAATGGGTGGTCAACGCCGCCGGCTTGTGGGCCCCGCAGGTGGCTGCCATGGCGGGTCTGGAAATACCGTCCATCGCTGGAGAACATACCCACATCTTATTTGAAACCATCGCAGATGTCGTCAACCGTGACACCATGCTGCCGCTGGTGCGCGACCCCGATCGATCCATCTATATCCGTCAGGAAATGGACAGTCTGATTCTGGGCCTGTACGAAAGCAAGGTCAAACAATGGTATCCCCGAGGGGGTGCCCTGGGAGTATGCCCAGAGCGAACTGCAGCCCGACATCGATCATGTCGCCGAATATATCGAGCACGGCCTTCATCGTTTTCCGATTATGGGCGAACACGGTTTTAAGCACGTCACCGTCGGACCCATCACTTACACCCCCAACGGTGATCCCCTGGTCGGACCCGCCTATCCGTTGAAAAATTATTTTCTGGCCTGCGGCTACAGTTTTGGTATCACCCAGGCCGGTGGCATCGGGCACTACATTGCCGGCTGGTTGATGAACGGTGAACCGGAGATCGACCTGTGGTCCGTGGACAGCCGCCGTTATGGTTCTTATGCCAACTGGGCCTATAACCATGAGAAAATCGAGGATACCTATCCGCGCCTTTACAGCATCATTTTCCCCAACGAATGGCGCGATGCGGCCAGGCCCAACCGCACCAGCCCCATTTATGAATATCAAAAGGCGGCCGGCGCAGCCTTCGGCGACTACTACGGCTGGGAATGCCCCAACTATTTTACCGATGAGCCCTCCGATCGCAACGAGATCCCGAGCTGGCGGCGCAACAATGCCTTCCAGTACGTGGGTCGGGAATGCAAGCATGTAATGAACCACGTCGGGCTGCTGGATCTAACCCGCTTTGCCAAAACAAAAATCAGCGGACCGGGCGCCGAACAGTGGCTAAATAAAATGACCTGCCAGAAGGTGCCGGCGACCGAGGGTCGCATTGCGCTTTGCCCCATGCTGGATGCAAACGGTGCTTTCAAAAGTGACATGACGGTCACCAGGGATGGGGAGGGTGAATATTTTTGCGTGACCGCCAGTGTCGGCAAACGCCACGATCAGCACTGGATGATGCTCAACCTGCCTGATGACGGCTCGGTGCTGATGGAGGACCTTACTTACAAACAGGGCTGCTTCATCATTGCCGGGCCCAAAGCACGAGACCTCCTGGCCAAAGTGGCTTACGGTGAGGTGTCTGATGAAGCCCTGCCTTTCAGTACCAGCAAAGCGCTTTACATCGGCCGCGTGAAGTGCCGGGTCAACCGCATGAACTATGTTGGCGAACTCGGCTACGAGATATTCCATCCCATCGAGGGCCAGATCGCGGTATTTAAAACCCTGATGGAAGCCGGTGCGGAATTCGAGCTCCAAATGTTCGGCATGTATGCCATGGATTCTATGCGGCTGGAAAAAGGCTACCTGGCATGGAAATCCGAAATGAATGTTCATCACACCCCGCTGGAGACCAACGTGGCCTGGACGGTGAAATGGGATAAGGATTATCTCGGCAAACAAGCACTGGAAAACGTCAAAGGCCGAAGGTGCCAAACTGCAGCTGGTATGCCTGGAGGTGGCCGCCGAGGACGCCGATCCCTGGGGCTACAACCCCATATTCAAAGACGATCAGACCCTGGGCATGACGTCTTCGGGCGGCTACGGTCACCGGCTGGATAAAAGCATTGCCCTGGGTTATATCCCGCCGGAGTTTGCCGAACCCGGCACGAAACTGGAAGTCGAGGTGCTGGGCAAGAAACTACCCGCTGAGGTCGTAGCCATGCCCATGTATGATCCTAAAAATAAACGCATGAAAGCTTAGAAATGAATATTGAAGAATGAATAATTGTGGAAGTCGCTACGCTCCGTCTTTTGATGATTTTACAATCGACAGAATTCCTTAATTCGACATTTGTCAATCGCCATTCGTCATTCCAAACGGGAGAAACATATGCTCATCGTAGGAGAGCTGATCAACGCCAGTCGCAAGCAAATCGGTGCGGCTATCGAAAACCAGGATAAAGACACCATTCAAGAAATCGCAAAAGAGCAGTCTGCCAATGGGGCCGATTACATTGATGTCAACGCGGGGGTATTTGTGGGTAAGGAGGCCGACTATTTAAAATGGTTGGTAACAACCGTCCAAGAGGCTGTCGACACGCCTTGCTGTATCGACAGCCCTGACCCCAGGGCCATTGTAGCCGCCCTGTCCGTTCACAAGGGCACCCCCATGATAAATTCCATCTCCATGGAGAAAGAGCGCTATGACGCCTTGATGCCGATCATCGCCGGAACGGACTGCAAAGTCGTCGCCCTTTGTATGAGTGACGCCGGTATGCCGGAAACGGCCGATGCCCGCATGGCCATCGCCGAAGAGCTGGTCAACAACCTGGTAAAAAACAACATACCGCTGGAGAACATCTACGTCGACCCCTTGGTTCAACCGCTTTCAACCAATGACAGCTATGGAACCGAGTTTATAAATTCGATTGAACGGATCAAAAAGCAGTTTCCCGGTATCCACACGGTCTGCGGGCTTTCAAACATCTCCTACGGTCTCCCCGAACGCCTGCTCGTCAACCGGACCTTTATGGTAATGGCGATTACCAAAGGCCTCGACGGAGCCATCGTCAACCCGCTTGACAAGAAGATGATGGCGGCCATCACCACGGCCGAGACCCTCATGGGCAAAGATCAGTGGTGCGAAGCGTACCTGCAGGCCTATCGTCAAAAAAGATTTGAGTTTTAGGAAAAAATCACCTAAAAGAGAATACCCCAATTGAGGTAAAAGTTTTTCACATCATTCTCGCAAAGGAGACAACGATCATGAGTGAACTATTGGGAAAAATGGCTGAGTCTTTAATCGCCGGACAAGTGGACGCGGTTGTGGATCTGACAAAAGAAGCTATTGACGGCGAACTGTCACCCCAGGATATTTTGGAACAGGGCCTCCTTGCCGGAATGGAAGTAGTCGGAAAACGGTTTAAAGCCAACGAGATGTTTATTCCGGAAGTCTTGCGCTGTGCCAAATGCATGCATGGCTCGATGGAAATTTTGCGCCCGCTGCTGGTGGAAACCGGTGTCAAGACGGCCGGCACCCTGGTGCTGGGAACCGTTAAAGGTGATTTGCATGACATCGGCAAAAACCTGGTGGGCATGATGTTTGAAGGCGCCGGTTTTCAGGTGGTTGACCTGGGCATCGATCAGGAGCCCCAGGCATTTGTTGATGCGCTAAAAGAGCACAAAGCAAGTCTTTTCGGTATGTCGGCCCTTTTAACCACCACCATGCCAAAGATGGGCGAAACCATCAATGCCATCAAGGAGGCCGGCATTAGGGATCAGGTCAAAATTATGGTGGGCGGCGCCCCGGTGACAGAAGATTTTGCCAATGAAATCGGGGCCGATGCCTACGCGTCCAATGCCGCCAGCGCCGTCGATAAGGGCAAAGAGCTGCTGGGCTTGTATTCAAACGTCTCATAAGCTTTGCAACTCAGTGAAAATTTCGAAAATATGTTGAGGCCTATGTTCTGGCCTCCATCAAGGATAAATTAATCGCGAAAGCACGAAAGGATAGGAGTACCGGGCCTGAGTATGTCGTCGGAATCGACACGGGGGGTACCTATACAGATGCAGCGCTTCTCGACTATCACTCGCGAAAAGTCCTTACCTTCAGCAAAACGCTGACCACCCATGACAACCTTATCCGCGGCATTAGCAAAGCACTCAATGGCCTGCAGATCGAAGAGTCCGACAACGTCAAGCTTGTAGGCGTTTCCAGCACCCTGGCGACCAACTCCATCGCCGAGGGCAAAGAACGCACCGCCGGCCTTCTGCTGATCGGATACGATCGCGATCTTATCGCCGCCTATAATCTGACCGCCAAATTCCCGACCCCCCATTGGGCACACTTTAAGGGCGGTCACACCTCCCAGGGTCTGGAAAAAGACCCCCTCGATATGGCAGGCATCCGGGAGTGGGTGCGCCTTAACCGCCACAGGGTCGAGGCCCTGGCAATTTCCGGCTACTTCAGCCCTTTGAATCCGCTCCACGAAGAGCGCGCCCTGGCGGTGGTTCGCCAATCCTGTTCGCTGCCGGTGGTGTTAGGCCACCATCTTTCGAGCCAACTCGATTCCATCAAACGGGCCACCACCGCCTGCCTGAATGCCTCCCTGGTAGCCGTCATGCAGGAATTTATCGAAGCCGTGCGCGCATCACTGGACAACCGCGGAATTCATGCCCCGTTGATGATCGTTAAAGGGGACGGTTCCTTGATCCCCGCTGCCGATGCCATTCACAAACCGGTGGAAACCGTCCTGTCCGGCCCGGCGGCCAGCGCCATTGGCGGCCGCTTCCTGTCGGGACAGGGCAATGCCCTGGTGATCGATGTGGGCGGTACGACCACCGACATGGCCCTGGTTGATGATTTTGAGATAACCATTTCAGAAAACGGCGCCCGGGTGGGGATGTTTGAGACCGCCGTGAAAGCCGCCCGCATCAGAACTGCCGGCTTAGGCGGCGACAGCCGTATTTCCATCGAGACCGGCGGTGAGGTTCGGGTGGGACCCAAACGGGTCGTGCCGCTGGCGAGATTGGCAGCACGATTTCCGCAGATTGAAAAAGAGCTTGGCGGTTTGAAAAAAAAACGAGAGCTCGACCGGCGATCTTCCGACCTCGAATACTGGTTTTTGTATAGAAAAAATAATGCCCCCCTGCCGATTGTCGAAAATACCCGACAGCAAGCGCTGATTACACTGCTAAAGGACGGCCCGCAATGCTTGACCGCTATTCTTACAAAACTGAATGCCTACCATCCCCTACAGCTGCAAGCCGACCCCCTGATTCGCCAGGGCATTATTGAACAGGCGGCCTTAACACCCACCGACCTTTTGCACGCAACCGGTCAGATGGATACCTGGAGTGTCACCGCCGCCCGTCAGGTGGTGGAATATGCCTGTGAACTGTTCACTCTGGCTCCGGCTGCCTTTGCCGAAGACACTCTCGACCTGGTGATTGCCAGGATGGTTCAGGAAGCGATCGTTTTTTTGGGACGCCAGGCCGATAATAACCAACTGCCAGGACAAATAGACGGGGCATGGGGAAAATGGCTTGCCGGCGAAGCCCTCGCGAGGCAAAACCCTTATCTGGCAATCACCATTGCCAGTCGCTTGCCGGTCATCGGCATAGGAGCGCCGGCCGCAATCTTTGTCAAGGGTGTCGCCCGGTTGCTGCAGGCACCGTTCATTTTGCCGGATTATGCCCCGGTTGCCAACGCCGTTGGCGCAGTCGCCGGTTCGGTAATCGTCGAGAAAGAAGCCATCGTCTATGCCCGCGAAAATATGGGGGCACTCGATTATGTGGTGCAAATCGAGGGAGAAAATAGCGATTTTTCCGAAGATGAAGATGCAATTGATTATGCCGAGCAAGCTGTGACAAAACTGGCCCGGGAGGGGGCAGTTGCAGCCGGGGCTGTCGACCCCCAGGTACTTCTGGAATCAACAAGGGAGGGGCATCTGCAGCGCATCATCTCCCGGGGCATAGGCAATCCCAAACTATAACCCAATTATTAGAATTTCAGAATTTTTCCCGCAAGAAGCTCAAATTTGCCGGATCACCCTGTTTGATTCGAAATTATCTTTCACCCGATTCGTCCCCAATCTTTGGGGCGATACCCGATACAATCTCAATCCAGGCTGGGCACATTCCTTGTCGACCATCGCCTCCACAGTTTCCTCAGCTCGATAAAATTTAATTAGTAATCATTATTATCTGAAGTTTTTTACAAACCTGCCGAAAATAGGCTTATCCTGCCTGAAAATTAGCGTCAGCTCGGCGCATCAATAATAGAAAATAGTCGTAGTGCAACAAATATAACAGATCATAAAGGAAGGTAGAATAAATGGCAGAAACAACAGAAACAATGGATCGGGCCGTTAAGGTCATGGTCGACCGGGAAGGCAAGTACCTGACATTTTCTTTGGCCGAAGAAGAATATGGGATCGGCATTCTAAAGATCCGGGAGATCATCGGCATGATGCCGATCACCTCTGTGCCCCAGACCCCATACTTTGTAAAAGGGGTGATCAACCTGCGGGGCAAGGTGATTCCGGTGCTGGATTTGCGGCTGTGCTTTGGCATGCCGGAGATCGAATACAGCGAGCGCACCTGCATCATTGTGGTGGAAATCACCGGCCAGGCCGGCAAGATCCAGATCGGCAGCGTGGTTGATTCGGTATCGGAAGTGCTCAACATCAAGGGCGAAGATATCGAGAACACCCCGACGTTCGGCGCCAAACTGGACACGGAATACATGCTGGGCATGGCCAAAATGGAAGGCGGGGTCAAAATCCTGCTGGATCTCGATAAAGTATTGAGTGACGGTGAAATAGCCGCCTTGAAAAAGGCCACATAAACCAATTTATTTTAACAAACAACAAATGGGTATTGGTTAACTCTTGGTTGAGCATGATCAATACCAGCTGAATCAGGGAGGTATTGGGGATTTTAAAAAATTTGAAACTTTCAATTAAGCTGGCTGCAGGGTTTGGATTTATTCTTTTAGCCTTGATGGTGGTCGGTGCGGTCGGCTTTGTTAAAATTTCCGGATTGCTTGAGCTAAAGGACCAGGAGAGCAATGTGGTGGCGAATCTGGCCGACAGCAGCGCGGTTTCAGCACGTTGGATTATAGGTCTGGTGGGAGCGGCCTCCATTCTCATCGGCATGGTTCTCGCCTTCTTCATTACCCGCAGCATTACCAGGCCGATTAATCGTATCATCGAAGGTCTCGACGAAGGCGCCGAGCAGGTATCCTCAGCCTCGGGCCAGGTGTCCTCGTCCAGCCAGTCACTGGCGGAAGGCTCATCGGAGCAGGCCAGGGCATCGAGCAGGTCAACACGGCGGTCACCGAAATGGACAAGGTCACTCAGTCCAACGCGGCCACGGCCGAAGAGTCGGCCAGCGCCTCCGAAGAGATGAGCGCCCAGGCCCAGGAGATGAAAGCCATGGTGAGCGAGTTGATCGCCCTGGTGGGCGGAAGTGGCCATGACGCTGTACACAACCATGCTTCAGCAAGTCACACCCCCGGAGCCAGAATCCACAAGGCATTGGAGCTTGCAACTCCGGCCAAAAGGGCCCGACGCCCATCCCCGGCGGTGGCCCCGTCCGCCGAAGCCACTCCGCAGCAGATAATTCCGTTCGATGATAAGGATTTCCAGGATTTCTAACCTAAAATCGTTTCGCGATTTCAGGCTATGAAACTTCTCAGCGCAAAAAAAGCCGCCTCCATTGGAGGCGGCTTTATATTCTGACGCATATCAATATTTATTTCAGCTTCTCTATGAATTTTTGCAGGTCTTTATCCACATCCGCCGACAGTTCCGGTGCTTCATAAGCTTCCAGAATATCTTTGTACTTTTTATTGGCCGTTTGCATGCTCTGGAGCGACCCGCTCGCCTGCCAGGAAACAAAATCATCCCGGTTGGACAGCTGCGGTTGGTAAAACTCGGTTCGGAAATGATCAAAGGTGTGATCCTTGTCCAGGAAATGCCCCCCGGGTCCTACCTCCTTTATAACATCCAGCGCCAGGGTATCCGGATTGACTTCATAACCCCTTTCAATCCTTTTCACCATGCCGCACATTTCATCATCGATGACAAATTTCTCATAGGACATACAATTATAGGACTCCAGAATGCCGGCGCTGTGCAGCACAAAATTGATACCGCTGACCCGGGCCATTAAAAGGCTCATCATGGACTCATAGGAAGCCTGGCCATCAGGTGCTTTGGCGTCGCAAACCGCCCCACCGCTTCGTACCGGCAATTTGTAGTATCGGGCCATTTGAGCGGTGGCCGCCGTATTCAGTGCCATTTCGGGTGAACCGATACTCAAGGTGCCGTTGCGCATTTCGGTGTTGGAAGATGCCCCCCCCAGGACTACCGGCGTTCCCTCTCGTACCAGCTGCGCCAAAACGATTCCAGCCAGGACCTCAGCGTTCTGGAGGGCCAGATTCCCGGCCAGTGTGACCGGCCCTGTGGCCCCGGCAATTGCCAGGCAGGAGATGATCTGCGGTTGACCGGCCTTGGCATACTCCATGATGCCCCCCAACATCCGTTCATCATATTTCAGCGGCGAGAGGGAGCCCAGGATACTGATTAAAGCCGGCTTTTCAGCCAATCGCTCTTCATCACCGAACAGGATGGATGCCATCCGGATGCTGTCCCTGGCACCTTTTGCTCCCATGGTGCTGCCCATGAAACATTTATCCGAATATTTCATGGCGGCATAAATCATTTGTGCGTGGCGGATCTCATAGGGCATATCGGTGGGCTCGACGACAGTACCGCTTAAAATATCCTGGTTGGCGCTGGCACCGGTTAATTTGACAAAATTTTCATAATCTTTCATGGTGCCTTTGCGCCGGCCGTTTTCAAGGTCAGTGACAAAAGCAGCGCCGAAACCGGGAGTTAAAACCATGTTGTCGCCGCCGACAACCACATTGTTATGCGGGTTGCGGGCATGCAGGGTAAAGCGGCGGGGCGCTTTACTTATTTGCGCTTCAACCAGCCGGGCCGGAAATAACACGCGCTGACCGTCCACCTTCGCGCCTCCTTTTTTAAGCACTTCCAGGGCCGGTGGATAGCCGAAATCCAGGCCAATTTGGTCTAAAATCCGCAAAGAAGTTTCATGGATTCCCTCAACCTGAGTTTTGGTCAGAATTTCAAACCGCTGCATCCATTTATCCTTTCTAAAAGCCATCCCCAAAAGGCCCACCTTTGAGAATAAAAATCGATGGGTCATCCAGCTATGCTGGGAGGCCCACCTTTGAGAATAAAAATCGATGGGTCATCCAGCTATGCGGGACCCACCTTTGAGAATAAAAATCGATGGGTCATCCAGCTATGCTGGGATAGGGTTCCGGTCCAAGGCTGAGTATGGCTATTTTTTTTCCAAGTCAAGCGAAAAGCGGACATCCCCGGTTCTGTAAAAAATGGGCAATTCTCCGGTACATTTGACAAGCAATATTACCTGTTATACTTGTTGTGTTACATCCATAAAACAGGAGGCATCCATGAACGAGCTAAATTTTTCTATTACAATCAACCTGTCGCTTACGCTCGAGGAAGAAAAAGCAAGCATCAATATTAAAAATGTCGATTTAATACCGGCTGTCGTTTCCTTACCGGGCCGCTTTGATTCTCGTGACAGGAAAGCGTCGTCCAAGGCTGAGAAAAAGACGATCCATAATATCATCCTGCGAACCGCCCAAAAATATGTCCAGGATTCCGGCCAAAACAATTTTACCGGTGCGAAGCTTTTCAATCTATCCCTCATCGATCATCCCAGGTTGAAAAGAAACACATTCGCAGCTCAGGTAATAGCCGCTGCCCCCAATCACTCTTCCCACCGGCATTATCCGAATCGAAAAGATTTTTTTTACTACCTGGGTAAAGGGTGTTACAAGCTTAAGCCAGAGTATCTGACAGTTGCCGAAGACCAGATAGCGCTTCCGTCAGACAGGGTTCGGGAGCATGTTAAAAGAAAATATATCGAACCTGCTAAAAAAGAGGGCCAAAAGAGCTTGTCCATTCGGGCCGGCGATATTCACAAGCAACTTGGATTTTTAAGGCGCATTCCGGTCGTCTGTTCGGCGCTCAGGTCCCGCAAATTCCAAAAGAATTGCGACATCGAGCTCAGCTATATCGACGGACCCAACAACAGCACTACCACAACATTTACTTACAAACTTAAAAAAGGTTAGATGCTGTCTCAAAAGGCGCACATATAAGAATTAAGATCGATGGATCATCCAGCTATGCGGGGAGGCGCTCCCTAATGTTTTAAAATCGATGGGTCATCCAGCTATGCGGGGAGGCCCACCTTTGAGAATAAAAATCGATGGGTCATCCAGCTATGCGGGGAGCGCCCACCTTTGAGAATAAAAATCGATGGGTCATCCAGCTATGCTGGGAAAGTCTTTTGGCCAGCACGCCTCGGCAGGGCGGAGGCCTACCCAGGGCTGGTAAACCCTTCAGCGTGGGTATACATCTGGCGAACTAACTCACTGCAATTTAAATGCGATCCGGCCCGATCCCCCGGAATTTCTTTCCTCAAGTACTGTCCCATTTCGACCGATAACATAGTAGTTATCAATCAACTGTTCAGTCTCTATGCGAATTGGCAAAACATGTACCAACTCAAACAATGGTTCTGGAATATTATCTCCTGCGGACTGCCTGGAATGAGAATCTGGAGACCCTTCGCAAAGTTATCCTGCTGAACCTGATGTTTATAATCGGCGGATCTTTCCTTGGGCTTCTGTGCACCGTTGCCTTTCTTCAGGGAGCATCTTTTTTAAGCGCCGTCGATTTGATGGTTTTATTTTTATTGTTCGCTCTGTTTTTTTACTTAAAAAAGACCATTAATCACAATCTAGTCGGCACCATCGGCGCCGTCACCACCGGGCTCTTTTACTTTTGGCTGATCGCCTATGGCGGTGTCAGCCAAACAGCTCATATATGGTCTTTCACCTATCCCCTTATTGCGGTATATTTGCTCGGCAAAAAGCTGGGGTTGATTTTTTCGATATTGCTTTTGGTCATGGCCGGTATGGTTTTCGCTCTGGGGTCTAGGGTTGATTTTATTACGAATTACAGCCTGGACCTGGTCCTTCGTTTCATACCGGCATATAGCATCATTTTCCTATTTGCCCTGGTCATGGAAAAAGTCCGCGAAACCATTCAGTACCGGCTAAAAGCTTCAAAATCAAATCTGGAAAATACCTTTCAGGAAGTTCAACATCAAACCCGGGAACTGGCAAAATCCAACCAGGAGCTGCATACTGAAATCGCTGAGCGCAAGCGAATCGAAAAAGCACTGCGGGACAGTGAAAACTTTTTAGATGATGTGATTGAAAGTATCCAGGATGGCATCAGCGTTCTCAACCCGGATTTGACCATCGGACATACCAACAGTGTGATGACGAAATGGTATCCGGATAAAATGCCGCTGGTCGGGAAAAAATGCTATGAATGCTACCAGAATTTGTCCCGACCCTGTGACCCTTGCCCCACCCTGAGGTGCCTTCAAACGGGACCAGGCCGAACGCGAAATCGTGCCGGGTCCGGGGTCGTCAATTGATTGGATTGAGCTTTACAGCTTTCCAATTAAAGATAAGGAAACCGGCCAGATAACCGGAGTGGTTGAATTCGTTCGCAACATTACCGAACACAAGCGCCTCGAAAGCCAGCTGGCCCAGGCCCAGAAAATGAAAGCCGTCGGCACCCTGGCGGGCGGTGTGGCCCATGATCTGAACAATATTTTGTCCGGCATCGTCAGCTATCCGGACTTGCTGTTAATGGATCTTCCGGAGGAAAGCCCTCTTGAGAGAACCGATTGAAACCATCCAGAAATCCGGAAAAAAGGCAGCGGCAATTGTCCAGGACTGTTAACCCTGGCACGACGGGGGGTGTCTGTATCGGAAGTCGTCAATTTAAATGAGATCATCAATGAATATCTGCTAAGTCCCGAAAATGAGAAACTGCTTATCTTTTCATCCCCAGGTTGAGTTCGAAACCGATCTGGACCGGGCGATCTTTGAATATCATCGGGTCCCCGGTCCATCTTTCCAAGACCATCATGAACCTGGTTTCCAATGCTGCGGAAGCAATGCCGGACGGTGGTAACATAAGCATCGCAACTGAAAATCGATACATCGATCAGCCCATAACCGGTTATGACGATGTCGAAGAGGGTGACTATGTGATTTGACCGTATCCGATTGCGGTATCGGCATTCCCCAAAGATGAAATTGAGCAGAATATTTGAGCCCTTTTACACCAAAAAAGTCATGGGCAGAAGCGGAACCGGGCTGGGCATGGCGGTGGTGTGGGGAACCGTCAAAGATCACAAAGGCTATATCGATATTGAAAGCAGCGAAGGGATAGGGCACCGCCTTTAAACTGTATTTCCCGTGTAACCCGAATGCCAAAAAACGGAGATGAAAATTTCACCTCGATGAATGATTATAAAGGCAATGGGAAACCATACTGGTGGTCGATGATGTGGAAGAACAGCGCACAATTGCCTCCAAGTTGCTCAAGCACCTGGGCTATGCGGTAGAGACGGTTTCAAGCGGCGAGGAAGCGGTTGCCTATATGGATACGAACGGTGCCGATCTGGTTGTCCTGGATATGATCATGGCCCCCTGGAATCGATGGCTTTGAAACATACAAACAGATTGATCGCCAGACATCCGGATCAAAAAGCCATCATCGCCAGTGGCTTTTCTGAAACCGACCGTGTCAAAGAGGCCCAGCATTAGGTGCCGGCCAATACGTAAAAAAACCCTACACCATGGAAAAAATAGGCATGGCGGTAAAAGCCGAATTGGCAAAAAGCCATCAAGCCGCCCCTCATCCAACCACATAATTATCCTGCTTGATCCGGCCTTCTAAACTTACCAGAAAATGTTAGTATTCTTGCACCTCATAGCTCAAAGCCGAAAGCTCATAGCATAAGCCCAATCCTATTATATTATCAGTCATCAACTTACAGAGTATTGTACTAACCAAAAGAGGTTTCAAAACATTTTCTTGACAAACGTCCTCAGATCATAGATCAACTTGCTAATAACGTTTGAATAAGGCAGCGGTTTTTACAGCCTCTTTAGAAGAAAGCAACTCAATGAATAAATCCCCCCTTTTTGCTGCAGCTGAAACCGGAATCGTCCAGCACGGTCGACCCTTTATCAAAATGCACGGTCTGCGCAATGATTTTATTATCGTGGACGGCCGCCGCGCACCTTACCGGCCGACGCCGGAAGAGGTCATCCGGATTTGCGATCGACGGGAAGGTGTGGGGGCCGATGAGCTGCTGATTGTGAATCCTCCCCGGACCGGGCCGGAGAGTGGCGGTATTTATGCCTTCGTGCGGATTTTAAATCCGGACGGGCGTGAAGTGGAGGCCTGTGGAAACGCCACCCGGTGTGTGGGCTGGCTTTTTCTGCAGGAAAGCCAAACCGAGCAAGTTGTGGTCGACACCCTGGGTGGATTACTCAAATGCCGCCGGGCAGGTGAAAAACAGGTGGCCGTTGAGATGGGAAAGCTGCGCACCGCCTGGCAGGATATCCCCCTGTCCCGCGCAATGGATACGCTTCATCTGGATATTGGCGCCGGCCCGCTTCAAGATCCGGTCGGTATGAATATCGGCAATCCCCACGCGGTTTTTTTTGTCGACGATCTGGAGGCCGTCGATATGCAGGTTTACGGACCACAGCTGCAAAATCATCCCCTCTTCCCGGAAGAAGCCAACATTGGCGCCGCCCAGCTAATCGATCCAAATACGCTCAAGCTCTCCGTGTGGGAACGGCCGGGGGCTCTGACCACTGCTTGCGGAACCGGCGCCTGTGTCGCCGTCGGCGCCGCCCATCGCCGGGGATTGACAACCGAAAAGCGAATGACGGTGATCATGCCGGCCGGATCGGTGGAGATCGAACTGCGAGAGGATGACACCGTCATCATGACCGGACCGGTGGAAATTTGCTATACGGGTTATCTTCCGGTATTTCAATGAAATTCGGATTTTGCATCGCGATAGGTCTCTTTCGGCTAGAAATTAAACTTTAAGATAAAAGGTAATAAATGAATTCCAGAGAACGTATGGATGCGGCCATAAATCTGCAGCCGGTTGACCGGGTGCCAAACGCCCCGTTTTATGAAGCCCCGATCTGCGACTATTTCGGCTCCAGCTTTCGCGCTGCCCTGCTGGAAGGGCAGGCCATGGCCGATGCCCATCTGGCGGCTCTGGAGGCGTTTAAATTTGACTGGGTGATGGTGGGCATGGGCCTCATCGGGGGCATCATCCCGCAAGCCCTGGGCTGTGGGCTCAACTATCCCGAGGATGTTTTCCCGATGATCGAAAAAACCTGCATCCAATCGGCGGCCGATGTCGACGCCATTGCCGGCATGCAATCTGTATACCTCCGGATGGAGGAATTTTTAAAAGGAATCTCCCTCTTGAAACAGAAGCTAAACGGGAGGTCCCTATTGCCTGCGAATACATCTCGCCCTTTACCATTGCCACCCGGCTCAGGGGACCACGGCCATCATGGAAGATTTTTATGATGACCCCGAGCTTCTCCACGCCCTCCAGGCAGGCTCTGGTGCCCCTTGATATCGAAATCGGCCGGGCCCTGATAGATGCCGGGGTGGAGTATATATTTTACGGTGCGGACATGGAGTGCCCCCTGTTGATATCGCCGGCCCATTACCGGGAATTTGTGCATGAGCCCACCAACCAGGTGGTCAACGCCCTGGCTGCCATGGGGTCCCGCGTGCTGCCGCACATGTGCGGCGACATTATCAATACCGGCATTGTCGACATGCTTTTGGAAATGGATATCCATGGCATCATGCCCGGCAATCTTACCCAGGATACGGTATTGGATTTAAGGGAGCTTAAAAATAAATGTGGTGAAGGGATCTGTATTTTCGACAACTTGAACCCCAACGGCAGTCTGTTGATCGGAAAACCGGATGAAGTGGCCAAGGAAACCAGGGCTCACCTGGAAAATGCCCAATCAATGAGCGGCTACATTTTCTCCACCTCCGGCACCACATCACCCGTAACACCCAGAGAAAATTTCGAAGCCATGAATCTGAAGTACTCAACTTTGAATTGATCCAAGTTGGTGATCCGATATTGCTGTCTAGCTTGAATAAATGTCAAGAATAGTTACATAAATCCAAGACAATCCAAAGTTGACGAGGTCACGCAGTTCCGGTGACGGGGTTGAAATTCTGAATAGTCAGCCACGCAATGCTCGTAACTTGCAATCTCGCAACACTGTAACATGGAGAGCTAACACCATGAACAGAGCACTTGTTAACCTCGACAGAAGAGCCCTGGACAACATCCACCAATATTCCTTAGATGTATTGAAGGATACCGGCATCCGGTTTCCCAGCGACAAAGCGCTATCGGTTTTTAAACACCACGGTATCCGGGTTGATGGCGAATATGGTTTTCTTTGGAGAAAAAGATATCCAGATCGCCATGGAGGGGTGCCGGCGGCGTTTACCCTTGAGGCCCGCAACCCTTCGCGCAGCATCCGGATCGGCGGAAACAACTATGTGATGGCCCCCGGCTACGGCCCGCCGTTTATCATCGGGCCGACCGGTGAAAAGCGGGACGCCACACGAAAGGATGTGGAAACATTTTGCAAACTGGTCCAGACCTCCAAATATCTGGACTTTAACAGCTCCATGGTGGTGCAGCCCAGGGATGTCCCGCCGGAGACAGCCCATCTGGATATCCTGCTGGCCACCATGACCCTGACCGACAAGCCCCTGATGGGAAGCTCCGCTTCCCGATCTGCCGCCGAGGATTCGTTGAAACTGGCGGAAATGATCTGGGGAAACCTGGACAGACCGGTCATGCTGTCGCTGATCGATTCCCTCTCACCCCTGCAGTATGCCCAGGAAAGTGTTGAAGCGTTAATGGTATTTGCCGAAGCGGGGCAGCCGGCGATCATCCATTCGGCCTGCACCCTGGGGCTGACCGGCCCCATTACCATTGCCGGCTCCCTGGTGGTCTCCAATGCCACCACCCTGGCGGGGATTTGCCTGGCGCAGCTGATCAATCCCGGAACACCGCTGGTGTATGGCCTGGGCGGCAGCCCGGTGGACATGCGCACCGGGGAATATGTCAATGCCTCACCCGAAGACGCTAAACATGTCGCCATCGCCGCCGCCATGGGAAAATACTACCATATGCCCTGCCGGGGACAGGGCGCCCTGACCGAATCGTTCTGCCTGGATTACCAGGCCGGCATGGAATCGGCCGTTATGCTGACGGTGGCGGCCTTAAGCGGCATCCATGTCGGGCTTCATAATTGCGGCACCTTCGGGTCGATGATCGCGATGAGTTTTGAAAAATTCATTGCCGATGAGGATCTGTGCGGCGCCGTCAAAGAGTTGATGAAACCGCTGGAGCTCACCAATGACGCCCTGGCCCTGGACCTGATCCGGGAGATGGGCACCGCCGGAAATTACCTGATGCAGGATCACACCTTAAACCGCTGCCGCACCGAATTTTTCCTCCCCGATTTAGGCATCCGCACCCTGCACAATAACTGGCTGGAAATGGATCCGCGTGAAATAACCGCAAGGGCCGGTTTGCTTCTTGAAAAGCGGCTGGCAGAATATGAGAAACCTGAAATTGATTCGGAACTTGAAGAAAGGCTTGTCAGATACGTTAAGGAGAGAAAGCAGGGTCTATAGTGTTGTGTGCAAAAAATATAGTTTAAAATATTTCTAATTACTGCGACGTACTCCGCTATGTCATTCCGGCGAAAACCGTGGTTCGACAGGCTCACGGTCCTGAGCGACGTCGAAGGACTCACTACCCGGAGCAAAGTCGAAGAGGAATCCAGAAAATATGGCGGTTCCTGAAGACTGGAAAAAAAGTCCGCCTTCCGATCTCACTATCTTCTTCTAATTAAAAATCCGAGTTCTTCCTGGGAAGTTCCACTTTTGCTCATCTGATGCAGCTTGCCATCCTTGAAAACATAGGTGGCCTTATAATCGGCCTGTCCGTCGTTGTCGATGTCATGCCACATGATGACTGTATTGGCCTGCCCGCAGACCTGGGCAATAACCGGTAGGTTCTGCCGGCATTTTTTCATGCAGTTGGAACCACCTGTTGCAATCTTTCAAATTAGGGGACGGTGTTGTTTTTGTGCTTTTCTAAAATTTGGGACTTCTATAAATACAGAAAAGCAAAAAAACAACCCCGTCCCCTACTGTTTTCCAGAACGGGAAATATATTAGCATCCTGGGAATGTTTGGGGACATTTTAAATATTAAGACTTTTGCTTCATCTTCCGGAGTTTAGAGGCCACAAAATGATCCTGATTCTGCGCACCGACGCAGGTTAACAGATGGCCGGCCTCCAGCTCCAGGGTCTGCTCGAAACTGGCGTGCAGCCCCTGGTCAATGGCGATCCGCGAGAGCTTGAGGGCCAGGGGGGATTTTTCTCCGATTTTGCGGGCCATGGCCAGGGCTTCATCCATGAGGTTTTCAGCGGCGACGACCTTGTTGGCCAGGCCGATTCGCAGGGCCTCACGGGCATCGACAAAATCACCGGTAAAAACCAGCTCCTTGGCCTTGCCCAGCCCCACGATTTGTGACAGCAGCTTGGTTCCCGCCGTGGTAATCGTCAGCCCCACCTCGGTTTCCGGGAACCCGAATTGGGCTTCTGCGGCCGCGATCCGAATATCACAGCTCATGGCAAACTCGCAGCCGCCGCCCAGGGCATAGCCCGGGACCGCCGCAATCAGCGGTTTGCCCAACCCCAGTATCACCCGCTGAACGTCCTGGAGTCCATCGGTTTCTGCCACCCATTGCTCGATGGTTTTGCCGGCGGACGTCTCCTTTAAGTCCTCACCGGCACAAAAAGCCCGTCCGGCCCCGGTCAGGATAACCGCGACCACATCCGCATCCTTTGCGGCGGTTTCCAATCCTTCAATCAAACCGGAGAGAAGCTCCCGGGTAATGGCATTGAGCCGCTCCGGGCGGTTGAGGGTCACGATCGCTATGTTTTCGTTCTTTTCATACAAGACTGTCGAATTTGTCATTGATGCCTCCAGCTATTACCTATGATTTTGGATTTGGGATTTGGGATTTCGGATTGTTCCGGTTTTCACCGCGCAACCCGCAACTCGCAACTCGTAACATCAAGTCTAACACCTGAAACCTGACACCTGAAACCTTCTAAGCCCTGATACCTTTCTATTTATTTACTTTGTTTTCCCGCTCATGAATCTTACGTAGTTCGTTCCTCAGAATCTTGCCGGTCGACGTTCGCGGCATTTGATCCACAAACGCCACTTGCCGGGGGTAGGCGTGGGCCTCGAGCCTTTTTTTAACGTGTTCTTGAATGCTTTGCTCAAGGGCCTTATCAGGGGTCACCCCCGCCCGGGGCAAGATAAAGGCCTTGACGATATCGCCCCTGACCGGGTCGGGTACCCCGATGACCCCCACCAGCGCCACCGCTGGATGCTTCATCAAACAATCTTCGACTTCACCCGGGCCGATACGGTATCCGCCGCTTTCGATAATATCATCCTGACGGCCGCTAAACCAGAAATTTCCGTCTTTATCCTTTCTGCCATAATCACCGGTGCGCATCCAGTCCCCGATGAACTTCTCCCGGGTGGCCCGGGGATTTTTCCAGTATTCCAGAAACATCACCGGATCAGGTGCTTTGACCGCAATCTCACCGAGTTCATCCGGCCCGGCGATCTGACCGCCTTCGTTGATAATCTCGACCGTATGCCCCGGCACCGCCCGGCCGATGGCGCCCGGCACAATCTCCATGATTTGCGAACAATTACCGACCACCAGGTCACATTCGGTCTGCCCGTATTGCTCGTTGATGTCGACTCCGAGATGCGCCCGGGTCCAGTGGCAAAGCTCTTCCCCCATCGTCTCCCCGCCGGCCGTAATCGATCTTAGCCGGAGGTCGAATCGTTCGCGCGGGTGTTTGACCGCATGCATCATCATCCGCAGCACGGTGGGAACGGCCATGAGGTTTCTGACCCCATGTTTGGCCATCATATAAAAGGCTTCTTCAGGATCAAATTTGCGGGGCCGGTAGGCCAGCACTGGATAGCCGTGATGCAGGGTCGGGAACAGCGCATCATAGGAACCGCCGATATAGGCCCAATCCAGCGGCGTCCACATGAGATCACCCTTTTGCGGAAACAAATTGTGGAAAAATTCAAAGCCCGGAAGTATCCCCAGCAGCAGCCGGTGGCCGTGAAGGGTGCCCTTGGGTTGGCCGGTGGTGCCCGAAGTGTAGATGATCAGGGCCGGATCTTCCGGCCGGGTCAGGACGGGGGTAAACTGTCGGTCGGCCCTGGCGATGGATTCCCAGAAATCCATAACCCCTTCTGCCCATCCGCCGTCAACACCCATCACCAGCTTGAGATTCGGCAGGCGGTCGCTGATTTCATGGATTTTGGATAGATTCTCTTTGTCCGTAATCACCGCTTTGGCCTGGCTGTCTGCCAGCCGGTATTCAATGGCCTCCGGACCGAACAGGGTCAGCAGCTGCACGGCTACCGCCCCCAGTTTATACACCGCAATATGGGAAATCAGAGTTTCAGGGCGCTGGGGCAGCAGAATCCCGACCCGGTCGGTGCGTTCGATGCCGTATGCCTTTAAGGTGTGGGCCAGCTGGTTTGAAAAACCCCTTAAGGACCGAAAGGTATAATTTTGCCCGTTGCCCCGGGGGTCAATATAGATAAGCGCCAAACGCTGCTTATCGCCGGCCCACTTGTCACAGACATCGACACCGATGTTGTAATACTCCGGGATCTCCCATTGGAAGTTGCGGCATACGTCATCATAGGTTCTGCCCCTGAGCATTTTTCCCTCTCCCTTTAGCGACCTATATCTCAAGACCCCGACCCACGCCCAGTTCCTCGCGGACGAAACGGATACTATCGACAACGGCCTGGTACTCGCGGCGCCGGGCCTCCTCGCAGCCATCTGCTCCGGGGTCGAATTCCACTTCGATGTTGAGGCGTTTCATATTCGGGTTCGCTTTGATGACCTGATAGGCTTCCCGCATGGGCACATCTCCTGTTCCGGTGGCAACCCCGGTGATGCGGCAGCCGTACTGGTCAAATACAATGCGATGATCGGAAAAATGATTTGTAAAGGACAGGGGCGCCAGCTTGCGGATAGCGGTCAGCGGATCTTCCCCCACCATCAGAGAGTTGTTTGTGTCAATGCAGGCACCGACATAGGGGTGATCGACGCGGTTAATGATCCAGAGCACTTCATCACTGAAAGCTTCGGTGTGATTCTCCAGACAGAGCCTGACACCCGCATTCTGAGCGACGGGAGCAGCGGCTTCGGCCTTGCGGGCGATATCCTCCAACTGGGGGACAACCTCGGGGTGAAAGGCGGAACCGCATACAGGATGGGGCCTGTGGATGTCCATGCTGATTTTTCCGATATCCGAACCGATGGACTCGGCGATGGCAATGCCCTCTTCCATGGTATGGGTCAGGCGGTCATCGTATTCGGAGGCGTCCAGTGAAAAGTTATACTCCAGGTAGAGTCCTCTTTCCTTAGCTGCCCGGCGCACGTCACGCAGGTGGTCCGGGTCGGTTGAGCCTAAATCGGCGGCGGTCACGTGCAGACCGTCGAGCCCCAGCTTTTTGGCCTCATCCATCAGGCCGAAGATGTCCCAAACCGGCTCCCACTGAAGCTTGAAGCCGCCCCAGTTTTGTCCCATGCCGTGTAAATGTAGACTGTATGTATGCAATCCTAATAGCATGGCGAATCCTCCTATCAGAAACCGGTTTACTGGTTGCCAGTTTAGCCGGTTGGCCCGTTATAAAAGGGATCATATCTGATTATATTATTTACCGGCAACCGGGATAACGGGCTCAACTTAACGGCCTTGGACGCATTTCTGAGATAGGTTCTAGTGGCTCATAAGCGTTTTACCCTTTTTCCCGAGGCCTTCTTTGAAACGGGTTGGCCGCAAGGGGTTATCTTCAGGTGCCAGCTTCCCGGTCACTAGATGACTGATGCGTTTGCCCGCCTCCGGGGAGAGCATCACGCCGGCCCAGTAGCCGCAGTTGACATAAAACCCCGGAACTTCCGGGGCCGGCCCGATCAGCGGCTGATCATCAGGGGTGTAGACATAGTGTCCGGCCGATGTATTCATATCGGGCTGTCTGACCGCCTTTGCAACATCTTCAAAAAAAGGCGCCAGGCGTTTGACCTTTTCCAGGGCGATGGCCGGAAATTCCCAGTCCGTGTGGACTTTTTCAGAAGGCGGACTGACCGGTTCATCAGAATCCACCCAGCCGACAATCACTCCCCCGGGCTCCGGGCGCCAGTAGGAATTGTTGTTGACGTCAATCGTAAAGGGGGCCTGCTGGGGAATGGCCAAGGAGGTTTTTATATATACTTTTTGCCGGCGAACCGGCTCCAGGGGCAGGTCCAGGTTGACCAGGCGCCCAATATCCCCGGCAAAGGGACCGGCCGCATTGACCACAATGCGGGTCTGGAGGAGGCCGCGATTGGTTTCCACCCCGCAGATTCCCTTTTCATCCATTTGGATACCGGTGGTTTTGGTGTTGATGAAAAACCGGGCGTCACAGCCTTTGGCAAATCCCTGGGTGGTCTCATGGCAGGACAGCCATCCATCGCGCTGCCGAAAGGTGGCCGCCAACACGGATGGCGCCACAAAAGGAAATCGGGTCAGAATCTCGTCGCGCTCTATAAACACCGAATCGTCAACACCCAGATTGTGCTGCTGTTTTACATTTTCTTTTAGATCGCCGACTGTCTGCGGGTCATCGGTCAAAAATAAATACCCCTGCTGTTTGATGGAAATGCTGTATCCCGGGATACCGATGACGTCATCAAAATGCTCGAACATCTCAATGCTCGGTACGGCCAGTTGCGCCATGGCCGGCTCGGCGAATTGGGCCCGAAAACATTCTGCCGATGCGGGCGTCGTCAACGTCGACAGGCCGTCGCGCATCTCCACCAGCACCACATCAAGCCCGGCCCTGGAAAGCCAGAAAGCCGTCGACACCCCCACAATGCCACCCCCGACCACCACCGCATCGGTTTGGCCGAAATCATTCTCTGTCGGAGTCAATATCTTTCCCATTTTTCTATCTTCCTCCTTTTAGAGGTTCCCTGCTTCGCCATTCAGGCTACGCAGGGCAAGCAGCGTTCACGGCACAGCCACTGTCTATCCCAGCCGAGACTGTATGGAAAAACGAACCGCAGAACCGCAGAATATCCAACCGCAGAATTCCTTCCTTCAGTATTCGACATTCAGTATTCATTATTCGATATTTGCTTTTTTATCCTCCGGAAAGATGGGGGTGTCGAAGAAACCTCTTTCCTTGAAATCCTTGACTACCTCAGGAAGACCAACCCGCACCAGGGTTTCCCTGATTGGAATACCGTTTGGATCCCATCCCCGGGCCGCATAGTACCAGCTCAGGAGATTTTCGATATCTTCACGGGAAAGCACATGCCCCTGATTGGGCCCGGTGGTGATGGGATCCTCGTATAACCGGGCCGGTGGTAAATCCAGATGGCGACCGAAGGTCTTAATTTCCCGCACCGAAAAAGCCCGGGTCAGGTGCCAGATGCGCTCGGAGATGTTCAGCAGTTCCTCCCAGCTTTTCGTCCTGCCGGTGATGATAGAATACAATTCGGCGTACTGCTCCTCTTCAAAGCCCAGCTCCATCATTTGAAGGCGGCAGTTGCCCAAGGCGTCAAAAAGCGAGCGCGTATGCTGGGAGGCAATCACATACCGGGCACTGCGGTCGCTGACAATAGCCCTGGGCTGGGCTTCAACCTCGCCGCCGGAGGCAATCAGATCGTGAACGTTGGTCCAGGCACCGGCCAGGTCGTGGCCTAAAACCCAGGCCCGGTTATGATGGGCCCCCACATCGGCGGTCAGATAGGCCAGCATCATCGAAGGCGCATTGCGGCATTCGTAACCTGACCACTCCAGCCCTTTGACGTGAATGGCAAACCGCTCCGATCCGCTGCCTGTTTTCTCGGCGGCAATTTTAACACCTTCTGCCAGCAATTCGCCGATGCCTTCGCGCCTGGCTATTTTCTCCAGAAGGAAAATGACCGTTTCCAGGTCTGAAAAGTCGATCTTGCGGCCGATTTGCCCACGGGTCAAAATGCCTTCCTGAAAGCATTCGATGGCCCACCCGATCACAACACCGGCCGAGATGGTATCGATGCCCAACTCATCACATAAATAGTTGGCATAGGCCACTTCTTCGATGGTTTTTAAGGCACAATTACCGCCGAACAGAGCGATGGTTTCATATTCGGGGCCCTCCACGTAAGCCGAACCAGACGGTGTCCTGGTATGTCCATATTTCCCGCACGGGGTGGGGCAGCCAAAGCACCCCTTGTCAGTTATCTTCAGGCGGTCTAAAACGGCTTTGCCGTTAATGTCTTTGTAATGCTCGGCATAGGAAGTTTGAAAGTTGCGGGTCGGGAATACACCGACCTCGTTGGTCCAGTTAGTGATACCGGCCGTACCCTCCGGGGTCCAGCCCTTAAACCCGGGTTTGGCCATGACCATACGGTAGGCTTCTTTGCCTTTGGCATAGGCCTCTTTCAGATCGGCGACAGGTATGCTTTGAGTCCCCTTGACGGTGATGGCTTTCAGGTTTTTGCTGCCCATCACCGCCCCGACACCGGTCCTTCCCGCCTGTCTTCCGAAATCATGGGATATGCAGGCATAGCGTACCCGGTTTTCTCCGGCCGGCCCAATGGTGAGAATCTGATAGTCATCTCCCAGATGATCTTTAAAATTTTTCTCGGCCGTAAGCGCGCCCTGCCCCCAGTAAGCTTCGGCCGGCCGAATCTCCACGGTATCATCACTGATGAATAGATAGCTGGGTCTATCCGCTTTACCGACAATCACCAGCACATCATAGCCAGCATATTTTAGCTGTGGTCCGAAATGCCCGCCCATATTGCTGTCGGCATAGCCGCCGGTGGCCGGGGATTTGGTGCCGAAATGAGTTTTTCCGCCGGCCGGCAGAAAATGACCGGTCAACGGACCGGTGGCGACAATCAGTATATTTTGCGGATCAAAAGGTTCTGAACCGGGGGGTATTTCATCATACAGCATTTTGGCCACAAAGCCCCTGCCCCCGATGAAATTCTCCACCAAGGAGTCGGGCAGCGGTTCCTTGCGGATCGTGGCCTTGCTCAGATCAATGCGTAAAATTGCACCGGCATAACCATAAAGCATTTGATTTCCTCACCCGGATTAACCGGAAAAAATAATCAGTTCTTAATTTTGTTCTTCAACCAAAGTAATCGCATCTCGCGGGCATGTTAGGGCGCATTCGCCGCAAAGTGTACATTTTGCAGGCACCTCGGTCTGCGGCTGCTCAAACATCACATCATGGGGGCACACTTCCACACATACCCGGCAGCCGGTACAGGTGTCCGGATTCACGTAAAAAACCCCATTTTCAAGTTGAATGGCATCTTCCGGGCAGTGGTCGGCACATACCCCGCACTGATCGCACAGATGGATGCGGTAATCGCCCGGAGCCGGAAAGCGTGCTTCAATACGCAGCACGGATTTCGACGGGTTGATTTCCTGGAAGTTTTCGATGGCACAGGCCAGTCGACAGACGCCGCAGCCGGAACAATTCTCGTGAAAAGCCTTCAGTTTCAATGAGTTATACTCCTGTAGCTGGTATGTGGGCAAGAAATCCAACGTCAACTAAACCTATTACTCAATCCACCCGGGCATTACAATATGTTTTTCAGATTGACGTGACTGAAATCGTAAAAATGAATAACTGGGAACTGCTGTAAACACCTACCGGGAAAGGATCTGGGAGACATCATTTTGAGGAAAAGCTCGAAAACCGGATTGTACTTGACAGAAAGGGAACGATTTTCTATGCTGGGCACGGTTTAATGAATAGAATCAGAATGAAAAGCTGAATGAAAATTTTTTAATAATTTTATTTATAGCTACAAGATTTTCGTTTCATTGGGATTATTTTCAGAGGGCAACGCCACCCATAAGTTCAATAATTATTTAAAATAATTGGAGATTAGAAAAGCGTAACAATTGGCAACCCGCAAATATAAAGACAGTTAACAACGAAAGGAGGATGTAATGCAAGAAAAACGAACCCTTCACCCGGCCATTTACGATCTTAAGGTCGATATGGACAAGGGGAAGATCACACGCCGCGATTTTCTGAGATATTCCACCTTGTTGGGAATGTCTGCCTTTGCGGCCAGCCAAATGGCCGGCATTGGACTGGCCAAAAAAGCATTTGCCGCCACTCCCAAGCGGGGCGGTGTACTCAAAGTTTCCAGTACGCTTCACAAGATCACCCATCCGGCCCAGTTTTCATGGGTTTCACCGACCCAGGTGGGGCGTCAGGTTGCCGAATACCTCACCTTTACCGACGGCAAGAACATCACCCATCCCTATCTGTTGAAAAACTGGGTGGTCAGTGACGATCTGAAAACCTGGACCTTGAATCTCCGCCAGGGCGTCAAATGGAACAACGGCGACACCTTTTCGGCGGATGATGTGATTTTCAACTTTAACCAGTGGATGAACAAAGAGGTGGGCTCTTCCATGCTGGGGCTGGTGGGGGAATACCTGGATCTCTCGGGCATCGAAAAAGTTGACCAATATGCGGTCAAACTCCATTTGAAAAAACCTGAGATCGCCCTGCCTGAACATCTTTTCCACTATCCCGCACTCATCATGAACCACAAAACCTTTCAGGGTGACTTCACCAAGGCTCCGGTGGGTACCGGCCCGTACACCCTCGAAAGCTATCGGCCAGGTGAACGTGCCGTCGTCAAGGCCCGCAAAGACTACTGGCAGAAGGGTACTGACGGCCAACCGCTGCCGTACATGGACGGTATGGAGTTTATCGACATGGGGACCGAGATGGCGCCCCAGATCGCCGCTATAAAGGCCGGTGAAATCGATATGATCGACCTGGGTGATGTGGGCGGTGTGGATGTATTTCAAGCTTTAAGGAATGATTCCAACATCCAGGTCATCCCGGTTACCAGTGCATCCTCCCGGGTGCTCCGGATGCGGGTTGATATGAAGCCCTGGGATGACAACAATGTGCGGACGGCTTTAAAAATTTGTCAGCACCATGAAAAAATTCTGGCGCTGGCGTATATGAATGAGGGCCTCCAGGGGCAGGACTTTCACGTTTATCAGCTACATCCCGAATATTGTGAAAAACCGATACCCAAGTACGATCCCCAACGGGCCAAACAACTCTTAAAAGACGCCGGTTACCCCAACGGCCTCGACGTCAATTTGGCTGTGGGCACCTGGCCGGAAGTGGTGCGTTACGCTGAAATTCTCAAGCAGGATGCGGCCCCGGCCGGGTTCAGGATCAATCTTCAAACCATGCCCACCAGCCAGTACTGGGAGAAATGGACCGAGGTTGATCTGGGCATCACCCCCTGGATGCACCGACCCATCGGCACCATGGTGCTCAACCTGGCTTACATCGCCGATGCCGACGGCAAACCGGTACCCTGGAATGAAACCCGCTGGTCGGATCCTGAATTCTCTAAATTGCTGACCGAGGCCAACGGACTTCTAAATGTCGATGAGCGCCGCAAAGTCTTCTGCAAACTCGAAGACATCCAGCAACAGCGCGGCTCCATCGGGATTCCCTTCTGGCGCAATGCCTGGTATGTTCTCAACAAAAAAGTCCAAAATGTGCAAGGCGTCCCGCCACTGTATATGACCTTCAACGAAGCATGGATAGCGTAACAGCGATATAACGGGCTCAGGCGATCTATTCGCCTGAGCCCCTCACAATGAGTTCTTACTTGCGATTGTGAGATTAGGCCCCTGATGTATTTCGACACTAGCAAGGTATATCATGGCAAAATTCATCGTCAGACGAATCCTTATGCTCCTGCTTACCATGATTCTGGTTTCCCTGGCCGTCTTTCTGATCACCGAATCCTCTCCGGGCAATGTCGCCCGCAACGTTTTAGGCGCCTTTGTCACACCCGAACAGGAAGCCTCCTTTCTGGCCCAGGTGGGTTTGGACAAACCCGTTTACGTGCGTTATTTTTATTGGCTTTTTGGCAGTGATTGGTCCGCCGGACGCAAAGTGGGCATGCCCTTAAAGCGCATTACCACCGCAGACGGGTTTCAAGAATGGTGGGCCGTGCGGGACGATGGTGCCCTGGTGCGCTGGAAACTGGAAGGTGAAAACCTGATCGCCGTCGCCCGGCTCCAATCAACCGGGGTCGACACAAAGTATAAAAACAATGAAAAGTGGCATACGGATGATAACGGAAGAAGCACCTTCTGGGGCCTTGATGATCAAAACCACGCGGTGCTGTGGGAAAAGGGCACGGACCGCAAGGTTTGGACCTTTATCATCGGCACCGGCTGGATGGAAACTTCGGGCGGTCCGCTGGAATATATACCTCTGAAAAAGGGATTCACCCGCGGGGATCCGGGTATTTCATTTCGAACCGGCCGTCCGGTTTCCGACAGCATCTACGTTCGGTTGCGCAACTCACTCGTGCTGGCCGGAATTGCCTTTGCAATCGTCATGCCCCTGGCCCTGTTTCTGGGTATGCTGGCCGGCTTGAAAGAGGGCGGTTTTCGAGATCGCTTTCTCTCCATCGGGGGTATGATGTTCTCCGTCACCCCGGAGTTTGCCACCGGTATCTTTCTCATCCTTATCATGTCGGTATGGCTGGATCTGGTTCCCGGCGCCGTGGTCATTGGTGAACAGGCACCCTGGGCAAGACCGGACATGCTCATCCTGCCGGTGTTGACCTTAACGCTGATCGAACTGGGGTATATCCTGCGCATCACCCGGGCCAGCATGGTGGAAGTGATGAAGTCACCCTATATCCGTACCGCCTATCTCAAAGGTTTGCCCTACTGGCGGATTGTGTTCAAGCACGCGATTCGAAATGCATTGATGGCACCGATTACCGTCATCATGCTGCATGTCAACTGGCTGATGGGCGGCATCGTGATCGTGGAGGTCGTTTTTGGATACCCGGGCCTGGGCAAATACCTGCTGGATTCGGCCATGTTCAAGGATATCAATGCCCTGGAAGCCGGCGCAATGATTCTGGTGTCGGTGGCCGTGCTCACCCAGCTTTTCGCCGATATAATTTACACGTTTTTAAATCCGCGTATCCGTTATAGCTAAACTGTTATCTCTCGCTAGGGCCGCAAAGTGGCCTTAGAAAAATAGCTAACCCCGGCGTCTTTGCGCCTTTGCGTGAAAATATACTTCCTAATCTCAGGAGAAATTATGAGTACCGCTGAAGAAACAACAGTGCCCCTGACGACAGAAGGAAAACCCGGTATCTTCAGACGCATCCAGAACGGGCTGGCTTTCCTGTTTGCATCTAAAATAGCGGTGGTGGGACTTTGCATGGTGATGTTCTGGATCATTGTGGCCATTTTTGCTCCCGTCTTCACCCCTTACACACCACTGGAACAGGACTGGAAAGCCCCCAATCAAGGCCCCTCAAAGGAACATATCCTGGGGACCGATGAGCTGGGAAGGGATCTTTGGTCCAGATTGATCTACGGTGCCCGGGTGGTTCTGGTGCTCATGCCGATAACCGAAAACTATTGGATACCCGGTGGAACCGCAATCTGGGGGGTCATCGTGGCCCTGGTGGTCGGCGCCACCCTGGGGTTGATCGGCGGATATTACGGCGGCTGGATCGATGAAATCATCATGCGCCTGCTGGACGCCATGATGGCGGTCCCCATCATTCTGCTTTACATGATCATTATGGCCGCCCTGGGTGCATCGGCCTTGAATGTTGTGATTGCCATTACCATTGTCGGAACCCCCGGCATCGCGCGTTTGGTGCGCAGCCTTACCCTGGATATTCGAACGCGGGAATACATCCGGGCGGCGGAGACAAGGGGTGAAAGCCCGTGGCAAATTATGTTTGTGGAAATTCTACCGAATGCCCGCGGCCCCATCATCATCGATGCCATGCTGCGCGTGGGCTATGCCATTTTTGCCATGGGAACCCTGGGATTCCTGGGTTTGGGGATACCGCCGCCTTCACCGGACTGGGGCAGCATGGTCGCCAAGGGGCGCGAGTTTATTCTGACCGGCAGCCCCTGGGCCAGCCTGTGGCCTTCGCTGGCAATCGCATCCCTGGTGGTCGGGTTGAACCTGCTGGCTGACGGGTTGCGGGAAGAGTCGATGCGGTACCAATAAAGGTTTCAGGTGTCCCCCCTTCGCCTTCCAGGCTACGGAGGGCAGGCAGGTTTCAGGTGTCAGCACCGCCGCTGGTGTCCGAAACGGCCAGTTTGATTGAACAACAATAGCGAGGAGCTAAATGGATACGGCAGATCGGGTTGAACCGGCCAACGTCATTGAGATCGACAACCTCCATATATCCTACGAGACCCGCAAGGGCGATGTTGAGGCCATTCAGGGGGTTTCATTTAAAGTGAGGGAAGGTGAAACCGTCGGCCTGGTGGGTGAATCCGGATGCGGCAAGAGCACCATTGCGTTTGGAATCGTCAATTTTCTCGGCGCCAATGGAAAAATTGTGGACGGCAGCATCCGCTTTCAGGATAACGAATTGGTGGGTCGGTCTCAGGAGGAACTCAAAAAACTGCGGGGAGACCGGATCGCCATGGTGTTTCAGGATCCCATGCAGGCCCTGAACCCCTCGGTGCGTCTGGGAGAGCAACTGGCCGAGGTCCTGACCTGCCACCACGCGGATATCAACCAGGATGAAGCCTGGCAGAGATCCATTGATATGCTCAAGCGGGTCAACATGCCGGATGTGGAAAATGTTATGACGCGTTATTCGCATCAGATATCCGGCGGGCAACAGCAGCGCGTGGTCATCGCCATGGCAATGCTCAACAACCCGGCCCTGCTGATCATGGATGAACCCACCACCGCCCTGGACGTTACCGTGGAAGCGGCGGTGCTGGATTTGATCGAAGAGCTCAAACAGGAATTCAACGCGGCCAACATCTTCATCACCCACAATCTGGGCGTGGTTGCCCGGGTCAGTGACTATCTGTGCGTGATGTACGCCGGGCAGATGGTGGAAAGCGGGCCCCTGGAGGCGATTTTTCGCGATCCCCATCATCCATATACCATGGGCCTTCTGGCCAGCATACCGCGGCTGGGCGACAGCAAACTGGACTCTTTACTGCATCCCATCCGGGGGCGCGTACCGCCGCCGGCGGAACGATCCAAAACCGAGTGCATCTTTGCACCCCGCTGCAATTTTGTAACCGAAGAGTGTCGCAAGGCGCGTCCCGGCATGACGGCAATCACCTCCGAGCATTCGGCTCGCTGCATCTATGCTCTGGAAGTTGAAAACCGCAAACGAACCCGCAAAAAAAGAGAGACGGCTGAGATTGTTGAAACAAATGATTTGCCCAAAGAAAATCTGCTCAATTTTGAGAATATCAAAGTTTACTACCCCCAGGAGGCAAATTCGGTCGTCAGCCTGTTCGGCATGGGAGAAAAAAAATATGTCAAAGCAGTCGATGACGTCAGTGTCAGGGTTGCCAAAGGCCGAACCCTGGGTATCGTGGGTGAGTCCGGTTGCGGAAAGTCTTCTCTGGTCAAGGGACTCATCGGTCTGGAGCCGATTACCGGCGGCCTGGTCGAGTTCATGGGGGTGGACACGACCAAAGCGGTGACCCAGCGAGATACGAAATTGATTAAAGAAATGCAGATGGTCTTTCAGAATCCTGATTCAACCCTTAATCCTTCGTATACCGTGGGCAAGCAGATCGCCCGTCCCATCAGACATTTCAAAACCGTGCCCAAGGCAGAAATCAAAAACGAAGTCCTGCGGCTTTTAAAAGCGGTTCGGCTTTCATCTGTTTACTACGATCGTCTGCCCCGCCAGCTCAGCGGCGGTGAAAAACAAAGAGTGGGCATTGCGCGTGCCCTGGCCAGCCGTCCCGATCTCATTATTTGCGATGAGCCGGTTTCCGCCCTGGATGTCTCGGTCCAGGCAGCGGTCATCAATCTGCTTTTAGAGATACAACAGGTCTTTGGTTCATCCATGATTTTCATCGCCCATGACCTGAGCGTGGTCCGTTATTTTTCAGACGATATCGCGGTCATGTACCTGGGGCAGATCGTTGAGATAGGTCCGGCAGATGCCATTTATAAGCCTCCTTACCATCCTTACACCGAGGCATTATTGTCGGCGGTGCCCATTCCGGACCCGGACGTCGAGCAGAAAGAGCTGCGCCTGAGCGGCAACGTGCCCAGCGCCCTGGACCCGCCCTCGGGATGCCGCTTTCACACCCGTTGCCCGCGCCGCCAGGAAATGCTGCCGGACGGCGGTAAAATCTGTGAGCAAGAGGTACCACCCTGGCGTGAATCAGCCAAGGGGCATCGGATCTTATGCCACATCCCACTGGAAGCGCTGGAAAAAGTAGAACCGGTCATCAGCAGACCGGCCGCCTGAAACAAAACCTTTCAGCTCTAATCCGAAATGGTAAAAGCACGTCGGGGCTTTTTGCATTGAACATGCAATGGGGTGCCAGGCACCCGGCTTGTAAAGCAAGAATTAATCGATGAAAATGCTTATCGGCTATGATGGTTCCCACAGGGCAGAAAACGCTCTGGCGCTGGCCCTCAACCATGCAAAAACGTTTAAGGCTGCGGTTGTTATCGTCACGTCTTTGCAGCAGAGCCCTTCGCTGCAGAATATAGATATTGAAAAAGCTCAAAGTGAGCTGGAATATCTTCGAACACCGTTTAATGTGGAAGGCATTGAATGTGACACCCAGGTCAGTGTCAGTTACCGGACACCCGGAGAAGATCTGGTTCACTTTGCAGAGGAAAACCGTATCGGCTGCATCTTTATCGGCCTTAAAAAAAGATCGCCGCTTGGAAAATTAGTCTTCGGCTCAACCGCTCAGTACGTCATTTTAAAGGCCCCCTGCCCGGTGATCAGCGTCAGATAGTACAATAATTTGAAAAGACACCCACTTATTTGGTTAGCCCGTTGAGCCCGTGTGCCGTTCTGCCCGTTGCCCCGAAAAAACCAGACTTTTTAACCGGGCCAACCGACTAGCCGGCCATACATAGTTAGATGAGGTTTTGAAACCACTTCTATACGTGGCCATAGTAGTCTCTGTGCACCACCACCGAATACGCATAATCCAGCAGCGTCCCCCAGCTGAAAACCGGCAGGTCGATTTCCCGTTGAATGGCACGGGCAAAAGGCTGCATGCCGGTGCACTCCAGCATAAGGGCCCCGATGTCGGGGTGGGCCATGCAAAATTCACGGCTGATTCTGACCATATCTTTTTCAGCTTTATCATAATAAGCCTCAGGACATTCGGGCCGCTTTGAATGATCCCACAGGTTGTCGAACTCAGGCAGACCGTATTCATCCTGGGACCCGGCAATGACGAATTTGCTGCTTAAATCGATGCCGACATTTTGCAGATGGTTATCGGTTAAAAACTGCTTCTGGGCGCATAGGATCCCCACCTGCCGGTCGGGGCCGATGATCTGCTGGATAAAGGGCACTTGCAGCAGGCTGGACATAAACACCGGCACGTTCACGTACCCGGCAATGTCTTTTTGAAAATAGGCAAAATAGCCGCATTCGGCCGCAATCGCCCGGCACCCCATCTTCTCCAGTTTTTTGGCGGCCCGCTGAATCGGTGCCAGACAGGGGCTCTTGTCCTCCTCCCAGACCAGGGTATGGTTGTTGACCCCTTCAGCGATCTCATACTGCACCGGATAGGGAAAGGCGCTGGCATTGCGCACATCACCGGGAAAGCCCGGGTAGGCATCGTCAAGGACCATGATGCCCAACCCCATCCCGTAGCAGCAGTGGTCCTTGCGGGTTTTGATATGGTTGATTTCCCGGTCACGATTTTGGTAGAACATGGAACACCTCCTTGAGGCTTGAGGCCTGGAAGCTGGAAAGCCTGAAGGCTCACTGATCTGGCGGCTAATTTGCCTCCCAGCTACGGCATCCAAGGTTCCTGACCATCAATCCGAATTGATGAAAAATTTTCTCAGGGCAGCAAAATATTGAACCTTTCGCGAATGGTCTGATCTAGCTCAGGCGATATATAGGATTGTTCCTCTTCGGCCAGGATTTTTTTGGCGATCTGCCGCCCCCTGGCCCGGGCATCCAGAGCACCGTCTTTTTCCCACCGTTCGCGGTTCTGCTGGTCGGTAATGTGGTTGCCCAGATAGTATTCGCTGCGCAAATGATCCAGGGTGTGATCGCTGATCATAAAACTGCCGCCCGGCCCCACCGCCTCAATCACGTCCAGGGCCAGATGCTCGGGGTCCACCTCAATCCCCTGCAGCACCTTGCCGCACATGCCGATGATTTCATCATCAATCACGTATTGCTCGTAGGCCACGGTCAGCATGGATTCCAGCATACCGGCTGCGTGGTGCACAAAATTGGATCCGCCCATGGCCGCCAGAAGAGTGGTGGCAGCCTTTTCCCAGCCCGCCTGGGCGTCGGGGATTTTGGAATCGGTGAGTCCCGACGAGTTGTAGTTGGGCACCTGGATATGATTGGAAAGCTGGTGGATGGCAGCATTCATCATGCCGCATTCCACAGCCCCCCCCAGATATTCCATGGAAGCAAGATTGGCCCTCCCCGGGATTCCGCCGTATAACAGCGGTGCGCCCGGATTGGTCAGCTGGCAGATGCAAATGCCGGCCAACTGCTCGGCGTGCAGCTGTGCCAGGGTTCCGGCCATGGTGATGGGTGAAGTGGAGCCTGACATGGGAGCCGCCGAAAGGGCCACCGGTATCCGGTTTCTGATGGCTTCCTGCATAATCAGGGTCGACTGGGTGCAAAGCTTTAACGGGCTGATAGCAAACGATGTAATCACAGAAACAAAGGGGCGGGCCTGCAGTTGGTCTTTTCCGCCGGCGAGGATGGCCGCCAGATCGATCGCCTGATGTAGCCCGTTCACATCGTTCACCCCGGACATGACATGTTTGGCGGTGGATTTCAAACAGGCATAATAGGTGTTTACATCATATTCGGATTCGGGGATATCGGTGGGGATGCAGGGCCGTAGAAAAAAATGGATATTTTCCAGCCGGTCGACAAGCCTTCCAAGCTGGTACAAATCTTTGAGGGTGCTGGGTCTGGGGTCTTCGGTTTCAAGATCAAGAATCCTGATGGCGGCCCCGCCGGTTCCAAGGTGAACCCTGTCCCCGGTCAGGTCCAAATCGCTGCGATCATCCCGGCTGTACAAAATTACCCGAGCAGGCGCTTTGGCCGCCTGCTCTATGATTAAATCCCGGGGAAAAAAATCCGATCGAGCCTGCGGTCAACGACAGCCCCGGCATCTTCAAGCATCGCCAGTGTGCTGTCAAGGCCTGATTCATAGGTAAACCCTGTTTTCTCCAAAATACCCAGGGCGGCCGCATGAATGGTTGCGACATCGTCTTCTGAAAGCGGTTTGTACTGACCGCCCGCAAGTCCCATGTAATTCACACTACCCCCTTTGGGGAGTTATTTGTCAATCGTTATTGGTTAATGGACATTTGTTGAGCAGCCGGGGAGTCTTTCCGTCATGCCCGCGCAGGCAGGCATCCAGTGCAGGCAACAGACAACCCCTGGAATTATGTAGTGTATTATCGGGAATGTATTAAACTCCTCGATCCCTGTCAAGATAAGCATTAAGAGGTTCAAAGGTTCATGGTTTAGAGTTCGGGATTGGCCTTGCCGGGATACCATGGAAATGTTCTTTTATTATAGACTTTAATATCTGAAGTCATCTAAACGCAAAATAATCCTTTACCGGATATTTATTTATGCGGTAAATAAGTTGGGGAAGAAAGAAGGCCCTTTTTATCGAACATCAAATAGCAATAGCAACCAGACCTCCGTTGACAAGAAGCCAGTGACAAGCGGCCAGAGACCAGCAGAAGGAGGGACCATGATTCAGACAGACGCTACCGAAAAAAGATCCGTCAGGTTCAGGGTATTGAGCGATGATCAGATCGCGGAAATCAAGCGGGCGGCATTCGAAGTAATGTCAAAGGTGGGATTTCGCGTTTTACACGACGGCGCCCGCAAAATGTTCAAGCAGGCCGGCGCTCTGGTCAACGGTGAAAATGTCAAAGTGCCTGAGTATGTAGTGACCGATTGTTTGCGCACAGCGCCCAAGGGGTGGACCCTCTATGACCGTCAAGGCGGCCGGGCCATGGAAGTCGAAGGACGCAAGAGCTACTACGGCACCTCCACAGCCAGCCCGAGGACGAAAGATGCGCTGAGCGGTGAAATTCATCCCACTCGTGTGGCCGATATTGCTACCGGTGCCAAAGTAGCTGACGCCCTTGAGAATATCGACTGGGTGATGCCCATGGGTTCGGTTCAGGACGTGCCCCCCACGGTTGCTGATCTGCATGAATTTGAGGCGGTCGTCAACAATACGACCAAGCCCATTGTATTTTTGGGGTATACAGCCCGCGGTGTTGAGCTGGTCTTTGAGATGGCCGCCGAGGTCGCCGGCGGACTCGAGCGTCTCCAGCAACGGCCCTTTATCGTTTTTTATCCCGAGCCGATTTCCCCCCTCGTCTGGCCGGCCGATGTGGTTGATCGTCTGTTTGTGGCCGCTGATTTGTCCCTACCCCAAATACAGGGGCCGACGGTTCAATTCGGTGCCACCGGTCCTGTAACCCTGGCCGGGGCCGTTGTGCAGGGCACGGCCGAAGCACTGATGTGCCTGGTAATGGCCCAGCTGCGCAAACCGGGGTGCCCTTTCGGCCTGGGTTGTAACTTCAGTATATTTGATATGACCGCCGGCCTGCTGTCAATGGCTTCACCGGAAATGAGTCTCGCCCTGGCCGCACAGGCCGAAGTTGCCCAATCCTTCGGCCTGCCGACCTGGGGATTGGCCGGATCAACCGATGCCAAGGTGATAGACGCCCAGGCCGGTATCGAGTCGACCTTTTCCATCCTGGCCCAGGGGCTTGCCGGCCTCAATTTGATCCATGACGTCGGCTATATAGACAATGGCATGGCCTGCTCCACCGCCCAGCTGGTGCTGGGAAACGAAAGTATCGGCATGACCAAACGCTTCATCCGGGGGATAGAAGTCAACCGCGAAAGCCTGGCCCGGGAGGTGATCGAAAAAGTCGGACCGGGGGGGCATTATCTGGACCAGGATCACACCTATGATCACTTTAAAAACGAGCTTTGGATGCCCGACCTGATGGTACGCTCGGCCTACGACGAGTGGCAGAATCAGGGAGCCAAGGATATGGCCACCCGGATCCAGGACAAACTTGAAGACATTATTACAAATCATCAGGCCCCGCGGCTTGCGGACAAAATCCAGGCGGCTCTGAGCAAAATCAAGAAGAAAGGTGAAAAGGAGCTGGTTGCAGATTAGGAATCCTATCCTGGAAAGCCACGCGGTCATTCCACCTCTGAGAAGTAGTGTTTGCCATTAAGCAAATAATGGAATAATGGAATGGTGGAAAAATGGAATATTGGGTGTGAAAAACGGATGCTGTCTTGAGTTTAATTTTTGATCAGTACCATCGAAATAAAATAAGCCTTCAGCCCTCTAAAAGCCATCATTCCAACATTCCATTATTCCATGGCCTTGGATTAGAGCAACTCCGCCGGTGATGGGACTAACTTAAACTAGGGAACTAAAATGGGCGACTCCATGCTTCTCGGTCTACACACCTACAGTTTATATCTTCACGGCATCGGCCAGGCCTGGGCAGATTTTAAACTGCCCTGGCCCCGGCAGTTGACGACCTTCGAACTCTTTGACGAGGCTGTCCGTATGGGCCTTGACGGGCTGCACCTGGATGACGGCGTCCTGGAAAGCCTCGATGCCGCTTACCTTGAGGAAGTAAACGCCGCTGCCGTAGAACGCGGCCTTTACCTGGAATACAATTTTTCCATGGACCTGGGCGGCATGGGCATCGGGGTTCAGCATGACCTCGATGAGGCCATTGCAACGGCAAACGCATTAGGAGCGGACATTGTTAAAGTCAGCATGGATTTAAAGCGCCCCAGACCGGTTTCTGCCAGCCGGTTTCATCCCGCAGTCAAAGAGCAGATGAAGTCCTTCGCCGCCCGGTTGAAGGCCTCGGCCCCTTCGGCGGAAGAGGCCGGTATCAGAATTGCCGTCGAGAACCATTGCGACAGCTTTTCAGAAGAAATTCTCTGGCTGCTGGATCGCGTAAATCATCCGGCAGTCGGTGCCTGTATCGATACCGTCAATGCCCTGATGGTCATGGAAGACCCCATGCAGGCCATCGAAAACCTGGCACCGCGTGCGTTTACGAACCACTTCAGGGACGACCGCATCGAATTTCAACGCTATGGGTTCAAGCTCACGGGTGCGGCTGTCGGCGAAGGCGACATCGATATGCAACGAGCCTACGACATTATAAAGAAGCGCTCCAGCATGCGCCGGATCAACATCGAAACGGAAATGGATATCCCCCTCGACCATATGCAAAAAGCGCTGCAGATGGAAAAGGACACCGTCCAGCGCAGTATCCGCTATTGTCGCGAAGTGCTTGGTATCCAAAAAGACGAATATGAGCAATAACAATAAAGATGGCCGCAGGAAAATAGCGCCCCTTGACTTTTCCGGCTCTTTGGCAAAAACGGTATTAAATTCCCTTTCCGCCAATATTGCGATTATTGACGGAAAGGGGGTAATTCTGGAAACCAACCAGGCCTGGAGAAATTACGCAAGCTTAAACCAGATGGAAGGACCCGGGGATTCCATTGGTGTGAACTACCTTGAGCTGTGTGATGCAACCACCGGTAAAGAAGCCAAAGATGCGCGTACCGTCGCCGCCGGTATTCGCTCCGTCATCAAAGGCAAAATAGTAGAATTTATGTATGATTACCCCTGTCATGGTCCGGATGGTCGTCATTTCTATTATGTAAGGGCGATTCGGGTGGCCGGACAGGAACCGATTCGAGTGGTGGTCAGTCATGAAGACATCACCGCACTAAAACTGGCCGAAGAAGCTTTACGAAAAAGAGAGAAAGAGCGGGATCGGCTGCGCCATTCGCTGGAATTGGCCAGGGAAGTCCAGCAGATTCTTTTGCCGAAGGACAACCCCCGGATTGCCGGATTGGATGTGGCCGGAAAAAGCATTTATTGTGATGAAACCGGTGGCGACTATTATGATTTTATAAAATTTGAGGAAAACGAAAAATTAGGCGTGGTTGTGGGTGATGTTGCCGGTCACGGCATCTCTTCGGCCTTGTTGATGGCGTCGGTGCGATCCGCGCTTCGCCAGCGCCTTGCTTCGCCGGGATCCATTGCACAAATGATTAGCGATGTAAACCATCAACTGGCGGGAGACTTTGAAGATTCGGGGCAATTTGTAACCCTGGTTTACCTTGCTGTTGATCCGGTCAAAAAGAAAATCGAGTGGGTGCGTGCCGGGCATGAACCGGCCCTTTTTTATGATCCGGCGGCAAATGATTTTTTTGAGCTGGCGGGGTCCGGCATGGCGCTGGGTGTCGATAGGCACTGTCAATACGAAATAAATCGCAAAGACGGTGTTTGCCGGGGAAGTATCATTGTAGTTGCCACCGATGGTGTTTGGGAAACCCGCAATGCGAGTGGTCAGATGTTTGGTCGAAGGGCAATTTACGATATCATTCGCAAAAATTCAATGGCCGGGGCTGGCGATATCATAAAGGCCATTTTTGAGCAGATTAGCAAATTTCGGAAAGGTGCGGAACCTGAAGATGATATAACCCTTGTTGTCCTTAAATTTATTTAACCTGTTTTAAGCGGCAGGACTGAAAAGTTTGAAACCGATAGCCTTGATTGTATTTATAATCAATAGTACTTAGCAGGATCAAAAAATACTCGGAGGAGGCCCTTATGAGCTATGACAATCTTTTGGTCGAAATTGGTGATGATTTTGTGGCTGAGATCACTCTCAACCGCCCCGAGCAACTGAATACCTTCAACACGCCCCTGGCCGGAGAACTCGTGCAAGCCCTCAATGAATTGGACTCGGAGCCCAAGGTCCGGGTCATTATTGTCAAAGGGGCAGGCAAGGCATTTTGCGCCGGTATCGACGTCAATGAGCTTGAAGGCAAAACCGCCATGGAATACAAGGCCTGGATCGAGCACATGGAAAAACCCCTGATGACCATCAGCCGTATGAGCAAACCCGTTATCGCCCAGGTACACGGAGTAGCCGCGGCCAACGGCGCCGGTCTGGTTGCCGCCGCCGATCTGGCGATTGCCGCTGATAACACCCGTTTTGGTTTGACGGCCATCAATGTGGGGCTCAACTGCATTGGCCCGGTGGTCCCCGTCAGCCGTTCGGTGGGCCGCAAACGCGCGCTTGAATTGCTGCTATACGGCGATTTGATAAAGGCTCCGGTTGCCATGGAAATGGGGCTTTTAAACCGGGTGGTGCCCAACGGCGATCTGGCAAAAGAGGCCCGCGACTGGGCCACAACCTTGGCCCGCAAGAGCCCCGTGGCGGTGCAAATCAGCAAAAAGGCCTTTTATGCTGCCGCGGATCTGGATTACTACAAGGCATTCGAATACATGAACGAAGCTTTTGCACGGCTTTGCACCACCGAAGATGCCAAGGAAGGGGTGAAGGCTTTTTTCGAAAAGCGGGCTCCGCAATGGAAGCTGCGGTAATAAAGGACGTCCTCCTAAAAACTAGAATCGATAGCCGATTTCAATCATATGCATATTCAGACCCGGATTGTGTTCGTAAAGAACGGCATTGGACATATGCTGCAGGCGATATCCAATGGATAGATGCCGGGTAAAATTGAGACCAAACCCGATGTGGGAGGTAAACTCAATGGGACCTCCCAAATTTTCATCTCCGAACTTGTGCTTGCTGATGATCGTCGGATTGATACCCATCGATATCTCTATTCTCTCTTTAAAACCTGTAAAATAGATGCCAGGACCGATTGATCCCACAAAGCCGGATTCACCGCCACCGCGCAAAACCCCGGCATTTGCCTCCAGATAAGTGCCTAACGTCCAGCCCGAATCCCATTGCCGGGACCAGGGCAGCTTCCAGGTTGTAAAACCTTCGTACTGCTGAAAATCTTCCTCATTGTTATGGTCATTTACCCCGCCCCTCACGCCAATCGACCACCAGACTATTTCGTCGCCGAATAAAGGTTGGGGCGCAAAACAAATCAATGCCAACAATAAAAGCATCGCATAAAGTTTCAGCAGCATAAGTAACCTTAAAGTTTTTGTATATCAGGCATGACTTCAAAAACCCCTCTACTGGAATTGATCAACAGTCTTCTGGATTAGCGTGGCCTTCTCGGCGGGGATTCGAATCGGCTGGTGCGTCTGCAAAACCTGCTGAAGTTTCTTTTTGGCACGCCCCAACAAACTGCTACTGCCGGCCGCCTGCCATTTGTCAAATCCCTGGCGGTTGATCAACTCGGGTCGCCACTGGGTTGACTGCAAATGTTCAAGGGTGTGCCGGTGGACCAGAAAATTTCCGTTGGCCCCCACTTCCCGAATAACATCCAGGGCCAGCGTATTGTCATTCACCGGTACCCCCCGGTAAAGCCGGCGCACCTGGTCGATGACTTCATTGAGAATAATGATCATATCCAGACTGCCGGTGCGGCCAAAATCAAGGTAGCCCACATCGTGATTTAAATTGGAGCCTGCCATTTCAGCGATAAAGATTTCCAGCCCGGCCTCAAAAGCAGCCTGCTCGTCGGGAGCCTGGGAGTCCGTTGTGCCCGCGTAACCCCAGTTGGGAAGGTTGTAAAAATGACTCATCTCGATAATGGTAATATAGGACAGCAGATATTCGGGTGCATTGTAGGAGCACTGGGCGGTGGACATGTCTAAAACTGCCGGTCCCATACCCATAATAAACGGAGCACCTTTGGATTTCAGTTGGTGAATTACCAGCCCGCAGAAGCATTCCGCCAGGCCCTGGGCCACGTGTCCGGCAATCGTCAGGGGAGCGGTCGACCCGGCTATGGGTGCCGGCGAATAAATCACAGGCATGGATTTCTCGGCGCAAAACAAAAGTTTGTCCACGCTCTCAACTGCATGCTGCAGTGGACTGACAGGCTCTCCGTAATAGATGGCGTAGGGCTTGGCCTGCAACTCATCCTCATCGTCCCTCAAAATCCGGGCGATCTCCCACATTCCGCTGAGATCCCTGCGGTCTACCGCCGTACACACAATGGGTTTGACGGAATTAGACGCCATGGCCTGGAAGCTGTGCAGATAGGCCTGGTGAGCCGGAATGTCTGATGGATGGGCAAAGGACATGATAAAATCCAGGTTGGGCATGGCGTCGGCCACCCGGGCTGCCTGCACCACATCCTTGAGCACACAGGGGTGCCGCCGCATCGTCTCTGATTCCAGTGAATAAATAAGATCGGACCCGGTACCGTAATAAGATCGATGTCCCCCGAGGTCCATAACAGGGTTGGCTTCACGATCGTAGATCGTGATATTGTCAGGTGCACTATCAATGGCCTTGAGCACCAGTTCTTCCGCAATTTTCACCATGCCGTCGTCCTCGACGATGCAGCCGGCATCCTTTAAAAGCGCCAGGGCCTCATCGTGATGGACTTTCATGCCGATCTCGCTCAAGATCGTGAGGACGGCCCGATGAATTTTTTCCTTATCTTCCTGTGACAGGAAGGACATCCTGGGCCTGAATGTAATTTCGTCCACGGGTGCCATTGGTGTTCCCTTCTGGCAAAAGCTGACTTAAAAGCGGCTGTTTAGTGCTTGGCATTAATGGTGAAATCGAACATTCCGGACATCGAACAAGGAATTCTATCGATTTCAAAATCATACCGTAAATCATGCGACAACCACGCGCACAGAGGCTTGCTCTGTTATAACGACTAAGCTGCAAGTGTGAATCTGACCTTTGTATTTCTGGGATTCGCTTTTTTATAATCGACAGAGCGCAGCGGAATCAACATTGATGTTCGATGTTGGACGTTCGATGTTCGACGATCAATTAATTCTAATCCGTGGTAACCCTGCTTGTAACGCGAAGACCGCAAACGTTTGAACGGTTACTGTAAGAGCCCCAGCTGGGCCAGTTTTTTTTCCGTGGGCAGCCCGTTTTCATCCCAGCCCATGACAGCATAAAATTCCCGAATCATGGGTTCCATCCATTCCTGGGGTTTGGATGGCTGTTTACCGGCATTGTATTCTTTGTCAAAGAACATATCCGGCAGGCGATCGTCCGCCCCTGTCGCGCCGAATCTCCTATTGATCAGTCTTTCCAGATTGAGAATTCTTTCCCCGGCGCAAAAAAGATCGCCAACGCTGACATTGTGGTCCGTCAACTCAGACGCCAATTCGGCTTCAGCCACCAGATCGTAGGTACAGACAAGGCACAGGGATGGCACCTTGCACAAACCCAGGCAGTCCATAACCAGGCCGACAATCATGCACTGCCTGACCAGCGAAGCTTTGCCATGAATGGAATTGAGATCGATGGTTTTTGGAAGTCCGAACTCTTCGATTTTTTCATCCGGCAGCCATTTATATTCCAGCGTCGCATAGACATCACTGAAATCAGCGCCCCGGTTGGAAACCGTGTATCCCAGGGCCGTACCCATGATGTTCGTGGGATGATAGCCGGCAATTTCAAGCCCCTTGACGTGGGGGGCATGGTTTTCGGCACCGCGGCCAATGATCCGGGCCGCTCGGCGAACACCCTTGGCAAGAATGCCGCCCAATCCCTCTCCGTCAGCGATCTGTTTGATCAAAACCTCCATGGCCTCGCCGTTGCCCCAGGAAAGGTTCAGGCCGCCGGTATCCTCCAGGGTAAGGATTCCGCGATCAAAAAGGTCCATGGCAAAGGCGATGACACCTCCGGCGGAAATGCTGTCCATACCCAAACGGGAACACAGGTTATCCAGGTAAACCAGGGTCTCCAGGTCCGTCAAACCGCAGCGGGAACCCAGGGACAACATGGGCTCAAACTCGGGCCTGACCGCTTTTTTGCCTTTTAATTTGCCCCCATCAAACTTCAGCTCAGCCTTGCATTGGACCGGGCAACGGTGACAACCGCGGGTGCGGGTGATATTTTTTTCAAGATTTTTGCCGTCGATTTGTTCGGCCTCATCAAAAGTGTTGGCCTTAAAATTACGTGTTGCCAGTATACCGAGATCGTCGGCCCAGGTGACATAACCGGCGCCACCGTGTTTTTTAATATCCTTGTAGTGCGGGGAGTTTTTCATCTGCCAGATGTAACGTTTAATGGCTTCATGCCCGTTTTCACTGGCCTTAAACAGGGTTCTCTTTTTGGGCGCTTTGACCACGATGGCCTTCAGGTTTTTCGAGCCCATAACCGTCCCCATGCCGGTTCGCCCGGCGGCATGGTCCCGGCCCGTCATGATGCAGCCAAACAGGCTGCCGTTTTCAGCAGCCGGGCCAATGGTCATGATCTCCAATTTATCACTGCCCAGCTTATTTTTGAGGTAATCATCTGTCTCCCAGGTATCCAGCCCCCAGATAGACCTGGCGGTGCGAATTTCTATTTTGTCGCCGTCTAACCAAAGGTAGACGGGTTCGGGTGACTTGCCGCGGATGATCAGGCTTTGGATGCCGCAGGATCGAAGTTTGGCCCCAAAATTACCACCGACATTGGAGCTTCCCAGAAGACCGGTCAGGGGTGAACGGGCATTGACGTGGAGTCTGGCCGAGGCCGGCGCAGCAGTGCCCGTAAGCAATCCGCAGGATAAAAGAAGGATATTTTCAGGGCCCAGTGGGTCTGCATCCGGGGACATATGGTTGTAGAGATATTGGACGTTGAAACCACGGCCACTCAAATACTTCCACAAGAGATCATCAGAATATGTCAGAAATTTCCATTTTCCGGCACTTAAATCAATTTCAAGAATCCGTCCTAAAACCGCCATGGCCCCATTTTGCCCATTCGTGTAATAATTAGTTGAAGGCTTTTAATATAGGAGACCGGATATGCCGTGTCAAGGAAGATGAAGTCATAAGGGTTAAGGCACCGTTAGCGGTTAGATAACCTGCTGAAATCCGGTAATTACTTAAAAGCCGGCTGTGATAAATCCCAAAATACAATCACCGGCTCAAATTGGGCTAACGGGTAAATTGGCCGATTTCAATTTTTTCAGGCCACCGGAATTTTCCTACATCTGCAAATTCAGTTGAACGTGGCCCATCCGGGTGCGTGCTTTGGGCTTGGGTTTTTTGCCGTAAAACAGGTCGTCCAGCAGGGAAAAAAGGCGGCGGGACCACTTGTTGCGCACCACCAGTGAAATAACAACCCGGTGGGGCAAGGTGCGCGGGTGGCTCCAGGGGCAGACCCGCATGCAGACGTTGCAGTCAGTGCCGGCCCTGGCCCAGTATCCGAAACAGGTTTCCGCATTCAGCTTCCACCGCAGGCTTCCGTTGACTTCCTGCTGTTCGCCGTCGGGAATGGAGATGGAAGGACAGCAATGGGCACATTTTTTACAAAACCGGCAAAAATCTTCAACACCGATATCCACCGGCTGGTCGCAGGCCATCGGCAAATCGGTTGTCACAGCAAATATTCTTACCCGGGGCCCCAATTCTCTGGTAATCAAATACCCGAAACGGCCCAACTCACCCAGGCCGGCATCAACCGCCGCCGGGGTCATGAGAAGATCATAGTGGCGGCTGTGGTTGGCTGTGGCCCCATAGCCCAGGTTGGCAATAAAGGCAGCCAGCTGGGTAGAAATCCAGGCTCCTTTTGAATAGGAAAGGGCACTCTCCACCACACTGGGGGTGTGGGGGGCCGTACTGACCATTTCCCAGTCCATCTCCACTGCAAAAACAACGGCGTACGAATAATCGACGGTTATCTCCTGGCCCCACTGTTCCCAGTTCTCATAAAATATTTCCCCGCGATGGGAATACACCCACAGGGGATTGATCCGGGTTATCCCCACCGCCCCGGCCCCCAATTGGCAGGCATATCCTTTGACCCGCCGGGCCGCTTCCTCCGCGCTGAGTTTGGGCCGGTCTTTCTCTGACAGCCGCACGGCCGGTGTGTGGTTTTTCAGTTTCCCAAAATGGGGCGGGATGGAAAAGGCCGCTTCCATGGCCGCAACATTCGGCATCCCGCCGGGTCGATCAATGGCCCCGGGTGTTCCCAGGATGCCGCCGGCCGCCCGCCTTTCTGAATCCCCTTGCTCCAGTTCGGGGTGCGCGCGATAAAAAACCTCGTATTGTTTGGAACCCGGCCGGATACTGCGCTCCCTGGCAAAGACCTGCTCCCGTTCGTCAAATCGCTTTACCTCTCCCACAATAAGGCCTTCAACCCCCTTCAGGGCCTTTTCATTTGTCCCGGTAGGCCGGCCGAAAAAATAAATCCCGTATCCAGTCACAGCCCACCCGGCCAGCAGCAGCGGCAGCCCGGCAGGACCAAAAAAGAAACCCATTGTGTAAAGCCTGTAGACAATGAGCTCGAAGACAATCAGCAAGACAACAACTGTTCCGGCGATCAGCGCGGCTCTTGGCTCCTTCTCAGTTAAACTGGCCATCAGAAAGCTAAGGGTGAATAAAACAACAACCGACACGAACCCAGCTTGCAGCACCAATAAAAACAAGACCATGGTCAATACTCCTCCGATAACCCTATTGGTCAACTCAAAGATAGCAAATTACGAAAAAGGGCCTGGCTCAACAACTGTATCAAAATTCCATAAAGCACTGAATCTCTGCCGGTCATGCCGGTCCCGGATCAAGTCCGGGATGACGGATCCGGCATCCAGAAACATACGATCATAAAACAGCACTGGATTCCGGGTCAAGCCCGGAATGACAATACAGCAGCATATGCAGTTTTATCAATTACAACACAAGCTGTAACCGGGATTGCAAATCTAATCCTAGTTGATTTTAACAAAGCGGTTATGATAATCAGCATTGAAGGGACTAAAACATCTGCATATCTTTTGAATAACGTTGTCTGAAAAGATGAGGAATTATACGGATATGTCAAAGACCATAAAAATCGATCTGGGAGAAATATTCGATGCTCTGCCTGAACCACCTGATTTCGTCGAAGGTATCCGCCGGGCGCCCGCCAGGCACTTTGACCTGACCCGGAATGACACCGAACTGGCTCTGAAAAATGCCCTGCGCTATATTCCGCAAAAATGGCACCAGGCCCTGGCGCCTGAATTCATGCAGGAACTGCTGTACAGGGGCAGAATCTATGGTTATCGCTTCAGGCCGCCAGGCCCCATCAAGGGCCGACCCATCGACAGCTATAAGGGCAACTGCATCGAAGGCCGGGCGTTTCAGGTCATGATCGATAACAATCTGGATTTTGATGTTGCCCTGTACCCATATGAACTCGTAACCTACGGTGAAACCGGTCAGGTTTGCCAGAATTGGATGCAGTATCAGCTGATCAAGCGCTATCTGGAAGAGCTGACCCGGGATCAAACCCTCGTCATGGAGTCCGGCCATCCTCTGGGATTATTTGCATCGCCCGGGCATGCACCCCGGGCCATCATCACCAATGCGCTGATGGTGGGCTGCTTCGACGATCAGGAA
>CAVXZZ010000009.1:0-220249 GCA_963766255.1 uncultured delta proteobacterium
AAATTACGTTCATCGCCGTGCCAAGATAGGCTTCGAAGGTATCGAGTCGCCGGGCCAATTGCATTTTATCTTCCAATTAAAGGGTCTTCCTCATCGTATACGTTGCAGATGCAGCACAGAAAGGTGGACGGCTGATCGCTGAGATTTTTCATGCCGTGGGGCTGCATGCTGGGGATGTAGATCGAGGTGCCGGCGCCGCAGACGGCCTTTTTTTTCAGTTCGTCCGTGCCGAGATCGAACTCCCAGCACTCGAACTCACCGGACAGAATGAACATGGTCTGGTGGTAGAAATGATTGTGAATCGGAATCTGCCCCCCCGGCTGGATGGTAAAAAAACGAAGTCCGTACTCGGGAACCGTTGCCGTCGTCGCCGTGTTGGGACAACCAGCGAATACTGGTGCCGATGACATCATTTGTCCCCCTTGTAAGGGAATTGTCGATTTTCTTATCTTCGCAATCTTTCCAGTGTACCACCTTACATATTTATCTCCTCCTTAATGTAATTTATTAAGTTCAAACAGATTTTGTTTTTCTCTTTATACATGTGACCAAACCGGTGCTTGAAAGGCAAATGGGAAAACGATAAGCAACGTTTTAAAGGGGTAAAGCCCGGGCTAGCGTCTTACCCTTTTAACTGATACGCCGGGCGTTGCCCCTTTTGCTCGTAATAGGGCATCATTTCGGGACACGAGCTCGGCAAGCTTTTTTTCTCGATTTTCCGGTGACGGATGGGTGCTCAGAAATTCGGGGGGACCTTTACCGCCGACTTTGGCCATCTTTTGCCACAGGGTGATCGCCGCGCGCGGGTCGTAACCGGCTTTGGCCGCCAGCTCGATACCGATGCGGTCGGCTTCGGACTCCGCCGCAGCGGCTGTTCGGCATCTGGACAGCCAGGGCGGCTGCCAGTGAAGCCCCTGTCAGGGCCAGGCCCTGGCGGTCTCCGAAGACTCCGACTGCGGCCACCCCAATCGAACTGGCCATGGCCACCGACATCTTTTCTGCCGAGTGCTTGGCCAGCGCATGGGCAATCTCGTGGCCCAGAACCTGGGCCAGTTCGTCATCGGTTGCGTTGAGCTGGGTGACCAGACCGCTGTAGAGTGCCATCTTCCCGCCCGCCATAGCCCAGGCGTTAACCGTTTTGGGATCATCAATAATCTTGATACTCCAATCCCAGTTTCCGGTTTCCGGTCGCATCTTAATGGCCTGGGCAATCAGGCGCCCTGTAATTTGATAGACACGGTCATTTAAACCCTTATTATTGTCGATTTTACCCTGCTGTTCGTAAGGTTTCAGCATCTCGACATAGGCCTGTTTCGAGGCGGCAATGGCCGAATCTTCCGAGACGATCATTAGTTGCCGCCTGCCCGTGGGGCTGGTGGCGCACCCCACCATCAGCGTAAGACAAATCAAAAAGGTGAGTTGGACTCTTTTCATAGCGATGACCTATTATATTAATCTCCCGGCTTTGGACATTATTACCATCCGGGGCTGGATTTGCCATATCCGGTCAAAAGATCCTTATATGGGAGAAAGTTAAGTGCAGTGAGAATTGGTGTCAAGTGGGATTGATCCGTCATCTAGATCAGGCATTCGAATTCTTGGACAATTTTGTTCCGGGGTTCGATGGCCTGGCAAAGAAAATCACCAGGATCGCCACGATGCTCATGGCCGAGAAAATGGTGAATGCCGCCCGGTAACTCTGCGCAGCATCATAAATAAGACCGGCAATGGTTGGCCCGAAAGCGGCCCCGGTCATGGTAAACAATCCCGCCAGTCCCGATACGGTGGCAAAGGATAAAAGGCCGAAACACTCACCGATGATCAGCGACTGCATCATGATAATCGATCCCATGGTCAGGCCGAAGGCAAAGGTGCCCAGGTATAAAATGATGACATGATTGTAGTGGGCCAGCGTCAGCATGGCCGCCCCCTGAACCAGGAAACAAAACATGATGACATACCGTTTGTCACAGCGATCCACAAAGGTGCCCAGAATCAAGCGGCCCACAATACTGGCTGCGGCGGTAACGCTGACCGCCGTAGCAGCACCGCTGACCCCTAAATAGGGGCTGAGAAATGATACCTGGTGGACAAGAAAGGCGATCTGGCCTGCCAGGGCCAGCAGAAAAGCGATCACGATCGACCAGAATGCCACGGTGTGCATGGCCTGGGACCTGGTCCAGACCTGCATTTGGGCGGCGTAGTCGAGCCGTGCGCCGGGTCCGCCCGCGGCAGACGATACCGGTGGCTCACCGTCCGGGAATTGATCGAGATCGGAGGGACGCTGCCGGATAAAAAAAATAGCCATGGGAATAACAACCACGCAGTAGATCGTTCCCAGAACCGGCAGGGCCACTTCCAGTCCCCAGCGGGTAATCATGTAGCTGGCCAACGGGACCAGAACAATGCCCCCGGCACTCAGGCCGGTATTGGTTAAGCTCATGGCAAAACCGCGTTTGCGTATAAACCAGTTGGTAATCAGGGTGTTGACCGGAACCAGCGACGAGCAGCTGAAGCCCACGGCCATCATAAAGTAGACCAGGTAAAGCTGCCAGACGGTATGGATGCGGCTTAACAACACGAAACCCGTACCGATGATCACCGAACCGATGATCAGCACCCCTTTCGGTCCGTAGCGGTCGACCGTGCGGCCGATGACCATCCCCATGATGCCGGCCGTTAAAAAATAGAGCGTAATGGCCGAAGATATGGTTGCTTTGGGCCATCCGTGCAGGGTGCGCAGCGGGTCCAGGAACACGCCGTGACCATAAAACCCGATTCCGGAGGACACCGATAAAATGAGCGTGCCGGCAAATACGATCCACCAGCCGTAAAAGGCTTTGGGTTGGGATGGGTGCGCGGTGTCTTGCCGGGATTCAGCCGGCGGCGCTGCATGCAGTTCAGGCACGGGTCCTCTTATATTCAATAACGTGGCAGTAAATGTTGTTCGCGCTAGCTCCGCCCGAACGCTTCAACCGCTTCAATAAATGCGACGATATTTTCGAAGGGCGCAAAATCAATGTCGTAGGCCGGCGTCAGCAGCAGGCCCTCGGGGCCTAAAGTATGAATGCAGCGCTGCACTTCAGAGCGGACCTGATCCGGAGACCCCCAGTCCCACAGGCGCGCACTGCCGACCGTCCCCCACATGGCCAGCCGGTCACCGAATTCACGTTTGATGGCGGCACCATCCATGCAATCCGGCTGAACCGGATTGATGACATTCACACCGATATCCACCAGGTCCGGTATGAGCTGGGTGAAGTCGCCGTCGCTGTGGTAAAAGACCAATAAATCTGCGGACTCCTCCCGGGCCATATTGATGACCCTGGCCATGCGGTTTTTGAAATGATGACGCCAGGTGGCCGGGCTGATCATCAGGCCGGTGGGCATGGCCACGTCGTCATCGAGCAGCAGGATGTCGACACCGGCCCGGGCCAGAATGAGGGCGTTTTCAATCAGCATCGATGTCAGCTGATCGAGCAGGTAATCGATTATTTCATTGCGGTCCACCAGGTCGATCATGAAATTTTCAAATCCGCGCAGGCGCCAGGCCGTCTCAAATAACTCACCGCCTAAATGGGGCGGCATCCCGGCCACGGCCAGGCCCTGGGAATGCCAGCGCTGCACCTGTTTGGCCAGTCCGGCGTGGCGGGTCGGATTTGAAAGATCCGGCAGAACATAGCTGACCAGTTCTTTTAGCGAACGGATACTGCTCAGCGGGCGGTCCGAGCCCCTTTCGGGATGATACTGCCATTCATGGTAGGTGCGCAGCTGGGCCCGGTTGCCCACGTGGACATCTTCCGGCAGGCCGTCCAGGTACCGCCGAAACGCCTTCTGGTCCCTGGGTGGATCGAATTCAGCGTAACGGATATCCAGATCGAAATAATCCTCGGCAGCCGTCGGCGCAATGGCATCAAATGACTGGTTAAAAAACCCCAGGGCTTTGGGGATGCGGTCGGGTTTGCGGCAAAGCAGCGCTTCTTTTACGCGTTCGCGTGAGTTCACGAAAACTCCTATTAATTAATAAACCACCTGATAAAATCTATTTTTTTCATCGATAGAAAGAATATACAAGAAAAATATCTGTAACTTCACTTGCGTTTTGGGCTCAATTTGCTTTAAATACCCAAAAGATTATTCGTGGGAGCGGCTTTCCAGCCGCGATTTGTAGTGCCGCGTAAAATTCGATTCGCGGCTGGAAAGCCGCTCCCACCATCCAAATTGAAGGAGTTCCCCGGCAATGAAAGGAGGTAAGAATTATGGCTGAAAATTTATTGGAAATCGATGACAGCAGCTTTGAATCACAGGTGCTGCAGGCAGACAAACCGGTCCTGGTTGATTTTTGGGCGCCCTGGTGCGGACCCTGTAAGGCAATTGGGCCGATGATTGAGAAATTGGCCGCAAGTTACGGCGATCAAATCATGTTTGCCAAATGCAACGCGGATGACAGTCAGCAAACCGCGGCCAAATACGGTATTAAATCCATACCGACCCTGTTGTTTTTCAAGGATGGCACCGTCTTCGATAAAATATCCGGCATGACCAATCCGGCCAAAATTGAGGAAGTGCTTAAAAAAATCCTGGCGGGCGGGCAGGGGGCGGCTCCGTTTATTATGCAGTAATCAGCAGCCGGGCAGTAATTCACCTTTTCAGCCGTTAATAAGGGGGACGGTGTTGTTTTTGTGCTTTTCTAGGTGTTCAATCAGCTTAAATTTCAAATCTGCGGCAATTTCCTCTTTTTCTGATTGATCTTCAAATACAACAGAGTATGATGGGTTTCGTTTTTTTCCATGACAAATAGATAATATCTCAAAAGGAGGCAGACCATGGATCAACACCAGGTGGATTGGAACGAAAAAGTGGCCCGAAAGATCATTAAAAACCTTGAGAAACGGCGGATGGCGGGCAGCTACACCGCCGATGCCGACCAGGCCCTAAACGAGGTCGTCGAAATGATCCCGCCCGGGGCGACTGTCTTTCGTTGTGGATCGATGACCGCTGTGGGCATGGGCCTGTGGGAGGCCATCGCAGCCCTGCCGGAAGTAAACCTGATTGATCCGTATCGTCCGGAATTGTCGCCCGAGGAAGGTTTAGGGCTTCGGCGCCAGGGATTGACGGCCGATGTCATGATCGCCAGCACCAACGCCATCACCCTGGACGGAAAACTGGTCAACCTCGACGGCATGGGCAACCGGGTGGCGGCCATGGCCTTCGGCCCCAAAAAGGTAATTCTGGTGGTGGGCATGAACAAGGTGGCCCCCGATCTGGAATCGGCCGTGGCCCGGGTCAAGCACTACGCCGCTCCGGTCAACGCCATCCGCTTCGGGGTCAAAACTCCCTGTTGCGAAACCGGGCTGTGCAGCGACTGCAAAAGCCCCCAGCGAATCTGCAACATGTGGAGCACCATCGAAGGCCACATGATCAAAGACCGCATTCATGTCAAGCTGGTCGGCGAGAATCTGGGGTATTAGAAGTACCAGATGACCCGTCTTCGTCCCTCTGGGCGGGACTTCGCCCGCGGCACACAGAAGATGGACGACCGCGGTAGTATCGGAATCCTGGCCGCGGACAACTGGGATTGAATGGGTGCCATCGCCATCTCAGCCATGGGCACTCAGCCCGTTTCACCCCTAACAACTCATTAAAAAGGTAGCAAAAAGCCATGCAGCCCAGGGAAATTCCCTCCCAAAATTGTCAATATATCGTCCAGACACCCCTGGAAAGAGACCTCCCAACGACCCTTTCCCCGGCCACGGCCGCGCGGGTGCGGGCCTTCCACCGCCAGCTGCCGGGTTATAATCCGACACCCCTGGTGGGCTTGAACAGCCTGGCCCGGTACTGGGGAGTGGGTGGCATCTTTGTCAAGGATGAGTCCCACCGCTTCGGGCTAAAAGCGTTTAAGGTCTTCGGAGGCAGCTATGCGGTGGCCCGTTTGGTGTGCCGACAATTGGGCCGCGCCCTGGATGAGGTGCCTTACGCGCAGCTGGTCAGCGACGAAGTCCGGGAGCAAATCGGGCGGATCACGCTGACCACCGCGACGGACGGCAATCACGGCCGGGGGATTGCCTGGGCTGCCGAACGCCTGGGCCAGAAGGCGGTGATCTATATGCCTAAAGGATCCGCACCCAGCCGGGTGGCCAGCATCCGTGCCCACGGCGCCGAGGTGGAGGTCACCGACTTCAACTACGACGACACGGTCCGGCTGGCCTGCCGCAAGGCTGAAGAAAACGGTTGGTATATTGTCCAGGATACAGCCTGGGAAGGGTACACCGAGCCACCGCTTTGGATTATGCAGGGCTATTTGACCATGTGCGCCGAGGTCGTGGATCAAATGCAGGCCGATGAGGCCGCACCCACCCATATCTTTGTCCAGGCCGGGGTCGGCGCCCTGGCCGGGGCGGTGGTGGGCTATCTGGCCCGGGTCTACCGCAGCCCGCGCCCCAGGTTTATCATCGTGGAACCCCGCCAGGCGGCCTGCATTTTTGCCTCCGTGGCGGCCGGAGACGGCAAACCCCACGCCGTCACCGGTGATTTGAATACCATCATGGTCGGCCTGGCCTGCGGGGAGCCCAATCCCCTCTCCTGGGAGATCCTGCGGGATATTCCCTGCTGCTATATAAGCTGTGACAATTTCACCGCGGCCAACGGCATCCGCATTCTGGCCAATTGCCTGCCCGGCGACATCCCGATAGAAGCCGGCGAATCAGGATCTGTGGGCGTCGGTCTGCTGGATCTGCTGGTCAATCATCCCGAGTTTGAGGAACTTAAGAGGATTTTGGAGATCGGTCCGGATTCGAAAGCCCTCTTTTTTAATACCGAAGGGGCCACCGACCCCCATAACTACCGGGAAATACTCTGGCACGGGAAGTATCCGTCAAGCAATTCTACTTCTTCCAGTACGGATCCCGCAGGGCCTTCTTGGTAATTTTACCCGAACCGGTTTTGGGCAGTTCGTCCAGAAAGATGATGGTTTTCGGTGTCTTGTACGCGGCCTGGTACTCCCGGCAAAACTGGATAATTTCCTGTTCGCCGGCGGTTTCGTTTTCCCTGAGCACCACGGCGGCGGTTACCGCTTCGCCCCACTTGTCGTCCGGCACGCCAAAAACAGCCGCTTCCAGCACCTTGGGGTGCATGTAAAGGACGTTTTCCACTTCGGTGGAATACACATTCTCACCGCCGGTGACGATCATGTCTTTACGGCGATCGACGATGTTGACATAGCCTTCGGCATCGACAACGGCCAGATCCCCGGTGCGCAGCCATCCATCGGCGAAAGCCTGGGCGGTTTCTTCCGGCAGGTTCCAGTAGCCGGGTGTAACCGTATCCCCGCGCACCCAGATTTCTCCCACCTGCTGATCATCCGCCTTTACAGGTGAACCGGTTTCATCCACGACTTTAAGATCCACTGCCATAAACGGCCGGCCGGTCCTGGATTTGTACTTTAGCTGTTCATCCGGCGGCAGGTCCTGCAGGTGCCTTTTTAAAATACTAAAGGTCAGATAGGGGCTGGTTTCAGTCATACCGTAAGTTTGAATATAATCGCAATTAAACGCTTCGGTGATGCTTTTGACCACCTGGGGCGCAATGGGCGCCCCGCCGCTTAAAATCACGCGCAGGCTGGAGTAATCAAATTCAGCCACCTTCGGGTGCTTGATCATCAGATTGAGCATGGTGGGAATCAGGTTGCTCAGGGTGATGCGCTGCTGCTCGATGGTTGCCATAACCGCTTCGGGCTCGAACTGGCCCACCATCACGTGCCGGCCCCCCACCCAGGTGACGGCAAAGGTGGCCCAGGCATCGGCCAGGTGAAACATGGGCGCAATATGCCCCCAGGTGTCACTGTCCACCAGCTTGAGCTCGGCAATGGTTCCCAGGGCATGCAGGCAGACGTTTTTGTGGGTCAGCATCACCCCTTTGGGTCGTCCGGTGGTTCCGCTGGTATAGTAAAGATGGGCCACATCGTTTTCGCCCACGGTCACCGGTTCAAAGGCGCCGCTATGATTTTTTATGGCTTCCTCATAACTGAAAACCGGGACTTGCCCTGAATCATCGGGCGTATCACCGATCCAGACAATTCCCTTCAAGGGCGTGTCTTCAGCCAGGACGCCCTTGACCACGGCGGCAAAGCGGGACCCCGCCACCAGCCAGCGGGTTCCGGAATCATTTAAAATATAGGCAATTTCTTTGGCCGCCAGGCGGTAATTGAGCGGATTTAATATGGCGCCGATCCCGGCGGCAGCATAGTAGGCCTCCAGAAAGGCATGGGAATTGACCTCCAGAATCGAAATCCGGTCTCCGGGCTGAATGCCCTGGGCCTGAAAAAACCGCGCCAGGCCAAACACCCGATCACCAATCTGAGCATAGGAGAATGAGTGGTCGCCATCAACCACGGCAACCCTGTCCGGATACAAATCCAGCGCTTTTTTCAGTGTCATCCAGATGTCCACTGGATTTTTCCTTTCTTTATTTTACCAGATTGTTTTGACAGGAGCATAATCTGATATTTTTTTGTCTTTAGTAACTAGCGGAGCCCCGATCGAAAGCGCTGTCGCTATAATAATTCGATCTGCTGGATCCGGGTGAAGGGGCTGGGGCAAATTTACCGATTTAACCGCGATCGAATTTGATACCGGTATGAATTGAATAAACGGCAAATTTTCAGATTTAGCGATCCAGTCCGTAACATCCATTGACAGTTTTAGCCTCTTCTTATTAACCAGGAGGGCAACCTCCCACACACTAATTGATGAGACCAATACATTTTTCTCTTTCACGGCTGCGTCTACCGCTTTTTGCGCCTTCTTTGATAGAGCTTCCGGCTTACTTGTAAACCATATCCAGGCGTGTGTATCGAGTACAATCATTTTAAGGCATCCCAGTCTTCCAATCCAACCGGCTCGGTCGGATCCTCATATTTTATAACTGTGTCACGAAGTACTTTCAAGGCCTCTTCGGGATTTTCGATATATGGCACAATTTTTAATACCGGTTTGCCATGGTCACTGATTACCAATTCCTTTCCGGTTTTTTCTATTTCACGGAAATAATGCAACGCACGAGGCTTAAACTGGGATTTTGAGATCATATTTTCCATGATGAATTCCTTGGCTAATTATTATAATTTAAATGACCTGGTCATAATACCATGGTCATATTTATTGTCAAGTTCAAATATGATTGCCATTGAGATTTAGTGAAAGGTATGGTTTTATTTAGAAGATAATTATGTTGTTTCTGAAAATCGTACCTAATTAAAGGAACGTTTCACATGGCGCTGGACATTGAAAGTTTTGCCGAAGATTTTGACCCGAGTTTTAAAGTGTTCCATGAGCTGATGGCCAAGAAGGTCGGACAGATCCTGCTGGTCTCTACGCCCTACGATGCCTGGATTATGGAGGAGGACTGCCGTCTTTCCGAGAGGATCATTCATGAATACCGCGGGTTGAATCTGAGCAACCCCCCGCGTTTTACCTGGGTGTCCACAGCTCAAGGGGCTCTTGCGGCGCTGTCTGAAAAAAAGTTTGACCTGGTCATCACCATGCTCCATCTGGCCGATATGGATGCCTTTATGCTGGGGCAGAAAATAAAGGAAAAAGATCCTGAGCTGCCAGTCATCCTTTTAACCCACAGCGCCCTGCCGTCGGAGGAGTCCAGCCGGGTGTTCATGCAGCCGCCCGGAATCGATCGCACCTTTGTGTGGTCGGGCAACACCGATATTCTGGTGGCCCTGGTAAAAAGCGCCGAAGACGGGATGAACGTCGAACGGGATACAGATCTGGCCGGCATCCGGGTGATTCTCTTTGTGGAAGATTCGCCCGTATACATATCAACCTTGCTGCCCGTTCTATACCGAGAGCTGGTAAGCCAGACCCAGGCTCTTTTGCAAAAGGGGCTCAACGAAGAACACCGCCTGCTCACCATGCGCGCGCGCCCGAAAATTCTGGTTGCCCGCAATTACGAAGAGGCCGTCGGTCTCTATCAAAAACATGAACCCTATGTGCTGGGGATCATCTCCGATGTGCGCTTTCCGCGCAACGGCAAGCTGGATCCCGATGCCGGGGTGACCTTTTTATCCAAAATCAAAAAGGAACGATTCGACATCCCCCTGTTGCTGACCAGTTCTGAATCCTCCAACGCCGAGAAGGCCGCATCGATTTCGGCTGTTTTTGTCGATAAAAACTCACCATCCCTGATCGCCGAGGTGCGCTCCTTTTTTATGGAACAGCTTGGTTTCGGTGATTTTATTTTTCGCAAACCCGATGGCCGGGAAATTGCCCGGGCCTCGGACCTGGGCTCCTTTGAGAAGTGTGTTGAGGAAATTCCCGAAGATTCCTTCGTGCACCACACCAGCCGCAATGATTTCTCCCGCTGGCTTTTTGCCCGCACTGAAATCAACCTGGCCTCGAGGGTCCGCCCCATCCGGGAAGAGGATTTTCCAAGTGTCGAAAAGCATCGCCAGTATCTTTGTTCGATTATTCAGGTGCGGCAGCGGCAGCGGCAAAAGGGAGTGGTGGTAAATTTTGAGGCCGGCGAATTTGATCTGGATACGGAATTTTTCAAAGTCGGAACGGGTTCTCTGGGAGGAAAAGCCCGGGGGCTGGCCTTCGTTTCCAACCTATTGCAGCGCTCAGCCGAGCTTCATAAAAAATACGAAGATACTAACATATTCATTCCCCGCACCATGGTGATTACCACCGAGGGTTTTGATACCTTTGTTGAAGAAAATGACTTAAAGGGGTTTTCCAAGTCCGATGCCGGGGATGAGGAAATTGCCGCCGCCTTTTGTGAGGCCGACTTTCCCGGGTGGATCGCCGAGGACCTGAAAGCCTATCTGGCCAACATCACTTATCCCCTGGCGGTTCGCTCTTCCAGTTTGCTGGAAGACGCCCAATTTCGCGCCTATGCCGGTCTTTACAGGACTTATATGCTGCCCAATGATCATCCCGATCTGCAAACCCGGCTGGCACAGCTGATTCAGGCCATCAAGCTGGTGTACGCCTCCACCTATTTTCAGAGCCCGCGGGCCTTTTCCAAACGGGTGGGTCATCGCACGGAAGAAGAAAAGATGGCGGTCATCATTCAGCAGCTCGTAGGTGAGCGTTACGGCGAGTATTTCTATCCGGCCATATCCGGGGTGGCCCAGTCTTACAATTACTACCCGTTTTCCAAAATGAAACCGGAAGAGGGGATTACCACCATTGCTATGGGCCTGGGAAAAACAGTGATGGAGGGTGAAAAGGCCCTGCGGTTTTCTCCCAAATATCCCCAGATCCTTCCCCAGCGGACCAGCGTGGAGGATATTCTGGATAATTCCCAGCGTTATTTTTTCTCCCTCAAAATGGGGGGCCCCTATCCGGAGCTGGGGATCAATGAAGATGCCAACCTGTCAAAAAGAGAAGTGGACGAGGTTGAAAATGACCCGCCGATGAAAAAACTGGCCAGCACTTACTTTCCCGAAGAGCATCGCATTCGCGACACTACCCACGTTCCCGGCTACCGGGTTCTGACCTTTGCCCAGGTCCTTAAATTTGATTTATTCCCGCTGAGCGGGTTGCTATCGGATGTTCTGGATATGGGCCAGGAGGGAATGGGTTGTCCGGTGGAGCTCGAGTTTTCGGTTAATTGGCCCCAGGACCCCCAGGGCAAGCCGCAATTTGCATTTTTGCAGTTAAGGCCCATGACCGCCAGGGCCGAACTCAGTCAGGTTGAAATCAGCGAAGCGGATGTCTCCCGGGCCTTCTGCCATTCTTTTAATGCCCTGGGCAACGCGGAAAATACAGATATTGCCGACATTCTTTATGTCAAACCGGATATTTTTGAGGCCGGGCGAACACCGGAGATTGCGCGGGAGATCGGAGAGCTGAATGCTGCATTGCTGAAGGAAAAGCGCAAATACCTTCTCGTCGGTCCCGGCCGCTGGGGCTCGGCGGACCGCTGGCTGGGAATCCCGGTAAGCTGGGCTGAGATCAGCGGCGTGGGGGCCATGATTGAAACCGCCTCCGAGGAGCTCAGGGCCGAGCCGTCCCAGGGGTCCCATTTTTTTCATAACATCTCCACCCTGGGGATCAATTATGTGACCGTAACTGATGATGACCAAGAATTTCTGGACTGGGACTGGATCAAATCCTTGCCGGTTGCCAATGAAACCCCTTTTGTGGCCCACACCGTTCTCGACCGCCCGTTTGTCTTAAAAGTGGACGGCCGAACATCACGCTGCGTGATGTATTTGCCGGCGGATAGCTCATAGCCCAATGAAGCTCATAGCTGATAGTAGGGCGGGCACGATGGCCCACCCTGCTTAAGAAACCAAGGTCTATATTTAATGGTAGGAGCGGCTTTCCAGCCGCGATCCGCACTGCCGGCTTAACTGCCGTTCGCGGCTGGAAAGCCGCTCCCACAAAAACATTTCAAATGCCGTGGTGGATAGACTGTTTTCAAAGAAAAAGGATCATTGAATATGCAGCGGATAATATTCAAAACGCACTGGGCCAGCCTGGTGTTGGCCTGCCTTTTTTTGGCCTGTTCTGCCGGCAACAGCCGCACCGGGCAGCCTGCCCATCCCGCTGGTGCTGCAAAAGGCGCTCCGGGGGTGGCCATCACGCCGAAAAATTTTCCGGACCACACCCTCAGGGATGTAAAGGATGCATTCAGATTGGCAAAAGCGCTGGGCGATCACACGGTGCTCATTTACCAGTGGCAGCATCTGGATTTGAAGGTGGCCGAATTGATGGTCACCCTGTCCAGAAAGGCGGGCGTGAATCCCATACTGGGTTTGAGCCCGACCACTCTGGATCAGGGAAGAAAGGAGCTGGATGTTGTCGGCTTGACTACCTATCCGTCTTATTTCCACAAAACGCCGGCCGATCTGGTGCCGGATTATTATTCCTGGGTATACCGTCACGCCCGTAGATCCGATGAAATTCTCCTGATGGAAGTGGGGTGGCCCACCGGGGGATCCGGCAGCGAGGGCGAACAGGTGGCCTATATCCGCCGGCTGCCGGCTCTTTTGGAACCGGTAAATGTATCCGTGGTTGCCTGGGCCCTGTTGCATGACATCGCGCTGCCCGAATTCGACGCGGATCTCAATACCGTGGGACTGATAACCAACAAGGGTCGCAAAAAACCTGGTTATGAAGAATTTAAGGCCTTAAAAAATCATTAGTTGAAATGGATGTAGGAGGAAGGTTGACATCTGAAACAACCCCTAACGCGCAGGATTTCATGCTCACCGCCCTGATCGCCAACGACGCCGGCGAGATATTCGAGCTCGATGGCTATGCGGCGGTGGGAATGGCAGGTCCGCAACTAGCCCCCTTAACCGTGGACCAAACCAGCCCTCTGCCCCACGGCAGCGAACTGATGTTTCTGCCGGACCGTAAACCCGTCCTGCTGAATATCAGCACCGGACAACTCGAGACCCTGGATGAAAATCCTTACGAACCCGGGGAAGTCATTTTCCCGGTGGCTGCTTTCAATTCACCGGGCTATGTGATTACCCGGATCAGCGCCTACGGTGAAACCCAAAAGTCGCAAACCCTGCCGTTGTTCTCCTACGGCGCTGTCGGGTGGCACGCAGAAGGCTTTCGCTCGGCCGTTGTCGCGGTGGATTCAGAGCCGCGCCAGGATCTGCGGCGGATGCCGCGCGACAAGGTAATCGCCGGGGTGGAACGGATGCGCCGGAAAATGCCGGCCAACCGCCTGCGGGCCCACCTTGACCATTGTGCCCTGACCTATGGCTGCCCGGCCGGTAAAAATTTTTTTCTCGGCCGCTATGAAGCCCCCCTGCCGACCTCCAAACAGTGCAACGCCCGCTGCCTGGGGTGTCTTTCGCTGCAGCAAAATTCGGGTATCCACCACAGCCAGGACCGCATCACCTTCACCCCCTCCCCGGAGGAAATTGCCGAAGTGGCCCTGGCCCATATCAAGCGGGTTGATAAAAGCGTTGTCAGTTTCGGCCAGGGCTGTGAAGGCGACCCCCTGCTGGCAGCCCATGTCATTGAGCCGGCCATCAGGAAAATTCGTTCTCAAACCGGCCGGGGCACCATCAATATGAACACCAACGGCAGCCGGCCGGCCCGGCTGCAGTCACTTTTTGATGCCGGCCTGGACAGCATCCGCATCAGCATCAACAGCGTTCGCGAAAAATGCTACGATGCCTATTTTCGGCCCCAGGGCTACGGTTTTGCCGATGTCCTTGCCAGCATAGAGACTGCCCTGGCCCGCAAAAAACATGTCGCCATTAACTACCTCAATTGTCCGGGATTCAGTGACACTCCGGGGGAAGCCGACGCCCTGGCCGGATTTTTACAGCAATTCCCCATCCACATGATCCAGTGGCGCAACCTCAACTTTGACCCGCTGCGATACTGGAAGCAAATGGATGCGGTCGCGTCGTCGGGCGAACCCATGGGGATGGAGATATTGCTGCAACAAATAGGGGGGCAATTTCCGGGCTTGAAGTTCGGCTATTTTAACCCTCCCAAAGAAAATTTTAAAATAATCTGAAACCACTTCGTGGTGTAATTAGGTAAAATTGTAAACCCATGCAATGGATAGAAGTAAAAGTCGTATTTGATCAACCTGGCAATGATCCGGCGGACAGGGAACTGGCCGTGGATTTGATATCCGACATTTTTTACGATTTTGGCCTCCAGGGGGTGGTTGTGGAAGACCCGGGTATCGATCCGGAAGAGGACTGGGCCGAAGATGCCGTCGGTCGCGCTGTGAATCATTCGGTTAGCGCTTATTTACCGGAAGACAGCAAGCTCGAAGCCCGCTGCCGGACCCTGGAAAAAAAATTATCGCACCTGGAGGCGCAGTCGGGTATCATTTGGCGAATCAGCTATAAAAAACGGGACGATGAAGACTGGGCCCATGCCTGGAAGGCTTATTTCTGGCCCCAGAAGATCAGCCGCCATCTGGTGGTAAAGCCGACCTGGCGCGAGTATACCCCCGCATCCGATGATATTATCATCGAGCTGGATCCCGGGATGGCCTTCGGGACCGGAACCCACCCGACCACCGCTCTGTGTGCGGCCATGATTGAAAAGTATTTAAAGAAGGGGGATTGTTTTCTGGATGTGGGCACCGGATCCGGAATCCTGATGATCGCAGCCGCCAGGCTGGGAGCTGCCCGGGTTTGCGGGATCGACAATGATGAGACGGCCGTCCAGGTGGCGGCTGCCAATCTAAAATTAAATTCCATTCAGCCCCACCGCTTTGAGGTAAAAGCCGCCAATCTAATTGATGAAACCAGCGATACCTATGATATAATCGCCGCCAACATTCTGACCCATGTCATTCTGGATTTGATCGTTGACATCCGGCGGGTATTAAACCCGGGCGGGGTTTTTATCTGTTCGGGAATAATAGAAAAAAAGCAATCCCAGGTGACCCGGGCTCTGCAAAATATAGCATTTGACATTCTTGAAACGGCTGTTAAAGAAGAATGGGTGGCAATAACGGCAAGGATAAAGGCAAAAGGTGAATGGTTAGAGGTTGGAGGTAAGGGGCTCAAGGCGCACGGTGCACGGCGCACGGCGTCGGGGTCAAAGCGATAGATGCCCATTCGACCGTGCGCCTTTTTCCTTTATCCTTTTGCCAATTAGCTTGCGAATTATGCCCCAAAAATATTATTGGGAGATTTGATGAGACTGCTACTGGTTGAAGATGACGCCAAAATCGCATCCTTTATTGTCAAGGGATTTAAGGCCGAAGGGTTTGCTGTGGATCACGCGGGGGACGGCGAAAACGGATTGCACCTGGCCCTGACCGAGCCCTATGATGCCGCCATCGTCGATATCATGCTTCCCAAAACCGATGGGCTGGAACTGATCAGGCAAATGCGGTACGAAAAAATCAAAACACCGGTAATTGTCCTCAGCGCCAGGGGATCGGTTGCTGATCGTGTCAAAGGCCTGCAAACCGGCGGCGATGATTACCTTACCAAGCCATTTGCCTTCTCGGAGCTGTTGGCCCGGGTCCAGGCCTTGATTCGCCGCAGCAGCGATGTGGCGGAGCCCACCCGGCTGGTGGTGGGCGAGGCCAACTTGAACCTGATTACCCGGGAGGTCGTGAGGGCCGGTAAAAAAATCGACTTGCAGCCCCTGGAGTTTTCCCTGCTGGAATATTTGATGCGCAATGCCGGCCGGGTCGTTTCCAAAACCATGATCATGGAACACGTGTGGGATTATTACTTTGACCCCCAGACCAATGTGGTCGAATCCCGGATATACAAGTTAAGGGAAAAGTTCGACAAGGGTTTTGCCGACAAGATGATACACACGGTGCGCGGAGTGGGTTATGTCCTTAAGGCAGAAAATAGCTGATATTCGTCATACCCTGGCCTTTCGCCTGACGCTCTGGTATGCAGGCATATTCATGCTGTCGGCCTGCGTAGCCTTTTTTTTCTTTTACCTGCTGATAGCATCGGTGCTACGGCAGCAGACCGACCAGGCGCTTATAAGCGAAATCAGAACCTTTTCTTCCATCCTGTCAACCCAGGGTCCTGAAGCGGTCAAGCGGCAGGCCTTTATACAGGCCCAGGCAGCCGGGGAAAAAAAGATATTTTTTCGACTGCTTTACATTACCGGCCAGGTGTTTTCTTCCTCCAACATGTCTTACTGGCGTGATATCGGGATAAACAAAACGGCTGTCAACCGCCTGCTGGACAGCCGGACGCCGATTTTTGATACCATCAATATCCCGGACCGCAAGCACAAAGTCCGGGTCCTTTATGCCGTCATCGGACCCGGCATGATTTTACAGCTGGGCCAATCCATGGAAAACCACACCCGCATCATTGAAGTGTTTCGCAAAGTCTTTATCACGACCATGGTGATCCTCTTTGCTTTGGCGGTGGTGGTCGGCTGGTTTATGGCCCGCAGGGCGCTGGTGGGGGTAGAAACCGTGACCCGGACCGCGCGCCGGATCTCAGAAGGCAGTCTCGAAAAGCGGGTGCCGGTGAAAAAAAGAGCCGATGAGATCGATCAACTGGCGTTGACTTTTAATCAGATGCTCGATCGTATTGAAACCCTGGTAACCGGAATCAAGGAAATGAGCGACAACATCGCCCACGATCTTAAAAGCCCCATCACCCGCATTCGCGGGATTGCCGAAATATCCCTGACTTCCGGCTCTTCCATGCAGGAATACGAATCCATGGCAGCCGGCACCATTGAAGAATGCGACCGCCTGCTGGACATGATCAACACCATGCTGATTATTTCCCGGACCGAAGCCGGCGTGAATCAGCTTGACTGCCAGAATCTGGACATCGTCAGGCTCGTCACCGATGCCTGTGAAATCTTCCAGGCCCCGGCCGAAGCAAAAGGACTCGTCCTGGAATGTGACTGCCCTGAGCCGATCAGCGTTTATGGCGATATGCGATTAATTCAGCGCATGGTCGCTAATCTGCTCGACAATGCCATTAAATACACTCCCGCCGATGGAAGAATTGATGTGAGCGTATCGTCGGGCGCAGACGACACCGTCGAAATAGCGGTTAAAGACAGCGGACTTGGAATTTCAGGGCAGGATATCGATCATATTTTTGAGCGCTTTTACCGCTGTGATCCCAGTCGTTCTCAGACCGGCACGGGGCTGGGCCTCAGTTTTGCCCGGGCCGTCGCCCGGGCCCACAATGGGGATATAAACGTCGCCAGTAAGCCCGATGAGGGAAGTACATTTACGATAAAGCTACCTGAAAATCCACCAAAGGTGGATTTTGGTTGATTGGTTGAATAAGTTAATTAAGTTGATTGAGTTGATCAGCTGGTGGAAAGAGATTCCACGACTTGCCGCAATAAGCCGTTTCCGTATCATCTGACTTGCATACTTAATCAACCCAATAAACTAATCAACTTAATCAACCGGTTTACTATTCAACCTAATCAACTTTTAACAGGAATTTACCTATGGCGGCATTTACTAAAAGAATTCTGGGCCGCACCGGCTTAGAAGTCGGGCCGTTGGGCATGGCGGCCAGCTACGGGGCCCCGGCCGAAGCCTTTGAAGAGGCCTTTGAAAAAGGCTGCAACTATTTTTACCTGGGTTCGGGCCGGCACAAAGCAGGCATGTATCAGGCCATCCGGAGCATTTGCCGGCAGGGCAAGCGTGACCAGCTGGTAATTGCCATCCAGACCTACGCCCGGTTCGGATTATTGATGGATTGGGTTATCAAAAAAAGATTAAGGTCGATGGGGCTTGAAAGTGCCGATATCCTTGTTCTGGGATGGCACAATCGCCTTCCCTCCCCGGGACTCGTGGCCCGGGCCCGGCAGATGAAAGCCAAGGGCATCTGCCGTTTTCTGGCCCTGTCCGGCCACCAGCGCAAGCTGTTTCCGCTGATGGCTGCCGACGGGCAGTTCGATCTGTTTCACGTCCGCTATAATGCCGCCCATCGCGGAGCCGAAGAAGAAATATTTCCCCGCCTTCAGGGCGATAACCGGCCGGGCATTGTTTCCTATACCGCCACACGCTGGGGCCAGCTGTTGAACGCCAAAAAGATTCCGCCGGAAGACGCTGTACCGGAAGCCAGTGACTGTTACCGGTTTGTTTTATCCCAGCCAGCGGTAGATGTCTGTATGTGCGGCCCCCGGAATCTGGAACAGATGCGGGCCGCCCTGCCGGCCCTGGAGCTGGGGCTCCTGGGGAAAGAAGATATGGCGCGGATGCGGCGGATAGGGGATTATGTGCGTAGCCATACCCGATCCTTTTAGAAACTTTTTCAAAAACATTTCATCCGCCTGGGGCGGTGAACCGAAATAAATTCAAACCACGAAGAACACGAAGGAGACGAATAAAATAAAGATGTTACCTTCATGGTTTCTTCGTGAACTTCGTGCCCTTCGTGCTGATTCATCTATGGCGTATCCAGCTTCTGAAGTGGATTCAATTTCGAAAGGGACTAAATGAAAACCAATGAATTATCAGCTAACCTGCTAAGCACAATCGAAAAGGAAGGGGGCCGGGCAAAAATTGTTTCCGTTGAACACCTTCGGGACCTAGAAAGTGACATCAACACCCTTCACAAACAGGGAATGTTTGATGAAGAATTTTTTGCCGAAGAGTTAAACGGATTTGATTTTACAATTACTGATAAACTCCCCGGGGCGAAATCCCTGATCATTGCTGCTGCTCCCCAGCCCCAGGTCCGGGTGCGGTTTTTGTCGCAGGGCCGGGAGCTGCCCTGCATCATTCCGCCAACTTACAGTTATGCAACCGATCGTAAAATTGAGGAATTGTTACGGTCGCAGCTGGAGCCGGCCGGCTTTTTTATTCAAAAAGCAATTATACCCTGGAAACTTCTGGCGGTGCGCAGCGGCCTGGCACAGTATGGCCAAAATAACATCACTTATATTGCAGGCCTGGGAAGTTTTTACCGCCTGGCGGCGTTTGTCACTGATCTGCACTGCACCGAAGACAGCTGGGGGGAGCTAACTTTTTTAAAGGACTGCACAAATTGTGACGCCTGCACCCAAGCCTGTCCCGGCGGAGCCATTGGTGCCGGCCGATTTCTGCTCCACGCCGAAAGATGCATCACCTTTCATAACGAACGGCAGGGGAAGTTTCCCGCCTGGCTCAATCCTTCCTGGCACCACTGCCTGGTGGGATGTATGGTTTGCCAGAAAGTATGTCCGGTAGACAAGGAATTTCGTCGATGGGTTGTGGAGGGCCCGGTGTTTTCAGAGGCGGAGACGGCTGCAATCCTGCGGGGTAATTCCCGCGATCTGCTCCCGCCGGGTGCGGTTCAGAAATTAGAAGGGCTTGATATGATCGAATATGCGAATGTGTTGGGAAGAAACCTGGGTGTTCTGGTCAAAAAGAAAGTATAAACTGTAATCGAAATTGGGCTTCCTGGACTCCCGCCTGCCAGACTGTGTCGCAACTGGCAAAACTTCGCATATCGGTCTTATCGTCATTCCGGGCTTGACCCGGAATCCAGTGCTTTTTGGGAGTATTACGCTGCTGGATGCCGGATCAAGCCCGGCATGACGAGCAGAAATTTAACGTTTTTTTGAATTGCGACACAGCCGCCCGCTGGGGAGTGACGATTGCGGACCATGGGCGCTGTAATTATTCATAGTAATTTATAGCAGTTACAAAACAATAGAACCAATCTCAAAAATGCGTTACTGAGATTGGTTCTAAATATGGCGTCCGTCCCAAACTGGATAAATTAAACGATGGGGACGGACGTCTTGTATTGTTTATCTGTGTTGCAGCAGCAGTTTGACGTGGATGATCAATTACGGGATGGTGCAGCCACAGTCGCACTGCACCCGTTTCATCCGGCAGACCGACTCGTGCTCTCTATTGCTCAGGCATTCATTATAGCGCTCGTCACATTTGCTTGAACATGCGGTAGATTTTGGTTTGTCATCCATATTTTCACCTCATATTGTGTGCGTAATTATATGTAGTTGGTTATGGCAATCATTAAGACCTGCGGCAACGATCTTAAAATTCAGCTGTTACAGTTTAAAAGCTAATCACCTGTGTTGCTTTAGTCAATGTAAGCTCTCAAAATGCAGGGGCGGTGTTCCCACTGCAATACCCAACCCAAAAATATACTTAAAGCACTTTTACAATAACAAACGTCAGGTCATCATCGGGGGTGGTATCCCCCAGAAAATTGGAAAGTTCCGCATTCATCCGGTCGCAAATTTCCGCTGCGGAAAGATCCGCACAGCGGCGGATGAGATTGCGCACACGCTCCTTGCCGAACATCTCCTCTTTTGTATTGAAGGCTTCCCACAACCCGTCGCTTGAAGCCATGTATATCTGGCCGGCCTTTACATCGGAGAAAATACGCTCTTCATATTCGACTTTTTTCTTCAGGCCTAAAGACAGGCTGCTGCCGTTTAGTTCGTAAAATCGGTCCTCAACCGCATCGTAAAGGAACGGTGCATCGTGACCGGCCGATGCCCAGTGCATCTCTTTGCGTTGGGCGTCAACCGCCATCAGAAGCATGGTCATAAAACGGTCGCCACCGGTGTCCTTAACCAGCTGACGGTTTAAATGTGCCAGCAAATCGGCTAAGCTGCCAGGCCTCCGGCAGCGGCTGCGCATTATCCCCCGGGCGGTGGCCATGAGCAAGGCTGCAGCCACCCCGTGTCCCACCACATCACCGACCACGATGGTGGCGGTTGTATCGGGTTGCCCGGCAATTTTCAGAAAATCATAATAATCCCCGCCGGTCTCATCACAGTAGGTGGCATGGCCGGCAATATCCAGGCCTTTGACGTTCGGTGTGCCGGACGGCAGCAAATTTTGCTGCACTTCCTGGGCCAGGAACAGTGACTGACGCAGGCGCATGCGATCCCTTAAATCGGCGGTCACGGCGTTGATTTTTTTTGACAGCTCCACAAACTCGGTGGAGTACTCCAGTTTGATTTCGTGGTCGAGCTGTCCCCGGCCGATCTTGTTGAAATAGGCGATCAAATCCAACATGGGCAGGAGCGCAATTACCGCCAGAACAATGCCGAATAACAGGGTGGCCGAAACGGCGACGACCCCGATTTTGACATTGCGATAACGTCCGGCTTTGATGCTTGACAGAAAATCGTTTTCCGGCACCAGGGTGGCGATGAGCCAGGTCAGACCGGTTTCGTGCGCCGATGGCGAAATCATCAGCAGATAGGGATCGCGATTGATCGTCAACCTGAGCTGGTACCGCCCCTTAATGGCCTGGTAAGACCCGAATTCCTTTTCAAGGAAGGCCGCGGCCCTGGCAATTTGCCTGTCGGCGGAAGCAGAGGCGACAACCGGATAGTTGCGGGTATCGGTCAGCGGAACACCGGAGGACGTGGCAATCAGCCTTCCCTGCTGATCCAGTAAAAAGGCCTTGCCGGTTCGACCGACACTGAGATTTTCAAGGAAACGGGTGATGTCGTTCAGGGTCAACTCCGCGTTCATGACGCCGATGAGCCGCCCGTTGCTGTCCCGAAAAGGCTGCGCGTATCCCAGGGCCAGCGTAATCTCGGCTCCATGTTTGTGAACCCGCACATAGGGATCCGTCCAGGTTGATTTGTCTGCGAGGATAGCAGCTTTGTACCAGGGACGGGTCCGGGGGTCATAGGGAAACGTTTTGGTCGGGAATTTATTCATGCGTCCGTGACCGTCGCTATAGTATTCGAAAAGATCGGGACCGGTTTCCTCATCCTTGATCGTAAAATCAAAACCGTTTGAGTTGGGATGATGGACGATTCCCACGCTGCGCCCGTCGGCACTGCCCCAGGTAATGCTGCTGAGTCCTTTCAAGGCCTGGGCCTGCTCAAACAAAGTTGTGCGCCAGGAACGCAAATGCTTGAGGTTGAGTTGTTTCTGCCGGATGAGATTGGCATTTACACGTTGAATCCGGCCAGGCAAATTTAAAAGATCGTCCAGCCGTTCTTCAATATACTCCTGAATTTGGACCAGATTCTGCGCCATCAAATCATTGACCGCGGAATTGGCCTGAATATATGCAATGGCCGACAAAACAATCACCACCACAATGACAGGTGCCGTGAAAACCAGGGGCAACGTAATTTTCATCGGGATTTTGGAAATTGTTTTGCGAAACATGAGTATTTTTGAAACGTTTTGACGGATCATTAATATATTTTCCAAGATTCTGATAATCGGGTATGGATTATGGGATATATTCGGTTATAAGCTATTAGAATTAAATAAGATCGATATTCAAAATTGCAAGTTTTTCAAATAGATGCCTCCAATTTGTTGCCGCATTCATTGCAGAATTTGGCTCCTGCAGGATTATCAAGTTGACATTTGGTGCATTTCATAATCTAAATTTTTTCTGGCGTTTCGCTTCCATTGATTTGTCCGTCTCGATCATCCAGGGATCCCAGGACCTCTTCAGCCTGCTTCAAATATCCCTCAGCCTTGCATTCGTCGAAAAGCGCGATGGCCCGGGTGATACATTCCCGTGCTTTATCCGGTCTCTTTTTGGTCCGGTGGTAAATTCCAAAATCAAGATAGGCCTGGGCCAGGATACCTCTGGCATTGACCTCCTGGGCCAACTCGATGGCGTTGGTGAAGTGCTGCTCGACTTTGCGGTTGACTACGGGCAAATTGGTCAGAAGAAAACCGATGTTCTTGGCCATGGCCACCGGGCTGATCCGGGCATCCTTATCCGTCATCTGCAAGTAAACCTTGCCCAATAAACCCTCCACCAGCGCATGGCGCCATTTGGAGTCGTTTTCCAGATAGGGCTTTTGTCCGGCTTCCATCATTTTGATGCCACGGTTGAGTTTGCCGTTGGATATGGCGCAAAGGCCCAAAAATACCTGGGCCACCGTGCCGATGGTTTCGGTCCCGTATTGTCGACTGAAATCCAGCACATGCTGAAGGATCCCTTCGGCACCTTTAATGTCGCCATTCAACACATAACCCATGCCCAGCATCAGCCTTGGAAACTGTCCGTAGTAAGGGTCCGCGGCTATTCTGACAGCCTCTTCAAAACATTCAATGGCCGGCTCCAATTCAGCGTTCATGAAATAGCTGCAGCCCTTGATGAAGTATCCCATCACCGAGCTGCGGATATTGGAATGCTTCCGGCCGTAGCTTAGCAGTTGATTACCGGCATCAAATGCGACATCCCTCTGGCCGCTGATCCAGGCGTTATAGCCGATGCCTCCCAGGGATTTAAAATAAAGGTATTTATCCGCTTTTAATTCCTTTGATATCTCATGGGCCTTCAGGCCGAGGAGGCGGCCGTCTTCGAGCCGTCCCAGTTCGGTGTAGGTCCAGGAAAGCCAGGTGCAGGCATAGCCGATGACTTCGGTATTGTTTATTTTTTCTCCCAGGGCCAGGGCCCGGGTGAGGAAATCATGAGAGTCTTTGTAGACCCCCCGCGCCCACAGCGCCATGCCCATCCAGGAATAATACATCCCGAGCCTGGCACTGTCGTCCAGGGATTCCGCCAGCTGCCTTTGATCGGTGAGCAGGTCGTTCAGTTTCTTAAAATCTCCCAGGTAGTATAAGACGTAGGCCCACTTGATCAAAAGGTCGATGAGCAAACGATTTTCTTCCGGAGTTTTGCTTTCATTGGCGATAAGGATTTCAAAGGCCTCATGATAGTAACGGTCGGCCTCTTCAACGGCATATTTTCGCATGCTTTTTTCGCCCGACTTCATCAAATAGGTGACGGCTTTATGAACGGACTGGCCCTGTTTAAAATGATAGGCCAGGGTTTCATAAAATTCCGAGAGCCGGTCCTTAAACAGCTGCTCGATTACCGCGCCGATGCGTTCATGGATTTCCCGCCGTTCTTTTTTTAACAGGTTGTTATAAACCACCTCCTGGGTGATGGCATGCTTGAAAATATATTCCAGCTCAGGCTGCACCGACCTGGCCCTTATAATATCAAGCCGCTCGAGACCGGAAAGACAACGGTCAACTTATCTTCGAGGTTGGAGATTCGTTCTAAAATATCGTATAAAAAAGCCCGCCCAATGACGGAGGCTTCCTGCAGCACCCGTTTGGTGTCAAATTCAAGGCGGTCGAGGCGGCTGGAGATGACGCCGTATACCGATGAGGACAATTCTATATCCTGAATAGATTGGGTCAGCTCCCATCCGCCATTATTGCGGATGAGGGCTTTGGATTCTATCAAGGCACTGATCACCTCTTCCAGATAAAAGGGATTGCCTTCAACCTTTTCCTGTACGAATTTCCGTAAATCACCGGGAATATTGTCGCTATCCAGCAAGGCCTCCACCATGCCCTGGGTCTCTGATGTTGAGAGATCCTGTAGTTGAATCTCCCGGTAGGATTTTCCAAGGCCGCTTTGCTGCTGGCTGGCAAACAGGCTGAAGGGCAGTCGGTAGACGCAGATAAAAAGGGCGGGATAATTAAAATCTGCTAATATATAGCGCAGCAGATCGATGGATGAGGGGTCGGCCCAGTGAATATCTTCAAGGCAGATAACGGCCGGCCGGCTGCGCGTGAGGGCCGTCAGTACCGTCTGCATGGCATCGCGCAGGCGCGACTTCCAGAACTCGGGGCTGACAGCCTCGGCTTCCGGGTAATCCAGGGCATAAAGGCTGCCGATATAGGGTACGACATCATTTTGCTCTCCGATCAATACCGCCAGGCCGGATTCGATTTTCTCCCTGACCCTGTCCGGGGAATCTCCTTCTTCGATCAGCAGCGCCCGATTCAGCATGTCAATCAACTGGAAGTAGGGCATGTTCTGGGAATAGGCATAGGCATGGCCTTCCAGCCACTGCACTTTATCCAGGTCCAGCCCGGCCCTGAATTCTTCCACCAGCCGGCTTTTACCCGTCCCGGCATCGCCGCTGATGGAAATTATGGCGCCCCGGCCGCTTTGAATTTGATCAGCGGCTTCTGCCAGCTGCTCAAGTTCAAACCTGCGGCCGATCAGTTTTCCGGCCGGGTTCGACGGTTGCCGGGTAACAGCAGGGCGCTCTTTGGGAGTCAGGACTTTATAAATGGCAACCGGTTCAGCTTTACCCTTGACCCGGGTCGGTTCCCATTTTTCAAATCTAAAATATCCGCCGGTGCGCCGGTAGGTATCATGTCCCACCAAAATCTCTTCGCTTTGTGCCAGGCCGCACAGCCGTGATGCCAGGTTGAGGGGATCCCCGGCTACGCCGTGGGTGCCCTTGTCCGGATTAACTTCGCCGGTGACCACCAGGCCGGTGTTAATCCCGGAGTGCATGACCAGGGGGGTGCCGGTTTTTAATTCCACCTCGGGGCTGATGAACTTCACCAGATCATGGATTTCCCTGGCCGCCCTGATCGCCCGCACCGGATCATCCTCATGGGCCTTTGGCACGCCGAAAATGGCCATGACCGCGTCGCCGGCAAACTTTTCGATAAACCCGTCGTATTTGGCAATGACGCCTTTGATGCGGTCAAAAATCCGGGTCATGATTTCCTTGACCTCTTCGGGATCCAGCTTTTCGGACATGGCAGTGTAGCCGGATAAATCCGAAAAAAGAACGGTGACGTGCTTGCGTTCACCACCGCTGGGCGGTTCGGGTGTTTCATCCGGTTTTTCTTCCTGAACCAAAGAATGGCCGCAACCGTTGCAGAAATTGCTGTCCGGCGGGTTTGCCTTGCTGCATTTAGGGCAGGCTATTTCAAGTTGACTGCCGCAGTTGTTGCAGAATCTGGCGTCGGCGGGATTATCGGACTGGCATTCGGGGCACTGCATATTTCTCTTTCCATTCGAAGAAAAAGTATACTACTTTGTAACACATGAATAAATTAAGGTAATTACGTAAATAGATTATGCAAATTTGAAAGTCTTAATTTTTCTGGATAATATAAAATGCATTCTGGAAATCGTGGGAAAGCTTTTTGACGTCTATCTTGGTAAAGCCGGCCTCCTGCAGCATTTCCCGCGCCTTTTCTTCGCCCCACATGGTACCCAGCCCGGCACCGTTGGCCGCCAGCGATACCGTCATACAGTGCATAACGGAAATCGAATAAAGCAGCGGGCCCACCGGGTGGTCGATGTTTTTGTGAACCTGGCTGGATGCCGCAATGTCCTGCATGAGAAAGGTTCCATTCGGGCCCAGCGCGTTGGCAATTTCTTTCAATACCCTGTCAGGATATACCTGGTCGTGAATGGCATCAAAGGCGCTAATCAATTGAAAGTGGTCGGTAATTTCCAGGGAGGTCACATCTTTTACTTCAAACCGCAGATTGGTCAGGCCCTGGTTTTGGGCGGCCGCCTGGCCCGATGCAATTGCTTCTTCGGAAAAATCATAACCGGTAAACCGGCTTGCGGGAAAGGACTTTGCCATCAGGTTGAGGGCCCGGCCACTGCCGCAGCCCACGTCCAATACTTCGATTCCCTTCTCAAGATCTTCGATAAGGCCGGGAACCAGAGGCAGAATCGAGTCCATCAACGCCGCTACCACGGTCTGGCCGCTGTCTTCTGCCATGACTTCATGGAAGCGCCCGAAAGCAGAATAGGGGACACCGCCGCCCTTTTGAAAGCACGCCACAATTTGATCCTCTACGGTCCCCAGCAGCGGGATGTATTGTGCGAACACGGCCATATTGTCGGGGGCAGCTGTCCGTATCAAGAATGCCGCATGCTCCGGGGGCAGACGGTAGACTTTGTTATCCGGTTCGTACTCCACAATCCGGCCGACCACCATTGCCCCCAGCCACTCGCGCACGTAGCGCTCATTTAATTCAGCTGCATCGGCGATCTGCCCGCTGGTTGATGGCGGCAGCCCGCTCATGACATCGAACAGCCGGGTCCGGTGGCCGATAGAGCACATTAATGCCAGTGCGCCTTCATTTAAAATGCTGAGCATTCTGTCTGCAAATGCATCTGCTTTGCTCTGATCTAATAGATTGGTATTCATTCCCTCTCCTTTTGTCTATTTTTTATCATATTGAAAAATAGTCTTGACTATCTTTCAGTTTGATGAAATACTGCCAGCATGCTGTCGCGTTTGTTATATAGCCGAATATTTACCGATCTCATTAGCGAGAAAAGCATGCTTTTTATGGCCGGGCCGCGCCAGGTGGGAAAAACGACCCTGGCGCAAAATCTGGCTGAATCCTATGTAAACAATGATTATTTAAACTGGGATATCCTTTCGCAGCGCTCACGCTTGATTGAAAATCCCGCTTTTTTTGAAGAAATCGAGCGCAAAGATGAATCAATCCCCCTGGTGGTGCTCGATGAGATCCACAAATACAAAGATTGGAAAAATTACCTCAAAGGCATCTACGATCAATTTCATCAGGAATATCAGTTTCTGGTTTCCGGCAGCGGCCGCCTCGATATTTATCAAAAAGGCGGCGACTCGCTGGCCGGGAGATACTATTTATATCATTTATGGCCTTTGACTATCTCGGAGCTGGGGAAGGCCAATGTTGCCCAGGATGAATTTCAAAAGAACCCGCTCAAGATCAGCATGCAACGACATGCCGAACTCCAGGAGATTTGGTCGACGCTGGCAGAGCTCAGCGGTTTTCCGGAACCCTATCTATCCGGTCGCAAAACCACCTACCGACGATGGTCCAACACCTATTCCCAGCGGCTGATCCGTGAAGACATCCGGGATCTCACCGGCGTCAAAGCTATTGGAGATATGGAAACCCTGTATTATTTGCTGCCTTCAAAAGTTGGCAGCCCGCTTTCCATTCCCTCCTTGGCGCAAGATTTGAAAGTCGCTTACAATACAGTTCGCAATTGGTTGGCTATGTTTCAGCGGTTTTTCATGGTCTTCAGCATTTCGCCCTGGACCCGCGACATCGCCCGGGCCATCCAGAAGGAGCAGAAGGTCTATCTCTGGGATGTGCCCCGCATCGAGGATCCGGCCGCCCGGTTTGAAAACATGGTGGCCCTGGAGCTTTACCGGGCGGTAACCATCTGGAACGACATGGGCTACGGCAGCTTTTCACTTCATTTTATAAAAAATAAAGAACAGCAGGAAGTGGACTTCCTTCTTGCCGATAATCACAAACCAATCATGCTGGTTGAAGCCAAACTTGCGGATATTCATCCATCACCCGCCCTCATCAAATTCCAAAATGCTTTGAACGTACCGGCCATCCAGCTGGTAGATCAGGCCGGCGGCTTTCGGAAACTCAGCAATGCCAACCAGAAAATATTGATTGCGCCCGCCTGCCAATGGCTTGCCATGTTGCCATAATTTATGAAATTTTGGCTCACTGTTGAGTGGTTCCGCTTCGGGTACTCTTCCCGGCAGTCCGATTTCTTCCCCGATGCGGTGCAGATCCTTTAGCGCATCCGTGGCATCCTGGTAACGGTCATCCGGTGAGAGCCGGCAGGTTTTCATATTTTAAAAGGATGCCACGGTTTCTTTGTGGATTTAACAGAGAGCCAACGATTTAGAGAATCTGCCAAACTCAAACAAAAAAACTCATACCTTAACACTCGGGTATGAGCTTTAAAAAATCAGATATACCAAAAAGATATTCGCCGACAGTGAACGCGCCTGCTTATCCAGCCCTGCAACCGTTTTCATCGTGAAAAACCTCCCTCCGGGATAGCTGCAAAGCTTCTATGTCATTCAGGATATCCGCGGAGCTTAAAGCAATTCAGATTCTATCAGAACGGGCAGAAGCTAATTTTGCTGGTAGTTGTATATATATTTCAAGTCCCTGCCGGGGACTATTGTTTCTATGGAATACGGTAGGATTATAATCCCATTCTAAACAGTTCCGTTGACTGACCCGATTTTGAATTCTGTTCACAAATTGGAGCTGGTTTACCGTTTAAGGTATACCACAATGTGGTCCATGTCAACTGGTCATAATATCAGAAATTTAACTAATATTTTAATTGGTATAATTAGTCGCCGGGAACCTATTGTTGACTGAAACTTTTTTTTGTGAAAAACAGGTCGGTGCAGTTTCTGCTTGAACTGAGAGGATCATTTCCTTATGAACGATAAAACCACCAAATTATCCGCCCTGATTATTGCATCCGTCAGCTCTTTTCTGACGCCGTTTATGATCTCATCGGTCAATATCGCCCTGCCGGCGGTGGGCAAGGAATTCAAAACCGATGCGGTGCTGCTAAGCTGGGTGGCAACCTCTTATCTTTTAGCCGCATCGGTGGCCCTGGTGCCCTTTGGCAAGCTGGCGGATATTTACGGCCGCAAAAAGATCTTTCTTGCTGGCCAGATTATTCTCACGATCACCTCGCTGCTGGCAGCCATTTCGGTTTCAGCGCCCATGCTGATTGTCTTCCGGATATTTCAGGGGATTGGCGGGGCCATGGTCTTTGCCACCAGCATCGCGATTTTGACTTCGGTTTATCCGCCCCAGGAGCGCGGCAAGGTGCTGGGAATCGCTGTGGCGGCTGTTTATATCGGCCTTTCCTGCGGGCCCTTTTTCGGCGGCTGGCTGACCCAGCATTTTTCCTGGCGCAGCATATTTCTGGTCAATATTCCATTGGGGTTGGCCATTATTTTGCTGGTGGCATGGAAGTTAAAAGGCGAGTGGGCCGGGGCGGAGGGGGATAAATTTGATCTTACCGGATCGGTCATATACGGTCTGGCCATTGTGGCCATCATGTACGGGATTACCATAATCCCGTCCCTGGCGAGCATCGGGATCATTCTGGCCGGAATTGCTGCCCTGGCCGGCTTTGTCAAATGGGAGACCCGGGTTCAATATCCGGTTTTTGAAGTCAACCTGTTTAAGGGAAATAAAACCTTTGCTTTCTCCTGCCTGGCGGCCCTGATCAATTACAGCGCCACTTTTGCGGTCGCTTTTTTGTTAAGCCTTTACCTGCAGTATATCAAAGGGCTGACGCCCCAGGGCGCCGGCGGGGTCTTGATCGCCCAGCCCATTGTAATGGCGGTGTTTTCCCCCTGGCCGGCAAGCTTTCCGATAAAATCGAACCGCGGGTGATCGCATCGCTGGGAATGGGGCTGACAACCCTGGGCTTGATCCTTTTGGCGCTGATCAGCCACCACACGACGCTCTGGTATGTGGTCATCAGCCTGCTGGTCCTCGGATTCGGGTTTGCCCTGTTTTCATCCCCCAACATGAATGCCATCATGAGCTCGGTACCTAAAAAGTATTACGGCATCGCCTCGGGGTCGGTGGGAACCATGCGCCTGTTGGGCCAGATGCTCAGTATGGGAATTGCCACCCTGGTCATTGCGCTTTATATCGGCCACGCCCGGATAACCCCGGATCTGTACCCCGCACTGATCACCAGTGTCAGGATTACCTTTATCATTTCCGCCTGCCTGTGCGCGGCCGGCATCTTTTTTTCGCTGTATCGGGGAAATCTTAGATCCGGAAACTAGTGGTGAACTCCAAAAATAATTGCCAAAACATTATGGGCATAATGCAGTTTGGCGGCTGTCTTTTATACGCAGGGGCGGGGTTCCCAGCATAGCTGTATGACCCATCGATCTTAATTATTAAAGGCGGGCCTTATCCCCGCCCGCAAACCAGTGCGATTAGGGCTCCGGTCCGGGATAAGGAGGCTGTCCAACAACCTGTTTTCCCCTCCCTTGGCGGGAGGGGATCAAGGGGGGGTGAATAGATAAGAAAGTAAATTTAACAGCAAAGGCAAAGATATGTTCAGTGTCGCAGACAAAATAGTTTGTATAACAGGCTCCAGCCGTGGTCTGGGAAAAGCATTGGCACGCGGGTTTGCAGAAAACGGGTCAAGCGTAATCATTTCCTCCTTCGATAGCGAAGAACTGGAACAGGTAAAAAATGAATTTGCCGCAGACAACCTGAGCGTCGAGGCCGTGGTGGCTGACGTTAAGCGACGACAGGATTGCGAGCTTTTGATAAACAGCGCCATCGAGAGGTTTGGCAAGCTGGATGAAAACGATCCTTACCAGCAGCGGGTGATCGCGTTTACCCCCATGGGACGCAGGGGAACCAGGCAAGAGTTCTTAGGGGCCTAAATCTTTCTTGCCAGTGAGGCCGCATCCTTTGTCACCGGCGAAGTTATCTATGTGGACGGTGGTTATCACGCCACTTAAAACATCTGAAGCCTTTCTGATACCCTCCGGAAAAGTCAACCGAAGACTTAACCCCCTTTTTTCATAAAGGCCGTGTGCAAATTCCTGTCGAACGTTTTCAGTTCTTTTACCTGGCGTTGGTGGCAGAGCGCCAGATGCACCAGGTCCCTGGCGGTTAATCCGGGATGTTGGTTGATAAGATTATGGGCATGTATAACCGCCGCGGAATCAATGGGGAAAATTTGATCGACTCCCTTGACAGCCAGTGACATGGCAGCATCAAGGGTTGCCAGGCGCCCAACGGGTAAGTAAGCATGAAGCAATTCCTGCAGCACCTCGGCCGAGGTGACCAGTCTTTTGCCCTTCTGGCTGGATTGGATAAAGAAGTTCTGTGCTTCCGCCTTCAAGGGGTGGGGGCGACCAACGGCATAGATAAAGATATTGCTGTCCACAAAAATCATGGCTTATTTCCGGATTGGAAACCTTCGACAATTAATCTTTTGTGATCTTCCCAGTCAGGCTCCACTCCCTTTTCCCGTTTGTTGCACGCCTGGAAGAATTTTTTTAGAGAATCCGGATGGATTAAAGACTGTTGTTGATGTTCTGAATCCAGCATTTTGTTACCGGCATCCCGAAGCCATGCGCTCAGAGACTTTGACTCCTTTATCGCCTGGGATTTAAACTTGGCGGCTTCATCCTCTTTTAAAATGACTTGAATCCGAACAGACATATGAAATCACCCCCAAAGTTGTGTAATCAAACTACACATACACAATACTATTACACATCCCAAACACTGTCAACTAAATAGATATTTGTCGCCTAATCAACCATCGCACAACTCCAATCAACCCAATCAACCTATCTGTTCCATACGGCCTCTTCTTCAAAAAACCGATCCACGATTCTTAAATAACGATCCAGGTTGCAGGTGTGATGGATCTTTTTCTTAATTTTGCGGCTGTCTTTAAAGGCCTGGCTAAAATAGGTCCAGAAGCCCTTCATTCGATCCAGCAAATGGCCGGGGCCGTGAAACTCCTGCCGGTACTGTTCAAACAGATCCTCATAAAAGGCCCGGAACACCACTAGATTGTCCACCGAATCGGCTTTCCCGTTTTTGATCGTCGCCGGCAAAAAGGGATTGACCAATGCGCCGCGGCCGATCATCCAGCGATCCACGGTTTTAAAACGTTGGGAAAAAACCTTGAAGGTGGCCAGGTCATTGATATCGCCATTGTAAACCGTGGTATGGGCGCAGGCTTCCAGGCATTTTTCAAACATGTCCAGGTTTGGCTCACCGTCATACATTTGCTGGCCGGTGCGGGGATGAACGATGACCTCATCCAGGGGGTATTGGTTGAAGATTGGCAGCAGGGTTAAAATTTCATCGGTCTTTTTGCGGCCCAGCCGCACTTTGATGGACAGGCGGGTGGGGATGGCAGGCAGGGTGGCTTCAAGAAAGGCTTCAATTTTTTGCGGATGGGGGAGCAGCCCGGAACCGCGCTGTTTTTTGGCCACCATGGGGAAGGGGCATCCCAGGTTCCAGTTGACCGTCTCGTAACCCAGGTCGAACAGGCGTTTGGCCAGGGGGATAAAATCTGCGGGATTGTTGCCGATGATTTGCGGGATGACGGGCATGGCATGGTTGTTTTCGGGCAGGACATCCTTGAGGTGGGTCTTTTTAAATCGGGCGGCCGTCATGGTCGGGATAAAGGGGGACACCGCCACATCAAATCCGCCAAAGTGCCGTGCGAAGGCATTGCGGTAGATACATTCAGTAAAGCCCCGCAAGGGGGCTAGATACAGGATGATTTTTTTTTGGCTGGTCATAAAGGGTCGGCACCCTGGGGGAAAATTCCCGGTTTAATTCAATATGGGCTCTTGTTCCTAAAGCAGTCAGGATTGGGAGTCAAGGATTTTATTGAACCTGCCTAAAACCTATTTCATGAAGCGCCAGAGAAGTGGCAACGCTGTATCCTGGGGGTGGCATCTAATTGGGTGAATCCGGAAGGTATTATCAGAATTTATTAGAAACTGCATCTACAGGTTTTTATAGTTATAGTAATACTTCATAACCCGCCGAACATATTCTTCGGTTTCTTCATAGGGGGGAATCGTTTTATAGCGATCCACTGCGGTGGGTCCGGCATTGTAGGCCGCCAGAGACAGGGACAGTTTACCCTTGAAGCGGTCATACATTTGCTTGAAATAGCGTGCCCCGGCGTTGATATTTTGCCAGGGATCGAAGGGGTCCTCGATGCCCAGGGGTTCAAAGTTTTGCGGCATAATCTGCATCAGGCCCGCGGCTCCCTTTTTAGACACGGCGTAGGGGTCAAAATCCGACTCGGCTTTGATAATGGCCTTCAACAGCGGAAACGCCACCCCGGTGCGCTCGGAGGCATCCGAGATTAAATCATCATATTTTTCAGACGAATACCAACGGGTTACCCTGGTCTTTTCTTTGACAAAGATTCGATAATTTTGATTGGAGGAGGTGGGTGTATTGGTAAAATGCATAACCCCGTTTTCATCGATATAGCGATATATATCGGCCTGAACGGGCAGGGCCACAACCAAAGAGAAAAACAGTACCAGAAGGAAAATTCCAAATAATTTCAGATTGTTTTGAACCATTATACCGTACCGGGAGTGTCTGCTAAATTTCTCAGGGTGTAATTTATTTTATACACCAAAATAACGTTAAAAACAAGAATATTTTTTTATTCCAAATAATATTAGGCGGTTATATTTTTTATTGTTTTGGGCAGAATTGCAGGTGTGCTCAGATATATTATCGACAGGAAGAAAAAATGCTTTAGAAGAGCTTAAGCTGTTTATCGACCGTCTCGGGTTTCTTCTTTTTGGGCAGGGGGGTTTCATCTATTTTTAACTGATTTTCAATATCCAATACAAACGCTGAAAGCACCCGCGGCTCGGTTTGACCGTAAATCCGGCGCTTTTTGGCCCGGGTTAAATAAAGCCTCTCCATGGCCCGGGTCATGGCCACATAAAACAGCCGTCTTTCTTCCGCCACATCCGCCGGTTCCCGGTCATTGCGCCTAAACGGAATGAAACCCTGTTCACAGCCAGCAATAAACACCACCGGAAACTCCAGTCCTTTGGCCGCATGCAGGGTCATCAGTGACACTTTTTCAACCCTGTGTGCACATACATCCGTATCGGTGTGCAGGGCCACGGCTGCAAGAAATTCAGTTATTGCGGAATCAAATTGGCGGGCAAACTCGACGAGTCCGGCAAAAGCCTCCCGGGTGACCGCATCTTTGTTCAACATCCGCGACAGCCGGGTGTTTGTTTCGAGATAGTGCAATCGGTCGGCCACCGACAGCGCCGACATGTCCCTGTGGAATTGATCGATTTGACTGGAAAAATCATTTAACAGCTGCTGTTTGGCAGCTGGTAATCCGGGTACGGGAAACCGCAGCGCTTTATTCAAACCTTCCCGGAGGGCAAACCGGTTCTGCAGGCACCAGTCTTTAAATTGAACCAGGGCGCCCGGTCCAAAACCGGGTATGGCCAGTTGGACAATGTTGTCCAGATCAAAAAATCCGCCGATTCCCTCTATGACTTTAAGAAAGGAAATCAATTCCGGCAACCCCGCCTGGTTTAAGGCTTTCTCCCGGCTGGCCACCTGAAAGGGGATCCCATGCTTTTCAAAAACATCGGCCAGCACCCGGTGCTGGGTATGGGTCCGGTATAAAACAGCAAAATCGGAATAGCTGCGGGGTTGAGCCAGGTTGGCATCTGTCACCGTTCCGGTATCAATCGAATGAAAGCCGGTGCCGCCAATCTGCCGGCTAATAATGCGGCTGATGGTTTCAGCCTCCGCCTTTTCGGAGGACAGCTCGAGAACACTGATCACCTTGACGCCGTCAATTTGCGAGTAGGCCCGCCCCCCCTCGCCACTGTCCAGGCGATGATCCTCGATCACCTGGCAGGAGGCGCTCAATATGGTCTGTGTCGAACGATAATTGCGGGTTAAGCGAATGACCTCGGTGCCCGGGTAATCATCAATGAAGCGTTTGAAATAGGCCGTGTCGGACCCCCTGAATCCATAAATGGACTGATCCGGGTCCCCAATCACACACAGATTCTTGACCGAGGACCGATCCGGGGCCAGGGCCCGGATGATACGGTACTGGGCCTGGTTTAAATCCTGGTATTCATCCACAAAAATATGCTGGTATTGTTTCTGATAACGCCGGCTCTGATTGGAATTTGATTCCAGCAGGCGCACGATGTTAAAAATCAGATCCTCAAAATCACAGAATCCCTGAATGGATAAAAGCTGCTGGTAGATTCGATAGACACCTGAAATGATATCACTTTCGGGATCCCCGGCATACCTTTCAGAAAATTCATCGGGGCTGAGAACCTGTTGTTTGGCGTCAATGATACGATGTAATATCTCCCGGGGTTTCAAATCGACCTGTTTAGAGTCGGCTGAATAGCGCTTGACAGCCTCGGAGATTAAGGCTTTGCGATGGTCTTCATCAACAATGCCGCTGGGTTTAATTTTTTGATCATTTAGGATGCCAAAGCAGAATGAATGAAAGGTAGCCACCTGGGGCAGAGACGCTGGATTTCCCATCAGGTGTTTTAACCGGGCGCGCATTTCGGCCGCGGCCTTGTTGGTAAAGGTGACGGCCAGTAAATTGTCAGGGGACACACCTGTTTCCTTTATTAAGTGGGCAATGCGATGGGTCAGGGTACGGGTCTTTCCGGTGCCGGGTCCGGCAATAATCAGCAGGGGGCCACCGGGATGATTCACGGCCCGGCGCTGCTCGGCATTGAGCCGGTCGATAACCGTGGATGCTGCCGGGGTGTTGGCTGACCCCCCGGATGGTGCCTGTGTTTTTTCAGCCGGCGCCAGGGGCAATGGATTTTGAAAAGCCGCCACCCGCTTTTTGACCGCTTCGGGTTGGATCGGTGCCGGGGCAGGTATGGAAAAGAGTGCCTTTTGACCGGTTAAACGCTCGCGTTCATTGGCCCTGAAAATTAAAACCTGTCCGTACTCACCATCATAGCCTGGAAGCATCTCTATTTCCTTATTTCGGATTCTACGAATGGCTTCTCCCAGCAAGGGTATCCCGGCGCCGTCGATGACGTCCGGTTCAAGGCTGTGCAGGATATCAAGCTCGGAGCCCAGCTCACGGATGGCGGCCTGATAGTTTTTTAAAACTTTTTTTGATTTGGCGCCCACCTTGAATATGTCGGATAAGATATCAACCAGCTGGACCAGGCTGTAATAGGGTTGAGAGTTGGGTGCCCGTTGATCCTGCCCGCGATCGGCAAGTTCCTCCACCCGGTATAAGACGCCGAGGGTCAGGGCCTTGCCGCAAACCGGGCATTGGCCTTGATTTTCCATGGTTTCCTGGGGGTGCAGCCGGACATTGCAGTTGCGATGCCCGTCATAGTGATATTTACCTTCTTCGGGGTAAAACTCAAACGTACCCAGAAAATGGTCGGGGTTGCCGCTCTTTAGCGCTGATTTTATGGCCCCGAAAGACAGGTCGGTGTTTAGCAGGTTGGCCTCCCGGCCCAGATTAAAGGGAGAATGGGCATCCGAATTGGACACCAGGGTTAACCCATCCAACCCCGACACCCGCCAGTTCATGGGGGGGTCGGATGACAGGCCGGTTTCAACGGCAAAAATATAGGGGGTCAGGTCTTCGAAACACTCCTCAAGGGAGTCGAAACCGGATTTGGAACCCAGGACCGAAAACCAGGGTGTCCAGATGTGAGCCGGAATCAAGAAGGCTTCATCCGAGGTTTCCAGTAAAATTTCATAAAGATCCCGGGCATCCAACCCCAGGATCGGTCTCCCGTCGGATTTTATGTTGCCGATCTTATCCAGCTGGGCATTGAACTTTTCGGCCACCGTCAGGTCCGGAACCATTATCAGGTTATGATTCTTACGGGTTTTATCATTTTTTTTATAAATATTGCTGATTTCGGTTGATAATATAAATCGAACCTCGGCCCGGCAGGATGGGGGCACTTCATTGTCACAGATGCGGGCGTATTGGTCTTTGAGTTTGAAAAGGCCGGGTTCGGCCGGCTGAAGTTTCTCCCCAATTTCGGAAAACCACCCCGGGTAGGTAAAGTCACCGGTACCCACCACGGTCAGCCCTTTTATTTGAGCGGCAATGTATAAATTTTCAAGGTCCAGATTCCTGGCAGTGGCCCTGGAAAATTTCGAGTGAACGTGAAAATCGGCAATGAATTTCATATTTCTCCTGTGGCGCGAATCTTAACCGGATTATAATTTTAAGAAATTAATTTAACAAGAGATTTTGCTTGTATCAGGGGCCCAAACACGCTATATATTTATTTCAAAAGGTTTTCAATACTATATGTGGTATATAGCCCCATGAGTCTTACATCCAGTTCGGTTTCAATCACCCAGTATCAGGTTCAGGGTCAATATAACTCCCAGGTAATCGAAACGGTTGCCGACGGGTTAACCCAGCATACGATTGCGGATATCGATCAGCAGGTTTCAGACAAAGCGGTGGGGTGGACCTCCTTTGACAAACCATTCCAGCCCGATTTTAGTGGTTCCGCCTTTGTTTATGGCAATTATTTTGTTTTTTCCCTGCGAATCGACAAGAAGAATATTGCGGCCAAGGTTTTAAAAAAACATTACACCATTGAGGCCGCCAGGAGAATGACAGAAAGCGGGCGTGATTATCTATCCAAAACCGAAAAAAAATTGATAAAAGATCATGTCCTAAATGCATTAAGTTTGCGAATTCCGGCAACTCCTAATCTTTATGATGTGGTCTGGAACTATGAAGAGTCCAGCTTGTGGTTTTTTTCGAATCTGAAAGCAGCCAACGAAGAATTGGAAACCCTTTTTTCCAAATCGTTTCGCCTGTCGATCATTAGAATTTTTCCCTATACCGCAGCTGACATATCTTCAAACCTGACTGCTTCTCAACGTGATGAGTTGCGGCAAATATCTCCAAGCCAGTTCGTAAAATAAAGTCGGGGGTAAGGACCGGGGTAATTAAACGATACTAACTTTTTTTTAAGTCTCTATATTGGAGTGTTGGAATAATTAAAAAAATTTAATTTCTGTATATCAACTATCCATTACTCCAACACTCCAGTACTCCATTAGTGGATTATCTTACCAAAACCTAAATTAGAAAATCAGGGTTGATTATTCTATATTATTGAAAGTTCGAACATGCTTGATGTTGCCGTCGCCTATAATCGATATAAATTTCTCGGGGAAGAGTTTCTGACCTGGTTGTGGTATGTAATTGAAAAGAATCAAAATCTGTTAAAAAACGTTGACCCGGATTTTGTGGCCCTGGAAGTCGGAAACCGGATTGTATTTGAAAATCGCCGCAAAGAATCGGCTGAGCGCATTACCATCAAGGGTGAAGGCGCCGGGCTGGAAGAAGGGGTTCTGGCATTAAAAAACGGCGCATTGGTCACTGAACTCAATATCGTTTACCGATCCGTTGAATTGAAATGGCAACTCACCCTCAAAGGTGAAAGTTTAAATATCAGCGGTTTGAATATACCCCCAACAGATTCGCCTGAATCAGATGAAGATCTCGAAGGATATGTGCTTGAAAAATTATTTCTCTATGATAAATGCCTAAAATTTTTTAATAATCTGTTCTCTCACTTTATTAAATTGAGAATAGCCAATGACTGGCAAAACAAAGAGATCGGCACCATTCGAAAATGGATCCAGTCACCATAGTTAAAAGTTGGCGTATTGCAGCAATGGATAAAAGGGGGAGACGCCAGAATTGTAAAAATTATAGACGTTGGCTATCTTGAGTTCGCCTATTTATTGGTTATCTTTAGGATCAACATATTATTAGTTATGAACATTAATTTTGATGATAAGATTTGCATATTTTGTTGATAGCCTCATACTTGTGAACAATTATATTTTGACTGTCTAAATCATGGGATTTATAAGGATGCTAACAGGCATGTTTTAGTAATTTATTTTGGTAATATTTTAAATTATTTAAAATAATTATAAAGTTATTAGACTTATCAACAATCCATTATTACCTTCTTCTTTTTTTTAATTATTATTAAATAAGGAAATAAAATATGAAGGCTACCATTAATAAAAATGACATCTTGCCTGTGTTGTCAAAAATTCAGGGGTTGGCCGGACGTAAAACCAGTCTTGCCATTACAACCAATGTTTTGATTCAAACCGTTGAATCCGGGATTTCAATTACCGCCACCGATCTCGAGACCGGTTTTGAGGGTATTTATCCAGCCAATGTAGATGCCCAGGGTGTCATCGCCATTAATGCCAGGAAATTATACGAAATCGTCCGGGACTTTCCAAGTGAAGACATTTATGTCAACGAAGTTGAAAATCATTGGATTGAAATCGGCAACCAGAATGTCGAATATCATATCGTCGGATTGAATCCGGATGATTTTCCGGAAGTCCCCAAAATAGAAGCGGTTGATTTTTTTAAAATTGATTCAACGGCGTTTCATAAAATGATTGAAAAAACCGTTATTATCAGCGGTGCTTCCGATGATAACCGGGCTCATATTATTGGAATTTATGCTGAACGCATCCAGCAAGATGATAAAAAGCTGTTCAGAATGGTTTCCACCGACGGCAGCCGGTTGTCTAAAGCCGATTTTGTATTTGATAAGAATTTTGATTTACCCCTGGGAGACAATGTATTGGTCCCCAAAAAAGGACTGGTGGAAGTTGCCAAGTTTCTGGATTCCGAGGGACCGGTTAAAATCGGCATCAAAGATAACAATTTTATTGTCAAAAAGGAAAAAGAAACCCTGATTATTAGACTGCTGGAAGGGGATTTTCCGGAGTATGGTGATATCGTCGTTAAAAGTGACGGACACGATATTGTATTGGATCGTCAATTGTTTCTCATGATGCTCAAACGAATGTCAATTTTATCCTCAGATGAATACAAGGGCGTTATCTTTCATTTCACCGAAGACAAACTGGTCATCAATTCCACCAATCCTGACATCGGGGAGTCCAAAGAGGATATGGACCTGGTCTACAAAGGGGATGCGGTGGAAGTGATGTACAATCCCAGATTCTTTATCGACACCCTGGGGGTGCTCGACGAAGATAAAGTTGTACTGAACATCGTCGATGATCAAAAGCCCTGCAAAATAGAGGGCGAAAACGATGATTCCTATTTAAGTGTCATCATGCCGATGAGAATATGAACGAAGAAATAAACAACAACAATAATAATAATTATACCGAAGACAATATTAAAGTATTGGAAGGTCTGGAGGCTGTTCGTCTACGACCGTCCATGTATATTGGCAATGTAGATGTGGCCGGACTTCATCATCTGGTTTATGAAGTTGTGGACAACAGTATTGATGAGGCCATGGCCGGGTTTTGCAACCTGATCCAGGTGACCATCCATACCGATAACAGTGTCAGCGTGGTGGATAACGGGCGCGGTATTCCGGTCGGTATTCACAAGAAAGAACATATACCGGCGGTTGAAGTTGTGATGACCAAGCTGCATGCCGGCGGGAAATTTGATTCCAACTCCTATAAGGTTTCCGGTGGTCTTCACGGTGTTGGGGTTTCGGTGGTCAATGCGCTTTCAAGTCTACTGGAAGTTGAAATTTATACCGAGGGTAAAATCCATTATCAGACCTATGAAAGAGGGGCCAAGGCCAGCGAACTGACGGTAATCGGCGATACCCGCAAAAACGGTACCAAGGTGCATTTTGTCCCGGATGACCAGATATTTACGACCACTGAATTTAGCTACGATATCCTTGTTCGGCGGCTGCGGGAGCTGGCCTATTTAAACAAGGGTATTCAGATAACCATTGAAGATGAGCGCTCCGATGCCAAGGAAGAGTTTCTTTTTGAGGGTGGTATTAAGCAATTTGTGGAATACATTAACCGCAGGCACACAGGCCTTCATAAACCCATTTTTATGGAAGGCATTAAAAACGATGTCCAGATCGAAGTGGCGATCCAGTATAACGATACCTATATCGAAAAATTATTTTCTTTTGCTAATAATATTAATACACTAGAAGGTGGTTTCCATTTAATCGGCTTTAAAGCCGGCCTGACCCGTTGTATTAATCAATACGTTACCAACGGAAACCTGCCCAAAAATCTGCAGGGCAAAATTACCGGGGACGACGTCAGGGAAGGGCTTACCGCCATTATCAGCGTCCGCATCACCCAGCCCCAATTTGAAGGACAAACTAAAACCAAACTGGGCAACAGCGAAGTCAAGGGGTTGGTAGAGTCCCTGGTCAATGAAAAGTTAAGCAGCTTTTTAGAAGAAAACCCATCAGTTGCCAAAAAAATCATCGCCAAAGGGTTTGACGCCGCCCGGGCCCGGGATGCTGCCAAACGGGCGCGCGACATTGCCCGCAGCAAAGGCGCCCTGCTCGATGCCACCCTTCCGGGAAAACTGGCTGAATGCCAGGAATCTGATCCGGCCTTGAGAGAGTTGTTTATCGTCGAGGGTGATTCGGCCGGCGGTTCTGCCAAACAGGGCCGGGATCGAAAATTTCAGGCCATTTTGCCGCTGAAGGGTAAAATATTAAATGTTGAAAAAGCGCGCTTTGATAAATTATTGCGCAGCGAAGAAATCAAAAATATAATAACGGTGCTGGGAACCGGGGTTGGCAAAGAAGAATATAATATAGAAAAAATCAAATATCACAAAGTCATCATCATGACCGATGCCGATGTGGACGGCTCCCATATCCGCACCCTTTTGTTGACGTTTTTTTATCGGCAAATGCCCGAAATTGTGAACCGGGGCTTTTTGTATATTGCCCAACCGCCATTGTTTAAAATCGGCAAGGGAAAAAGTGGAACCTATCTAAAAGATGAAGAGGATTTCAACGACTGGATATTAAAAAAGCTTTGCGACCAGAAATATATTACCAGCGGCAACAACGGTCAAAAGCTGTCCGGCCATGAACTCTACATGTTTGTTTGTGATCTGAATGAATATTATTTACGGCTCGCCAAACTTGATAAGCGCGGTATTCTCCCCCAACTGGTGGAGTTGTTGATCGACCAGGGCGTCGGGGACAAGGAATATTTACAGGACCAAACAAAAATGACCGCGCTCAGAGAACTCCTGGTTCAATCTGCCTATCAGGTCGATGGGTTGAATTGGAGTGAAGAAAGAAATGTTTATGAGTTGTGGGTAAAGGGTCAAGAGGACGGACTGAAAAAAGAAATAATCGGCGGCAAGTCTTTTGTACCTGTGAAAATCGGACGGGGGTTGATTTATTCCGCTGATTATCAAAAAGCCCTGCTGACCGGCACCAATATTAAAAAGAATGATTCACCGCCGTTTGAAATTTTTTCGCTTGAAAAAGAGCAGTTGACGGCTACGGCTGAGGACAAGCACGAACTGATGAAATTGCTTTTAAAGGAAGCCAAAAAAGGCATCAGCATCCAGCGCTACAAAGGTCTGGGGGAGATGAACCCCGATCAATTATGGGAAACCACCATGAATCCCGAGAAGCGCACCCTGCTCCAGGTGAAGGTGGAAGATGTGGTGGACACCGATGAAATTTTTACGATTTTAATGGGTGAAGAAGTTGAGCCGCGCAGGGATTTCATCCAGAATAATGCATTAGAAGTCAGTACCCTCGACATTTAGACAGGTTGCGGGGTGCGAGATGCGCGTTGCGTGGTACGTGTTTCGAGTCACGGGTTGCACGTTGCGAGGTGCAAGTTATTACAATTACTATATAAATAACCCTGAACCACAAAACCTCTGAACCTCCAACCACTATCCTCTGAGCTATAACCAATCAACTTATTCAACTATTTAACTAAATCAACCACCCAGCGAGGCCAACCATGTATATACACCAAATAAAAGCCAGGGATTTGCCGGATTTATGGTTTCTGGCAGTCCACGATATACTGGATAATGGCAAACGGTTTGTGATCGATCGCGGATCCTATGCCGGCCAGACCCGGTTGGAATACGATTATTTCATGGGGCATGTCAAACACCCCGGCACCCAGCCGTTGATCCCGGATATCCCCCCGGCCTGTGGCATTCCCAACCCGGTTGAGCACGATTATATTTACGGTGGTTCCGGTTATGACCGGGCCTATATTGAATATTTGATGTCCGCCCGCAAAGAAACCGGTGAATCCTACACCTATGGCGAACGCCTGACAAAAGTACCCTTGACCGGTGACAAGCTGGCCTGGTGGGAAGCGGGTAATGCTGAGATCGTCGACAAACGCGAAGTGGACGGCAGTGCTGTTTTTGAAGAAAACGGTCAACTTTATCTGAATCAGATTGAATGGGTTATCAACACCTACAAAGAATTTGGCGAGCGCAACAACCAGCTGGTGCTGCAAATTGCTCACCCATCGGATTTGACCTTGCTGGACCCGCCCTGTTTGCGATCCATCGACACCCGCATCCAGGATGATACCCTGCACTTTTTTGTCTATTTCCGGTCCTGGGACCTGTGGAATGGATTTCCGGCCAACCTGGCGGCCATCCAAAACTTAAAAGAATACATGGCCGCTGAACTGGGTGTCCAGGACGGCGAACTGTTGGTGGAAAGCAAGGGGCTTCATTTATACGGGTATGCCGAAGATTTAGCCAAGCTGAGGTGCCTTAGAGAGTAGAAGCCTTTGCCTAAAATTAGTTATCGCGGCTGGAAGCCGCTCCCACCAATCTGATATGTACTTGTGGGAGCGGCTTCCAGCCGCGATTTATTCGAATCAAATCTAAGTATGGACCTAATTGCAAAAATTAACGAATTGCTGGAAGCCGGTGAAACTTTCTGCCTGGCGACGGTTATTGCACCGGGTGCCGCTGACATTTCCCCGGGCAGAAAAGTGATCGTGCGTGGGAACGGGACCCTGGACGGTGCGATCGGGTCTCAACATCTTGATTCGGCCATACGGGACCAGGCGCTGGCCGCACTCGGTGAGAAAAAAAGCCACATCGCTGAGATCGACGGCGGGGTGCGGGTGTTTTTTAACGTGCTTTCCGCCGAGCCTCATCTGCTGATTTGCGGTGCGGGCCACATCGCCCTGCCCCTGACGCGGTTTGCCAGTGACGTCGGCTTCAGTGTCACCGTGCTCGATGACCGTTCTGATTTTGCCCATCCATCCCGTTTTCCCGGCTGCACCACCATCTCTGAAAATTTTAGCATTGCCTTGCGGGACATGCCCCTGGGGCCATCTACCTATGTGGTCATTATTACCCGCGGTCATGAGCATGATGTGGATTGCCTGATGGAGATATTACCCAGGCAAGTCGCCTATGTGGGCTTGATCGGCAGCCGCCGCCGGGTGAGTTTTGTACTGCAATGGTTGAAAGAAAAGGGCTTTTCCCGGGAGCGCCTTAAGGATGTGTTCACCCCCATCGGCACCCCCCTGGGTGCCGAATCCCCCGAAGAAATCGCAATTTCCATCGTTTCAGAGTTGGTCTGTGTGCGCCGCAAGGGCAAGGCCCAGGCGCGCGCACTGAGAGCAGCCGTTGGTATCGAATTATGATAGATCGAGAAATCTTTCAAAAACTTGCCGAACTTAAAAGCCAGGCCATCGATGCGGCCCTGGCCACCATCGTTGAAACCACCGGTTCTACCCCGCGGGGAGCCGGGGCCAAAATGATCATCTGTGCCGATGGCGCCAGTTACGGCACCGTGGGGGGCGGCTGCGGTGAAAATGAAGTGCGCAGTGCCGCCCTGCGTTGTTTGCTCACCACCAAAACCCCCGAACTGCTGGAGGTAAGCCTTTTGGATGACCTGGGCACCAAAGGCGGGGATGTTTGTGGCGGGAAGATGTTCATTTTTGTAGAATCGGTATAGCCATACCATCTTACCAGGGGCCCAAAATAACAAAGGGTGGTTCAGGACGAACCACCCTTTAAAAAAGGAGAGGAAGAGAGGTCGATGTCTGGTAGCCCCCCTCATTGTCACAGCATTAGCAGAAAAAAGCACGAATTCAATAGGGTCAACACCTTATTTTGCTGGTATAAAAGGTGTATTTTTCCAGCATAGCTGGATGGCCCATTGATTTTATAGTCAGCAGTGGGCCTTTTAGATAATTTCTATTTCATGAACCGCCGTCGTATTGCTTCCTGCTCCCGGGGTGAAAGGTTTTCCCAGTTGTTCAGTTCTTTTTGAAGCTGCTGGCGTTCAGCCGGCGGCAGGTGGCGCCACTTTTTATGCAACTGCCGGTAAGACTCTCGTTCCCGGGGAGACATCTTGTTGAGCCGCTTCATGCGCCGACGTATCTTTTCTTTTTCTTCCGGAGACAGCGACTGCCATTCTTTATACCTCTTGCGTAATTTCTTTTTTTCTTCCGGGGACAGGTCCTGCCATTTCTTGTCTCTTTTCGATAAAAATCCACACCCCGCAAAGGCTGTATCGATGCGGTCCGGAACCAGGATGGCGGCAGATTCGTGATGGAGCCGGGCGACATGTCCCCAGGACGGGGCGTAACAGAACAAAACGATAAAACCGGCTGCTGCGGCCGCAAAACCCCATCGAATCCGGAGGATTTTATACCAGATAGTTACGATCGACATCCTGTCTCATTCCCCTCGTGTCGTTGTCCATACCCCGTTTCAATTCCGATTCATCATCGGGGGTTACCACCCTGGACAGTTTTTGAATGGCATCCATTTCTTTTAATAATTCCAGGTTGTCCAGGATCTCCAGGTCCGTGTCGCTTAGCATTATTTCTTCATTTTGATTCAGGGAAACCGGCGCTGGGCCCGGGGTATTGTTCAGATTTATATAGCCAACGACGGCAACTGTAATAATCAGGGCGCCGGCCATGGCGGCCGCCGGTACCAACCGCGAGGGCATAAATTCCAGGTACTGCCGCCACCAGTTCCGCCGGGTGCCGGCTTTTAATGTCCGGCTGATATTGGCGGCCATGGCCCTGGCTTCCAGGGGTGATAGCTGCGGCGACACGCTGACTTCCTTGACCCTGGTCAGGATGGTTGACAGGCGCTCGTGCTCATGACGACAGCCTTCACAATTTTCCAGGTGGTTATCAACCTCCCGTTCGGTGACCGGATCCAGTTCGCCGTATACATACAGCGTTAAATTTTCTTTCAGGTGTTCACATGCTTGCATGCCGGCACCTCCTTACTCCTTAAACCCCGGCCCATCCTTTCAGTTGTTTCTGGACGGTCCGGGTGGCTCGAAAAAGATGGGTTTTGACGGTTCCTTCCGCCAGTTCCAATGCTTCGGCTATTTCTGCTATACTCATTTCCTGAAAAACTTTCAATTGAAATATGGTTCGCTGTCGTTGAGGCAATTTATTCAAAGCGCTTTTGACATCATCTTCCAGCTGCCGGCCGCTGGCCGTTGCCAGAGGGTCGGAATTGGGATTGGCATCGGCAATTTCTTCCAGCGAATTGTTCGGGGCCTCATCATTGTTTTTGTCAAACCGCCAGGGAAAAAAGATCTTTTTCCACCTGTTCTGGCGCCGGCGGGCATCGATGCAGGTGTTGATCACGATGCGGTAAAGCCAGGTGTAAAAAGAAGATTTGCCCTTAAACCGCTTGATGTTGCGAAAGGCTTGCAAAAAAACATCCTGGGTGCGATCCCGGGCTTCTTCGGCATCGCCGGCCAGCATCTGGTAGGCAATGGCGTATACTTTTTGCTGGTACCGCAGCACCAGCTGTTCAATGGCCCAGGGGTCATCATTTTTCGCCCGCTTCACCAGTTCTTCGTCAGCATAAACCGAACCTGGCGAATCTGTCATCTTCGCTGTATCGTCATGGCTGTCTTCGGGCTGCTGCGCCAGGTTTAATTGTTTGTTAGACACGCTGGTGACCTTTTAATGCCCCGGGGGTAATTAAAACACGGACCCAGCCCGGATATTGGATGTCATATCCGGGCTGTCCGCCTCTTTAATGATATATCTTCCCGCAAAGAATTACAACTTACCAGGTTCGTTTGGTGCTGATGCTGAATTCCCCCCCCGGTTCGCTGATGGTCGCGGCAACGGAAAATTCATTATAAGCCGCATCGTCCTCATAGGAATTATCACTATAAATGCGGCGATGATTGCGAATCCATTTGTGTTTCAGATGCTGCCGGTGTTTTTGAATCCATTTATTGCGGTGGTAGAATTTGTGATTCGGTGCGAGCCGGTCGATGGTGGTCAGTTTTTTTGTAATACCGTTTGTGGTGCCGGTCGACCTTATGCTTGTACACAACCGGCTTGTGATAAGAACCGCCGCCCTGGTTTTTTGCCTGGATCCGCTTTTCAGGCCCATATTTACGATGCCCGTTTTTCCCGCTGTCGGCCCAGGAAGCACTCGTGAATACAAATATCAACCCGGCAATCAACATACTGATTTTCAAAACTGTCTTTTTCATGGTTTGGCCTCCTTTTGTTTGAATTTGATTGTTTAGACGGCCGACCGGCTCAAAGGGTTTACAAGAATTTTTCCACCGATGTTTTTTTTGTTAATATTTATTATAATTACAATATGATATGGTTTATCAGCCTGGTGGGTGGAGTTAATGGCCATTGTCATTAATATATTCTGAAAGGTTTAATATCGGCTGGTATAGAATCACTGGTTTTTAAGGCAGGGTTCCCCTGCGTCATTCCCGCGTAGGCGGGAATCCAGTATTGTAAGCCATTAAATTAGCACTGGATTCCCCTTCGACGGAGCTCAGGGTAGTGAGCCTGTCGAACCACAGGTCAAGCCCGGAATGACAATTAGCCTAGGGTCGGCCACTGTAACGACCATAAATAAGGATGCCACCTCTTTTAAAGGCGGGCACAGTGGCCCGCCCGACGCACAAGGAAGGTTCACAGGTGGTTATAAATTGTGATTTTAGATGGTTAACTGATAATCAGTCGTAGATCAAAGAAATTTGTGGGGTCGGCGGGTGGACAATTTTTACCTTGCCCATGGCCGTTTGGTGGCGCCGGATGATATCGGCCACGACTTTTTCAACGGTGTCTTGCGGCGCCTCGCCGAACTGGGAGTGGTAATGCGCAATCTGCTTTTCCACCAGCGGGGCCACCTGGGGGTGGTCCGCCAGTTGCCGGTCGGTAAATCCCTGGTCCAAGCCTTCGGTGACCAGTTCGACCACATCATAGTCATATCCCAGGTCTTTAAAATCGCTTTGGCCGGGCTCAAGCCCGGCGGTGGGCACGCGATGAACAATGGTTTCATCCACCCCCAGATACAATGCCATCTCCCGTACCAGCCGTTTTGACAAGCCGGCGATGGGGCTTAGATGAACCGCTCCGTCGCCAAACAGGGTGTAATAGCCGATACCGAAATCTTCATCCCGGTTGCCGGTGCCAGCCAGGATTTTATGCTCGGTGGCCGCTTTGGTCGACAATACATTGGCCCGGACCCTGGATATAAGGTTGCCGCGGTGGTAGTTAACCTCAAACGCTTCCGGGTTGGTTGAGTTGAAGGCCTCCACCAGCTTTTCAATGCTGTGGGTCTCGCAGCGGATTGAAAGCGACTTGACAAGGGTCTCCGCATCCCTGAAATCCGCCTCTTTGTTGATGCGGGTCGGCAGGATATACCCCACCAGTTCAAGGGGATTATCTTTTTTTCGATGGGTCCCGGCAAAGGCTTTGTTAATCAGGGCCGCCGTTGTGCTCGAGTCGACACCCCCGGACAGACCCACCACACAGCCGGTGGCACCCACCGCTTGAACGGATTCGATGACAAAATCACCGATCTCCCGGCTGACCGTTTTACAGTCCATTCGGGGCAGTTTGATGGAATTCATAAATATATACCTTATTTGAAAAAGGGCGCGACATCAATTATGCAGGTGTTAAAAACGGGGAAGCGGAAGAAGGGTTAAGGGTTAAGCAGGCCGATGGTTGTGGTTTTTACTCAACGCGGACAATTCGGTCGAGGTCGACTTTGAATACTTTCCACAATCCCATTTTTTCCTCGACACCTCTCTGTCGGTTAAGTTATCGGCAATAACCCCCATTTTCTTTAGCATGGATGTTGTCGATATTCTAGCTTCTCCCCGTGTGTGCGTTTAATTTCCAGTTTTAAAACCAATTTTCAGCGGCCGTATAAGTATTTTTAATCTAAAAAAGGCTTTATGTGAAGGTTTTTTTTCACTTTCTGCTGTCAAATGGTGTCAAATGCAGTAAAATGCTGTAAAGATAGAAATTTTTTCCTTGCACATTCTGTTTCATGCAAAAACTCGACTTACTTAATTCACCATTCAAGCCTGGACTTTTTTTGCGATCCCGGGTGTATTTAGGGAATGATTAAATAAATGGATGCACTCAAACAGCCGCAAACGATAGATGATGCTGTTGAGGTTGTTCGGGTTTTCACCTGAGAATAGATCAAGGGTAAAGGGGTGTTTTCTGATGCAGCTCGGGGGGCGTTGTTGACCGATTTGGTTTATCTGAGATGGGTAAATGATTTGGTGCGGACTATTTTTAAGTACGCCATTGTCACTTTAATACGCTTTCCAGCCCTTGTCTTTTTAGCTCATCAAAGTGCTCAAAGACAACTTCTTCGAGAAATCTAAAATCCTTAAAGACCAGGAGATGATGTACACGGGTTCATCCCGCGGCGAGATCGAAACCATGAGGCGGCAATCAGTTAGATTGGGAATTTTTTACTGGCGGATTTTTATCCGGAAAGCTTTTCCGGCCACGGCTGTATCGATGGCATCAATGGCGATGGGATCGTGATCGACGACCGCTTGATGCGGTTTTCGATGGGGGCCACTTTTCATACTCCCGGCAAAAATGATACCAACACACTGCTTTTTTTTACCGGCCCAACGGGTGCAGGGTGCCGTTAACCGGGATCCCCAGCTGCCGGTTGCGCTTTTTGTCTTTTTTTGTTCTCTTTAACGATGACCCCGACCCGTTTGTGAAGTTTTTCCCTGAAGCCCCACCCGTCAAAAAACAAATCGAACACATCCCTGAGTTTGTTTTCAACCATGTTCAGAAAGAGGTCCGGTTCCGAATTGCTCGCGGCCAGAGCCGGCAAAATGGCATTGGCCACCCGTTTTCTTATTTTCATTTTATCAAGCCGGCTGAGGCGATTTAAAGTGGACAGTTCAAGTTCGAAAAGTTTCAGGATGGATTCAACATCCTTGTGCTGATAGCGCGCCATGGGGCACCTCGCGGGGAAATTGGGTTGATTGGATTCCAAACCTGTTACAACAAGCCGGATTTAAAGTCAAGGTTCGGGTTTGGGATGGGGCAGGAGGAATTAAATGTGAGAAGAAGGCTAGATGCCTGTCAAGTGGGAGCGGCTTTCCAGCCGCGATCAATTCATTTAGACTTTGCCGCAATTGACAAAACTATGCCTATTGTTTGTTTTGTCATTCCGGTCCTGGATCGAGCCCAGGATGACGGATCCTGAATCCAGTTCTTTTTCAAAGCGTTACACTTCTGGATGCCGGATCAAGTCCGGCATGACAAACTGACATTAGCGATAATCGGCTAACGGGCTTAGCTTATAAACTGGGAAAACTCTTTAAGCGGCGTTATTGGTTTTACGGCCGACTATATGCGCCTTAATCAAATTCCCGATTTTGCGGATGGCATACTCGATATCCTGGTGACCGGCCTGGGCGTAGGAAAGGCGCAGGGTGTTGTGGCCGCTGCCGTCCACAAAAAATGGCTGGCCGGTGACAAAGGCCACATTTTTGTCCACCGCCTGCCGGAAAAGATCGGCGGCATCCATGTCCTCGGGCAGCTGTACAAAAATGAAAAACCCACCCCCGGGCCGGTTCCAGGTCACCTCGGTGGGGAAAAAGCGATCCATCTGGGCCAGCATAAAATCGCGTTTGGCGCGGTAGTACTTCACATTGTCCTGGATTTGCTTATCCAAAAGTCCCTGGCGGATGAACTCGAGCAGGATATACTGGGCCGGCGTGTTGGTGGCCGCATCGGCAAATTGTTTGGCCACGACCATCTGGCGGATAGCACCCACATCGCCGACGGCCCAGCCCAGGCGAAAGCCCGGCACAAAGGTTTTTGACAGGGAGCGCAGCTGAATCACCCGCCCGCTGCGATCCAGGGATCTGAGCGAGGGCAATGGGGCGCCTTCAAAGCGCAATTCACCGTAGGGGTCATCCTCAAAAATAATGAGGTCATGGGTTTCAGCCAGACGCACCAGCTGTAGGCGTCTTTCAAGGCTGAGGGTTGCCCCGCTGGGATTCTGAAAATTGGGAATGACATAGACTCCTTTGATACGTTTGGCGGAGGCCTTCAGCCGGGTGGCTTCCATGCGCAGGTGCTCCACTATCATGCCTTCATCATCTACAGCAATGCCGACAACCCTGCCGCTGCGGGAGCGGACCGCTCCCGGGCCGCCGAAATAGGTCGGCAGTCCGAAGAAGACCACATCCTCCCGGTCGACGAAAACCTGGGCCGCCAGATGCATGCCCTGGGTCGATCCATGGGTGATCATGAGGTTGTCGGGACCGGTCCCGGACATTCCTTCGGTGATCATACGGTCGGCCAGAATCTGTCTGAGCTCCAGCAGGCCCTCGGTGGAGCCGTACTGAAGCATCCGGTCGCCGTGTTGGGAAATCAGCCGGTCAAAGATGCGGCGGATGGCCTTCAGGGGGAATTTTTCCGGATCGGGCCAGCCACCGGCCAGGGATTTCACCTCCGGCCTGGCAACCAGGGCACAGATGTCACGGATGGCAGACGGCTGGGCATTTAGCGTTTCGCGACTATATAAATGGGTCAACGGGTCATGGCTCATTGTTGGTATCCTCCAGAGAAGGAAATTGTCGTTATCCTAAGACTTATTGGCCGTATAGGACATATACTGCTCGTTTGCCGTTAAACTTAGGTTTGGCCACCGAATTTATGCAGGTTACCGGCGCACACCACGTCAATCCCCGCTTTTACCAGGGCGTCGGCTGTGCGGTTCAACGCATCGTGCTTATCCAGATAATTTCGCTCTAGGAAATCCATCAAACCCTGGGAGACGATGTCCTCTTTGGTAAGAAAGTATTCCAGAATGTCACTGGGGTGTTCCCGGGCACCATCGATCTCGGGATCACCGCCTTCGTGTTTAGCGGCGATGTTGGGCACTTCCCGGGCCACCTCGACCAGTTCATCGCGACGGTTATAAGGTTGAATAACGATGGACTTCTGGGTTTCAGTGATGTGGTGCTCAAAACGCACCACTTTTTCCAGACCAAGGGCCCGGCGTATTTTGGCAGCCTGCCGGATGGTCCCGTTGTCAGCCGAATTGGACAGGTTAAAACCGATCAGGGAAGTGGTGCCGTCCTCGCGGGCAAACAGGCGGGCGGTCATTAAGGTCCAGAGAATGGCCAATGGATTGTCATTGCCCATGTAAACCGAAATCTTAAACTCGTTATCCACCCCCAGCTTGTGCAGCATATACCCGGCCAGGATCGTACCGGCATTGATGTTTAATACCTGGCGCACCCCGTAAGTGGTGTAATAATAAAGATATTCATCAATCCACTTGTAGGGGTGGTCATTGGGCTGGCCGATCCCACCGAAATAACCGGTAATGGTTTCCGGGCCCCCAAGGTGGATATTGGATCCATCGGTGCCCTTGTGTCGAGGGTTTCAACGTAGGTGGCACCCACCACCTGCACAGCGGCGGCCGTGGCCAGGATATCGCCATTGTCTTCGGCTTGCTCTTTCATGTTGCGCACCCGGATGTAGCGGGCAGGCATCAGTTCTTTGTCTGCAATTGCTTGTTTGGCTTCGGTAATCAGCCAGGGAAAAAACTGCAAGGCGCTGATCTCCAAGGTTACCGCATTCTCCCGATTGATCGTTGCAGCGGCATCCCGATCGCCCAAAACCCGATCATAATAATCAGCCATGGAGACAAAGGCCCCCTTGTCGCGCTGTTCGGTCAGCCATTCAATATCGGCAGTATACGGAGAATTGATCTCTTTTAATCGGGCCATGAGATTGTCGAAATTGCGTGCCCCGGCCGCCCGGCGGTTAATTTCTTCCGGACCACCATATTTATCGACGATCTCGAGGATCTGGCCGACGGTTTCATTGGCGGGGTCGGTCAACAGGTCATTGACTTCCTGCAGCCGCTGTTCGGAAATTTTTAATAAATCTCTTAAATTGCTCATGGCTTTTTCCTTTTTAGGACACGGATGAACACGGATTAAACGGATAAATTATTAATGGATTTGATTAAGTGTGTGGCACAATTAATCCATAAAATGTTTTATCCGTATTTATCTGCGTTAATCTGTGTCCCATTTTAAAAAGCTAAATCATTATTTTTCTATTAACTTTAAAAACTTTTCCTCTTCCCCCGCGATCATTTTATAGCAGTGCTCGTCTTCGGGAAACTGGCCGTCCCTGACGTCGGCTGCGTATTCCTTCATGGCATCGGTTACCATGGCGGCCACATTGCAGTATTTTTTGACAAATTTGGGCGTAAACGCCTGGAACTGGCCGATGGTATCGGAGACGATCAATAGCTGGCCGTCGCAGTGGGGCCCCGCCCCGATGGATAAAACCGGGATATCAAGGTTCGCGGTAATATATTTGCCGACTTCCGGCGGAATGGCTTCGAGCAGAATCATCTGGGCACCGGCCGCCTGCACCGCCCGGGCGTCTTCCACCACCATTTGGCGGTTTCAGCCGTGCGTCCCTGGGCTTTGTGCCCGCCCAACTGACCCGACGACTGGGGGGTCAGGCCGATATGGCCCATCACCACGATTCCGGCCTCGACAATGGCTTTAATCTGGGGCGCGATGCGCACCCCGCCCTCGAGTTTGATAGCATCGCAGTCGGCCTCCTTTAAGAAACGCCCGGCATTTTCCACAGCTTTTTCAAGGGAAGACTGGTAGCTCATAAAGGGCATGTCACCGATGACAAAGGTGTTGGGTGCGCCGCGGCGCACCGCATCGGCATGATAGATCATCTGGTCCATCACCACCGGGATGGTTCCTTTGTAACCATAGACGCACATTCCCAGCGAATCCCCCACCAGAAGCATGTCCAGCCCGGCCTCTTCGGCAAACTGGGCCGTCGGAAAATCATAGGCGGTCAGGAAGGTGATTTTTTCGCCTTTTTTCTTCATTTCATAGAAATCAAGCACACTTTTTTTCTTGGCCATGAGGAGCGTTCCTTTTTTTAGGGGGACACGGATTGCACAAATTTATTTGGTTTCGTCGCGGACGAAAAAAATCATTTTGATTTAAAATCCGTGTTTATCTTTGTTAATCCGTGTCCTAATTCTACTTTCCCCTGCTGTTATACGGGTCATGGGTCCCCGGCTTCATCCAGGGGAAAGCCGTTCTCGTTCTTGATTTCGGAAAAGACCAGAAACGTCTCTGTCTTGCCCACCCCCGGCATGGATGCGATGCGTTCCTTGACAAGGACCCCCAGCTGTTTCAGATTTTTGGCAACCACGTGCAGGATATAATCGAACCGGCCGGTGACATGGTAGCAGACCAGAATATTGGGGATTTCTTTAACCGCCTCTTCAAAGGGCCGAATGGTTTGGGTGGAGTGCTGACCGAGGGAGACCGAGACCATGGCCTGTACGGCAAGTCCCAGTTTTTCAGGATTGATAACCGCTTTGAACCCGTTGAAATAACCCCGTTCCTCCAGCCGGCGCACCCGCTCCAACATGGTCGAAGGGGCCACACCCAGCTCCCGGGCCAGATCGGCGTTTTTAACCCTGGCGTCCAGCTGGAACGCCTTGAGTATGTTACGATCGAGTTTATCCATGGTTATCGAATTAAATTCGTTAATGATTTATAATATATGAATTTAATTTGTTTGTCAAGTTATTATACCGTAAAAAATTTGATATATAAGAGGTATAAACAAATTTCCGGCTTCAATCCTGGTCGGAAAAAACCAACTAAAAAGTTGATCTGCAGCGGCAAATCAGTTAAGAATTTCTAAACTCAAATTAACCGTGTCAAGCCAGCCCATTAACCCTACTATAATAGGTCTAATATGACCCCGAAAAAGAAAACCACCAAACAGGTGCTGCAAGAAGCCTTAAAGGATCAAAAACGCACCGCCCTTTATAACCCCCAGGCCCTGGACGAGATCAAGCAGGCCTTTGAGAAATGGCAGCAGAAAGATGTGCGGCCGGCCGACCGGGAGAACTGGCAGACCATTCCGCAAATGGTTTTGGGTTCCCAAACGCCCAGGGACCTGCTCTACACGCCTTTAAGCAACCCGGACTTCGATTACAGCACCGACCTGGGCAATGCCGGCGAGCAGCCGTTTACCCGCGGGGTGCATGCCAACATGTACCGGGGCCGGGCGTTTACCCGGCGGCAGCTGGCCGGTTACGGCGGCCCCGAAGACACCAACGAGCGGATCAAATTCCTGCTGGATCACGGTGCCACCGGTATTTCCATTATTTTTGATTTGCCCACCATTCAGATGTACGACTCAGACGACCCGGTTTCCACCGGCCAGGTGGGTATGTCCGGGGTGGCCATTGATTCGGTGGAGGACATGGACCTGCTGTTTAAGGATATCGCTTTAGACGAGGTGACGGTATCCCTGGTCTCTCACTACCCTTCCAACTCGGCCATATTGTTTCCCATGTACCTGGCCCTGGCCAAACGGCGCGGCATCCCCTGGGACAAGCTCAAGGGCAGCATCCAGAACGACATTACCTTAGAGGAGGTTGTCCGCAGCGGACCGGAGTACATTCCACCCGAGGACTGTTTCCGAATCCAGTGTGACAACATCGAGTTTATTCGCAAAGAGGTGCCCCTGTGGAATTTTATGACCATCAACGGTTACAACCTGCGCGAGTTCGGAACCTCGGCCGTTACCGAAATGGCCGTGGCCCTGGCCAACGCCGTTGAAACCATGGAAACCCTCCGGGCCCGCGGCCACGATGCCGACTGGCTGGGGCGGCGGCTGGCTTTTTTCTGGTCCATCGGCAACGATTTTTTTGAAGAGGTGGCCCGCATCCGGGCGGTGCGCCGGCTGTGGCACCGTATCATGCAGCACCGCTTTGGCGCCCAGGACCCCCGGGCGACCTGGATGCGCTGCCACGTGCAGACATCCGGGGTTTCCTTAACCCGCCAGGAACCTTTAAACAACGTGGTGCGCGCCGGCTATCATGCCCTGGCAGCGGTGCTGGGGGGGGTGCAGTCGCTGCACGTGGATTCCTTTGATGAAGCCTATTCGGTGCCCACCGAGGAGGCCGCCCTGCTGTCCCTGCGCACCCAGCAGATCCTGCAGGAGGAGACCGGTGTCACCCAGGTGGCGGATCCGCTGGGCGGATCCTTTTACGTGGAAGCCCTCACCGATGAGATGGAGGGGCGTATTCTGGCCGAACTGGATGAGATCGAAAATATGGGCGGCTACGTGGCCACCATAAAACAGGGCTGGATCCATCGCAAAATCTCAGACTATTTCCGCAAAGAACGGGAGCTGACCGAAAGCGGCCAGACCCGGGTGGTGGCCGAAAATATTTACCAGACCAAGGCCGATTTGCCGCCGGTCAACGTTTTTCGCTATCCCCAGGGTGTGGCCGAAAGGCAGCATCAGCGCCTGGAAAAGCTTAGAAACAGCCGGGACAATCAGAAAGTCAGCGCGGCTTTAGAGAATCTGGAAACAGCCTGCCGCAGCGGGACCAACATCCTGCCCCTGGCGGTGGAATGCGCCGATGTGGGTTGCAGTGAAGGTGAGTTGTTTGCCGTGTTCAAACAAGCCTTCGGGCTCTGGAAGCCGCCGGTGTTGTGGTAAGTTTTTAAGCCTGAGGCTTAAAAACTTGTTTTTTCTTCTGGCCAAAGTGACTTGTATTCGTGTGGGAGCGGCTTTTAGCCGCGATAGTCTTTCCCAAACCTTATAATCGCGGCTAAAAGCCGCTCCCACGCCTTATGAATGAATGATTTAATTATTGCTGTTATATTAATTAGATATAAAATGGAAAAGAAATGAACCGGAAGACAAAAGTCTTGATGGCCAAACTGGGTCTGGATGTGCATAACCGGGGCCTGGTGACCGTGGCCATGGAACTGCGCGATGAGGGAATGGAAGTGATCTATCTGGGCAATTGCCTGCCCGATGAGATCATCACCACCGCCATACAGGAGCAGGTCGATGTTATCGGGGTCAGCTCCCTGGGGGGCGCCCATTTGAGTCTGGGAAGTCTGTTAATGCAAAAAGCCGCGGAAAAAGGCTTCAAAGAGGAGCTGGTATTTTTAATCGGCGGTGTGTTTTCTCCGGAGGATGCCGAGGAGCTGGCAAAAATTGGCTTTGACGGCGTCTATCCGCCGGGATCCAGCCGGTCTGCTATCGTTAGCGGGCTGAAAGAGGCTTTGGCGAGTAAGCAAGGATTATAAAACTTGAGATACTCGATGATGGTCTCTGGCCTCTGGTCTCTGGCTGACCATCCCGAGCTCGCAGCTACCAGGAGCCAGTGACAAGGAACCAGTAACCAGCATCGAGCATCAATGGACCGTAACCGATATTAATTATTAGAATTTTGGAGGAATAACATGAAAACCTGGCCGCCGGTCTATGACCCGAGCTATCATCCCGATCCTGATTCGGCATACTGGTTTGCCGAAATGGAAACCATGGATCCTGAGGAGCGGGAGCAAACCATTATATTGCCCAAGCTGCAACAGCAACTGAAGTATGCCTATGAACATTCCGGGCTTTACCGCCAAAAATGGGATGCGGCCGGGGTCAATCCGGAGGATATCCGCTCACTGGATGATTTTGAGGCCATTCCGATTCTGACCAAGGACGAGCTGCGTGCCGACCAGGCCGAACATCCGCCCTTTGGCAGCAACCTGTGCATATCATACGAGGAAATCGGCCGGGTGCACGGAACTTCAGGCACCACCGGCAACCCCACCGCTTTTGGGGTCGGCAAGGGCGACATCCAGCGCATTGCCGAAGCCCATGCCCGGGTGATGTGGGCCATGGGCGTGCGCCCCGATGATATTGTTTTCATCGGCTCCTTTTTCAGCCTCTACTGGGGCAGCTGGGGGGCCATGCTGGGCACCGAGCGCCTGGGGGCGTCCGCCTTTCCCTTCGGAGCCGGGGTGCCCGGACAGTCCGAACGGGCCATCGAGTGGATGGCCAACGTCAAGCCCACCGTGTTTTACGGCACGCCGTCCTACAGCCTGTATATCGCCGAAAAAGCCAGGGCCATGGGCTATGATCCGGCCAGGGATTTCAATTTTCGGATTCTCTTTTTTTCGGGTGAACCCGGCGCAGGAGTGCCGTCGACCCGTAAACGCATCGAGGAAACCTACGAGGCCGTGTGCCTGGACTCCGGCTCCACCGGGGAAATGGCGCCCTGGATGACAGACGGGGAATGCTCTCAGCGCCAGGGCATGCACCTGTGGCAGGACGTGGTTTATGCCGAACTGGTGGACCCGGAAACAAAAAAGCGGGTGCCCTACGGTGAGGAGGGGGTGACGGTTTACACCCATCTGGAGCGCACCTCCCAGCCCATGATCCGCTTCTGGGCCGGTGATTTAAGCCGCTGGGTGATTGATCCCTGTCCCTGCGGCCGCACATACCCCCGGTTCCCCCGGGGCATCTACGGTCGGGCCGATGACATGTTCATCGTCCGGGGCGAAAATGTCTACCCCAGCGCCATCGAAAACGTGATCCGGGGCATCGACGGCTTTTCCGACGAGTTTCGCATTATCATTACCCGGGAAAAAACCATGGATGAGCTGATCGTGCAGGCCGAGCCCCTGCCGGATGTGCCTGCCGCACAGGTTGCGGCATTGCAGGAAAATCTGGCGGCCCGACTTAAGGCCAAAGGACTGCGCACCATCGTGAAAATGATGGCACCCGGCTCCCTCGAGCGCACCGAGTTTAAAGCCAAACGCATTGTTGACGAACGCGATCTTTACGATGAAATGACCGACAAGACATAGGGTTTGGGCAAGCAGGCTTTAACCAGTGCAGGTACACGCTGGTGAGAGGCAGGCAAAAAGAATGTAGGTGCATATAAAAAATGCGGCTACTTTAGATTTTTTACAATTCGGGAAGTGATGGATGGGTTTTTTAAATCCGTGGCAGATCTTTTATTTTTGGACCCACCACGGATTTTTCTTTATAATTAATAATTACAGACACTTATTTATACACACCTTCATTAGTTATCCAATCCAACTTTAAAAATCGATATTCTTCGGTGTGCGGGGAAAGGGAATGACATCGCGGATGTTGCTGATGCCGGTTACCAGCATGAGCAGGCGTTCAAAGCCCAGGCCGAAACCGCTGTGGGGCACGCTGCCGTACTTGCGGGCTTCCAGGTACCACCAGTAGGTGTTTTTATCCATTCCGGTTTCATCCATGCGGGCTTCGAGTACTTCCAGGCGTTCTTCGCGCTGACTGCCGCCGATGATTTCTCCAATGTTGGGCACCAGCACATCCATGGCGGCCACGGTTTCATCGTCGTCATTGAGACGCATGTAAAACGGCTTGATGGTTTTGGGATAATCATAGACGATCACCGGCTTTTTAAAGTGTTGCTCGGTCAGAAACCGCTCGTGCTCGGTCTGGAGATCCTTGCCGAACCCGATTTCATACTCAAATTTTTGCCCGGATTTTTGCAAAATCTCCATGGCTTCGCGGTAAGGCAGGCGCACATAGTCCGACGTGGCCGTATTTTCCAGGGTCGCCATCAGGCTTTTGTCCACCCATTTGGCAAACAGCTCGAGATCTTCGGCGCATTCGTCCATGACATAGGCGCTCAGGTATTTGATCAATTCTTCGCCCAGGTCCATGTTGCCTTCCAGGTCGCAGAAGGCCATTTCAGGCTCGATCATCCAGAACTCGGCGGCGTGACGGCGGGTGTTTGAATTTTCAGCCCGGAAGGTCGGCCCGAAAGTGTAGACATCGCCCAGGGCCAGGCAAAACATCTCGGCCGAAAGCTGACCGGAAACCGTCAGATTGGCTTCTTTGCCGAAAAAATCCTGCAGATAGTCCGTCTTGCCGTCTTGCCTGGGGGGATTGTCAAGGTCAAGGGCCGTCACCTTGAACAACTCACCGGCCCCTTCGCAGTCAGACCCTGTGAGAATGGGGGTGTGGACATATCGAAAGCCTTTGTCTTTGAAAAACTTGTGGATGGCAAAGGACATTTCAGACCGCATGCGAAAGGCGGCCCCATATTTGTTGGTTCGGGGCCGCAGATGGGCAATGCTTCTTAAAAATTCATCGCTGTGGCGCTTTTTCTGCAGGGCATAGGTATCCGGTGCCAGGCTGATGATGTCAACCTGATCGGCCGCTACCTCCCACTTTTGGCCACCGCCCTTGGACGCCACCAGTTTGCCGTTTACGGTCAGTGCGGAACCGGTGGTCAATTTTTTTATGTCTTCATAATTGGCAAGGGATTCGTCGGCAATGACCTGGATGTTTTTCAGACACGAGCCGTCGTTGATTTCAATAAAAGAGAATGCACTTAGAGTCCCGGCGGGTTCTGACCCAGCCTTTTATCAGCACCTTGTCCAGGGGCGCTTCTGACTGCAGGAGTTTGTGGATTTTTGTTCTTGTCATGGGAGGATCCTCGTGCCTCGGATAGTTAATCGTTATTTGTTAATCGTTAATTGTTAATATATCCAACTATATCAAGGTAGCAAGAGAATTTATTGTATAGAAGAAAGTTTCAGGTTTGGGTACGGGAAGCATTCAGCTCGGGCGATCTTGGGCAGGTAATGCAAAAGGAAATATCAATTGCGGCAGGCAATCGATGCCTGCAAGGACAACGGCGGTTTATTGTACCGATTGGATAACCACCACACCGACGGTCAAAGCGATCATAACCCCGACCATCATCACCTTGGAAGCCTGCTGGGTGATGCGTATCACCGAAGTGAAAACAGAAATTCCCAGCATTGCGGCAATCAATGCTGCCGGTGCCATCACATAAGGGATTTCATTGGTTAACCAGATAAGTGTCTGCATTTTCTTCTCCACCCGCAATGATTCAATGGGTATTGGACGGGTAATGGGTCAATATACTCATTAAAGACCTGAATGCAACCCGGGCTCTAAATATAATCCACCGTTTGTTCCGGATGAGAATTTGAACGGCAACCATTTGGAATTGTATGAATTATAGCAATTTTCGGTCAGTTTTGTGTTAATCGGTTCCGGGGGATCTATATTCTGAACAGCGCGTATTCGGTGTGATGATCCGGTTTGACTTCAGTTCTGCAACCATGCGTATTTCTGAATGGGTTGAAATTCGACAGGGATCATATACCTACTACATGTTGTATGTCAAGTAAATAATACCACTAGATCTACATAAATTGGCAGAAATAATGAAATTTCACTTTTAGGCTGTACAAACCCGGCCGCATTTGATAATCATCCGTTTCTTAATAAATGCCATCTTAAAAAGGCGCACCTTTGAAAATAAAAATAGACGCGTCATCCAGCTATGCAGGGAGGCGCACCTTTGAAAATAAAAATAGACGCGTCATCAGCACTGCTGGAATAGGATTTTGGATCATATGGAAGACATAACTATCAAACAAGAAGATCAAACCATCTGGTATGAAAATGATGAGCTGATTAAGGAATACCTGGAAAGCTCAAAGAAACCTTTTAAGGAAAAGGCGGTTAGCCCCGAGGAAAAGCTGACCCTTTTAAAATTAATCAAAAAATCTTTGGCGGACCAAACTGAATAGTCGACCAAACCCATTGGTAGCCACTTTTAATTACAGCCCGCCACCTTCCGTTTGCATATCTCCCCGCTTCGTAATAATGAATAGAAGCTGTTTTAAATTTGAAACAGCTTCCAATATCTTTTTCGATTTTTACGGGAGCCCCTCATGACGAATCATTCAGCAGACACCCCCAAACCCTTCGCTGAAAAACTGACCGACATTTTGAATTTCAGTGCCTTAAACCTTGCCATGGCCGTTGGATATCAAACCGGTCTTTTCGATGTCATGGACACCTTCGAAAGCCCTCAGACCCTCCAGGCGATAGCGGATAAAGCAGATTTAAACCCGCGATACATAAAGGAGTGGCTGGGTGTCATGGTTACCGGGCAAATAGTGGAACTATCCATGGGGGCAGATGAAAAGAATCGATATTATCTGCCGAAGCAGCATGGGGATTTACTTGCAAGACGCGCGGGCAATTCCAACCTGGGCGTCTACACCCAGGAGATACCACTGTTGTCAGCGTCTGCCATGGAAGCGGTGGTTGAGGGCTTTGCTACCGGAGACGGCGTCACATATGACCATTATCCGAAATTTCAGGCATTTATGTCCCAACTGGCCGATGCCAAACACCGGCAGGTGCTGGTAGACAAATTTTTACCGGCTGTCGACGAGGGCCGGCTCATCGAGGAGCTGCAATCCGGTATCCGGGTTTGTGATTTGGGTTGTGCCGCCGGTGTGGCGTTGATTTTGATGGCCGGCGCCTTTCCTAGAAGCAGTTTTGTCGGCATCGACATCTCCCGGGAGGCCATCGAAACCGCGCGCAGCGAGGCAGCCCGACAACAGCTGAGCAACCTGGAATTTGTCATTTCAGATGCCGCCACCCTTAAAGAAAATCCTGAAGTTCAAGGGGCCTTTGACTATGTGACGGCCTTTGATGCCATCCATGACCAGACCCGGCCCCTGGAAGCCCTTCAGGCAGTCCACCACATCCTGGCACCGGGCGGCAGGTTTTCAATGGTGGATATTGCCGCCCGAACCAACCTGGCGGACAATCTGGGACATCCAATGGGCCCTTTTTTATACACAGTGAGCCTGATGCACTGCCTGCCGGTGGGTCTGGTCGACGGCGGCAGCGGTCTGGGAATGATGTGGGGGCGGGAGAAAGCAGTCGAAATGCTCAAAGACGCCGGTTTTGAAAATGTGCAGGTGCTGGAGATACCCGAAGACCCCTTCAATCTGCACTTTCTATGCTTTAAATAGATAGGCAGCGGGGGAGCTTTTTCTTTCATGCCGGCGGGACAGAGTGTGTTGTTGCTCAGACATTCACTTGATTTCTGACTGTCATGCCGGACTTGATCCGGTATCCAGAAACTTAAACAGATGGAACAGCACTGGATTCCGATTCCGTTTTTGTACCGCCTGCCCCTGTTTTTCAAAGAAAAATATATTGCCCTTCGTTTTGCGGGCGCTTGCCTGATGGTGACCGGCGCGGTGGTGATTACGGTATGGGGGCGTTAGGTTCAAAGGCTTGTTGGCACGCCAAAGGCGCAGAAAACTCTGGCGGATTCAAGGGTTCAGCCTTCGGGGTTTTGAACCTCTGAACCCGGAACATTTTTTGGTTTGACATTCATCCGGACCGGTCTTGGCTGTAATAATGCACCCATCAGGGGGCTGTTTTCTATAAGCCCCCTTTTTGGCTTTAAGTAATGGGGGAATTGCAACTATGTTTGATGGCAACGCATCGCAATTAAAGTTGAATATGACCCTTTTTTAATTTTGGGGGTTTTTATAACCCGGCATATAAAAACAAGGTTCGCCAAGCCGGTTGGATCTAAATGCCGACATAACCTGATTCACTTCACCGGCAATTCCGGTTATCACTGAGATTTGGGCACGGGAGACCATATTATAAAAGCCATCACTGATTCCTCCGCATATAACTTTACAGACGTTTGCTTTTTTCAGCACGTTCAAGCGTTCAATCTCGGATAATCCCTCCATTAAAATTTCTGTCCGAGCGATTTCCTGATTTTGATCCAGGTCTACCAGCAGGAGACGCGTACATGAATCAAAGACCGGCGAGACGCGTGATTTGAATACAGGAATGGCGATTCTATCCATAACGCCCCATGTCGTTTACGACTGCCTTCAAACCGGCCTGTGATATTAGCGACAGAATATGCTGATCGGATCGACGTGCGACAATCTAGCGAATCAGTTGCATCCACAGGTGGAAGACAGCGTCGATTTATAATCGGAATGCGCCAGGGACCACCACTGTTCGTTGAGCGGGGGCATGTGGGGGGGCTGATCCGACTCTCTGTGAAAATGATCGCAGTGAAACGAGCGCTTGTAAACCAGCTCCTGATCGTCAGCGATACTTTTCCGCTGGATCAAGTCTGCCTCCTCGTGATTGTCCGTTTCCGTATTGCCAAATAAGATACTCAAAGAAAAAAGATTGATTTCAGGCGCTTGTACGTATTTGGGCTGGTTCTTATCGAAGACATATGCAAAGCCGGGAGAGCGGGTTAGCCACAACCGCATGGGTGTTTTTTTGCTATAAAAGGAATAGAGACAGATCAGCCGATCAAATAACGGGTAACCCAGGTCCCAGCCGGGAACATTGCGGTCGATTTCGCCACTTTCGAATCGCTTTTTTTGCTGGAGTACCGGGTAATTTACGACCGTTTCGTCGTCGTAAGAAATATGCATTTTTTCAAGACCTTCCAGAACAAAAAGGGCCTGCCGGTCTTCCGGATCGACGTTCAGCTCCACAGCTGCGACGTTGAAAAGGGTATCCGGGATTTGCTCGCGGTGCGAAAAGCGCGGTGTATGGGTGTGGTCAAAGGATTTGCTTTGAATCAGGGTCCGTTCCTGAAACGAAAAAGAATTGAAAACATTTTCGTGGGCATAGGGATAGCATTTCACCGCAAAATTTCCCTTGACCTGATTCCGGCGGTCTGGTTCCGGAGCGGTGATGCCCTCCAGTTGGAGGGCATACACACCGGGTGTGTCTGAAATCCAAAAATACCAGGCCGGCTTTTCAACCCATATCTGGCTCACCGCTTTTAAGCCGGTGACACTTTTGACATCGTCGACCCAGGAGGTCGTTACCAGCATATTATCGATTTTGCTTCTGAAGAATTCTTCGTAATCAATAATTGTACCCGCCTTTCTTTTTCATGAGCTCTTTTACAATTTCAATTTTTTCCCGTCCTTCGGTTTTGACACCAGATTTGCGGGCGGTGTCCAGCAAAATTTCATCCGGATAGGCCAGCGTCAGTGAATAGCTGGATTCGTAGGAATCAAAAAAAGCCTCAAAGTCTTCCTTTTCTTTTGCGGCCTGGACGCCGGCCTGAAAGCCGGCCGCAATATCCACGGCTTGCTGAAAAAAGTACTTCTTGCAGAATTCTCTTTTGCTTTTATCCATTCAGATTACCTATCCAATCTCTTCGGCCACTTGTCCTGAAACGGCCTTAGCCCCTTGCGCCAAAGCCACGTTTTTGCGCAACGGCCACCCCTCGAAAAAATCGACTTGAACCATAATGACGCTTAAAAATAAGATGGTCCAAACCAGTGATGTGTCGGCGGGTTGCGCAAAGCCGGGGACCTTGGAAAGGAAAAAATTGGCAGCCGGTGAATAGTAAAACCCGTAAAACAGCATGCCCCCGGCAATGGCAACCAGGGTCCGCAGAACAGCCCTCAACCACAGGCCGCCGATATTCGGAAAATTGTTAAAATAGTGTTTTAATATAAAAGCGGCCAGAACAAAAAAACCACTGATTTCCGCAGCATGAATACAGCGAAAATCAGGTCCGTCGGTATATTGTCCTCCCATGAAGGCCTCGTCCCAAAAAATATTCATTATTTGCAAGAGAACATACAGGGTGATGGCCCCAAGAAGCAGGGTGACACAAAACGTGACCACGCCTTTGATAAAGGTTCCTTCGCCATTTTTATCCATCAATTTCCAGGGATAGCCTTCCCACAGAAATTCAGAGATAATGATCCAGAACAGGCTGCACAATACCAGTCCGAGGCTGAAAAAGGCGCTGCCTGTTCCGGCAAAATCCGCCCACCAGGGATCAACACCGGCCTTTACCTGGGCCGGATAAAACAGGGAACAAACATGGGGATGGAACATAATCGAATAGACAATGCTGACAAAAAAGAGAATGGTAAACAGTTTTGATCCGGCGCGAACCCCGCGGCTGGCGTCCTGCCAGGGCCAGTTTTTAAAGCCGACATTCCAGAATAGTGCGATCCACAGAAAAGCCGTGCAGTAATAAACGATGGCCGTGGATGCGTTTTCCCGGGCCACAAAAATTTCAGCGCCGATGCCCCCCGATGCAATGATGGATTGAGGGCTGAAGTAAGCGATCCCAAATTTGCCGATGAAATTCCAAAAGAAAACATACACCAGAAACAGCATTAAAATTATAGAGAAAATGGTTAAAAGTATGCCTCTTTGGAAAAGACCCGATCCTCCAGATCCACTTTTGGAAAAGGGATAATCATCGGCGACCTGATGGATGAGAACAATGACGGTTATAAAGGCAACCACCAGGGAAAATCCGTACATTGGCGTATACAGCTTCATCACTGCATTCGGATTCATGAACACATACCATAGCAACCAGACAATACAGAAAATTGCAATTAGATTTATGAGTCCGAATAGGTAATTGAATTTTTTATCTGAATCCATGAGTTCGTTCATAACACCTGTTCCTCCCTTCAGATATGAGTGGGAGAAAAAGCCATTGTCCATGACTTTTTCTCCCCTTTGATCAGAGGGCCGATAGATTTTAATCCGCCGGAGGCGGACAAGTCCTCCTGGGGCGGATTAAGGTTTAATTCCTCACCGCTCTGGGGCGATTATCAATATTCCGATTGATACCCCATTGCTTGCAGCGGGGCGGTTCAATCTTTCTGTGAGCCTCTGATTATAAAAAGGCTAAAAAACGACCGAGTCTCCGTTGGTCAAAAAAGCGTTGCTGGCCGTGGCAACAGTTGACTGCCGCTTATAGGTTTTATACTTGTTCGTGCCTTTGACCACCGGAACGCCGGCGGCAGCGGCTTTTTCAGCCCAGATCCAGCCCGTGCAGTGATTGCAGGCCAGTTTCTGAATTTTGAAGGCTTTGACACCTTTGATGATGTCGTCAAATTTGGGATCCCAGGTCTCAAAAAGCGTAATGTGCAAACCGCCGTAACAACCGTAAGGCTTATAATCTTTAAAGTTTTTACGGGCATAGGAAAACAATGACAGAACGCCGGGATGACAGCACCCGGTCACGGTGACGATGCCCTTGTCTTTGACATTGAAGTATAAGACATTTTCGCCGCGTACCCGCAGCAGAATCGGAACGTCGAACATCCGGGTCGCGACCCCCGGCATCAGCCGGTATATTCCATCACCCGTGTCCCCGTCGGGATCAGTTAGTACAAGTTTGCCGGTGTGGGGATGGTCGTTTTTGCAAATATGAACATCCTCGCCCGCTTTATTTTTTGCGGTAAGATGGCCGCCTTTTAACAGCTTCATGTCCTCGGGATAGGCGGTTTTGGGGGCATACATGGTAATATCGGGTTTATGTTTCAGGGTGGATTCGATGCCCCAGTAGTGGTCCAGGTGCCAGTGGGAAAGGACCATGAATTCGATTTCACCGCTTTTGAGCATGGCCGGAATGTTGTTCATTTCCCAGATATAGTCCATCCAGTCATTGTTCCAGCCGGAATCCAGCAAAAATTTTCTTTCCTTGCCCTCCAGGGTGGTCACCGTCAGCAAGGCGGCATAGCCCCCGGCGTTGTCCCAATCCCACGGGATCGAGTACTGGTTGGTCATGGCACCGCCATAGTCGAGCATGTGTTTTTTTAAATTATCGTTGTCAAACCAGCTGGTTTCAGTGAGCACATCGATTTTAACGCTTTTGATTTCACCCAAATCGAGTTTTTTGCGCGCGCTGGCGCTCTGCGGCAGAGCACCGCCAACCGAAGCCGCAACACCGGTTGCCGCCAAGGATTTTAAAAATTCTCTTCGTTTCATATCTCGCCTCCATTTTGTAGTTAGCGTCCGCCCCCAACGGGCATTTTTTGGCCCGGAGCCGCATTATCGCTCTAACAAAGCCTCGCTCTGAACCAAAACCTATCATTTGGGGACGGACACCAGTTAAATTCAAATATTAACCCGCCTCCCGTTCCATGCCCCGGCGTAGCTTGTACAGCAGGTCGATGATCATTTCACTTTCCTCATTGGTCAACTCCACCCCATAATCATGCATCACATTGACAACGATGTGCCAATCATCCCGGGTTCGCCCCGGTTTTTCGGGGTCAGCCACCGAAACATGACAGCCGTTGCATTTCTGGGTATATACCTCGAAGGCTTTTTCAAAATCTATCTTGTTCCCAGCCTTTGCCAGGGTCATGCTGTCTTGCCCGGCAAATCCTTTTGAATCGACAATCAGTATCCCCCCGGCCAGAAATGCAATGGCTGTCAGCCCGAGAAGAATGTTCTTCCAGTTGAATAATCGCCTCATGTTTGCGTTCCTCCTTTCTTTGGGTTTAAAAAACAAACTGGTGCAAAACTGAAAATTGAATCAGGGTGTGCATCACCTTTGGACCCACGGTTTAAGGCGTTGGTGGTGACTATGGATAGGGTTTAAGTTAGAAATGATCGTTGAATCGTTCTCTAACTTCCGCAATATTCGTACCATCGTCTCAGGGTTTGCGGCCAGTTGGCGCAGGTGCTCGAAAACACAATAAAATTGAAAAAATATTTGACTTTCTGAATTGATTCAGAGATAGTGGTTCGGAACAAAATGCACCTTTTCCATCTGTGGAAAGGGAACAAATTGAACCCATTTTGGAATGATGCGCCCCCATAACCATCTTGATTTTCCCAAATGGTCATGACCGGGTGCAAAATTTGAAATGAAACCTAAAACATACGCCATATCCGAATACCAGCAAATCATTTATGACAGTCTGGCAGACGGCGTTTTCACCGTCGACATGGACCAGCGAATTACCTCGTTTAATCGAGCGGCTGAAAAGATAACGGGAATTTTGCGCGAGGAAGCCATCGGCAAGCGATGCTTTGAAGTCTTCAGGGCCAATGTTTGTGAAACAGGGTGTGTGATTCAAAAATCAATCGAAACCGGCAAGGCCATATCCGACATGTCGGTTTATATTGTTCGGGCGGATAAAAAGCGAATTCCTATCACCGTCAACACCGCGCTTTTAAAGGATTCCCAGGGGCAGATCATCGGAGGCGTCGAGACGTTCAGGGATATGACAGTGATTACCCGGCTGCGGCAAGAACTTGCCAAACACCACACCTTCGATGACATATTGAGCAAAAATGACAGGATCCTCAAACTTTTTAACATCCTTCCCCAAATTGCCGAAAGCGACAGCACAGTACTTATCGAGGGCGCCACGGGTACCGGGAAAGAACTGTTTGCGACTGCCATTCACAAACACAGTCAAAAAAAGGACGGGCCTTTTGTGGCCGTCAACTGCGGGGCATTGCCCGACACGCTGATTGAATCGGAACTGTTTGGTTATAAGCAGGGCGCTTTTACGGATGCCAAAAAGGATAAACCGGGTCGATTTGCCCTGGCCGAAAATGGGACCATATTTCTAGATGAAATCGGCGATATTTCACCGGCGATTCAGGTCAGGCTTTTGCGGGTCCTGGAGGAAAAGGCTTACGAGCCGCTGGGGTCCACGACTTCGGTCAAGACCAACGCCCGGGTTATTGCAGCCACCCATCGCAATCTGAAAGAATGGGTCGCCCAGGGTCGCTTCCGGGAAGATCTGTTTTTTCGCATCAATGTGATCAAATTGACCCTGCCGGTTCTTGCTGATCGTAAAGAGGATATACCCTTACTCGTGGATCATTTTATTCAGCATTTTAATTTGTTAAAGGGAAAAGACCTCATTGGTTTGTCCCAACGGGCGATGGCGGCGGTTTTGTTGTATGATTGGCCCGGTAATGTCCGGGAGCTGGAAAATGCCATCGAACACGCCTTTGTTATATCAAGGGATCAAATCATCCATCTCGAGGACTTACCCGAAGCCATCCATCCCCGCAAAGGCCGGATTTGAAATTACAACGGGCCTGACATTAAAAGAAATTGAAAAGCATGCCATCCACCAGGCACTGGTTAGAAACCATGGGAAAAAAATGGCGACCGCCCGGGAGCTTGGGATCGACAAGAATACGCTTCGCAGGAAGATTAACCGGCTGGGGATAAAAGGGATCTGAAAAATTTATTTCCCTTCGATTTGCTGGACGCCCCCTCACCGCATCTTTATAAATTGACCGTAATGTAATACCCCTGATCCCCTCTTTGCAGCAGCAGCACCATGGAGTTTTTGTTGCGGAATTTGATGACGGCTTTTTGAAAGTCCTCGTTGTTTTCGATCGTATAGTCATCTATCTGCCGGATCACGTCTCCCGGCCGGGCACCGATGCTGGCCAGATCGGAATCCTTTTTTAGGTCGGAAATCATGACACCTTCGCGGGCAACTATCCGATATTGTTGTCGACGTTTCTTTGTCAGATCCTCGACCTTGATTCCCAGGATGCGATAGGCCAGATCGTCAGCCATCGCCATGGGAAACACCTTTGTCTTTACGGCCACGGTTTTCTTTTTACCGTTGCGCCAAAACTGTGCCTCCAGTGGATTGCCGGCTGCCAGGCTTTTGGCGGCCGATTGATAGTCATTGACCGAATCAATTTTTTTGTCGTCCATTGACAGAATAATATCACCTTCCTGCAGTCCGGCTTTCTGGGCCGGGCTTTCAGGCTCCACCGACGTTACGATGACGCCCTTTATGTCCGGTATTTTCAAATACTGGGCCAGCTTTTCGTCGATGTCCTGAACCGTAATGCCGATCCAGGCCTGAATGACTTCGCCATACTGAATCAGATCGGAGATGATTTTTTGGGCCTTGCCGATGGGAATCGCAAACCCGATTCCCTGGGCTTTGGCGTATATGGCGGTATTGATGCCGATCAGGTCACCGTTGATGTTCAAAAGCGGTCCGCCGCTGTTGCCCGGATTGATGGAGGCATCGATCTGGATGAAGTCGTGATATACGCGGTCTTCAGCGCGGATACTGCGGTTGATGGCACTGATGACCCCGGTGGTCACGGTGTGGGAAAATCCGAAGGGGTTTCCGATGGCGATGACGGTCTCGCCGATCATCAGGTCCTCGCTGCTGCCCATTTTTATGGCCGGCAGAACTTGCTCGGAATCAATTTTTAAAACCGCCAGATCAGAATCGGGATCGGCGCCGACAATTTGGGCCTCAAACTCGCGTTCATCTTTCAGGACGACTTTAATGGTCCCGGTTTTTTGGATCACGTGGGCATTGGTTAAAATAAGGCCCTTTTTACCGTCGATGATAACGCCGGATCCCAGACTGGTATACTTTCGCCGGCGTTCAAAGCGCGGGTCAAAAAAGTCCTTGAAAAACTCTTCGAAAAATGGGTTAAAACCAAACCCCGAAAATGGACTGGTGCGCTTGCGCATCTGGACAGCGGAGCTTATATTTACCACTGCCGGGCTGACGTCACGCACCGCCTTCACGACAGCGGTTTCCCGGTTGAATTCGTGGGCAAACCCTGCCCGGGGGGCCCAGAGGAATGAAAAGGTCAATAAAAAGCCGAAAATAATAAGCTGGATCCGAATTACAGAAAGATGTCGTTTAGCTTGCATGGCCGCCCTTTACCGAATGGCTTCTAATAATATGAATAAATGATAAATGAAATTGAGGATCGACAAAGTCATCTGATTAATGATAATCACCCACAAACCCGTATCAACCTAAAAAAATTCGGGTTTTTATGCAAGTGATTAATTAAAACTGCAACCGCACAAAGAAGGTTTGAAACTTGATTTGTGGCGGAAAAATAAAATAACAAACATATGACCAATCACACCCTTGATGACATATTGCCCTTTGTCGAAAAGCCGAGCCGTTACCTGGGCTCGGAAGTTAATACGATCAAAAAAGACCTGGGCCGGGTGAAGCTGCGCTTTGCGCTGGCCTTTCCGGACCTGTATGAAATCGGCACCTCCCATTTCGGCATGCAGATCCTTTACAGCATTCTGAACACCCACGCCGACATTGCCGCCGAAAGGGTTTTTGCACCGGCGGTGGATATGGAAGCCCGGCTGCGACAAACCGGACAGCCGCTTTTTTCTCTGGAGTCCCATGAGCCGGTTAACCAGTTTGATATTGTCGGCTTCAGCCTCTTGTATGAGCTGAACTACACCAATGTCCTCAGCATTCTCGACCTGGCGGGGATTCCATTTTTGGCTTCGGACAGGGATGCGTCCCATCCATTGATTATTGCCGGCGGGCCCTGTACCTGCAACCCGGAGCCGGTGGCTGATTTCTTTGATGCCATCGTCGTCGGCGACGGTGAGAACACCATCATGCAAATGGCCGAAGTCTGGCTGAACTGGCATAAAGACCCCGCTGCCGACAGGCAAGCTCTATTGCAAAGCTGGTCGAAAATTGAAGGGGTGTATATCCCGTCCTTTTTTGAACCCAGCTTTGACACCAACGGCTTTCAAACCGTTGTCCCGCGCATGCCGGACTATACCCGGGTACAGCGCGCCATCGTCGGCGATCTGGATCAAATCCCTTTTCCGGAAAAACCCATTATCGCCTATGGCCGGCCGATCCATGACCGGCTGCGGCTTGAGGTTTCCCGGGGTTGCACCCGGGGCTGCCGGTTTTGCCAGGCCGGCATGATCTATCGGCCGGTGCGCGAGCGCTCACCGGAGCAGCTCATGTCGCTGGCGGCCCGGTCGATCGACGCCACCGGTTATGAAGATATATCATTATTGTCCTTGAGCACCGGCGATTACGGTTGTATTGCCCCGCTGATGGAACAGCTGATGGTGAGCTTTGAAGCTGACAATGTCGCCATCTCCCTGCCTTCACTGCGGGCGGGGACGTTGACCCCGGAACTGATGAAGCAGATTAAAAAGGTTCGCAAAACCGGGTTTACCATTGCCCCGGAAGCCGGCAGTCAAAGATTGCGCGATGTCATCAATAAAAATATCAGTGAAGACGAAATTATCAGTACTGTTCAAAACGCCTTTGGCCTGGGCTGGCAGTTAATCAAGCTTTATTTTATGATCGGGCTTCCCACCGAAACCGAGGAGGACCTGGAGGCACTGGTGGCATTGGTCAAAAAGTTGCGAAAAATAAAAGGTCCCAAGGGCCTCCGGGGCAAGATCAATGTCAGTGTGGCCACCTTCATTCCCAAGGCCCACACGCCCTTTCAATGGGCCGCCCAGCTCACGCTGGCAGAATCAAAGTCAAAAATCAACTGGCTTCATCATCAATTGCGGTTGCCCGGCATTCAGTTCAAATGGCAAAATCCGGAGGTCAGCTGGCTTGAAGGTCTGTGGGCCAGGGGGGATCGACGGTTAAGCCGCCTGCTGATAGCCGCCTATAATAAAGGATGCAAGTTTGACGGCTGGAGTGATCGCTTCAACTATTCGGCCTGGGAGGCGGCCCTGGCCGAAACCGGTGTCAGTCCTGATTTTTTTACGGTCAGGCAACGCGATGTCGACGAACCGTTGCCCTGGGACCATATCGACAGCCGTGTTGACAAAGACTTTTTAAGCCGGGAGTGGGAAAATGCCCTGGGGAGAAAATTCACAGCCGATTGTCGCCTGGAAGATTGCAACCAGTGCGGCGTATGTGATTTTGAAAAAATTGATGTCAGAACCTATCGGGCTTTTAAAAAAGAACTGGCCCGCCATGCCGGTGCCGGGCTGGACAAGGGCGCACTTTTTAAAAAGCTGAGCGTCTATTACTCCAAACTGGGCCGGGCTAAATACTTCGGTCACCTTGAGACGGTCAATATTTTCCTGCGGGCCCTTAGGCGTGCAAAAATACCCGTAAAATATTCACAGGGATTTCATCCCAAGCCCAAGATCTCCTTTGATGATCCCCTGCCCATCGGTATCGAAAGCCACCAGGAACACTTTACCCTGGCGGTGGCAGACTTTGTCAAACCGACGGCCGTCATTGAGGGGCTAAACGCTCATCTTCCCGAGGGCCTGCACATTCATGACTGTCATCTGGCGTCCCTTAAATCCAGGGCTCAAGCGGCCAAATCAAGTGTTTATCAGATTGCAATACCCGGTTACGATTTTGACACCGATAAATTAGCATCCTTTGTCAACAGTTCCGAGGTTATCCTTACCTTGACGAATCGAAAAGGAAAGTTGAAAAAGATAGATTTAAAGGATATGGTAGTAAATATCGAATTGTCCGATTCGAAGCATTTGCAGACCACGCTAAAATCGGAACCGGGCAAGACGGTAAGGCCCGCTGAGATTCTGCGTCATGTATTCGATCTAGCTGAAGAAGAGATCAAAAGGGCCAGGATGGTTAAGCTGGCAGATTGAAAAGATATTAATTGACTATTTTCTATTGACGAATGACTCATTGAAGGCAATTCTATCCATCGCGAGCCTATGGGCTGGGTGATTTATTTTATTTTTCAAATGACGGAGCGAAGCTGACTTCCACCAATCGTCAATTTTCAATTGTCATCATTCAATTGGAGCGCAGCGACAGTATGTATAAACAACTTGTTATTAATGTCGCCGAACACGAAACCCGGGTGGCCCTTTTAGAGGACGGTAAGATCGCCGAGTTTTATGTTGACCGCGGAGATGACTCTGACATTGCCGGCAATATTTACAAGGGCCGCGTATTGCGTGTTCTGCCCGGCATGCAGGCCGCCTTCGTGAACATCGGCTTAAACCAGGCCGCTTTTATTTATGTGGATGATGTGTTCAATGATGATTTCAAGGAATATGAGCAATTATTTGAGATGGAATCCGAGGAGGATGAAGACAGCCTCGAGGACAATCCTGTCCCGGATATTTCACATAAGCGTGATTATACCATCGAAGAGTTGATCCGCGAAGGCCAAGAAATTCTGGTCCAGGCGGCAAAATCCCCCATGGGAACCAAAGGCGCACGCATTTCTTCCTATATCTCCCTTCCCGGTCGTTTCCTGGTGTTGATGCCCAATTCGAATCATATCGGCGTTTCCCGGCGAATCGAAGATGAAACCGAGCGCGAACGTTTAAAGTCCATGGTGGAAAAATTAAGGACCGAGGATTTCGGATACATCGTGAGAACCGCTGCTGAAGGCGAACAGGAAGAAAAGCTGGCCTATGAAATGGGGTTTTTAAACAACCTGTGGAAGAACATTCAGAAAAAATTTGAGACGGCCGCTGTGCCGTCCCTGCTGCACCAGGAGCTTTCCATCAGCCTGCGGGCGGTGCGCGACCTCTTGATCCAGGAAGTCGAAAAACTGGTCATCGACTCAAAACCGACCTATGAGGCGGTGTTGTCATTTCTGGACACCTATATGCCCAGTTTAAAGGACCATGTGGTGTTCTATGAAGGCTCCGAGCCGGTTTTTGATTCTTACAACCTGGAAGGTGATATTTCCCGTGCCCTCAAAAGAAAGGTCTGGCTGAAATCCGGCGGCTATATTCTGATAGAGCATACCGAAGCCCTGGTGGCCATCGATGTCAATACCGGCCGTTATGTCGGTAAACATAATCTGGAAGAAACGATTTTAAAAACCAATCTTGAAGCCGTAAAGGAGATTGCCTATCAAATCCGGCTCAGGGATCTGGGTGGAATTATTATTATCGATTTCATCGATATGGAAAAAAAGAGTAACCAGGAAAAGATCTTTAACGCCCTGAAGGAGGCCCTGAAAAAAGACAAAAGCAAAACCCATGTTTTGCCCATATCCGATATGGGGTTAATCCAGATGACCCGCAAGCGCACCCGGGACCCCCTGACGCGAATTCTGTGTGAGTCCTGTATCTATTGCGACGGAGAGGGATATATATTATCCCGGCAGTCCATTTGCTATAATGTCTACCGCGAGATCTTACGCGATGTTCATGATATGGGCGGCACACGCTTGACTCTCAGGGTCAACCCGCAGATTGCCGAACTTTTGCTTGGCGAAGAAAGCCCTCTCATTACCAACCTCGAGCGTTCCATTAACAAACAGATCGTCATTTATGCCAATCCGGAGTTTCACATGGAACAATTTGACATCTTTGAAGTTATCGGCGAGTAGGTTGCCGGTTTACTATAAAGATCGCCGTCAAGGGATTTATTTAGAAGCATTCCAACATTCCAGGTCGGGCGAAGTCCGACCTTTTTTCATTCATCTCAGATATTTGCTCTTGACAGAGCACGGTGTGTGTGCTTTATATTCTCGGTTTATGGTACCACTAGCGGGTTGCGGGGTATGCGATGCTCGATGCTTGATACTGATAACGGTTTAATAGCAGATTTCGGTTGTCCGGTATCCAGGGTCGGGCATATTTATTTAAAAAAATAACAGAGAGTTACGAGAAATAAAGTCAGCTGAATAAAGGAACAGAAAAATGAAACGAACATTTCAGCCCAGTCGAATTAAGCGGGCCAGAAATCATGGATTTCGCAAACGAATGGCAACCAAATCGGGTCGTCGAATCATCAACCGCAGAAGAGCCAAGGGTAGGGTTCGTCTGGCGGGTTAGAAGCAAAATGGAAGCTTGTCCGTTGTGTTTTTCCTTCACGAAAGCCGACAGGATTCTTAAGCGTGGCGACTATATCGCCCTGTCAAAATCCGGTAAAAAGGTACAAAATACCGAATTTATTGCGTATTTTTTACCAGCACGGCACGATCGATCCCGATTGGGTGTGACGGTAACCAAAAAAGTTGGGCAGGCTGTCGAGCGCAACCGTATTAAACGAATAGTGCGTGAATTTTTTCGAATAAACCGGCATTGTTTATCCGGCAGGTGGGATATCAACATCATCGCCAAAAGGCAAAGTGCAGGAATTCCTTCAGAAAAAGCTTATCGATCGCTGCAGAACTCTATTTGAGCTGATATCGAGATATGATGGTCATCAATAAAATTTTCCGCATCCTTTTCACCGCGTTGATCAGGGTGTACCAATACACGTTGTCACCGCTGCTGGGACCATCCTGCCGATTTTATCCCAGTTGTTCGGAGTATGCCCATCAAGCGATCATGCGGCACGGCCCATTCCGCGGCCTGCTGTTGGCAGTAAAGCGTATTTTGCGATGCCACCCATTTCAGCCCGGAGGTGTTGATCCGGTTCCCTGAATCTGTAACGATGTGATAATTGGTAAGGCCGGTTGAGACCGGCTTTATTTTAAACGGAAGATTGCTAAAATCTGGAATGTGGAAGGAATGGATCTCTTACACCGGGTCCTTTATAGCGGATTTTATCTGCCCTCCTTTAGGTCACTCCACAGAGAACCTGCACCGTTTATTCGGACAAATTCGTCCCAACCCCCGGGCCTAGTTAATAATGTCTCGGAAATTTTATCCCGCTGCGGCGGGAGAGCCATACAATATTGTTTGAGGATTGAGTACTTGCCTTGATATTGGAATAGGAGAAGACAATGGAACAAGCGCGTTTGGTAATTGCTATTGTCCTGTCAGCCGCTGTTTTTTTGGTGTGGCAGTTCTTTTTTGTTGATAGGGATGCGGTTCAAAAGACTGCTGAAAAGACCGAGCAGGCACCGGCCAAAACCGAACAGGTTCAGCCCGTACAGCAGCCCTATGCCACAGAGCAGAAAAACCCCATCACAAACGCAGCGGGGTCGACAGATACTGCGGTTGCCAAACCCGTCCAATCTGGCAGATTAATCACCGTGGAAACCCCGCTTTACATTGCCAGGATCTCAGCGCAGGGCGCGGGGATCGTCAGTTTCATTTTGAAAGATTACCGCGAAACGGTTGCCAAGGATTCTCCACTAAAAGAAATCATTCCCCAGGAAAGCATCTTTGAAACCGTTTTGATCGGTTATGATGGCAAAATCCTGGCCGGGCTTGACACCGCCGTTTTTTCAGCCAACCTCAATGTTGATACCCTCAGTGTAAAGGAAGGGTCGCAGAAGATTACCTTTGCCTGGGCATCCACCCAGGGTGTGGTGGTGGAAAAAACTTACAGCTTTGCGCCGGATTCCTATGTGATGGGGCTTGATGTTAATGTCAAAAACGGCTCCGATCGAAGTATCCAGGACAAGCTTTATATTACCCTCAGAGGGAAGGTCGTTAAAGGTGGGCAATACGGTTTTGAGGGTCCCAGCGCTTTAATCAATGACAGCCTTGAAGAGGTTGACATAGACGACATCGCTGAAAAAAATACCTATCCAGGCACTTTAAAGTGGGTTGCCGTGCAGGATCGGTATTTTATGACCAGCATCATTCCCAATCAAGCCCAAGAAGCCAGCATGCGGCTGTCTGTCAAAGAAGATAACCTGTTGGAAGCCCAGTACCTGAATCCCGTCAGCGATATCCGGCCCGGTACCCAGCAGGCGTATCAGTATGAGTTGTTCTTCGGACCGCGCAGCACGAAGATCCTGGAAGCAGCCGGGCATGATCTTTCCAAGGCGCTCAACTTCGGTTTTTTTGATATTATCGCCAAGCCCTGCGTCTGGTTAATGAACCTGCTTTACGGCGTTATTCCCAATTATGGTATCGCTATTATTATTTTAACCCTTTTAATCAAAGTCGTTCTCTGGCCGCTTGGATCCAAAAGCTATAAATCCATGAGTGAAATGAAAAAGATCCAGCCGCTGATGAAGGAGGTCAGAGAGAAATATAAAGATGACAAGAAAAAAATGAACGAAGAGGTCATGGGCCTTTACCGGACCTATAAAATCAATCCATTGGGAGGCTGTCTGCCCATGGTGGTTCAGCTGCCGGTTTTTTTCGCATTGTACCGCATGCTGTATCAGGCCATTGAGCTTCGTCATGCACCCTTTTTCCTGTGGATCGATGATCTCTCGGCTCCGGACCGGTTGTTCCGGTTTCCGGTTGAGCATGTCCCCTTTATGGAACCGCCCTATGGCATTCCGGTCCTGACCCTCATCATGGGGGCTTCCATGCTCTTGCAGCAGAAAATGTCCCCTCCCATGGGGGACCCAACCCAGGCCAAGATGATGATGTTCATGCCGGTAATTTTTACGGTAATTTTCATCAATTTTTCATCCGGGTTGGTACTGTACTGGCTGGTAAACAATATTCTCTCGATTGCCCAGCAGTATTATATACAAAAGAAATATGCCTAGCAATGGTTTAAAGCCCCATCTAATCCCGGCGGATCTGACGGAGGTTAAACCTTAAGAAACCGCAAGGCGGTGACAAGGTTAACCACCATGTCTTCGTTAGAATTTGAAGGAAAAAATATCGACAAAGCCGTCAAGAATGCCTGCGACGAGCTCAATTTAGCAGCTGATGAAATCAGCTATCAGGTCCTATCGCGCGGCTCAACCGGCATCTTCGGATTGGCCGGCGTAAAAAATGCCCGGATAAAGGTTACGTTGCCTCAAAAAGCACCGGAAATCGGTGCTGATGCTGATATTGAAAAGCCCGTTGACCCGGTTTTCGAGGAAAAAGTTGATAGCGAAAGATCTTTACCAGAGGGCGCCAATTTCGACGGCCCGCAGCGGCACAGTTTCGAGGAAAATCCCCTGGACCTTTCCCGGGCGGTAGTGCAGCGCATCGTCGATGCAATCACCTCCGATGCGACGGTATCGGCTGAAGAAACAACCGATCGGATTCTGTTGAATGTCACCGGCGGAAATGCCGGGGCGCTTATCGGAAAAAAAGGACAGACCCTTGAAGCCATGCAATCCCTCGTGGATAAAATTGTCAATAAACAGAATAACCACCACGACAGGATCAGAGTCCAGGTGGATGTTGAAGGCTACCTGGCAACCAGAAAACTGAATCTGGAAAAGCTTGCCATGCGCCTGGCCGATAAATCCAAAAGGATCCGCAAGCCCATATCCCTGGGTCAAATGAACGGATATGATCGCAGGGTCGTCCACCTGGCCTTAAAAGACGACCCTGAAGTTCAGACCAAAAGCAGGGGGGAGGGTTATATGCGCAAGCTGGTTATTTTTCCCCAAAAGACCGGTGCGCCCAGGCAACCTTCGCGTTAAGCCAATGGATCATTCCACAATAGCAGCCATTGCGACACCCGGCGGCCGGGGTGGAATCGGGATTATAAAAATATCCGGCGCCAAAGCTGTTTCGATTGCCGCAGCCATTTTTACCCCTGCCCGACGACAGTCAGCCGCCAATCCCGGAAACCCTGCATCGCTGCCGACCGCCACCCAAACCGATATCGACTCCCATCGGCTGTATTACGGCCATATCATCAACCCGGATACCGGGCAAATTGTCGATGAGGTGCTGCTTTCGGTGATGAAGGCGCCGCGGTCCTATACCAGAGAGGATGTGGTGGAAATCAATGCCCATGGCGGCCAGGTCGCCCTGTCTGGGATACTGGAATTGGTTTGCAAGCACGGGGCCCGAATTGCCGAGCCCGGGGAATTCACCCAGCGGGCCTTTTTAAACGGTCGCATCGACCTGACCCAGGCCGAGGCGGTTATTGATATCATTAACGCCCGCACGGATAAATCCTTGCGGGTCGCCACCGCCCAGGTTGAGGGAAGGCTCCGAAGGTCGGTGGAACAGATTCGCGAATTTTTAGTTGAATTACTGGCTCACGCAGAAGCGGCCATTGATTTTCCGGATGATGTGGAGGAGATGGCAGTGCCCAAACGGACCGCCGCCGAAATTGCCGCCAAAGTTGTAAAACCCCTGCGGGCCTTAATACGGCACCACGTCGACGGCAGGGTTCTGCGGGAGGGTTTGAAGGTGGCCGTTGCCGGTCGGCCCAATGTGGGGAAATCCAGCCTGCTGAATTGTCTGGTTCAAAAAGAGCGGTCCATTGTGACCTCTTTGCCCGGGACCACCCGGGACATGATTGAAGAGGCTTTAAATATCAATGGCTATCCGGTTATCCTTACCGATACGGCCGGGTTGCATGATACCGATGACCCTATCGAAACCCTGGGCATTGAAAAAACCATTGAAAACATCAATGGTGCCGATCTGGTTCTTTTCATGGTGGAAGCCAACCGCCCTGTGACGACTGAAGATCATGGCGTTTTCGAGCGGATCGGCTCCAAATCGATGATTATTGTGCTGAATAAAGTCGATTTGGTTAGCGGAAATGAAATTTGTAGATTGCCGGCAGCCTGGGGGGCAATTGATTGCGTTCAGACTTCAGCTTTGTATGATCGCGGCATCGATCACCTGAAGGACCGGATCGTTGCCACCGCCTGCGGGCCAGAGCCCATTGATATCGAGGCGGCCATCGTACCCAACCTGAGGCAAAAATCGCTGATGGAGGACAGCCTCGCGGCGGCTGAGGCCATTTGCCGTGAACTAACCAACGGCACACCCATGGAGCTGGTTGCCATCCATTTCCAGGAGGCCATCGAGGCATTGGGTCAGATTCTTGGAACCAATGTCAAGGTAGATCTGCTTGATCAAATTTTCAGCCGGTTTTGTATCGGAAAGTAATCTCTTGAAAATGCCTAAAGTGTCTAAATTGCCTAAAATGCCTAAATTTTTGAATGATGAGAATTTTATCGCTGGTTTACTAATGGGGATATAGATTCCAAAAATGAATCAACTGGTACGCTTGCCCTGGCACTTAATTCATTTCTGGTATGGCACCGTTTATGATTAAATGTTTCACGTGAAACATTAAGAGCTGGTTTCTAAACTCTATATTTTATAAGACTGACAACAGAATATAACACCCCAAAGAAATTTCTGCGGCAGAGAGTTAAAATTATTGCTATTCTGTCCTTTAGATAGATAGAATACATTAATTTTAGGCTTTTTAGACAATTTAGTGCACTTTAGGCATTTGTGAAATTGGAATTAAATCAGATCATAAATAAACAAATTTAATAATCGTTACAAGGAGTGACAAACGAAACCATGGACATCAACCTGAAACCTTATTTTGAAAAATACGAATCATTGGTGGAAAAATCTGAAGAGGCGTTCAATCGCGTAAAAGCGGCCCATACCGAGTGCGTGAAATGCGAGGAAAAATGTGCCGATTGTTGTTTTGCTTTGTTTGACCTGACGCTCATCGAAGCATTGTACCTTCACCACAAGTTCACTGAGACGTATGCGGGATCGGTCAAGGTTGAGCTTGTTGAAAAAGCCAACCGAGCAGATCGCCAAATTTATAAAATCAAGCGCAAGGCTTTTAAAGAGCTCCAGTCCGGAAGAAATGAGGGTGAACTGCTGGCCGAAATGGCGCTTGAACGGGTTCGCTGTCCGCTTCTGAACGAAAAAGATCTATGCAATCTTTACGATTACCGGCCCCTGACCTGTCGATTTTATGGGATCCCCACTGCTATCGGCGGTGCCGGACACACCTGCGGCAAATCGGGATTCAAAGAGGGAGAGAAATATCCGACGGTTAATCTGGATGCCGTCTACGGTCAACTGCAACAGATATCGGCAGAGTTGCTGCGGGATATCAAATCCAAGAATGTCAAGCTGGTGGATTTGCTCGTGCCCTTATCTTCGGCAGTCATTATGGATTTTGATGAGGTTTTTCTCGGTGTCGCCGACCCACCCGAGGAAAAACCGCAACCAAAACGCCGTTCGGGGAAAAAGAAATGAGTGAATTATCTAACGAAGAGGCCGAAGAACGCAAAAAGGCCGTATTTGATGCCATGGCACCGCGCCGGCAGAAGCACATTCTCAAAAGGGGTTATGACAAATGGGATCCATTTCAGGAGCCCAAAGACCCCATCGACATCCGCAAGGATCCAACCAAGCGCACCAGCCAGATGCTTGTGCGGGAATTTCTTCAGTCACGCAGTTCGGAAGAATACAGCAACGCGTATGGCCGGGGGGTTCTTGAGATGGCCATCGGCATTATCAATGACGATGAGCGTTTTATCGGGATGTATGAATTTGCGCACTGGCACCAGGAACTTCTGAAGAAGGAAGGACTCAAATAAGAGATTTGGGATTTCGGATTTAAAGGCCGACATGCCGATGATACAACCGGCGGTTCTATAGACTAAGATGTGCTCCTTCAAGGTCCCCCCTTTGAAAAAGCGGGGTCAGGGGGGATTTCCTGAAAAGACAAATCCGTAAATATTTCTTGCCTCAGCCATAAGCAGCAAATTCTTTGCAGAAACCAGATCAATCCTCGATGAATGCCCCCGCCTTAAATTCTTGATACTCGGTTGATTTCTCCTGGTAGGTCTCCAGCATTTGTTCCAGAGTTTGCCGCGTAGTATTGCGCTTCCAGCTATACCAGCTTTCCATGTCCTGCCAGGTTCCGATTACCATCATCGTTCGCGGGTTTTCAGTGGAGGTAAGGGTTTCGCCTGAAATGTAGCCTGGTTGGTTGAGGGCTCCGGAGCGTAATTCTCTTAGCATGGCGAGAATCTCTTGCTGCTTGCCTTTTTTGAATTTTCGTTTGATTAGGATTTTAGCGGTCATGACGGTCTCCTTATGTTTGGGGGCCAGGTATGCAATGGCTGGGGGTGGTTGGACAAAAAGGATTCTATCACTGCCTAATATCTATATATCCCGGTGGTGTCCTCGTCAATAAAATAAGTATGTTTCGACCGGGAAGCACCTAATGAAAATATGGGTTTACGCCAGAAAAAACGCCGGCAGGTAAGCCTGCCGGCGTTGGTGGGAATAAATTGAAATTGATGCTGGAGATGGTTTCTAAATAAAGAAGCTCCACAAAATACCGGCGCAGATGGCGGAACCGATAACCCCCGATGAGTTGCAGGCCATTCCGTGCATCAGCAGAAAGTTGGTCGGGTCTTCTTTGAGGCCCATGACATGAACTTCCCGCGCCGAACCGGGCACCGCGGAAACACCGGCGGCACCCAGCAGAGGGTTGATTTTTTCCTTTAGAAACAGATTCATGATTTTGCCGAAAATCACACCGGAAGCGGTGGCGATTGAAAAAGCAACCGCACCCAGACAGAAAATGCCGAGGGCTTTGGGGGTCAAAAATACATCACCCTGGGTACTGGCACCCACGGTAAAGCCCAGGAAAATGGTGGCCGTATCAATGATTGCCGACTGGGCTGTTCCGGCCAGGCGGTTGACAACCCCGCATTCTTTTAAGAAATTTCCTAAAAACAGCATTCCCAGCAGCGGCAGTGCGGTCGGTGCCAGAAAGCAGCACAGCAAAACACCCACCACGGGGAATATGACGAGCTCTTTCTTGGAAACTTCCCGGCCGGGAGGCATTCTGATCAAACGTTCGTTTTTGGAAGTTAACAGCCTCATAATCGGTGGTTGAATAACCGGAATCAGGGCCATGTAGGAATAGGCTGCGATTGCAATGGGGCCGATGAGGTGCGGGGCCAGCTTGGCCGTCAGGAAGATGGAGGTCGGGCCGTCGGCACCTCCGATGATGGCAATGGAGGCGGCCTCCTTGGGAAGGAAGCCGAAAAACAGGGCCCCCAGCAGGGTAAAATAAATCCCCATCTGGGCGGCGGCTCCCAGCAGCATGAGTTTGGGGTTGGCCAGCAAAGAGGAGAAATCGGTCATGGCGCCCAGGCCCAAAAAGACAATCGAGGGATAGACACCGGTTGTTACGCCGAAATAAAGATAGTGCAACACACTGTTGGATTCATAGATACCGATTCCAAAGCCTTTAAAGAAAGGGACATTGCCGACCAGGATACCAAAACCGATGGGTACCAGCAGAAGGGGCTCGTACTTTTTGGCGGTCCCGAGATAGAGGAATATGCAGCCGACGATAATCATAATGTAATGGCGGTAATCGGCCAGGTAATAACCGGTGTTTACAAGAAACTGGTAAAATAGGTCTAACATGGTTTATCCCTTAATTTGCTTTTTGTTTATTCCAGACGAAGGTACCGTCTCCCTGGGCGACCAGAATATCGGCCTCCTGCAGGCACTTTATTGATAAATGGGCATGGGGAAGGCCCATTTCTTTTGTTTTTTCATATAGTTGTATTAGCTGAAAGGGCTCTTTGAGCTGTTCGACCAACGGTCGGTATATGCTGCAAAGCTCTGAGGCCGTGGGGAGGCGCTTTTCTGTAAATGCGGGCTCTTTAACTTCGAGCGGTTTTACCGGATGGGCTTTCTTCTTACCCCTGTTTTCCCATAGATCGAGAATTTTATGGATCTGGGAAATAACAAAGGAAAGTACGACCAGGCCCAAAAATACTGTTGTGGCCCCAACCACTGCCATGGCCCATCCATTGTTGTTCGTTATGTTATCGATGCTAAACATTTGACACCTCCCCGATATTGGGATTTTCCGGTAGAATCAAAACCGCAATCTGTTACCGTAAACCAGATGTATTTACATGGAAATAAACACAATTGAAATGAAAAAGCGAAACTGTCTATTCACCATACTCCCGTGGAAAAGTCAATACTTTCTTCAGTTAGCCTGAAGGAAAATCCATAAAATTTGAACCAGTTATATCAGAATACCTGCCTAAACCAGAAAATTCCAAATCTCAAGCACCAAATTGCAAATAAATTTCAATTTCCCTGATTTTGGTATTAATTTGATTGAAAGACGGCCAACTAAAATTACCTTTCCCCTCTCCGGTATGGTTCGGCGAGCATGGCCGGTGCGCTGAGCTTGCGGCTGTCAAGCATCGCACCGATGAACAGAACGAACAGGGTAGAAATATAGGGCAGCATGGCCAGTAAATTGGGTGAAATCCCCAGAGGCTGGAGCAAATACTGCAGGACGAATATGCCCCCGAATAAAAAGGCTCCGATGATGGCGCGCATCGGATTCCACAGGGCAAAAATGGTCAGGGCAATCACGATCCACCCCCGGCCGGCCGTCATGCCCTCGATCCATGATTTGCTGTAAGAGGTGGACAGATGTGCGCCGGCCATGCCTGAAAGGGCGCCCCCGATGATCACACACCAGTAGCGGATTTTATAAACGCTGATGCCCTGGGTTTCGGTTGCCCGCGGGTTTTCGCCGGCCGAGCGAATGGTTATCCCCAGCCGGGTATACTGCAGTATAAACCAGGCGATCAGGGCCAGCAGGATGGCCATGTAGAAATAAGGGGCTGTGATCAAAAAATATCACCCCCACAACCGGGATATCCGATAAAACTGGGATCGGCCAGGTGGCCATTTTTTCGGCCAGTGGTTTGCCGATATAGGGTTTGCCCACCAGGCCGGAAATTCCCAGGCCCAGCATGGTCAGCGCCAGACCGGACACCACCTGGCTGGACTGCAGGGTAATGGAAACAAAGGCATGGATAACAGATATCAACGCCGAGGCGATGATGGCTGCCAGCAGCCCGAGCCATGGGCTGCCGGTTGTAAAGGTGACAATAAAAGCGGTCACGGCCCCAATGGCCATCATGCCTTCGATACCCAGATTTAAAATTCCGGATCGCTCACAGATCACCTCACCGATGGTTGCCAACAGCAAGGGGGTCCCGGCGATAAGTGTTCGTTGTAAAACGGAGATAATGATATCTTCCAAAGTCTAGCTCCCTTCTGCACGCCATTGGAATGTTACCTGGTTTTTCAGGAAAAAATCGCCCATAATCAGAAAGACGAGCAGGGTGCCGTTAAAAATTTGGACCGTGGCCGCCGGCAACCCCAGCGAAATCTGGATCGCATCGCCGCCGACCAGGATACCGGCAAAAAACAGGGCCGAAAAGATCACATTGACCGGATTGAGCTTGGCCAGCCAGGCAACGATGATGGCGGTGAAACCGTAACCGGATGAGATGGATTCCGGATAGCTCAGGTAGTGATGAATGCCGGCCGCCTCGCCAACGCCCGCCAGCCCGGCCGCGCCCCCGCTGATAATCATGATGATCACGGTGGTTCTGAAAAAATCAATGCCTGAATATTTGGCGGCATCCGGATTTTCACCGATCACGCGCACTTCATAACCGAACCGGGTGCGATAAACTGCAATCCCCAGTATAATGACCATGGCCACCGCCATCAGCAAGGTGGCATAGTGAATCCGGGAGCCGGGAATCACGGATAGGATGGCGGAGGCAGGCAGATCATCGGTGTAGGGGAATCCGTGTTTGGTTTTGCCGCGCCAGGGGCCGACAATCAGAAATTTCATGAATTCATTGCAGATGTAGTTCATCATGAGGGTCGTTATGACCTCATTGATGGAAAATTTTACCTTGAGGATGGCCGGGATCAGCCCCCAGAGGCCACCGCCCACAAACCCCGCTAAAAACATCAGCGGAACGATAACCGGCGCGGGCAGGTGGGGTCCCCAGTTCAACCCAACCCAGGTGCCGAAAATGGCCCCCATCAGCAGTTGGCTCTCGGCCCCGATGTTCCAGAATTTGGCCCTGAAAGCCAGGGTTAAACCACTGCCGATTAATATCAGCGGGATGGCCTTGGTGATGGTTTCCTTGATACCGTAAAGGCTGCCGAAGGACCCGCTGAAAATTTTGGTGATGGCATACAGCGGATTTACCCCGAAAACCACAAATACCGAACTGATGACCAGCAGACCGGCCGCCAGGGAAAGCGCCAGCGAGACTGCGGAATGTCTTGGCAGGATGTCAAGTCTTTCACTTACTTTTATATGCATAACAGTTCCAAAAAATGAACATCGAACATCGAAACGTCCAACATCGAATAATGTATTCTGTCTATTTTAAACTGCAGTGAGCTAATAGCTACCGAGTGCCATCGCTGTAATGGTTAATCCACCCCTTGAAAGTCGGCGGCTAAGTATTCTGCGCCGAGCTTGTTTTTAAATAGATAAAGCGAAGCGCCATCAATATTGGACGTTCGATGTTCAACGTTCAATATTTTATTCGCAGCGATCCCGCCATCATCAAACCGATATCCTTCAGTCGTGGATCGTCAGCTTCCAGTATACCCATGAATTCGCCCCGAAACATCACGGCAATCCGATCACACAGCTCGAAAATTTCGTCCAGGTCTTCGGAGACCAGCAGGACAGCGCCACCTTCCCGGCGGCGTTTTAACAGCTGGTTGCGAAGATATTCGGTGGCCCCCACATCAAGCCCGTAGGTCGGGTGGGATGCCACCAGCAGGGAAGGGTTCTCACTGATTTCCCGGCCCAGAATCAATTTCTGGATGTTGCCGCCGGACAGATTTTTGGTCTGGACATTGATCGACGGCGCCAGGACCTGAAAGTCGCTCAAGAGCTTTTGGGTATGTTCCTTAATTTTGCTGTAGGCCAAGAAAAATCTGTGGGCATACTTACGCTTGTGGTGCTGTTTTAAAATAGCATTGTCGTACAGGCATAAACCAGGTGCGATGCCAAATTTAATCCGTTCTTCGGGAACGTGGGCAATCCCGCTGTTGTGGATGCGGCGGGCTGTCTCGTTGGTGATGTCGGTGTCATTCATGACTATTTTGCCGGATTCCACCCGTCGCAGGCCGGTGATGGCTTCCACCAGTTCCCGCTGGCCGTTGCCCGAAACGCCGGCAATGCCGAAAATTTCATTGCGAAAGATTTCAAATGAAACGCCTTTGACGGTATCCAGGCCCTTGTCGCTTTTAATCAGGATGTCTTCGACCCCAATGACCTTTTCGCTTCTTTCCATGGGTTCTTTTTCGATCTGGAAGATGATGTCCCTTCCGATCATCATGCGGGCCAGGCTTTTTTTATCCACATCTTTGGTTTCGGCCTCACCGACAATGCGTCCTTTCTGCAGGACCGTCACCCGATCGCAAAGTTCAATGATCTCGTCCAGCTTGTGGCTGATCAGAATGATCATGTGGCCCTGGTCCCGCATTTCTCTGAAATTGCGAAAAAGATCCCGGGATTCCTGGGCGGTCAGCACCGATGTCGGCTCGTCCAGGATCAGCAGATCGGCACCGTTCATCAGGGCTTTGAGAATTTCGACCCGCTGCTGCTCGCCGGCAGACAGCTGCCAGACCATTCGGGTTGGATCGATGCCAAAATTAAATTTTTTGGCAAAAGACAGGATGTTTTCGTTGAGTTTGCGCTGGGGAAAGAACTGCGGGGCCCCTTCATAGCCGAGGGCAATGTTTTCGGCCACGGTGTGATTCTGGATGAGCATAAAATGCTGGTGCACCATACCAATGCCATGATGGCGGGAATCCACCGGAGATTGAATGGTGATGTCTTTCCCGTTGATCCGGATGCTGCCCGAATCCGGCTGGTAAAGGCCATATAATATATTCATCAGAGTTGTTTTGCCGGCGCCGTTTTCACCCAGCAGCCCCAGAATTTCACCTTCTCTGACGGCCATATTAATATCGGAATTGGCTTTAACGCCTTGAAATGACTTAGAAATATCTATCATTTCAAGGCTTTTGATTCTTTCCATGTCGTGTTGCGCGTTACGTGTTGCGAGTTACGCGTTGCGGGCGATGAGCTTCGGATCCCGTAACGTTTTACATAAAGCAAAAGGGGAGCTGCATCCATGCGAGCTCCCCGTTTTTCGATAACTTCTAAATCGTCAGTTATTTCGGGATGCTGCCAGCGACACCGTCCACGTAATACATAATGCTCAGCAGATCTCCCTTGGATGCTCTCTGACCCTCTTTAACCATAAGCTTGCCGGTATTGTCTTTTATCGGACCGGCATAGGGATCGAATACATCCGGGCCTTTTTTCATCTGTTCATAGCGCTTAAGGATCAGGTCGTATACGGAGATTTTCCCGAAATCGGAGGTGTCCACCATTTTCATCTTTAATTCACCCACGAATTTGGGATTGATGATGTTGTCAAAGCTGCCGCCGAGAATGGCTGCCTTTTCGGCGATCAGCCACCACAGGTCGTTATTTTTCCAGGTGCCGTCATAGATATCCTGCAGAATTTTGACATACATCACGCCCCAATCCACCAGCTGTCCCGAAACAACGGAGTCCTTGCCGTATGGCTGCATCGGGCTGTAGTGGCTGTAGGTGTAGATTTGCTGGCCTTTCTCAGTGTGCTCCTGGCCGACTTCGATGACGGCCGGGCTGTCTTCGGTAAAGGCCAGGTTATCACAGCCTTCGGCAATCAAGGCTTCGGCGGCTTCCCGGGCTTTGTCCGGGCCGTACCAGGTATAAATCCATTTGACGTGCACTTTGGCCTTGGGATTGGTGGCTTTAATCCCCAGGGCAAAGGCATTGATATGGCGGATCAGCTCCGGAATCGGAAATGCGGCGACATAACCGATTTTATTAGTTTTCGTCAACGCGCCGGCCATCAGGCCATTGAGGTAGTAAGTCTGGTACAGATCTGCGAAATAGGTGCCGACATTGGGCAGCTGCTTGAACCCCGAGCAGTGCATGAATAATTTATCCGGGTACTTTGCGCCGGCTTTGATGGTGTCATCCATGTAGCCGAAGCTGGTGGTAAAAACCACATCCACTTTTTCGCCCTGGACGAAGCGGTCGATAATCCGGGCGGAATCTGATTCAGCCACCGATTCGATGAAGACTGTTTCCAGCCAGGGAAGTTTGGATTCGGCAAATTTTCGTCCCACATCATGGGCATGGGACCAGCCATAATCACCCACCGGCCCGACATATACAAATCCGGCTTTTAGCTTTTTATCCCCGGCAAAGGCTATGCCGGAGCCTAGAATTAAACACAGTCCAATGATGATCAAACCTTTGGCAATTCGCATGTTCGACTCCTTTTTATAATTTAGATTGATGCCTGTACAAATCCCCCAAATTTTCCTAGTTTTGGATACCGCAATATAAAGACAAAGGTTGGGGTGGTCAAGCAAAAAACCGTCGAAATTTGGAATATAACGGCGGGCAAAAATATGGCTGAGCCCCAGCTTGACGGCTATAAAAAGATATACCGGGGATAGGGCGACGGGTGAATTCTGCGCGTCCTCGATATCAGGGAGGCTTAAAGCGCGCTCAGTATCTGAAGGAAATCGTCGCCTTCCACAGCGGCCATGGTATTGGTTTGGGCGCTGATCAGGTTGCCGATCCGTGCTGCTGCGCGCATGGCAGTGCGATTGTCGGGAAATTCGGCCACCGACAGCGCATCGTACGCACCCAGCAGTCCGTAGAGATGCAGAATCCTGCCCTTTTCATCCGCCACAATCTGTCTGACTTTATCGAATCTTTCGATTCCACCCCCTTTACGGGGCCGGAATACCTGTACAGGGTGATATAGGGTTGCATGGATATTTCCTTTCTTAGAGGAGGGCAAAAGGTTTGCGCTGTATTAAAAAGGAACAACGCCTTTCATTTTCAGTTTAAATTAAACGTTGAAGCGGGTGCACAAACTCAACGGGAAACGGGATACAGGCAAAAAAATGATAGTGGCAGTCGGTTTCAGGCGCAGAAGGCGGTGGTGATAAGAATCCGTATGGGTTTCCTGTAAATTAAATACAGCTTAACTGTCAAGCAAAAAGCATTTGAATTGACGAATTCCAGGTAAATATTATATAGGTTTTCCAAACTGAGCAGACCGATCATTTTCAGCTGACCGCTTCTTTCAATGGCTGTTGGGATTCTAAATCCCGAAAATAGCCGGTCCATTTCATTGCGATACGGTATTCTAACCATAGACCAAAGGGGGCTGTGATGAATTTGGTAAAACTTGGCGATGAACGAATGCAACGCCTGGGTGACACCCGGACCTTTGTTTTCGAAGATGAAACATTTACCGCATCCCAAATAAACAAAATGGGTCGCAAGCTTGCCGGTGGTTTAAAATGGATCGGTGTCGGCCGGGGTGACCATGTGGTGGTGTCGCTATCAAATTCGCCGGAGGTCTTTGCCTGTTTTGCCGCCATCTGGCGTCTCGGGGCGGTGATCGTGCCCATCATGTTTTTGCTGGGCGAGGATGAGACCCGTTATATCCTTGATCACTCCGATGCCAAAGCCGTGATTACCAGTGCGGATCTGTTGGAAAAAATCCAAAATGCCGCCCAGGGAATCGATCGCATCCGGCACATTATTGTCCTGGGTGGAGAAGACCGGGGAAATCAGGTGGATTTTTATGGGCTGGTCGCAAACAATCCACCATTGCAGCAAACCGCAGAGATGGACGAGGACGACGTGGCCCTGATGATATATACCTCCGGGACCACCGGCCGACCCAAAGGGGTGATGCTCTCCCACAACAACCTCTATCAGAATGCCCTGGCCTCCTGGGAAGCCACCCAGGCCGCCAAGGGCGATATCACTTTGATTTGTCTGCCCCTGGCCCATTCTTTCGGTGTGGTGGTAATGAATCCGGCAACCTTTCCCAGTTTAAAGAGTCCTTTGGGGTCCTCATGCGCTGGTTTGATCCGGAAGAGGTATTCCGGTTGATCGAAAAGTATCGCGTGACCCAGTTTATCGGGGTGCCGACCATGTATCAAATTTTGGTCAGCCATCCCGCGGGCGACAGATTCGATACCAGTTCCCTGGAACGCTGCACCATCAGCGCGGCGCCGGTTACCGAGGAGCTGTACCGGGCGTTTACCACCAAGTTCGACTGCAAGATGTACGAAGGTTATGGCCTCACCGAAGCGTCCCCGGGGGTGGCACTCTGCCGGCGCGGCATGCCCGTTAAAAAAGGATCTACCGGTATCCCCCTGCCCGGGGTGGAAGTGAAAATTTTTGATGGCCAGGACAAAGAACTGCCTGCCGGGGAACAGGGCGAAGTCGTGGTCAGGGGACCCAATGTCATGCGGGGGTATTATAAAAATCCCGAGGAAACCGCCGCCACCATGCGCGGCGGGTGGCTGCACACCGGCGATGCGGGCTATCTCGATGAAGAGGGCTACCTTTTTATTACGGATCGCTTCAAAGACATGATCATCAAGGGCGGTTACAACATCTACCCCAGCGAGATCGAGGGGTATCTGGAGGCGCATCCGGCGGTTGGTGAGGTGGCGGTGATCGGGATTCCGGATGAAAAGTACGGTGAAGAAATCATGGCATTTATTGTTCCAGCCCCCGGTCAACAAATCGATGAAGGCGCTCTGATTGAGTTTGCCAGGTCCAGGATGACACCCTATAAGGCGCCGTCCCGGGTGCAATTCATAGAGGGTCTGCCCAAATCCCTGGTTGGAAAAGTTTTAAAAAAAGAGCTGAGAAAGTTTGCCTGAACCTTCGAATCGACTTCTAAATGCAGCCCCTCCTTCTTCATGCCTTTTTATGGATGAGTTAAACAGAGCGCCCAAAAACGGGTGCACCTTTTAAAGCATTTGTCGTTATGGAATCATCCCTAACCAAAAAAAAGCTTTACAACACTTTCAAGAAGACATACTATTTATTACGCACAATGTGTATACACAAAGTGCGTATTCGCTTAATGCGTAATGAAAGGTGGTTTTTATGGAAAACCCTTTTTCGTATTCAGAGTACGTCACCGGGGAAGCTTTTTGCAACCGAGGCGCAGAGCAAAAAGACTTGATTTATTATGCTCAAAATTCGCAAAATGTCCTGATTTATTCCCACCGCCGCATGGGTAAAACGTCTCTGGTGCACCAGGTGATTCACCGGCTTAAAAAAGCGAAACCAAAGATCAATTCTGTTTATATCGATCTGTACGGCACGCTTGACGAAAATGATTTTATTGACGCCATCCTTACCGGTCTTACGCAAATAGAATCAAAGCTCGAACGGATCTTAAAACAAATGGCCGGGCTTAAGGTAACCGGCAGCATCGATCCTTTAACCAACTTGCCAACCCTTTCAGCATCGATCAAACCGAGAGAAAAGCCCGAGTACCTTGAAAAGGCGCTCAACCTCTTGGCTTCTTATTCGACAAATCAAAAATTGTTGGTCGTATTCGATGAGTTTCAAGAGGTGGCCAAATATTCAGAAGCAGGTTTTGAGAAGCGTCTTCGTAAAGTGATTCAGGGGCATCGAAATATCAGCTACATCTTTTCAGGCAGCCAAAAGCATATTCTAATTGAGATGTTCGATACGGCTAAACGGGCTTTTTACAAGATGGCCCGCAGCTATCCGCTCGAAAAGATCGAAATTCGTGATTACACTGTTTGGGCGCAAAAACTTTTCAAAAAGAAAAATGTAAATGTCGATAAGGAAATTATCGTTGATATTGTAGAACGCTGCGATTATCAGCCCATGTACATTCAGCAGTTTTTATTTGACCTGTGGCGTTCCGACATTGTCAGCTCGGATGTTCTTGAAGAAATCCAAAAAACAATCATTACCAGGCAAAAGAATCAATTTATCGTTCTCTGGGATCTGTTAACCCAGAACCAAAAAAAAGCTTTGCGGCTGCTTGCTGAAACAGAGGGTGAAAGCATTTATGCCGCCGAGCAGCTTCAACGCGTCGGCTTTAATTCGGGGTCCGTCCTGCAAAGAGCGCTATTGTCCCTCGTTGAAAAAGAAATACTATCCAAAACCGCAACATTTCAATTTCAAGACGCTATGCTAAAAAAATGGGTTCAATGCGTATCTTGAAATTCCCCCAAGCAAACTTTCGCTCCCATGTCGCTGCCCAACGGTTAGAATCACGATGCTCTTCCAACGCTTGCTGTCTGCCCAGGCTAATCTCTGGCAGGTTCTTCAAGCACATACCGGATGATGGCTTTCTGCACCTGCAACAAATAAAATTTCTGGGCGTACCCGGCGAAATTGGCATAAGTCGTCGGATCAAAATCAAGTTCTTGCACCGATTGTAAACGGCGGTGTGGGCAGGAGCAATGGCCGGCCCATTTGCTCCAGATAGCCCTTTGTCAGGCCTGGGTATTGATCCGTGTGATTTGGGGGCCATCCATCCGTAACGACAAGGTCCACATCTTCCGGCAATGCCTCTGATACTTTTTCCACCAGCTTCACGGTTGCACCGCATGCTCCGGCGACGTTGGCCCAACTTCTCAAAACATTGGTGGCCGGTCCCCAGAGTACAATGGTTGCCCGGTCAAGGGGTTTGGCCGTGGTATGAAACCAGTATGCATCCGACAGCGCCTCACATGGATGCTCCAGGGACGACATGGCATTGATGACCGGCCTCCGGGAGGCGTCCGCAAAGGCCTTCATCCTGTCATGGTCGTGGTATCTAACGATATAAAGCGCGTAAAACGGATCCAGATACCCGGCCAGGTCCTGTGCCCTTTCTTTGGTATCCAGAAACAGGGGCAGTTCGATGGACCGGAGCCCAAGATCAGACAGGGCTTGAAGAAAAGTTGTCCGTGTCCGGGTTCCGGACCCCTGAAATGAAAAAGCAACGGGACCAACATCAGCCAGTGTATCCACTGCGAACACCAGCCGCCATATCCGTTCTATGGCTTCAGGTGTAAGTGACCGGGTGTCTATGATGTTTTTCATTTCCCTTATTGTCCCAGAGTTACGCGTATTTTTGCAGAAATCGTTTGGTCGCCCATTGCAGAATCCTTACAGCGTAATTCTGACCGGCCAGATAAACGCCGACCCCAAACAGGATGTGCACCACCAAGATAACAACCGGGCCGCCGACGGCGATGGTCATCGGTTGGCTCAATTTCACCGACAGATAGCTCAAGAAAGCCAGGGCCGGTAAACTGATTAAAAAACTTATCGCCATTAAGACCAACCCGACGTAAACACGGGTGCCGGGCTGCTGCTTAAAGATGGATCGTTCGTTCGGTTGGGTCAGGGATTTTTGACCGAACCGGGTCTGCGCCAATCTACGGGCAAAATACCTGGGAAGGGACACTTAGAGTTTCTCCCTCATTTATCATTAGCGATGACGATTTTTCCTTTGTGACGCCCTTCGCCGAAGCAACGCAACGCTTCAGGCGCATCCTCTATGCAGGCACCCAATATGACTAACCTCAGGAGCTGATGACCGACGGTTTTAGGTTGTTATGTTATTCATGATTTCTGAGCAACAACAGCGATTTCCGTTGATTCAGAGACCGAACGAAATGACTATCTCAATTAAGACGAATTTTTCAGTTCGTGGCTCAGTCAAATTTGGATGCCGATCATCGCATAGAAATTGGTCCTGTGATAGCCTGTGAATCTTTTGAAACCGATCCGTTGGTGGAAAACCTGCTCCGACAATAGCGGCGTGTGTGCCATCCGCGATCAATTTCTGGTCTTCTGTCGACCAAAGCTCCGATAAGCTTATAGTGACTAGCGGCATAATAATCCCCTCGAGTTTTTTACCTATCCCCAATGACGTGGGCCCGTCTGCGACCAAAAGCGTTGCAGCATATAGCTGCCGCAGGGTTAAGCAGCTTCAGCCCGTTGATATTAGATGGTTACCCTAATGATTTTATGAATTTTTCTATCTCCTCAGCCGACTTTTCGGGTTCCAGCTGAAGTATAAAATGCGCCGTGTTTATTTCAGTTACGATCAAGTCACTTTTAATTCTCTTAATACCGGCAACATTGTGCTTCCGAATCAGGTGATCCTTACGACCTGCAAGATATAGCATTGGGATGTCGCTCTTCCTTAGTTCTTGTTCAACGTTAACATTCAGAATGGCCTTGACTCTTTCGGCTATCACATTCGGCCTGACTGATTTGATAGCATCAAGAGCCATTTCAACCAGCCCTTTGTATTCCTCTTTTCCAAATATTGATCGCAATTGGATCGTTGCCGGCCATAGTTGATAAATTGGGCTAACTGAAAATATGCTGAGCCATGACGGAACGAATCTAAAGGGCTTTTTGACAAACGAGGCACAGAGAATAATGCCCTTTAATCCTTTGGGCTTTTCCCCGGCGGACATGACAGCGATAGGGCCGGAGAAGGATTCACCAAGAATGACGAAATCCTTATCCACGGGATATGTTCTCGACGCCATCGTTTTGAGCACATCATAACCATAGGGTTTATCCTTTGGATACGACACCACTATCGGCTGTATCCAATCGGGAAGATTGCTTATCAATGGGTCGAATAGCTTCCCGGTGCCATCGAGTCCGGGCAATAACACGAGAGATAATGCTTCCACTTAAATCCTTCTAACAACTTAGCTCACCTGCCGCTATGGACAATTATGATGCTTTTTCCACATTTGGGGATCATGCCCTTTAGGGATATTTTCGCAGGGGTCATCTGATGAATACCCTCGCAACTTGTTATACAAGGCAATCTGCTCAGGTGTTAGGATATTCGGGGTTTTCAAATGTGCTGAAAGATGAACGTATCGCAGCTTTTTGTGAACCTGGGCGATGCTTTCGAGCAATACGTCCAATAATTCAAATGTTATCGTCTTATTGGCAAAACGATTATTCAAGGCCCTCTCAAGCTCTATGAGTTCAAGGCCTAAAGGGATAGCCTCTTGCTTCATCTTTCTATAAAGATCCTCAATTGCCCCGACCTGGCTGGTGCTAAGCGCTATTTCATCTTTCATTTCCAACACGTGTGCCGGCCCCGGCATGCCGTTTAGCTCGGCAGCTTTGGCCAATCCCCATCCTTTGCCATTTTCTAATTCCTCTATGTCCGCCTCCGATAGACTCTTGATCGCTCTTTTTTCTTCGCCGGCATATTTGGATTTATAAGAAGGGTCTGCCGCTGAGATTTTAGACAGAGGTGTCAACATTAAAATCAAGAATAGAATTGTTACTTTTGTGGTCATGATGATGTTCTCTTATTTTACGCGCAGCACTTTTTTGTCTATCTTGCCCACGGCGGTTAGCGGCATTTCTTCAATAATTTCAATAATTTTTGGGGCTTCATAGGGGGCGACTTTGTCTTTGGCCCAGGCTTTGATGTCTTCTTTCAAGGCCTCCTCGTTGCCGTCAAAACTAAATACCGGATCCAGCTGAATGTAGGCTTTGACAATTTCAGATCCCGGCCGCTCGGGGTTTTCTTCACCGATGAGCGCCAGCAGGCCTATGGCCGGGTGTTTGGAAAGCACATCCTCCACCTTGCTGGAAAACACTTTGAAGCCGCCCACGATAATCATGTCTTTGGTGCGGTCGACTATGTTCAGGTAGCCCTCGTCATCCATAATAGCCACGTCACCGGTGTGCATGTAGCCGTCTTCATCGATGGCATGGGCGGTTTCTTCCGGCTTGTTGTAGTATCCCTGCATGACCAGCGGCCCTTTGATGCAGATTTCACCGGGCTCACCCACGGGCACCTCTTCGCCGGTCCCGGGGTCGGCCAGTTTGCAGTCAACATTTAGAATCGGCATCCCCACCGTACCCAGTTTCTTCTTGCCCTTGGACGGGTTCATGGTGGACACCGGCGATGTTTCGGTCATGCCGTAAAGCTCCAGCAGTTTTCCCTCCCCGATGATGCTCTCCAACTCTGCCTGGGACTCCTTGGGAAAGGGCGCGGCGGCTGAAATGCAGGTTCCGAGATTGGAGTGGTCCAGCTCTTTGAATTTGGGATCAGCCATCAGCATCTGATACAGGGAGGGGACATTGGCCATATTGGTGGGCTTGTATTTTTCCATTTCCTTGCAGATGTGTTCGGTGTCCCGGGGATTGGGGATCAGCACCTGGGTCCAGCCGAAGAAAATGGCGCTTTCACAAACCGTCAGGCCGGCGATGTGAAACATGGGAAAACCGGACAGCAGCACGCCCTTGCCCCATTCCCAGCCGAGCCATTTGTTGATGCTCAGCATGTTGTGGGCGGCATTGCGGTGGCTGAGCATGGCCCCTTTGGGCGGGCCGGTGGTGCCGCCGGTATATTGAATCCAGCCCAGGTCATCCGGGGACACGTCTACATCCACGGCGGCGGTGGAGGCGGTTTTCAACACGTCTTTGTGGTAATCCAATACCGTTTTCCCCGCCAGGGGCGTCAGTTTTCCGGAGGGGACTTTTTTCAACAGTTTGCCCAGCACCTGCTTGATTTTGGGCAGGAACCCGGCCACGCTGGTGGCCACCACCAGTTTGAGCTGGGGCATATCGTTGGCTATTTTTACAATATGCCCGGCGAAAATGGCATCCAGGGTAACCAGGGCCACTTTTTTGCCGGTGCTGCCCAGGTCGTTGAGCTGGTATTTGATCTGTTCGGCCGAAAGAAGGGGTGAGACACCGGAGATGGCGCACCCGGCCCGCAGGGCGCCGATCAGGCTGATGACATATTCGGGGAGGTTGGGCAGGTTGATTCCGACCACGTCCCCTTTTTCGAAACCATTTTCCCTGAGCATGTTGGCAAACTGGTTGGCACAACTATCGACCTGCTTGAAGGTGATATCCACGCCCAGGTAGGCCAGGGCTGTCTTATCCGGGACCTTTTCAAAAGCCACTTTGATCATTTCGACAAAGGTGGTTTCATACTGCTGGGGATCCAGATCTTCGAGACCCTCATCCCAATTTGCTTTCCAGAATTTTTCCGAATACGTAGGCATATGCTCCCCCTTTTGTTTCAGGTAAACAAGAAAAACGATTGCGGTCCGGCATCCTTGCTTGCCAGAGTGTGTCTCAATTGCCAAAACTCCGAATGTTCATATGTTCGTCATTCCGGGCTTGACCCGGAATCCAGGGCTTTTTTCCTCCCATTACTCTGCTGGATGCCGGATCAAGTCCGGCATGACGGGCAGAAATTAAGCGGTTTTGATTGGGAAACAGTCGCTGGCGCATGGACACGGGCACCTGAACTCATTGCTATCCCCCTGCGATCATGAGCATAAATGTGATTTTTGCCTCTCCTTCCAATGGTGTATTCAAATCAGTGTAAATTGTGGCGGCCCCCTGGGCACGAACCTGCTTTTGGAAGCGGCCTGTCTGGCGGTCCCACAATTGTTCGGGCATATTGCGCTGATAGCGGCGACCGATTTCATGCATGAGATCGGCAAGGGTGGCGCCGGCGGCAAGATCGAAATCAGCCGATGGGGTACCGACCCAGTCGGCCAGGATGCCATGAAAATGTGCGCTAATTATCATGGTGAATAAAAATCCTCGGCCACCTGGTTTAAGCCCAGTTCGATCAGCTTTTCCCGGGTCGGTTTTCCGGTTGCCCAGTCCCAGCCGCGATACTGATAGTATTCTTTTAGCATGACTTCCATATTCGGCTCGATGCCGGCTGTGGTGCCTTCATCCAGGGCATCGCGGCAGATTTGAGGCAGGGTATCGTGTTCCCTTGTCAGGCCGAACCGGTTGCTGACCGCCCGTTTGATATTCACGGAACGGTCCCCGGCTGCCAGGAGCTCTTCGGGGCCAAATTCCCAGCCGGTCAGCGCATTTAGCATGTCGCAAAGCTGGGGCACCTGCAGGGGTGCAAATTTACACAGGGTGAGGGCATCAAAGAGATCTTTAAAGCTTTGAAATTTGGCTGCCGGCTCTCCTTTGCCTTCCGAAACCAACCGATCTCCGGGAAGGATCATATATTCGAGCACCATGTTGCCCAGATCGATGTTGTAGTAATCGCCTTTCAAATGGCAGGCGCCCCGCGGGCCGGTGGCATAGGAAATCGCCAGGCCGTGAAAGGCGCGCCCCTCGTGCATAGGCATTTCCAGCCCCTTGACCTGGGCGGCTTCCCCCTCATCCCGGCCCAATTCCCGTGACATGGCCAGCACGCCTTTTGACAACAGCTCACCGATACCGTTCTGGTCCACGATCTTTTGAACCAGATCCAATATGGCCCGGCCGTCCCCCCAGTTGAGCTCAAATCCCACCTGATCTTTGGTAAGCACGCCTTGCTCATAGAGATAAAAGGCGTAGGCCACCGAGACACTGGCAGATATGGTATCGATACCGTGACAATTACAGATGTGGTTGGCCTCGATGATGGTATCAAAATCCGTATTCATACACAGGGGTCCGAAACCCACCGTAGTCTCATATTCCGGACCGTCAACGTCGAGGCCGGGTTTGAAATCTTTTAATTCGCGGCCGCAGCCAATGGGGCAGCCCCGGCAGGCATAGTTGGCAACGGTGTAATTCTGCCGCAATGTCTGGCCGGTGACCGCACTGACCGGAAAAACGTTTTTAGTGAAGTATTTGGCCGGCGTGTCACCGAGGGCCATCCCCATATCCATGTACAACAGGGTGCCATATTCCCGTTGGGCCACCGAGACCAAATTGCCTTTGATTTCCTTGACGGCGTCCTTGGCCAGTTGACTGACTTTGCCGGCATCGGCCAACTCCGGCCGCGCATTTCCGGCAGCAACCACCGCTTTGAGATTTTTTGAACCCATCAGCGCTCCGAACCCACAGCGGCCGGCTGCGCGGCCCTTGTCATTCATGACACAGGCATATCGGATCAGCTTTTCGCCGGCCGGCCCGATGCAGGCCACACTGACTTGATCATCGCCCAGCTCTTCTTTAATGATCTTCTGGGTTTCATAGCTGTCTTTGCCCCATATGTTCCGGGCATCGCGGATCTCGGCCTGACCGCCTTTCAAATATAAATAGACCGGGCCGTCGGCCTTGCCGTTAATAACGATGCCATCCCAGCCGGAGCCTTTGAGTCGGAAGGGAAAGACGCCCCCGCTGGTGGACTTCACCCCAGAATCCGGTTAATGGTGAAATTCCCCCGATGGCATAGCGGCTGACCATGGGCAGGGGGGTGCCGGTAAAAGGTCCGGTGGCCATGACCATGGAATTTTCCGGGGAAAGGGGATCGGTGCCGGGTTTTACACGGTCGTAAACCAGCGCCGCGGCCATGGTGGCTCCGCCGATATAGGCTTTGTAAAAATCCTCTGAAAGCGGAAGGTCCGTGGTGGTTTTATTCGTCAAATCAATTTCTAAAAATCTTCCGTGATATCCTTGCATGGCTTCTTCCTCCCTTAAAAATCGATGTCCTGGCCTTCATAGGCATAGCGCATGACTTTTTCACATTGAGCCGCCGTAATCGGCCTGGGGCTGAGGTAGCAGCTGATATCGCCGTAGGCATACTCGACCAATTTGGGCAGCTTGGCTTCAAAGTCTGTTTTGGAAATACCGAAGTCTTTTAAGGCCAGGGGAACGTTCAATGAGGTTAAGAACTTCCTTACTTTGGCAAGCAAATTGTTGAGGCCTTCTTGGGCATTGGGTGCGGGGATATCCAGGCTTTTGCAGATCGATAGGTGTTTATCGGTTACCTGGGAACAGAACTGGAACGACTGGGGGATGAAAAAACCGACACACAGGCCATGATGCATTTCATAAACCGACCCCAGGGAGTGGCCGAAACTGTGCGTTAAATGGCATCCGCTCATGCCAAAGGCTATGCCGGCAATGTTGGCGGCCATAATCATTTTGAAGCGGGCCTCACGATCATTACCGTTTTTGTAGGCCCGGGGAAGCCAATCAAAGACCATCTCGATCGCCCTCAGGGCCAACGGCTCGGTATAATCGTTTCCGGACGGCGCGATGGCGGCATCCATGGCATGGGCCAGAACATCAAGGCCCGTTCCGGCTGTCAGCGCGGGGGGCATGGAAATAGTGAATTCCGGCGAAAGGATGGCCACGTCGGGCAGCAGTTCATCGTGGGCAACCGGAATTTTACGCCCGATGGATGTGTCATGAAAAACCGCCGCCCCCGTGCTTTCCGAGCCGGTTCCGGCCGTCGTGGGTACGGCCACAAGCATGGCTTTCTGCCGCAGGTTCAGCTTGTCCAGGGGTGAGATCATGCCCAGATCGACTAAATCAGGTCTTTCGTAAATAATCCAGGCCCCCTTGGACAAATCCATCACCGAGCCGCCGCCGACGGCCATGATCATATCCGGTTCAAATTTATTAATCTCTGCGGCGCATTCCTGGACATTTTCAATCGGGGCTTCGGGCAGGACCTTGGCCCATATTTCAGTTGCAAAACCCCCGGATTCCAAAAACCTGGCTGCCTTTTTGGCACTGGGCGCATTGAATTCATCACTGACGATAAACGCCCGTTTTTGCGGGCAGCGGGAATCCAGGGCATCCAGGGTGGTCGGCCCGATGACCGGGCCTTCGGGGAGAACATTAAAGCCGGCATAGATCTTGGGAGTGTTGAAGATGGTCGTCAGGCCGCGGATCGAAGAAGACAATGCCAGCGGCGCCAGTGCTTTTAAGGTGGGATCTTCAAACCAGTAACCCATGGCTGCACCTCCTTTTTGTTGTTTAAAAAGCCCGAGTTAACGCTCGAAATTGGTCAGCGTGAGTATATATGTTCTGCTAATTCGTGAGTTACAAGTTATGGGATCAAATAGAAGAAGAAAAGAAATAAAATGGTTTTTTCCAGCCGGATTATCAATAGTCGAAGGACCAGAGTTTGGTCAAGGGAAATTCAGCTTGCAGCCCGGATGGCTTCTTCGGGCAGACATCGGCACAGCTGCCGCACGCGGTGCGATTTTGTGTTTCAATCACATAGGCATTAGCAGGTTAGGATCCAAATGTAGTGTAGATGATGAAAAAATTCCAAATACAAGACCAAATTACAAATAAATTTCAAATTCCAATGACCCAAATGTCGAGATATCGGAACCTTTCCATGTTTTGAGTTTCGGAAATTGATCATTGTGATTTATTTGCTATTTGTGATTTGGTGCTTGGATTTATATATGAGATCCAGCAATTTATCCAAGGGGGATTATCTATATCATGTATTTTTCTTTGTGTACTCCGCCACATATCCTCATCGGTGAAGCACTTCTCGGCTTCATCCTATAGTGGGTGGCATCCAGTTCGACGTTGCGAACCTCCGCCGCGCCTTTCAAAACTTCCTGGTAGTATTCGTGCTGGATCAGCAAATTCATAATTTCGTTGGTCCCGGTCCAGATCTGGCACAGCCGGATGTCCCTGACGATTTTCTCAATGGGATAGACGTCGGTGTACCCGATGCCGCCCATGATCTGCATGGCCTTGTTGGCGATTTCCCAGCCGGCATCGGTGGCAAAGCGTTTGGCCTCGCTGACAATCCGGCGCACATTGGGAGCACCGGTATCCACCGCCCGGGCGGCCATGTACACCAGGGCCCGGGCGGCATCCAACTGGGTGATGGCGTCGGCGACCATAAACTGGACCGCCTGGAATCGCCGAATGGCCTGTCCGAAGGCATGCCGTTTTTCGCTGTATTTGACCGCGACTTCCAGGGCCGCCCTTACCCCCAGAGCAGCCGCGGCAGATGTCAGGCGCTCGGGGATCATCATCTGGTGAAAGACCAATGCCCCGCCGTGCAGCTCGCCGATGAGATTTTCCTTGGGGACCGTCACGTCTCTGAACACCAGGCGGCCGGTACCGCCGCCCCGGGTGCCCAGCAGCCCGTATTGATATTCGGCCTCCACCCCCGGCCCGCGCTCGACCATGATGGCGCTGATGCGTTGATATTTGTGGGCTTCCTCATCAAAGTTGGTGCGGCAATACACCAGGAATACGTCCGCTTCGGTGGCCCCCACCACAAACCGCTTCTGCCCGCTGACAGCAAAATGGTCGCCTTTATCCACCGCCCGGGTGGTGGCCCCGAAAAAGTCCGATCCCCCCCGGGGCTCGGTGAGGGCTTCGGCGCTGATCAGCTTGCCCTGCAAAATCGGTTTTAAAAAGCGTTCTTTCTGCTCGTCGGTGCCGAACACGTGCAGTGCTTCGCCGACAATGGAGGGCATCACAAAGGCACAGCCCAGGGTGTTGCCCAGAACGCCGATTTCTTCTTCGGCAATAACTTCCGACGTCCAGGGCAAGCCGCGGCCGCCCCACTTGGGATCAAACCGCAGGCCCAACAGATTGTGCGCGGCCAGATTCTCGACATATTCCCGGGGGTATTGGATTTCATCACGATCCAGGGCCCGGATGAAATCATGGGAAACCTCATCGCGGACAAATTTGCGAACCTCCTGCTGAAGCGCCCTCTCTCCTTCCGTCATTAATGGTTGGTAGAACATGACCGCCCTCCCTTTATTGCAGTGAAAGTGTGATTGGATTTACAGACCGCAGGTCGTGGATGACTCTTTTTCCAATAACGAATAACCCCATTTGAACGGTTTTTGCTCAAATGGATCTATTCTTCCAGTTGGGTTAGTTCGCTTCCGAGTTGGGACACAAAGATGTGTGAAAATTCAGAGTCTTCGGCGGCCCCGTGCCAGTGTTTCTCACCGGCGGGGATCAGCACCACATCGCCCACCGTGATGGCGATTTTTTCGGGTTCTGTGGCAATGTAGCCCTGGCCGGATGTAACGATGAGAACCTGCTCGCAGTTGTGGGCGTGAAACTTGTTGCGAACCCCCTTGCCGAAATTGACAATGTTGACGTTGAATTCCTTGCTGTCGGGCAGCAGTGTCTGTCGGCTGACCTCCGGTCCGGTGAACAAGGGACTTTCAAAGGCCTTTTTGGGTACAGCGTTCATTTGGATGACTTGCATTTTTCCCCCTTTTTTGACAGAATCCCCGCTATCTTGTCGGACATCGCTTTCAGGCTAAAGGGCTTTTGGATAAAGCCTTCGCAGCCGCGATCCATTATCTCTCTGGCCTGATCATTGATGCTGTATCCACTGGACAGCAGGACTTTAACATCCGGGTTGATCTCTTTTAGCCGGTCATACACTTCGGCACCTCCCATATCCGGCATCACAATATCCAGCACCACCAGGTTGATTTTGCCCTGGAGTTTTTTATATAATTCCAACGCATTGCGGCCATTGTTAGATTCCAGTACGGTATAATCCAGTTTTTTGAGTACCCGGGCACCCACATCCAGCACCATTTCTTCATCGTCCACCATGAGAATGGTGCCGCTGCCTTTTATGATGTCGGGGGCAGATTCTGCTATTGTCAGGACTTGTTTAGCGGATGCCGGCAGAAAAATGTTGAATTGAGAGCCTTGTCCTTTTTGAGACTGAACCTCAATATAGCCGCCGTGGTTTTTTATAATGCCGTAAACCGAAGCCAACCCGAGTCCGGTTCCCTTGCCGGTCTCTTTGGTGGAAAAGAAGGGGTCAAAGATCCTCTGCCGGATTTTTTCATCCATCCCAATTCCCGTATCAGAAACCGTTAAGCGCAGATAATCTCCCGGAACCGGGTGATATTCTTTACCTTTAATATCATGGTGGGTGGCATTCGAAGTTTTTAGCTCAAGCTTGCCGCCGGTGGGCATGGCGTCGGCCGCATTGACAAAAAGGTTTAGCAGTACCTGCTGAATTTGTCCTTGATCAGCCTCAACGGCCAATAGATCGTCTGCAAGCTCACATTCAATCGTAATTTCCTTGCGGGTCCGGCCGAAAGCCGCCGCACTTTCCTCAATGATTTGATTCAGGCTGACCGGCTTAACAAGGTATTTTCCTTTGCGTGCATAACCCAGCAGCTGGGTCGTTAAATCCGCCCCTCTGTGTATCTGGCGTTCGATATTTTTCAAAGGCGCATAATGGGGATGGGTGGTGTCGATATCAAAAAGTATCAGGGAGGTATTGCCCAGAATGGTGGTCATGAGGTTGTTAAAATCATGGGCGATACCACCGGCAAGGGTGCCGATGGTTTCCATCTTTTGCGCCTGGTGAAACTGGGTCTCAAGTCTTCGGCGCTCTTCTTCCGTCTTTTTGCGATTGGTTATGTCTACTATGAATCCTCTGAGGCCCAGGGTTTTTCCGTTACGGACGATGGGGGCCGAGTGCACCATAATGGGGAAGTTGCTGCCGTCTTTTCTCAAGCCGGTATATTCATTGAGGCCGATTTCCTCACCCGCCACAATTTTGAAAATATTTTCGGCTCCCCGTTGGCGGTCTTCCGGTATCAGCATGTCTAAACTATTGATCCCGCGATCAAAGTCCTCCTGGGTATATCCGAAACTATCGAAGGCCTTGCGGTTGGCAAAGGAGAGCTGACCGTTAACATCGGTTTCAAACATGGTTTGGGGCATCAACTCCGCCATTTCCCGAAATCTTTCTTCACTTTCCCTTAAAGCGTCTTCCGCCCGCTGGCGCTCCTTCATTGCCAGATTTAACTGTTCGTAAGCGATACGGTAGTTATTTTCAGACGCTTTTAACGTTTGCTGATTTTCGATCAGCTCCAGCTGATATTTTCTCTTAAGCCGCTCAAAGAAGAAAGTAGCAATAATTACCAGCAAAAAGCTGAAGTAAAACCTTAATTTTAAATCATCGAGCGCTATATGTTCATTGGCAGCAAAAAGGAAATCCGTAGATATCAGGGCGATCAGTAAAATGATGACCCACAGCAACGCCTTGAAGGCACCCAGGCCAAAAAATACGATCACCGGAAAGAGATAGGCCCAGGGAATGCGGCTTAAATCCCCTTCGTATCCGATTGAATAGACGATAAAAAATCCAAATAGAATAAACAGGGAAGTTAAAAAATACTCATAGACAAGGTTTTCCCTGGATTGTAATTGTGATTTGCGGATATATAAGAACAGGCTGACCAGTATCACCATCATGCTCAATAAAATCAACCCGACAAAATATCGCCCGATGATGAAGTCACGGATCCCGAACACGATTAAGCCCGGTATGGCCACCAGCGTGCATACCTTTACGAGGTATCTCCGATAGCTCAACTCTAAAGAGCCTGATATATCTTCATCTAAATTTTTTTGTTGATCAGACACGATAATAGCCCCTGCTGTGTAGAAGCTATCTCAAAAGGCCCACCTTGAAAAATAAAAATAGAAGGGTCATCCAGCTATGCTGGAAAAGTCTTTTGGCCCAAAATCCTTTTTTTGAGATGGCCTCCAGTGAATATGGTCGGCTGTTCGTTAGGACCTAACGATACATCAACGATGAACATTATTAAATAACAAAATTTTAAGCTTGATTTTCTATTTAATTAATTGATATTTTTAATAAATGAGCAAATTTGAAAAAAGACTGGTTGTCGCTGCCCTCCTGTTCGTGGCCATCTATTTGGGGGCGGCGGCGATCACCATTCACACGCGGATTACCAAAGTAGATAAAATAGAACGGCTCGAATCCCCGGAACTGACACCAGCCGAGGGACAATTGCTGATCGCCGAGCTATTTCTTCCGTTTATGATACTGCTGACGCTGGCCATCTGTTTTATCATTGTTCGCAAACAGCGGCTCAAAAAATTGCTCGAAATGGAAAAGGAGGATGCCGAAGAGAAGATCGATCAAAAGTTTGAGTAATTACGAATGCTAAAAGCCGCTATTTTATTGTCGCACCTAAAGTGTTTAGAAGCTATCCCAAAAAGTCTTTTGAGATAGCTTCTATTATTTTGTTGGATGCCCCAGCCGCGTCAATTCATACTAAACACCAAAAACGAAACACCAAACACGCCATGAATTCGGTTCTTTCGAATTCATGTGCTACTCTTCAATAAATTTTGCTTCCGCCCAACCGTTCTCGTAATACTTTTCAGGCAAATATTTTAGCGTTTCGCCCTTTAACGATTTTATGAACACCTGGCCCCACTGTAAAAAGAAGGTCGGCTGGGATGGGTCTGCCGGTATGGCCACCAGGTCCGGATGCCGGGTCAAGGCCGTGGTGGTGATCCGTCCTTTTTCCCAGGTGAATTTGGTTTTTTTGGATCGGCGCTTGTACCCCTGGTTGACGCCATTGGCTTGGGCTCCGGATAGGACAGTATAATAATAGCCCTTGTACGGTTTGGCCTTGTAGCCAAAACGTTTTTGGCCGGCGGGATCCGATTGCGCGATGTCTTTTGCGAACAATTGCATGGGGTTATTAGCTTTGGGGTCATACAGGTAGTATAATCCGGCCAGGTCATCCCCATAGTATGAACGGTCATTGCGCCGGGCCTGATCGATGGATTTAAGGGTGGATACGATATTGCGGTGATCATTGATGGCCTTTTGGTATTCCAGATAGGCTTTTTCCTCCAGGGGTCTTTGTTTGATATCGAATTTTATTTTCTTTTCCAGGGTCTTCGTCGACAGATCCATTTCGAATTTGGCCGGCTGTCCCCAAAAATAGATTTTTCGACTGCTCCCCTTTTTGCTGGAGAAGTTACCCTGTTTGAGCCGCTTGCCAAAGCTGTCGTAAGCCGCCATCTGGATGATATGGGCCTTGCCGGCACCGTAGCTGATTTCGTTTTTGTCAAATTCGACTGTAACCGGCTCACCCGACGGCAGATTCAGGGTTTGAGGCTTGCCGCCATCCTTTTTAATAAAGCTCAATCGTTTGATATCTGTTCTAATATTAAGCTGAACGATGCCAAAAGCAGCGTTGGCGTTGGCCAGCTGGCCTTTTTCCAGTGTGTAACTGAGAACCCGGGTCCCCTGGATGGCATTGCCGTTTAATAACTGCGGTTCATCGTGACCGAAAAAATGAACCTCCCAGTTCGCCTGGCCGCTGAAGGGGCCTTTGGCCAGCTGAACTTCAAGACTATCGGTCCACACATTTCCGCCGGCTTCGCTCCATCCAACCACCAGGCCGTCTAAATCCGGTTCTGAAAAATTGCGATAGTTCGTTAACGGGTGATGGTTGTAGCGAATGCGTTTTGGAACTTCCGGTTTGTGCGACAACGTGAGCTCCTGGCCGCCGTTTAAATCCACCTCAATTTCAAAAGGGAATTCAAGCACAGTGGCGGCCACAAATACTTTGAGTGTATCGATCACTCCTTGAAACCGTGTGGTAGCCGAGGAAGCAGAGCCTATGGATTCCCTGGTCGCCAGGGCCTGGCCGGTTTTATCATATGCGACCAGGTGCAAGGATTTTCCCCCGGAAGCGGTTACATCCGCCACGTCTTTTTCAAGGCGCCCCAGGGTCACCTGGATGCCGCCGGACTTTTTTCGGCGGCCCTTTTCTTCTCCGCTTTTGAATTCAAAGATCTGCAGCGCATCAGGCATTGACAGCCCAAATTGAATCCTGGCTGTTCCCAAAGACGCCGGCGGCGTTTCGTTTTTGACACTTAAAGAAATGCGGCCGGGATAGGCGCTGCCGGGGTTGAGGGTGGGCTTAAATTTGTTTTCTTCGGCGCGCAGAATATCCTTGCCATCCGGCGATTGAATCGATTTCACCTCATAGGTTAATTTCGCCAGGGCGGCATTGGGTATGCTCACCGGATCCAGGTCAAGGGTCATCTGGGGATTTTCGCCAAAATTGAAATACCTACCCGGGAAAAGACTCTGTTTGACCATCCGGGGGATTTTGGGTTTGAGACCTTTGCCGTCAACCGTGGTAAATAAAAGGGGATCCTCCCTATATTCAGCGGCCACCGGTCCCGGCGTGGGAGTCAACACCGTGCTTGGCGCGAACAGCTGCCCGGCGGTTGCTTTTGACAATGCTGCCAGAAATACATTATCATCATCCTTAAGCCAGTTAAATTCCAGGGCCAGGCGGTTGTCCGCAAACTCGAGTTTGTGTTGGTAGCGCCGGTCCTGAAAAAGCTCGAGCAGCGCTCTAACGACACCGTTGGCCTCCACAGCATTGAGATCGCCCGAATTTAGTGTCTGGTAGACGGCATTGCCGTCCACATCCGGTCTAAATTGCTGGGCATAGCTTATTGAGCGTCCTTTTTGGCCGGTAAACCGAAACCCCAGGGCCAGGGTTTCGACCGGCTCTAATGGGTCGGTTAATTGAGCTAAAATACTGCTCCCCGCCCCGGCAATCATGGCAACCTGGGGGTTATCCCTCAGGGCCGGAATATTTTGAATTTTCCTTTCCCAGCCCCTCGGGAGCTCTTCGGGAATTCGAACGGCCACCCGTGCCAGGTCTTTGGGATCGGCGATGGATTTGGCAAATCCAACGATATCGGTGTTTAGCAACAGGTTCTTATCGGCGACAATGGCACTTGAAACCGAAACCGGAGCGAAGATCGCCCCTTGATCAAGCAGGGTCATTTGATAGGGCTCGTCGGGGAAACTGTAATTATCGGCCGTCTCGAGAGCTTCCTGTTTGAACCGGTATTTGTCCGAGGATTGGCGCTTAAAATATTTTGTAAATGCTTCCTGACGGGTGAATATTTTTTCAAGATGGTTGGCATTGCTGCCCGAGGCCAGGATGACCGGCAGAACCTGATTTTCCGGGCCGGCATATAAAAAAACTTCAAGGCGTTTGAGCCTCAACGATTTCACCAGGGCCATCATGGTGCGAAATTTGAGGCTTTTTTTATCCTTGTCGACGCGCTTATCGATGTTTTTTAATATTAAAGGCAGATTCAGGTTCAATGCCACGAAAGGTTCCTGCTCCAGCAGCGTGGAAGATGCGGCCGGCTGCTCTTGGGTGCCGGCAGTTAATGGATTCGCGCCCCTATATTTATACAACTTAAAACCGGCATAGGTCCCGATCACCACCAGCAAAAGGATACCGGTAGCCATGGCGTACAGTCTCCAATTTTTCCGGGATCGGCTTGGGGAGGACGGCAGGTTTACCGGAGCGGGTATTTGATTTGCCGGGGATACTTTCGGCACCTGAAGCTTTATCCGGTGGCCGCAGGCCTTGCATTTCAGAGTTTTAGCTGTTGGGGGTATCTTTTGCGATGGAATTTTATAACGTTTATTACAGCTCGTGCAGGTAAGGGCGAGAACATCCGGCAACCGTGCCGGTTGCGCTGGGGTTTTTGTGGGCGATGGTGCAGAGTCGGGCTTGGAGGCTTCTTTTTTCAGGGAGTGCACCAACTCGGCCGCGGCAGCTTCTTCCAGTTTTAACGCCACCGGGCGTCCGCAGGATTTGCATTTTATGGCGGCTGTCCCCGGCGGTATCTTGTCCCGGCGCAGGGTGTGCAGGTGCCCGCAGTAGAGACACGATCGGTTGAAAACAACCATGCCGGCTGATGGTTTGGCCGGTGTTTTGTCCTTGATAACAGGACTGTCGGCTCCGGGTTTAACCTGGGCTTTGCCCATGAGCGGCATTGAATGACCGCAGGCCTTGCATTTGGCAGTTTTGACACCAGCCGGAATTTTGGCTTTGTTGATATTGTATTTTTTTTGGCAGTTGGGACAGGTGACTTTCATATCAAATTAATCGTTCCAAGGTTCAGCGTTCAGGGTTCACGGGTTCAACGGTTCGGAATTGCAGTCAACCCTGAACCCTTGAACTTTTGAACCCTGAACCATTAGCTTGAGTAATTATCTCATATATTTGTAAGCCTTTCAAATTTTTATCAAATTGGCGTTCTAAGCGCCATCTTTTGGCCGATGGCGGCGCTGTCCAGCATAGCTGGATGACGCATCCATCTTTATTATTGGAGGTGCGCCTTCACCTAAATTGAAATGCTCATGTGGGAGAGGGTTGGCCCGTTGGCCGTTCCCCGTTGCCGGCCAAACGGGCTCAACTGGCAAACCGGCCAACCTAATCTGCTTTATTGAATTGTGTGAGATAATCTTCCCATTCCATGGGCAGCAGCTGTTTTTTGGCGTTGTTGCATTCTTTGCAGCAGGGCGCCACATTGCCTTTGGTGCTTTTGCCGCCGCGGGCAATCGGCACGATGTGATCCATGGTCAGATCCTTGGGCGAGAACAACCGGCTACAGTAATGGCAAACCCCCTTGGCCAGGCGGCGCTTCCACCACTGCGATTCGCGCAACTTTCTGGCCTTGTGGCGTTCCCGTTTCTGGTCGTCTGCACCCAGATCGTAGGCATAGGGCTGGATGGGTTGTTTTTTTTTCATATTATTTAACTATTCAACTAATCAGCTATTTAACAAAATCCAATCCATCGATCCAGGATTGGATTTCGCCCAGCAATATTTGATAGTAGGCTTCCGAGCCGCCCAGGCCCCGGCGGCCGAAAAAATAATTGATTTCAAGCAGCAGGGGGTCGGGGTCCTCAATTTCAGCGGGAAAGATGACATCCAGTCCGGCCAAATTGATGCCTGTTTTGTGGCATATTTGCTTTGCCAGGGCAATCGCTTTGTTCTGCAGTTGCGGTTCGGCGTCAGCATCAATTGCAGCCCCCCGGCCCAGATTGGTGTAAAAACCGCCCTGCCTCTTCCTGGATGCGCCAGTATGAAATGATGCGCTGTCCAATGACAACCACCCGCAGCGTCCGGTTGTGGCAGGCAATATATTCCTGCAGTAAAAATCCGGACTGACCGGATTTTTCAAATTCAGCTGTTTTTTGTAAGATGCGGCTTAAGTCCTTATGCGACTCGATCAGAAACACGGTTTCACCCTCACCGCCCCAGTCCAATTTGAAAACTAATGGATATTTCAGGCGGATCTTTGAAGGCGTCTTATTGAACTCTTTGTGAAATGACGCTGTATTTAAAAACAGGTGCGATGCCGGATGGGCAATATGGAAATCCCGAAACAACTTGATTTGACCGATTTTGTCCGGATACCGGAAGCGGGCATCGTAGTTCGGAAACACGTGGCGGCAGTTGGCACGGGCCATTTCGTACAAGGATTGATAGCACCCCTGGGGCAAAACGACGGCATCGGCCGCTTGAACAGCGGCCAAATCTTCAGCGTTGGGCTTGCGGCCGGCACAGGTGATATTTTGGTGCCCTTCGTATAAAGGGTGAAAAGATACTATCATTCGCGGATATATTTTCCCCCATTGCGATGCTGTCATTCATGCAACGCAAAAAGTGGTTCCTAAAGCTCATAGCTCAAAACTGAAAGCTCAAAGCAAAAGCGCGGTCGGTAAAGCGGAGCGTTCCGCCCGTGGCTGGAAGCCACTCCCGCGAGAATATTAAAAACGCCTTTCGCATGGATCGAAAGGCGTTTGACTGCAGCTTGCAAAAGGTTGTCCTGTTTTAGCTTATTTGTCGAGTTCTTTCCAGTACGTCACCCCCAAGCGGACCGCCTTTTCCTTGACCATGTGCACCCCACCGGTGGAAGAGCTCAGGTATTTTATCTCGATTTCTTCGTTCAATATCAAAATGGCCGGCGGATTGACACTTCCTGCTAATTTAAAGCCATCGGGGATTTTCTTTATATCATTGCCCTCTGCATCCTGGCCGATGGTCACCATATCCCCGGCATTGATCACCCCGTCATTGTTGATATCAAATATGATGGCGCCGGAATGGCCGCCGCTGACGGCATCGATTTCCATCAAAAAGGAAGATCCGCCGTCGCCGCAGCGATTCTCATTGGGTGTAAACGGGATCACGACCAAGCGCCCGTCCCTTAAAAGTACGTCGCTGATGATCCGCTCCCCCGTCAGGGGAAGGTCCCAGAACCATCCCGCATGAACGGTAATTTCAACGTCATTTTCCTCTGCTATATCCGGCAGGCTGGGGGGGGACCCATCGTCAGGATCTTCTTCGGTGTGCCAATTGGGCTCATTTCCGGACATCACCCGGATGTCATACTCGACAGTTTGACCGGATGCCATCCTGACATTCACGGTAAAGGCAGTCGCCGTCTGTTCCAGGAGGGAGATATTTTGCTCCTCATGCTTGGACAGTTCCGGCCGGTTGAAGGCACCCAGAAATTCATCGTTGTCGTCCCTGCTGTAACCACCCCATATCCCCGGCCACCAGGCGCGGTCGCCGTAATCCCAGATACCGTAAACGGTCTGGCGGTTGTTATCAGAAAAGTCGCTTTCCCCTATCAATTTGCCGGTGCCGAAGAGGACCATCAATCCATGGGTTCGCATTTCGTGTTGTTTGGGATGAAACATGACCTCGGGTTTGGTGGTGATGGGTTGGGGCGCACCGGTGGGGCCTTTGGCCTGAAAGAGGGGTTGGTTATTGGTGCCGTCATGATACGCCACCGACCATTGGGCGGCGTCGTTTCCGGTTAAATCAAATTTCCACAGATTGCCCATAAGATCGCCGGCATACACAAAATCAACCTTGCGGTCATAGTTGACGTCGACGGCCACAGGAGTTGAAAGCCCGTTGCCTGTCGTGTCATTCGTTGAGATCTTTCGAGTTACGCCACCCGTTTGCGGGTTGAGAATAAACAGGATCGCTTTGCCGGTGGGGCTGTCATACCCGTTTCCGGTAATCACCACCCAGGCCTCATTTGCATTTTTACTGTTGGTTTGAACCACCACCGGCCTGCTGAAGGAATAGCCCATATCCGGCGCGTTCTCATCGGCCGTATCGTCATCGGGAAATTCCCAGAGGACCTTGTCCTTGTTCATGCTGTTTGGATCGGTGATATCCAGGGCAAAATAGCCTTTGCCGCCTTTGCCCAGACCGCCCACCAGGATCGTTTGATCTATTTCTTCACCGCCCAGCAGCTCGTAGCCGGTTGCAACCGTCGGGGTCAGATCGACATAATATTTGTGCTCCAGCGGGGTCTGGGTCAAATTCTCGAGATTTTGATATACAAAGCTGGGAACGTAAGCAAACTTTTCCACGCCGCTGATCCCCCCGGCGGTGGATGTGATTTGAAAGGCGTGCAGCATCCCTTCGTTGGCCCCCACATAGACAACGTCATTTTCAAACACCGGTGAGGAATGCACAATATCCCCCAAAAGCTTGTTGCGAACCCTGAAGCCGGGGATGTCATTTTGGCCGCTTACATAGTTGATGATATTGGCGTAGTCGCTGCCCAGGACAGTTTCCCAGTCGATGGTCGACTCGGTGGAATCGAACACGGCGCCGCCACTGCCGTTATAGGTCAGTATGTTGCGGCTTTCCCAATTTGTGGCGGTGAGGGTGTCGGAGGCAGACCATTTGGGTGTTTCGATCAGCAGGCCGGTGAAGCTGTTCACCCCATAGGCCTTGACATCTCCGCTCCAGTCGGTGGTGTTGTAGCTGGCCTGGAACATGATCACATCGTCGCTGACCTGGCGGTAAAGGCTGTCCCCGTTTATCGATACCGACGCGGCCGAGCCGAGCCGGGATAAAATACTGTCCATGAGTGCCAGGAGGGAATCCGCAAGTTCCCTGGGGTTTTGGGCCGTCAGAAAATCACCTCTGCCATTCACGGTGGCATGAAACAAGTCGTCGATCGTGCCTTTTGACCGTGAGGGAATCCTGATTGGGCTGCCTTCGCCTTCTGGCCAACTCGGATAGTTGCCGCTGCTGTCTTTAAGAAAATCGGGGCTGGTCGGATCATTGTTATAATCCTCCGGAGTCAGATTGCCGGTGACGCCGAAGGCCACCCCGAAAGTGGCCATATGTTGGTGCCGGGCCGTGTCGATGGCGTTGGGATTCAACAGCTCCGGGTCATTCACCAAATTGGGCAGGGAGGAGTTGAGATCATTTTCATAATAATACATGGCCACGTCCGCCAGCGTATCAGCAAGGGTATACGTTTTGCCATCGGCATAAAAACCGCCATCCCAGGCGGTGTTGTTGTCGCTGTCAGCATCGCCGACCCCCGGACTTTGGCTGTAGCTGTAAAAGCCATCGGTCATGACGATGGTAAAACTTTGCTGGCAGGCCCCACCTTCGTCTTCCGTAAGATAAGGGCGTTCCTCTCCAGCGACGCTGGCAACATCGTCGTCCCAATGCACCAATGAGAGTGAATTGTTCTTGTAGTATTTGCCGACAGAATTCAATCCTTCCCGCAGGGGGGTGCCGCCATCCGAGTCGTAAGCGTAGAGTTCCGCCAGCAGTTCGTCTCGCTGGTCATGATAGATGTTGTCTTTCCAAACACCCAGGGGCTTGAGCGGTACGAGGATGGTTCCGTTGATTCCCAGAATGCCGACCCGGACGCCTTGAAGTTTATCAATGACCTGGGCAATGGCATACTTGGCGACATAGGCCCGCCGCCGGTGGTAGGTAAACCAGTTGGCAAAATTCTGGCGTTCCTCGGTATAGGTGCAGACATCTCCGGCGCAGGTGTCCCTTTGGGCTTTAACCTCATCCGGTACAAGACTGAGTTTGGTCTCCTGCCGGACTTTTACTACTTTTTGTTCCAGGCCGGCGCCGTCCAAATCCGTGACCGTGTAGTACAGGATTTTATTTACCGCGCCATCGAGTACAACCAGCCAGACCTCGCCGTCATCATCCACCGCGAAATAGTGGGCGTGCTTGACCGCCAGATTCGGGCCGGCCCCCAGGACAAGGGTATAAGAAGTGGCATCCAGGTCCAGGTTGGTGGTGCCGGTTTTTATCGGATCCGGCGCGGGTGTCTCTGTGTCGGCGTTAGAAAACGTCCGGCCGGGATAATTCGGCCAGGGGCTATAGGTGAAGGCCGGGTTGTAATACATGACATTGACACCCGAATACTGGGATTTCCAGTATGTTCGATATTCTTCGAGCATGTAACGCCTGTTATCGAGATCATCCCAGCGGTCTTTACTGTCATCATACTCATAACCATTATCGCCAAGGTAATCAAAAATATAGCAAAATCCCCATCGATCAGCAGGTGAGAATCTAGAATTGGGATGACGGCCGTCGTATTGCCCCTGAATCAGGATTTCGAAGGTCATGCTGCCGGAATCATCGAGCACGATCATGATGTTGGCCGGTGCGGGCTTGGTTTGGGCCAGCATGGGCTCATCCGCCAGGTCCATTGCCCCAACGGCCGGGCCCGGCAAAAGCCAGAGGGCAGACAGCAAGGCGCAGAAAAAGAAAGTAACTGAAAACATTCTGAATTTATCCGACAACTTGCCGGAGAAAAGCAGTTGTTTTCTAAAGTGTCCCATCATGGGTCCCCTTTTAACATACTTAAAATGTGTAATAAATTGTCTCAAAACCGGTGCCTGCAATCTGCCGGGCACTATTTATACGCATTGTTGTACCCCACCGTCAGTATCACCATACCGTCTTTTTCACAGCGGCTGTAAATCGAAAACGAATGCTTGGTCGGCTTGCTCATGGCCAGCGAATTGCCGGGGAGAACACCCAGGTGAACGGCCATAAGCTCGGTGCCCGTTGCATCAACTTCGGAGCTTTTCGGATCAACGGCCCCGGTTCCCGCCTCTTCCTCCCAGTAGGTGAAAACAGTCTTGTCGTTAATTTCTGAGCGATCCTCTCCCATCCATTCGGGCAGCTCTTCTTTGGGATTTACCTCCGTGTCCATCAGGTCAACGGCCTGCATGACAGCCCCTTCGGCATTGTAAAAGCAACTTTGATAGGCATACTCGTTGGCGGCAATTTTGGTTTCAATGTTGGCGGTTCTGGAGGCGGCTATGCTGATAACCGTCAGCAGTACCAAAAACATCACCGTGACCAGTATCATCATGGCGCCGTTTTCGTTTTTCAAAATATCCTTGGTTTTCATGGGGGTTCTCCGTCCTTTTATTAATTCAGCGACCGGATGTTAATATTCGTTCTCTTCAGTACCCCTGGTGCGGGTAATTAATCCGCAAATCACTCAAAGACTCAGGTTGCGGCAAATCACCCGGGTAGAATAGGTTCGGCTTAAAACTTTGTCCCTGCCGGCCGGTTCTTCGACGGTCAGGGAAATTTCAACGGTGCGGATGGCATCCGTGTCACTGGTTTCCCTATCATCGGCGTCGAGGTATCTGAAGGTCAAGTCGGATACATTGTCGACCAGGGGCTCATTGGAGGTTGTTTTCCCGTTTAATTGTTGAATCAGCTGATTATTTCCATTTAACAGATAGGCCTTGTCTTCATTGTCGTCTCCAGTGGCGTTGGTAGAAATGGTTCCGCTCCGTCGGTGTCATATTGAAAGCGGATGCTATTCGGATCTGCCTGGACGATGCCGATGTGACTGAGATTGAGGGGGTTAAAACCGGCCATGCGAATGTTGCGTGTCATGATGTCAATGCCGGTCCGCGTCACCTGCTGAACACCCGCTGCTACCCCCTGGGTGGTGTACATGCGGTTCAGCGATGTAAACAGGCTGATGATGGCCGTTAAAACAATCAGCATGACGCCCAGGGCCACCATCAGTTCGACCAGGGTAAATCCGCCATTCCCGCCCATGGCGGCTAAAGGGCGTTTATTTGATAGCCTGTATTTAAACGATGGGTGGTTCATGATCCGTTTCCTTTGCTAAGTGTTCTCAGAACCACGTCGCGGTTTTGCCCCCGCCGGTTCCAGCTGACCTTAACTTCGATGATGTTGGCTGTGTCGGAATAGTAGCGGATATCACATTCGCGTTCATAGATCGGGTCGATAAGTTCCGGCTCGTCGTCATCCAGGCAGTTGGCTGCCATATCGTCGACGGGCAAGGTTTTCAGAAACTCGATTCGTTGCCTGGCAATCATGGTTGCCTCGGTCACAATGTTGCCCGTGGTGGTATTGCGGGTTGTCCAGATCACCATGGTGCCGATGGCGAGAAACCCGATGGCAAAAATGGCCATGGCCATCAGGACTTCGATCATTGTCATACCCTTTTGGCCTTTAAAATAAAAAAGCTGATTCGCGATTTTCGGCATGGCAGCCTTTCAATCATTGCCCGAGATGGTGATTCTTCCCAGGCCGGTAACGGTTACCTTTTTTTCGGTTCCTTTGTCGTTGACCAAAAAGGCAGATCCCGATCTCGCAGTGCCCCGGCCGAAAAAGCGGGCACTCTCGTCGCCAAAATTGGTTTGAGCAAGATCGATTTTAACGCCTGCCGGGAGATTGCGGTCGCCGTAAATTTCCTCGCCGGCGTCATACTGACCCGATGTCGGGCCGTCATCTTTGAATACCCGGTAACTGGTGGTGGTAAAATGAATGGCAACCCTGTCGTTTACCTGAATTGCCTTTAACCTGGCCAGCTCCATGTCGCCTTTTAAATTGCTGGCCGCACCCCGCAGTTTGGCACTGCTGCGCCAATTTAGTAAACTAGGCGTCGCGATGGCAGATATGAGGGTAAGAACGCAGATGACCATCAGTAATTCAATCAAAGAAAAACCATTCATTCTGCGAACCAAGCGCGACCTCCTTTCAAGAATCCCCGCATTTGTGCACAGCGGGCATAAAAAAGCCGGATCACTCGAGATTTGGCATTATCATGGGAAATAACTAAAAAAGCCCCTTCCGGACATGGGGGTGTCCTGCCAGGGGCTTTAAAATAGCTTTATTGGGATAACATTTTTCATGGGAATTGTTAGACGACAGGGCCTATGAGTTAAAGTCAATCCAACAATTCGATAGTTTAAAAGAATTCCATTTGAGAGTCAACAAAAAATAGTTCATAACCTCCAAATATAAATGGAAAAACTAATATTATCGAAAAAGCTACCCCCCCCTTGAGCAGGCCGTTTTCATTTCAAGCATTAACCAACACATAATAGGCAAAAAGCATACCAATAAGCAATAATTCCATAATTTGACTATAATTCAGCAGGTTATAATTTTTTTGCAGTCGAAGGCCTTCCCGCCGCTTGAATTAAAAAGGGATGATTTGGGAAAAAAAGGTGAGAAAATATATGTAATTAAGGTAAGAAAATCAGTAGATAGCTCATTAGCTCAAAGTTCATAGCTGATAGCCTGAAGGATGGAAATCCTATATACAACCTGCAACCAGCTCTCGGGCATGGGCTTTAAATGGTCTTGTTCCTTCCTGGTTTGTGTGCTAATCAAATCTTTCAATTTCGGAGGAATATGTTTTCAGGGATTCAGGAAATTTTGGTGCTGGTGGCGATCATTCTGGGGATATTATTTTTGCCCAGAATATTAAACCGGGGTCAGGATAAAACGGCGGCTGCACCCCGACGGGCTGTGGTGCTTTCCGGCAAAATGCGCTTGGCCATCGCTGCATCTATCCTTTGGCCGGCCGCCATGGCCGCCTTTCTGCAGCCCTGGAAAGAGGGTCTTTTCCCCTTTCTTTATATCGGCCTCGGCCCGGTGGCTGTTATATGGATAATTTTCTGGGTTTTTACAGGATTCCGCAGAAAATAGCTGGCTTCTGGTAGCGGGTCTCTGTTTACTGGTTCCTGGACACTGGTCACGGGTTACTGGCGGCTGGTCTCTGGTTACTGGTCTCTGGTTTCTAGTAACGGGTCACCCCGTTTCGCTCATCTATTTCCGATTCCGCATTCCGACTTCCTAATTCCTAAACGTTTCCTTTTAATCCGATCTCTTCCGCAACTTCTTGCATGCCGGCAATGGTATCCGTGATCAGTTCCGGAATTTCCACCCCCAGCATTTCAGCGCCGGTTTCTATGATGGATCGATCCACGCCGGCGGCGAAGCGTTTGTCCTTCCATTTCTTTTTAACCGATTTGGTTTTGAGATCCATCACGCTTTTAGAAGGCCGCACCAGGGCGGTGGTCACCACCAACCCGGTCAGCTCGTCGATGGCATAGAGCACTTTTTCCATTTCGCTTTCCGGCTTCACATCGGAACAAATTCCCCAGCCGTGGCTGACCACCGCCCGGATGTATTCTTCCGGCCAGTCGTTGGCGCGCAGGATTTCCTCGGTCTTTTTACAATGCTGCTCGGGAAACTGCTCGTAATCCAGGTCATGGATCAGCCCGACCATCCCCCACTTTTCTTCGTCAGCATTGTGCTTGCGGGCCATGTAGCGCATAACCCCCTCCACGGCCAGGGCATGTTTGATCAGGCTTTCGGTTTTGTTATATTTTTTCAAAAGGTCAAACGCTTCTTCACGGGTCGGAATATTTTCAGCCATTGGTTTACCTCCGGATAGCAGCTGTTGCCCGATTTGGGAGTGATTAACTAACTTGCTGTAAATAAATAGAAAAATAAATGAAATATAAGTGTATCAAGTCCATCTTGTCAATATAAGATCCAGCGGCTGTTTGGTTTTTCCTTGATCCTTTGGCTCAGGGCGGTTATGGTCGTTCTGTAATTTTCTACCCACCTGACCTTGTCGAGAATTAAGAAAATGACGGATAGGACACCTTCCAAGCCAACCCGATTAACCAGCCTGTATTTGCGCAATTTTCTGGCTAATTTCACCGGCAATTTCATAGTTATTTTGCTCAATATATTCACACCCCTTGCAGTTTATGAAAATTGGAAGGGATTTTTGTGGCAGGGCGGCTGGATGGGGGGGTGGATCTCTGTCCCCATCATTTTAATCCTTGTGACTTTATTTGTTATCGGATTGCAACGCCGGATTCAGCATCCGATCGCGATCGCTTTGCGGCAACTCCAGGCCGGCAGGGAGCTTTCGGGGGAGCTGCTGGAAAAGGCCAAGCGTCGACTGGTGAATTTACCAACTATTCTTTGGTGGACCAATTTTATCCTGTGGGTTATTCTGACATGCATCCTAATGCCGGTGATGTATTTGTTGATCGATATGACGATCCCCAGCTTTTTTTACGGTTTTTTCAGGTTGGTCATGATCGGGTTAATCGCCTCATTTATTTCCTTTTTCCTGATCGATGATTATTGCCGGGATAAATTAATACCGTTTTTTTTCCCCGGTGGGCAGTTAGCTGCTGTGCGGGGCACCGTAAAAATCTCTATTTTAAGAAGAATCCGGGTACTGTTTGGGGTTGGCACCAACGCGCCCATGCTCTTGCTTGTGGGAACCATCGGGTTTGCGGTCTGGGAAGTACAGGATTACGCTATTTCCGCCGGGCAGTTCGGCGAACTGGTGTTTGTCTTTGCAATCGCCGTATATTTTCTTTTTGTAACCATTTCGCTTTTTTTAAATTTTCTGGCAGGAAGATCCATCTTGCTTCCCGTTAAAGAGATGAAGCGCGTGGTCGACAAAGTGCATGCTGGAGATTTTCGCCAGAAAGTCAGGGTGGTATCCAATGACGAGCTGGGAGATCTCGGAGACGGCATGAACGAAATGACCGCCGGCCTTATCGAACGCGACCAAATGCGCCGGTCTCTTTATCTGGCCAAGGAAGTGCAGCAGGCCCTGCTGCCCCGCTCAAATCCGGAAATAAAAGGTCTGGACATTGCGTCCGCCAGTGTCTACTGTGATGAAACCGGGGGTGATTATTTTGATTTCTTTATTCCCGAACAGCCGGATACCGGACGGATCAGCATCGTGGTCGGGGATGTGTCCGGCCACGGTATTTCCTCAGCCCTGCTGATGACGACTGCCCGGGCGTTTTTTCGCCAGCGGTCGGCCTTGCCCGGCAAGATTTCCGCTGTGGTTTCCGATGTGAATCGTTTGCTTACCCACGATGTGGCCGATTCCGGCAGTTTCATGACCCTGTTCTATTTAAGCCTCGATCGTCTGAACCGCAAATTGAGTTGGGTCCGTGCCGGACACGACCCGGCGGTGTTTTACGATCCTCGCACCGGCACCGTTGAGGAGTTGCGCGGGTCCGGAATGGCCATGGGCATCGATGGCGATCATGACTACCAGCAATTTACCAGAGAAGACCTGGCCCCCGGGCAAATTATTTTGATGGGGACCGATGGTATCTGGGAGGCTCAAAATTCCAAAGGTGAGATGTTCGGCAAAGACACCATTTATCGGATCGTTGAGCAGTATTCGGAATTGGATGCCAAGGGACTGCTGACAGCATGCCGTTACGCCCTTGATAAATTTCGGGACGGCCTCAAGCCGGAGGATGATGTGACCCTGGTGGTCGTTAAGGTGACCCCTGCTTGATGTATAGCACAATGGTCACTATTCCAGTTGTTACTTAAGCAAACAACACCATTTATGGGTGAAAACCATACCGGCCATTTCGGCCGGCAATCTTGGGAACAAGGAGGATCTATGGGCACCAAAGGTCATGGGATCGAAGAATTAAGCGGATTTGCCATGGAGTTTATCAAAAAAGCTGGAAAACAGGCCCTGCCGTATTTCGGCAAAGGCAAGCCCCAGGTTAAATTCGATCAGGGAATGGTTACGGAAGCGGATTTGCGCATCACTGAATATTTTCAAGAAAAACTAAACGAACGATTCCCCGATCATCATGTGTTTCGATATGATCAAATCAAAGAAAACTACTCCCATGAAGGCCAACGGTACGTGTGGATTTTTGATCCCGTAGAAGGGGTGGCCAATTACCAGGCCGGAATTCCAATCTGGGGCATGTCGCTGGCGCTGCTTGATAATTTCTGGCCTATTTTGGGTGTCTTTTATATGCCGGCCACCGGTGACTTATTTCATGCCCGGGCCGGCAAGGAGGCTTTTTGGGGCAAGAAGAAAATGCAAATGCCCGAATCAAGTGTTAATGACGAAAGCGTATTATTCACCTTTTCCCGCTTTCACCAGCACTATCGCTCCAACTTTCCGGGCAAGATCCGCAACCTGGGGTGTGCATCTGCACATATCTGTTATGTAGCCATGGGAAGGGCCGATGGTGCGGTGATCGCCAACGAATCCTTTCAGGGTATGGCGGCTGCACGGGTAATCATTGAGGCGGCCGGAGGAAAAGTCTGCACCTTTGACGGCTGCGATTTTCATTTGAATGAATACCTGGATGGGCAGAGAATTGACGATCACCTGCTGGTGGCAGCTCCCGGTAATTTTATGCAGATCAGAAACAGCCTGAAGCCGATTTCCTGATTGGCAATTTTGAGACAGCCGCAACATGAGATTTGATACACCGGTAACACATTCACCGCCCTGGGGCTCTGCTCCCACGTGGCATGAGGCTAACCGTAGCATCGATTTTCATATTAAACGCTATTTTCTCCACCTAAAACCTGTGATTCAAATTGCCCGGGACACGCGCGTCTGCCTGGAGTCGATTTTTCCCTCCCTCGATGATATCTGCCAGATGACATGCCCCCGGTGTCCGGATGCCTGCTGCCTGTCTGCCAGCCCCTGGTATGATTGGCGTGATTTGATTTTCTTGCATTTAAGCCAGCTGCCAATTCCCCCGTCCCAGACTATTTCAGGTTTTAAGGAGACTTGCTGCTATATAAGCCATCGGGGATGCACGCTGCCGCGAATCACGCGACCCTGGATATGCACCTGGTATTTTTGCCCGGCCCAGACAGCCAACCTCAGGGATAGATCCGCTGAGCAATGGCAAGCCTTAAGCCGGGTGTTCGGGGAAATCAAAGTGCTTCGAAAAAAACTGGAGAGCGAGTTTATTCGAGTTATCATTTAAAAGAATGCCTGTGGGTCGATTGTCGATAGTATTATTATCCAGCTCATGTTGTTTATGCAACATTGGGGTTTTGTTTATGCTCGATACGGGTTATACTAGAAGCTGCTCATGGATGAAAATGACATTGAAATAATTACTCCCGAAGACGAGATACCGGTCATCTGTCCGAAATGTCAAACGTCTAACCCGGAGGGATCCAACTTTTGTCTGAATTGCGGTTTTTCACTGCTGCCGCCGCGGCCAAATCGTGCCAACTGGGTCTGGCTTACGGTGTGTGTCCTGATTTTTATCGGGATGTTGGCTTATTTTTACCAGCGGTTATCAGGGTATGAGCCCAAAAAGAAAATCCCGCAGATTTCTCAGTTATCGATTCCGGCTCCCCGCAAAAAAAGTACGGCCACGGCAAAAGACAAAATCCCTGTAAAAAAAGAGCCGGTGGTCCGGCAGGTTTCTGAAAAATTAAGAATCCCGGTGGGCCTGGTGGTAATAAAAAACATTGCCGGAGAAGTCATTAACCAACTGCAGGTGCCGGTGGTGGGCAACGGCTGGGTTGCGCTGCCGAAGGCATTTTGCCTGGGTGGGGCCGAATGGAATTTTAAGATGGGCCCGGAGACCGAAGTCGCCATTGTGGCGGGGCTTTACAATGAATATGACCGGGTCGGACTTTGGCGCCTGCCGGATGGTGTTACGGTTCAAGGCCCCCCGCTTTATCCCTGGTCGGCCGATGAGCCGACAACCTGGCTTTCCATACAATCGGCCGGTTCTCCTGAGCCGATGCAGGTCAACAACCCGCGGGAACAGGGTTATTTTATGGAGGCCGGTATTTCGGCCGAATTTGATGAGATGGGTGTCCTGATGCAAAACGATCGCGCTGTTGGCTGGACGTTTGGAGATGTTACTGCCGACGCTTTTATTTGGAATGGCGACGAGGGGGCATACCTCAGACCTGATATTCGGGTGGATGATTTTTATCGGATCACTTTTGCCAACAGCAGAGAAGAAGAATTTGCCAAAGCCTATGCCATGGGGGAGGATTACCTCGATTTGGAGCGGCTGGAGGCCTTTGCCAATGGATTCAGATTTGAATCCAAACTGGATGCCGCTGAAATACCGGCCAATCTCCAAAAAGAAAATGTGATCAAAAGCATGCATGCCTTGATAGATGCGGCCGTAAAAGCCGGTTCTGCCAGGCAGGTGGCCAATCTGTTCGATACGCAGATTCTCGTCGAGGCCGGTGATGTTGTCCTTTTAATGGAGGTATCCCGGGCAACAGCTCAAAGTTATGGTTTTGAAGACGGTATCGAGCTGGCCGAAAATGTGGCCGGGCAGTTGGCACCCATAAAGGAGCAGGATTCGGTTCGGCTGGCTAAATTTTATTCAGAACTCTACCAGAATTGGATCGTCACCCTGTTCAATAAAGGCAGCCTGCAGGGTGCCCGGCGGGCGTATCGACTCGGCAGCCGCAAACAGCCGGATGATCTCGGTATCCATTTGTTGGGGGTCCAGCTGGCATTGGCGGAGAATAACTGGGCCGAGGCCGAGGAAATGCTGGCGGAGAAGGAGTATCCGGCTGCCTTAAGGGATAAGGTCCAAAATTTGCGCAACCAGATAGCAGAATTAAAAGCTCAGGAAGGCAAAATCGTAATCAACTTTGCACCGGGTTCGCGGTATATTCCGGTATCTGCGGTTCTAAACCAAGATACCGATCAAAATTTCATTGTCGACACCGGTGCGTCCATGGTTACGATTCCGCGCTCGACCGCGGAATACCTGAACCTGGCAGTTGACGATCGCAATCCCATGCGCAAGGTAGTGACCGCCGGCGGTGTCAGGTATGCCCCTGAAGTGACGCTGTACTCGATTACCATCGGGGGCTGGGAGATCAACGATGTTAAAGCCCTGGTTATGGATATTCCCGATCAACCCGAGTTGGGATTGCTGGGCCTAAACTTTTTACAGAATTTTCGAATGGATATGAATACGGAGGCTGGCACACTCCTCCTCGAACCCCGCTGACCGGATTGAACATCTCAAGCATGTTTTGGCCGGCGGTGTTGAAAACAGCCTTTATATTGACACCCTGTGTGTCGATAAAGATTTTCGGGGAAACGGTATCGGTGCAGAGTTGATATCTTTGACAAAGAAGACGGCGGCCAAAAAGGGGTTTAGCGCCGTGAGCCTCATTGCCCTGGCTGACAACACCGATGCCCACCTGGCGTGATTTACTACCGCAAAAGCAATGAAATTATTTTTCCTTATATTTTTTATCGTACTGGGAGCCCTGGATTTTTTATATGGCCTGCTATACAAAGACCAGCTCAGCATAATGGCCGGCGGCGCCATTGTTGTCATTACCGTATTTATATGGAAGAAAAAGAAATAAAGAAGCGTTTTAATTCAGGTTCCCTGAATTAAAACGCTTCTATTATTTCTCCCTTTTCAACGAAGTCCTTCACATGGGCCTGGGTGCTTACCAGCGACCGCATGGCAGATTCGAACCTTACCGAAACCGGGTCTTCTTCTCCCAACAGCGATCTGGATTTTTGTAAGACTTCAAGGCCGTTTTCAAGCAGTTCAGTCATATCACGCAGGATTTCCTTGCGTTTGTGATGCCGTTCACGCTCGCGGTTAATCACCGGCATCAGCCGTTGAATGGAGTATTCAACCAGCGCGTCGCGGGGGGCATTAAAGCGTTTGGAGGTTTCATCCAGACTGGAGAGGGTTTTGCGGCTGATGACATAGGTTTTTTGAACGCGATTTAACGTACTAAACCTCTCCGATTCCACTTCCCGGGCAATCAAATCCAAGGACTGTGCATCTTCAATCAAATGATCGAAAAGAGATTTTTGTTTGATTCCCAGGTGAACGGCCACAATGCTCATCGCTTCAATGGCTCTTTCAGACAGCTTGAAGGTCGCTCTGACCGATTGGCGGCCCCTTAAATCCGCAGAAGATGTCCGCGGTAATATATCATCGTCCTGCCAGTAAGTTTTTTCGTCGTCTGCCATTGGCATCACCTATATATTTTTTCATTACTTATAAAAAAAATTCAATAAAAGTAATATATCAAAAAAACAGTTATCATTTTTGGTTGATAAAGTAAAACGATAAAACCGAACAGAATGTTTCAGGTTCGGGTTTCAGCTGTCAGGAATTCAAGAATTGAGGAATTAAGGGATTCAGGAATTGAGGTATTTTTGTATCGGTGAATTAAATGGGTCGAACACCAAGAATTCCTAAATACCCCAAATTCGCAATTCCTCAATTGAACCGTCCCCTAACCGTCTGATATTCGATTTGATTTATATATTTATACCGCAGCAGGGTGTCGAGAATCCAACCGGCTTTCCAGTTGATCCAGCTGCTGTTGCCGGTCGGTGTTTCCTTAAGCGGTTTGGGGATTACGGCGGTCAACCTGACCATTTCTTCAAGGTTTAACCCGCTGACATTTTTATCAAAAAAGAAATTAGCGGCTGCCTGAACGCCGAAAATACCCGGACCGAATTCGATGACGTTCAGATACAATTCAAAGATACGTTTTTTACCCAACCGGTTTTCCAGTCGCCTGGCGATCAAATATTCTTTGATTTTGCGGATAACGCTTTTATCCGTGGACAGGTATAGATTTTTGGCCAACTGTTGGGTAATGGTACTGGCTCCGCGCACGTATTTGCCTTGTTGCCAGTTTTTCTTGAAGGCCGCTTTTAGTTCCGCGAAATCCACCCCCCGGTGCTGGATAAAAGGCGGCGTCTTCAGTTACCCGGATCGTGTCTCTCAATAGCTCGGGGATTTCATCAAACGATACCCACTGTTGGCGAATGACCAGATCCTGACGGGAATTTTTGGCCTCCCTGAACCGTTGAACCATCAAGGCGGACGTTCGGGGATTATTCGTCATTAAATCCACTACATCCGGCAGGCTTAAATAGATCAGCAGCAGGCCTCCCAGTAAAAGGGCCGGCGCACCAATGACCACCCCCAATAGTATTTTTTTTATGACAGGCCGCATGGATTTGCTCCTCTTCCTCGGCCCTGAATATATTTTGATAGACAAATTTAATCAATCAAATTGAGCAAACCTGACCCTGGATACGGCTGAAAAGGGCGGAGCGCTTGATCCCGCCCCGCCCTTTATTCAACTATGAGCTATCAGCTATGGGCGTCAAGCTTAACTATGCTACTTCCTCATACTCCGCATCCACAACCTCTTCTTCATTGCCTTTGGCCGAAGGCCCACTGGAGCTGACATCGGCCTGCGGTCCAGGGGCCGGGCCGGTTTGCTGGTACATGGACTGTGCCAGGGCGTGTGAGGCATGGGTCAATGTTTCGGTCAGGCGCTTAATCTCGTCCACATTCTCGTCTTCGACGGCACGTTTGAGATCTTCGGCAGCGCGTTCGACCTGGGCCCTGGTGTCGGGATCAATTTTATCAGCGTGTTCTGCCAGGGTTTTTTCGGTGGCATAAATTAATCCATCGGCTGCGTTGCGGGCATCGATCAGCTCTTTTTTGCGGCGGTCTTCATCGACATGAAGCTCGGCATCTTTGACCAGACGGTCAATTTCTTCCCGGGACAGTCCGGATGAATGGGTTATCCGGATAGACTGCTGTTTTCCGGTGGCCTGGTCTTTGGCCGACACCTCGACAATGCCGTTGGCATCGATGTCGAAAGCGACTTCAATCTGGGGCGTACCGCGCGGAGCCGGCGGGATGCCGGTTAACTCAAAACGCCCCAGGGTTTTGTTGCCGGACGCCATTTCACGTTCCCCCTGCAACACGTGAACCGTCACGGCGGGCTGATTATCGGCAGCGGTGGTAAATGTTTCGCTTTTTTTAGCCGGGATGGTGGTATTTTTTTCAATCAATTTGGTCATAACACCCCCCATTGTTTCGATACCAAGGGACAGCGGTGTAACGTCGAGCAGAAGGACATCTTCCACATCTCCTTTTAAGACTGCTCCCTGGATGGCTGCGCCCAGGGCCACGACTTCATCCGGGTTGACGCCTTTGTTGGGCTCTTTACCGAATATGTCTTTTACCCGCTGCTGAACCGCCGGCATGCGGGTCATGCCGCCGACCAGGACGACTTCATTGATGTCGCTGCTGGAAAGGCCGGCATCCTTCATGGCGGTGTGGCAGGGCGCCTTCAATTTATCGAGCAGGTCTCCCACCAGATTTTCCAGTTTGGTCCGTGTAATCTTAATGGCCAGATGCTTGGGGCCGTTTGCATCAGCGGTAATGAACGGCAGATTGATTTCGGTTTCCATGGAGGTCGACAATTCAATTTTGGCTTTTTCGGCGGCCTCTTTGAGACGCTGCAAAGCCATCTTATCACCTCTCAAATCGATCCCCTGTTCTTTTTTGAATTCATCGGCCAGGTAATCAACCAGGCGCAGATCGAAATCCTCGCCTCCTAGGTGGGTGTCGCCGTTGGTGGACTTGACTTCGAAAACACCGTCGCCGATTTCTAAAATCGAAACATCAAAGGTCCCTCCGCCAAGGTCAAAAACCACAATCTTTTCATCGGTTTTTTTGTCCAGCCCGTAGGCCAGCGAGGCCGCAGTAGGCTCATTGATGATTCGCAGCACGTTGAGGCCGGCGATTTTTCCGGCATCTTTGGTGGCCTGGCGCTGGCTGTCGCTGAAATAGGCCGGAACGGTAATGACGGCGTCAGTGATTTTCTCACCCAGGTATTCCTCGGCGGACTTCTTGATATTGGCCAGTATAAAGGATGAAATCTCAGCCGGGCTATGGGCTTTCCCTCGTAAATTGATGCGCACACCACCGTTTTCGGCCTTTTCGATCTTATATGGCAGTACCCGAACATCATCCTGCACTTCTTTGGAATCGTACTGCCGGCCGATGAGCCGTTTGATGCCGAAAACCGTGTTTTCCGGGTTGGTAACAGCCTGTCTTTTGGCAATCTGGCCCACCAGACGTTCGGAGTTGTCCGCCACCGCTACCATTGAGGGTGTTGTACGGCCGCCTTCGGAATTGTTGATAATTTTGGCGTCGCCTCCTTCCATGACGGCGACACATGAATTGGTTGTTCCAAGGTCAATACCTATAATCTTACTCATAATGTTTCCTCCTTAACTATTTTAAATTACATTTAAAAGTTTTAAAATCAGGGCTGATGATTTTTATCATTACTTAAATATAAAACATATTATTAGTAATGCAAGAAATAAATTGCATGATAATATTGACAAAATAGAATAATTGATTAATTTAATCTTAACAAAGCTTAAATTGGAATAGAAAAAACATTTCAATTGTAGATCACCAAATACCTTATTAAACAGGAGGGAAAGAAAATGATGAATTTAGTTAAATGGAATCCTTGCAGAGAGATGCCGACCTTACCCGGCAGGTTCAACCGCTTGTTTGACGACCCCTTTTTCAGCCTCGGTCGCATGGCAGATGAAAGTGGCCTGGGAAGCTGGAATCCTGCTGTGGATCTGTATGAAAAAGACGATCATTACATGATCAAGGCCGAGCTGCCCGGTGTGGACAAAAACGATATCAAAATCGATTTGAAGGATCGACTCTTGACCCTGTCCGGTGAACGCAGCTATGACAATGAGGTCAAAGAGGAAAATTACTACCGTCGTGAAAGGTCTTACGGCAAGTTCCAACGGGCCTTCACCTTACCGGCTGATGTAGATTCCGATAAGATCAAAGCTGAGTTTAAAGACGGTGTACTGGAAATCGAAGTTCCCAAGCCCGAGGAGAAAAAGGCCAAACAGGTGACCGTTCACTAACCAATTAAATAATCCCCCGGCGATGCCGGGGGATTTTAAAACGCATTACCTTATAATAGCTTTGAACAAAGGGTGACATAAATTTATGTCACCCTTTTATTTTGTCTTTTTCTGATATATATTGTAATTATTATGAAATCTTTATTTAAGATCATCGGCAATTTAATTCGGGGTTTGTGGCATGGACTGACGGTCGCCCGCCTCATTATCGGCAATTTAATATTCCTGGTGTTGATCGTTTTCTTTTTCTCTGTCATTTTTTACGACAGCGAACAAGCCCTTCCGGACGAGGCTGCTCTGGTATTATCGCTGCAGGGCGATATTGTGATTCAAAAAACTCAAACCGTGCTGTCAGGTAGCTTGTTTGGCGAACCGGCCCAGCAAGAAACACTGCTAAAAGATGTCATCGATGCCATTGATTATGCTGGAAATGACAAGCGAATTCAGGTGCTTGTGCTTAATTTGCGCGATATGGGCGGCGCCGGAATCAGCAAGCTGCAGTATATCGGAGAGGCATTGATACGGTTTAAAGAAACCGGTAAAGAGATAATTGCGGCCGGCGATTTTTTCAATCAAGGCCAATATTACCTGGCCGCTCATGCCGATCGGATATATCTGCACCCCATGGGCGGGGTATTTTTAACCGGATTTGGACTGTATCGCCAATATTTTAAGACAGCCCTGGAAAAACTGTTGATCCAGTTTCACGTCTTTCGGGTGGGTACTTACAAGTCTGCCCTGGAGCCCTTCCTGCGGGACGATATGTCCGCATATGCCAAGGAAGCCAACCTGGCCTGGTTGACCGTTTTGTGGGACACGTTCAAGGGCCGCCTGGCCGAGGTGCGTGGGCTGGACCCCCAGGGCATTGATGATTATATCAACAATATTTCCGGACATCTGGCCAAAGTCGAAGGTGATACGGCCCGGTTGGCCCTTAATTACGGCCTGGTCGATGAGCTCAAAACCCGTGACGAAGTTAGAGATGAATTAATACAGCTGGTCGGCGAGGACGAAGATACGCTTACCTTTAAACAGATTCAGCTGGATGAATATCTGGATATTATCAGGCCGGAGCTGATGCAGGCCGATTCGGCTAACGCCAAGATCGGTGTCATCGTTGCCCGGGGGGTAATTTTGGACGGCAACCAGCCCGCAGGCAAGATCGGCGGAGATACGCTGAGCGGTTTGATCCGCAAGGCCCGCCGGGATGACAATATCGCCGCCATTGTGCTTCGTATTGACAGTCCCGGCGGCAGCGCACTGGCTTCAGAGGTTATCCGCAACGAAATTGAGCTCACCCGGCAGGCGGGCAAACCGGTGATTGCTTCCATGAGCTCCTTGGCGGCCTCCGGCGGGTATTGGATTTCTTCAGCAGCCGATGAAATTTGGGCATCTCCCACGACCATCACCGGATCCATCGGGATTTACGGGGCCTTTGTAACCCTTGAAAAGAGTTTTGATTCCCTGGGGATTCACTCCGATGGCGTCGGCACCACCCAACTGGCCGGTGCGTTTGACCCCGCGCGTCCGCTCAATCCAGTGGTAGCGGATTCCATGCAGCAAATGATTGAAAACAATTACCGCCGGTTTATTCAGCTGGTGGCGGAAGGTAGAAACCTGGCGCCTCAAGATGTTGAAAAAATTGCCCAGGGTCGGGTATGGGCAGGGAAAACCGCCCAGGAGCTGGGCCTGGTTGATAAATTCGGCAACCTTGATGACGCCGTCCAGTCGGCAGCTGATCTGGCGGATATCGAAGAATACGATGTTCTTTACATCGAGCAGGATCTGACGGCCCGGGAAAAATTGGTCCGGCGGTTGAATCGCTTTTTATCACGCGCTTTCAGCAGCGCCCTGGAGCAGGTTACCCATCCGGTTGTTCAACTGTATGGTAATTTCGGTCGGGATCTGGAGCGAATTCTGGAACTAAATGATCCCCGGGGGATTTATGCGTATTGCATGATGTGCGAAATCCAGTAAAAGCTGTCTAAAAAATAATGCCGGGTTGCCCGTTTAGCCCGTTGGCCGGTTTGCCGGTTAGAATCGGAAAAGATCCTTTTATAACGGGCTAACTGGTAACGGGCGAACCGGCCAAACCCAATATGGCGAGGCCCTTGAACCTAAGCTACAATTTTGAGACAGCTTCTATAGTACACAAAAAAAAATCCCGGGAATTACCCGGGATTTTGTAATTTATTAGATTGTGTGGAATGGTTCCTGATGGGCTTTAGATATCCAACTCCTCAAAGGCCGCATTGCCCAGCTGCTCTTTGAGCAATTTTTCGGCTGTCTTTTGGGCGTCTACCTGGTAGGTGCCGTTTTGGATTTGATTTCTGAGTTCGGCGACCTTGTCTTCGCGCACGTCAGGTACTTCGTCCAACTTGGCACGGGTTTCCTGAATCCTTTTGGCGGCCTCGGAAATAACAACCGTATCGGTCTTGGTTGCCGATTCTTTAGCCCGGTCGGTGGCCTGGTCAGCCTTCTTTTTATCATGAACCTGGTTTACATAGGCATCAACTTGAATGCCTTGGCTTTTATCTATTTCCATTGTCACTTCTCCTCTGGCGGGATCTCTGTTTATAAGTTTAACTCAGTTCCGGATAGGTGTCAAATTTGTTGGGTTTATATTATTGTTAGCATTTATGTTATCGGTAATTATTGCCCAAACTTTAGCTTTTTTTACTCGAGCTTGAATTCCGTGACGGCAATTTCGTTCTCGATAGCCTCACTTTTAAAGCGCCATGTAATAAGGATGCCCTCCTGAATCCATATCCCAATAACAAAGATGAGGACATTGTTTCCTAATTAAAATTATTAGACGATAGTCGATAATTGTGCCAGTTATTCAAGCCTAGGAAACAACGTCCCTTGCTGGCTGGTGTGTGGGGGTTCCGATATAGTTCTTGACAATACCACATTGTGGCATTAATAAAGTATAGCACTGCATAATTGATTAACCCATCCGGGTGAAGCGAAACAGTCACATTGATCTCTCTTCCTTGAATTCAGCCCTGAATTCGCTTAACCGGCGTCAGGAGGTAACTGCAATGACTGTTGAGCGCAGAAAAAACCGGCGGTTTCAGGTCAAGGACAAATGCTTTACCATCATCAATCCAGATCCTGTTAAGCTGGTTCCCATCATTGATATCAGCCTGGGCGGCCTTTGTTTCTATTTTAATGACAACAAGGATTGGCTGAACAAAACGTCTAAATTAGAAATCATGGCGGCCGACTGTAGTTTTTACATGGAAAAGTTGCCCTTTGCGGTCGTTTCCAACTCCAGGGCGTTTCCCAATCAATCAACCAGCCTGCTCGAGGGCCGTCGTTACAGCCTGAAATTCGGCCACCTGCAGCCCAATCAGAAATCCCATTTAAAATACTTCATTCGCAACTACACCGAGGGAGGAACCCTTTTGCAGCTTCAGCAAATAATCAGCAAATTGCTGCACCCGATCCGGGCCAATAATCACACCAGTGACAGATGCAAAACCGGACTCTGGCAAAGCCTTCATCGCTCGAGCCTCTGAATCGATTTTTCCGCCAACCTGTTTTTACCGACCTTGGCAGCTAATATTGCCCCCTGGACTCCCTGGGACAGCTATCAGATTTACAGCGTCTATTCTTCTAATCCCTATCGGTGGTTCGGCACAATTTTTCTTCCCCTACGGTCCTTTTGTTTCGGATCAATTTCCAGCCAGGAAATATATTTACGTACAGGGCGGTTTTGTACTATAAATTACTTTGGGAATCAGATCCGAATTTGACTATTCAACTAGAAGCTATCTCAAAAAAAGGATTTCTGTCTATTTCACCAATTGACAAATCTGTAACAAGCGGCCAGGCGCCAGCCTGCCCTGCGACGTGTCGGGTCGAAGTTTTAACGAAGCCCGAAGCCTGCAGGGCAAAGAAGGGTGACCAGTCGCCAGTAACCAGATACCAGTAACCAGTGACAAGTGACCAGAAACCAGCAACCAGTGAAAATGACCAAACCCGATAATTCCAAAAGGACCCCCAACAAAAGCGCCCTGAATGCCGCCCTTCGCATCCTTACCCCGAGGGATCATTCCCAATATGAGCTGGTGCAAAAATTAAAGCAGCGCGGTTTCAGCCGAGCCGATATTGACGATGCCATCTCCGCCTGCGTGCGATTCGATTATATCAATGACGACCGAACGGCAACGGTGTATATCCGGCATTTTAAACGCAAAGGGTACGGGAAAAAGCGCATTGGGCTTGAACTAAATAAGAAAGGCCTCAAGGGTGACCGCATTCAGGACATCCTGGACCAAAGCGTTTCCGAGGCTGACGAACGGGAGGGAGCCGCTCGCATTTTAAAAAAGAATATCAAACGCTTTGAAAGAGAAAAGAACAGCATAAAAAGACGGGATAAGATGTATCGGTTTTTACTTGCCAGAGGATTTCCCCAAGGGGTTATTGCGGAAAATTTAAAAAGATATGATTAACCGGATTATTCGGGAGGCAAGCCTGCTCGGAGTTGACTGTGTACCAATCGGAGTAGGGATTGGTGGGACTTGACAACCGACCAATGAGCGTCATATTTATTAAATCAAGAAATAAACCGGTATAATAAGCTTTTCGCCACCGCCTTTTCATTGAGGGCCATTTGGGTGGTGTGCCTTGGTTTGATGCTTAGCCTTATGGGAACAGACAGCTAGGCCGGGCCCAAAGCTATTCCCATTACGATTTTAGATGAAGCCATTAAAGAGTGAATCCCGGCTTTACCTGCTTCGCGACGGCCTGGAATTTGACTCTTTCGAGTCTCCTTCGGTTCCAACCTCAGGGGTCATAAGCAACAGCAAGGCGATGAGCGAACACCGGGAGGCCGCTACATCCTGGACTAAAAAAATGCGAACAGCTTATATTACAAGTCAATTCACGTCTCATACCCCAATGCCAAAGATCGGGAAAACGCGAGAAAGCGCGGCGTCGATCCCGGCGGTGACATCATGGTCCACGGTCAGCGCAATGGATATGAAGGGTTCTCTACCATCGCCCAGCTTTTCAACTGGACGAACGGTTGCATCGCTTTGAAAAATCGCGACATGGATATTGTGTGGCGGTCTGTCAAAATCGGTACGCCCATCGAAATCAGGCCGTGATCTGAAAGGGGAACTATTCTCTGATTGATCTATGATCAAATCCCCCCGGACCCCCTTTTCCTAAAGGGGGGACATTTGCAGGAGGGGATCCCTTTTCCAATTGAGGACATAGCTGTGGGCGTTACGGATTGGATCTGCCGCCAAATGATAGTTTTTGCCCATCATTAAGACCCTATTTTATCCTTGTTGCCAATCTGCCGATAGCCCTTATCTTATGATTACCTCAAACTGAGGGATAAAAAACAACTTGATTGGAGGTCAATCATGACTGAGAATAGAACAGAAGACTACTTTGATGACAAGGACAATGACGACGGGCATGTTGATACCCGTGAAAAGAACTTTGAATGTGAAAACCCTGACGAGCATCTTGGTTGCGACCTGGGAATCGATGTTCAGGGATAAATTGAAGGGGGGTAACCCATGATTGGTTCATTAATACCTTCTCTGGCAATTGCTTACTTAATCAATAGATGTATTAGCCCGGCCAATGCCTCATGTAAGCTGTAAAATCCGTAAAGGCAGAGTTTCGTTGGCATAGGTTATAAAATTATAACCCAACCGCTTAGCGGATAATAAAAAAAGGCAGGGCCTCTAACGAGGCTCTGCCTTTTATATTTTGTAACTATTTAACCAATCAACTATTAATCAACCCCAATCGTCTAGCTGGTTATTTCATACACCCGTTGTTTGTTGCGTGTAAACAGCTGGATGTCTTCCAACTGCTTGGGGGTTAAGCGATTGAATTTTATCCCGGATCCCTGGGCGTCACTCCAGACGACTTCCCCTGATAAAATAATCCGGTCCCGATTGTGCGGCAGTGAAAACATCAGTTTTGAGGATTGACCCGGAAGCCCGTCGTTGCTGTCGACAAAAGCGCCGTAGGGGCTGATGTCCAGGATGAAGCAGTTTGAGATGCGGTTGGCCATGCTGATTCTGGCATTGATCAGGCAGTCCTTGCGGGTATATTTTCTTTTGTCGGCATCCGCCGCCCGGATGGTAATTTCCTCCAGCTGTTTCATAAGGACCAGGCGCTGGTTGTCTGACAGGTCCACGATTAGTTTGAATATAAAATCCACCGTGTTGTCCCGCAATAACTGCTGCAATAAGATAAGTTTCTGTTCTTCCGTCAGTTTGTCCAACAGGAAATAAATCCTGCTGATAATCTCATAGCGGGTGGATTCTTTATTGCGATCCCGCAGGGAAGCCTCTCTTTTTTCACTTAGAAATTGATGTAGGGTCGAAAGCATAATTGCCGTTTCCTGTATTCGGGACAACAAGAATCCGCATACTGATCTCGCCATCCGGACCGGCCACCCGGCCGGTGAATGCAAAGATCAGGTAATAGGTCAAAATGATTAATGCCACTACTTATTTATAACTGACTCTGCAAGATCTGTGCAAAATTTCGAAAATTTGATATCTCGAAAATTAACAGATGGTTAAAATTTTTGATGCCCTTCAATGGCGTTGAATTGGGAAAACCATTTACCAGCTTGTGGGAAATTTATTTCCTATTTTTTGAATAGATTTTTCAACAGGTCCTGGGCTCCTTTTTCCAGGTTTTTTCTCAGGGCCTGCTGCATCAGGTCGCCGGTGGCTTGCTGGAAGGCAGATTGGTCTATGCGGGGTTTAGAGGCCGTGCCGCCAATGGGAACTTTGATGGTCGTGCCCTGCAGGAAAGGATAGGCTTCTTTGCCGACAACTTTTTCGGTAACCGGAATCCGGGCGATAAAATCAAGGCTGCTGTCAAAGCCGATTGATCCGTTCATCGTCAATTGATGGCCTTCGGCTTCCAGTGTCATGGGCGAAAGCGCAATCCGGCCATCCCTGGCCTCAAAAGCGATGTCCTGATCCACCAGGCTCAACTGCCGTTCGCTGATACCCATGAGGTTCAAAAGGTCAGCCATAAAAGGAGTGGAATTAAGCTTCACACCGTTTAGTTTCAGGGTCCCGGCAAAGGTTGCCCGATTTCTGTGCTTTTCCGAAAGCGGCCAGCTGAAGTGTTTCATGTTCAGGCCCAGCAGGCCGTCCGGGATGACCGCATCCTTGAACAGCGGATGAATGGCGGCCAGCAAACCATCGATCAGGCCCTGGGTAATCTGGACGTCTTTTAACAGGTCACTGTTTTCTTTAAAAGACAGGATATAGGGCTCCTGGCGCATGTCGAGGGTGGGTTGAAAGTCCAGTTGACCGCCGTTGGCCGGTGATTCAAGTTTGGCTCCGGCGGCGGCTCCGGCAACCCGGACCGGCACGTCATTAGGGGATAATTTCATGCCGTAGGCTTCGACGGCCGTGATATGAACCGCACCGGAAAAATTCAGGTGTTTGAGGGGATCCTCCCAGCGGTCTCCTTTAGAAACCAGTTTGATGGTGAAAGGGGTTGCTTTCTTACCTGAAAAAGTCACCTGGGATTGGCCTGATTTTTTAAGGTATTCGGATACCAGTTTCATATCCGGGGTCATGGTTCCCTTGGCATCGAGGACCTTGTTTTTGCCGACCCGGTTCAAGGTGCCGGCGGCGTTCAGCGACAGGGCATTTGAATTCAAATCGAAGGTGTTGATGGTCATATTTCGCCCGTCGGGGCTGCGCGTAACGTCCGCATTTAAAGTCACTTTTTTTTCGGAGACAGCCGGCAATGTTTTGGATACCAGCTTAAAAGGTGCCAGATGGGCCTGCAGTTTAAGATACTGGGTTTTAGGTTGGGTGAAATCCATATCAAAATCAATGCGTCCATTCCCGGAAAGTTTTGTCTTTTCGGGAAGTTGAATAAAATCACCGTAGCCCTGGGCCAATTTATTCAAATCCAGATCGGCCTGGCCGTTAATTTTCATTCTCTCTTGCGCATGGGTCCAGTCGGCAATAGCCAGCTCGGGGATGTGGATCTTGCCGGCCTGCCCATCGATATCAACGGGTGCGAGCAGCAGGGACTGGCTATTTAGGTCTATCTGACCCCGGGTGGTGAGGATGACCCGGTTTTCACGAATCATTTTGTTGTCCTGCCGGTAAATCAGTTTTTGGGTGTCAATCCGGGCATTGTCAATTGTCAGCAGGTCATCATCTACAGCGCCGCTGGTTTGAACTTTTGATTGACCTGCCAGCAGGGTTTGAGGAGCGATCAGGTTCAGGTTTTTGAGCAAAGATGACAGCTGCTGCAGGTTGATGTTGCCATCCAGCTTTACATCCCTTGCATTCGGAAAAGAATTCGAGGTGCTGCCTGCGACCTGTCGGGCCGTGACCGTTCCCGATGCCACCGAGGACTGAATTTTCAAAGACGGTTGGAGCAACTGGCTGTTTCCAGCCTCCTGGGCTACCTGGACATCTGAAATTAAATCCGCGCGGACAACCTGCCGGTCCAGGATGGGACGGCGATTCCGGCTCAGCACAAAGTCATCGATTCTCAATTTCAGGGTGGCGTGATTCAGACGTTCTTTTGTCTCTTTCATATTTATGTTAAGCTTTAGCTTGCCGCTTCCATCCCACTGTTTAATTTCAATAAATTTTCTCAATTCATCCAGGGCGGCCTTAAGGTCGGCCGACAGGTCAACTTGCATATTTCGCATGTCGCCCCGGCCGTCGGCCTCTAAAAAGGAAGAGCGCAGGGCCAGGTTTTCCAACTGCAATCCTTCCCGCTGTATTTCCCCCCGGGCGGTTACGGTCACGGGTTTGGTCCAGGATATGTTCTTACCGGCACTGATTCCCTGCAACCGGTCGATGCGGGCGTCACCGTCAAAAGCGGTTCCTGTCCAGGCGGTTTCGATATTGGCGGAGAGCGCCATCATGCCTTTGGTAATTTTTGTGCCTTCACGTAATTTGAGGGTTGCCGGAAACTGGGCAAACACCTCCGCCAGATCAACATCGGCCTTGCCGGAAAGCCGCTTTTGATTCTCATCGTCAACGATTCCTCCGGCTGAACCACTGGCCAGCGAAGAGCGAAAGGACAGTTTGTTTATTGACAGCGTATGGTCGGTTTGGCTGCCGTCCAGATCGATGACAATGTCCTTGACGATCGGGGTGTCGGTTTCCAGTGGACCGCCGTGCAGTCTGAGTGTTTTCATGGCCATCTGACCTGCCATTTTAAGGCTCTGCCCACTGCTGCCGGTTAACGACAGATTGGCATTCAGGCGCCCCTGGGCCGATGGAATTCCGGCCCGGGTGGCGATAATGGCAAACACATCTTCCAACTCCCAATTTTCGACACTAATTTTTAAATCCGATTGGATTTTGTGCATATTCAAAGGATCATCTGCTGCCAGCGCCAGGGAGCCTTCGCTGGAGGCTCGGCCGCTGCTATCACCGGATTCTGTATAAAAACGGTAGGTTATAGGAGTGTCCGGACCGCGTGCATTCAGTGTCAGGTTCAAATTTTTTGCGATAACGGTTTCGTTGCCGTCTGCTGCGGCCGTCAGTATGGAACCGTTGGTGATGTTAAATTTGCCATAATAAACAGGGAAGAAGGCGCCCTTTTTTTCAGTGGGAATTGAATCCGGAGTCGGGGGCGGCGATGGGGTTTTTTGTGAGCCCCGGGCGGTGGTTTTATCTGAAAGGAAAAAAACCATTGCCGGATCCACGATCTCAACCGAGCCCAGTTCACCCCCGGCCACCATCAGGCCCCAAAGTCCCTTTTCAGTCCTTATTTCAGCTACCTGGGCAAGAAGGCCATCGGATGGGTTGTCATAGACAAGGCCCTGGCCTTCGATACCCCCAAACCAGCTAACAGACCATGATTCCAGCTGCAGCCGGCCGGGCAGTTGCCGGTTGACCTGCTTGATCACAAACGGTTTCATCATGTCGCTGGAGACAATGGCGGGCAGCAGTGCAATGACTATCAACACGACTGCCAGCAGACTAACTGCGAGACCGAGGACAACCTTTGATTTTTTCATTTTAGTACCCAGGTATGAAGCTTCGGTTGAAATGAACCGGTTTCTATGCGCATGCTAAGCATTAGACGCTGAATTTCAAATTACGATTACATAATGTTTTAAGAAACGGATTCCGCTTTCACAAATTCGAAATCCGAAATCCAAAATCAAAAATCTCTTTTGATTTCCACCAGGCAGCTGTTGCAGGTAAAGGCGCCGGCAGGTGAGCCCTCATCTTTGGTCAGCACATTCACACAGCCGCCATCATCAATACCACTGGAGTCCGGTTGGTACCAGGCGCCCGCACTCAGGCTGACGACACCGGGCATGATGCGTTCGGTAACCCTTGCGACCGACCGCAGTTTTCCGCGGTCGTTATAAACAATGACCCGATCCCCATCGAAAATTTTGCGCTGACGAGCGTCTCTGGGATTCAACCAGATTTTATCGTCACATTTTTCTTTTAAACCGGAGATGTTATCAAACTGGGAATTGACCCGTCCTTTAGCGTGAGGGCTGACCAGTTGAAGGGGGTATTTTCCCACCAGTAAATCATCAGGGCCTTCCCAGGGTTCGGTATATTGGGGAATGGGAGGAAGCCTGTCATCGTTCATGTCGGCAATTGCCTGGCTGAATATTTCAATTTTGCCTGAAGGGGTAGCAAAGGGGTGATTTTGCGGGTCTTCTATCTGACTGCGAAAAGCCACCCAGGGATGATCAAGTTTGGATCGGTGAGCTTCCTTGTTTTTGAAATTTTCAATGGGTCACCGGCAGAATTATATCCGCGAAACGGGCCGTTGGTGTCATAAAAAGCTCGTGGGCCACGATAAATTCAGGTTAATTAAGTGCTGCAACGCCTTTGTTGAAATTTAAAAACTGATTTAAAAGATTGCCCCCGACGATATAAACCAGTTTGATGTCGGCTGGATACCCACCCCTTTTGCCGGTCAGAAAGGCATCATAGATTTCACTCATATGAATTTTGGGATTCGGTTTCTCAGGAACATCAAAGGTGGTTGCCAGGGCTCCCAACTCCATCCGCCCGGCGCCGCCGGCCACATGTCCGCCCTGGATGCCGATGTTGCCGGTCATGGCGGCCAGGGTAATGGCCGCCCGGTGGTACTGCTCGCCGACGGCGCTGCGGCCGGGCGCCCAACTGGCCCACAGGGCAGCCGGTTTGATGGTGGCATAATCCTTTGCGAGCATTCTGATTTCTTCTGCAGGTACACCACAGATATTTTCCGCCCATTGGGGTGTTTTGGGTATCCCGTCTTGATTGCCCAGCACATATTCTTTAAACTTCTCGAAACCGTGAGTATAGGTTTCGATAAAGCGATGATCATAGAGATTTTCTTCGATCATCACCTGGGCCATTGCGACCAGCATGGCGGTATCGGTGCCCGGTTTGACGGGGATCCATTTTTCCGCCAACGCTCTGGCCGATGCATTGAAGCGCGGATCCACACAGATTATTTTGGCACCGGCTTTTCGGGCCAATGCCAGATAGGAAACAGTATCCGGGCCAAACCGGGAAATCAGCGGATCCCAACCCCACAGGATGATTAATTTTGAGTAGCGCAAATTATCACGGCTGTTGCCGGTAACGGCGGTTCCCAGGGTAGTGCGCGATGCAAAAAGGGCGGCTTCCATGGAGGTGTTGCCGCCGATGACACTGCAGCCCCCATTCAGGTTAAAAAATCGCCGGGCAGCGATTCCGGTGCCGTGCAAGGCGGCTTCGTTGCCGGAATAATCCATCAAAAAAATGGAATTTCCCCCGTAAGTATCTTTAATTCTTTTAATTTCAGCGGTCACCGTCTCAAGGGCCACTTCCCAGGAAATGGGTTTAAACTGCCCGCTGCCACGCTCACCGACTCTTTTCAAAGGCCGGGTTAGGCGTTGCGGTGAATTTACCACATCCTTCTGGGACAGTCCCCGGATGCAGGCTTTTAACCCCGGCCCTGGCCGGCTGTCCGTTCCGATCCGGGTGATCCTGCCGTCGTTCACATGCACTTTCAGCAGGCACCGTCCACCGCAGTCAAAAGCAGGTTGTGGTGATTATTTTTTCATTGCTTTTGCTGGTCATGCGTGTTTTATCTCTGAAAATTTATAAAAAATCAAATCCATTAATCATTGCATGCTGAAACAGGATTCGGTATTATAATGGGTAAGATTATAACGACTGCAGCCGACTGAGATTAATACCACATTAGTGAAAGACGTCCATAATGATCACCACCAACGAAGACACCCATCCCAAAGACAAGGAGAACCGGCGAATCGGAATCGACCGCCGGCAATTTTCCTACACCCATCATTTGCCGGAACGCAGAGCCGGAAAAGACCGTCGCCGGGATGACGACAATAGCGAGGCTTCTGGCGGCCGGAAGTAACCGCCCGGCTGTTACCCGGCGATTATAACCGGATATGGGATCGGACACCCCTATAGTATGGCATATGATATCCAACAGTCCTTTCAAAATCTGGCCCGTTACAACCAGCGGGTCAATCGAGAGATGTTTGCGGTTCTGGCGGCACTCACCGGCAGGGCCCGCAGGCAGGAAGCCGGATCGTGGTTCGGATCCATCCACGGAATCCTGAACCATGTCATCATTTGCGACTTCAACTGGCTTAAACGATACCGGGCGCTTGCGCCCGAGTCACCGGTATTGACCGATCCCCGGCTGGACCCGCCCAACCTTTCCTGGGAGCACGACCTCCACGACAGCTTCGCCGGCCTGCGGGAAGACAGGACAATTGTGGACGAGAGCATTCGCGCCTGGTTTGGGGAGTTTCCCGCTGCGCGCTACGATGAGGACTTCGAATATCAGGATTCGGTCGGAAACCTTCGACACGCCACGGCGGGGGCGGCCTTTGAATTTTTGTTCCTGCACCAAACCCACCATCGGGGGCAGATCTCCCAGATTTTGGACAGCATGGGGCTGGCCCATAGCTTCGCCGATAACGCTGCCTACCTCGAGGGTCAATGATAACATGCCCGCGATGCAATCTCGAACAGGACGAATCGCCCCAATGCGCGTATTGCGGGCTTGATTTCAACGAGCAAAGCGAATCCGCCCGGACCGCAAAAGCTCCCAGCACAAAGCGGATGGTGTTGTTTGCCGTCATTGTCGCAATATGCGTTGCCCTGGTTGCCTCATACTGGCTTGATTCCTCTCCGTCTAAACCCGTTCAAAAATCCAGCGCCCCTGAAGGTTCAAGTGTTCCTGCTCAAGCAGCAACGGACAAGGACCTGCGAACCGCGGCCAAAGAATTATCCGGTGATGTCGGCATTGTCGGTGAACTTACCCAGGGGTCGACCAGGGGCAGTGTTATCGCGATGGTCGTTTTCAGCATCATCGGGCTGGGATATTTTAGCTATGGGAAAAAGAGCCAACAGCTCTTAATGGTCATCTGCGGCATCGGCCTGATGGGGTACTCTTATTTCATAGACGGCACCCTCCATATCATCTTGATTGGCCTGGCCCTGAGCGTTCTGCCTTTTGTTTTAGCCAGAAAATGAATTTTTTCTACCCCACCTTCTTGGCTCTGGTTGCGGAGAGCCTGGCAATGAGGCCGATAAATTTGCCCGCAAGACAACATTTTTAAAGATAGGCCCAATGATACGCAAGTGCAAACAATCAGATATTCATGTAATATTCGATATAATTAATGATGCCGCCCTGGCATATAAGGGTATAATACCAGATGATCGATGGCACGAGCCCTACATGTCGGTTGAAGAGATCCGGCATGCCATCAAAGGCGGCGTGGTTTTCTGGGGTATAGATCAAGAAGGCGGCCTGGCAGGTGTGATGGGCATCCAGGACAAAGGAGATGTCGCCCTTATTCGGCATGCCTATGTATTGACGCGGATACGCAGGCAGGGAATCGGTGAAAAACTGCTGCGGCACCTGGCGGGTCAGACAGATAAGCCGATCCTGGTGGGAACCTGGAAAGATGCCTCATGGGCCATCTCCTTTTACCGGAAGAACGGGTTCCATCTGGTATCAGATGACGAAAAGGATCGGCTGCTTCGAAAATACTGGTCCATTCCCGAGCGGCAAATCGAAACCTCGGTTGTTTTGGCTAACCGTCTTTAAGCACCAGCCCGACTGCATACAGGATCCCGAAAAATATTATTACAAATGGAAATCCAAGAAATAAAAACGGCAGGATATTTTCAGCCGTGCCCAGTTTGATCAGCACAATCACGACAGCAGCAGATGTAATTAAAAGCGGTACCCAAACCACTTTATGTGCGCCCAACCATCTTGATAGTTGGGGATGCCCATTCTGTCCCCTGCCGGCAGCCCCCTCTGAAAAATCCTGTGATAATTTTGGTTTGAAATCATATTTTATGGGGATCCACCATTTGCTTTCCAGGCTCTCGACAATTTCATTGTTTTTCCGGATAAGGGTGGCATTCAGCTCATCCAGCGAAAAGGAGACGATACCTTTCCCCTCTTCAACCGTCGTCTTTTTAGATCTTATAAAAAATGAGGATATCCGAAATTTCTTTGCATGGTAGGGATTGGCCTTATTTTGAAATATGGAACCGAAATATTTATAGACTTCACCAAGGGTATCTCCAGTCGCCAGAAAACGTTGGCAGGTATCACACTTTTGGATGTGGATCCTGCCCTTCGTGTATGAAATTTTACTGTTTTTATCCCCACAATTGGGACAACCGTAGCCGCTTTCCTTTACCGGGTTTTCATAATCGGCAATAAATTCTTTTATCGATGGTCTGAAGGGCGATTTGGCGGAGGTATAACTCAGCAGCGATAACGACCATTGATAGGATTTGAAAAGCAGGAATAGCAAAAGGAAAACACTTAAGCCGTGGAATACGATCGAATTATATAACCCGTGTGCTAAACTGGCATAGGCATAGGAAACTAACAATAGCATGACCCCGGTTTTTAACCGGACAATGGAATAAAAGGCGATCCCCATAAAAACACTGAACAAAATATGACCCGGTGTGGATGTCAGGAGCCTGAGAAAGAAAGTAAGGCCGGCCCGTTGACTGTTTATGGCGTAGAAGTAGTTTTCGATTAATGAAAAACCAAGTGCGACACAACTCATATAGATCAGTCCATCGGTGGGTTCATTGATTTCATGCCGGATGAAAAAATAGCAGGTCAGCAGGGCCAGGAATTTGGCAGCCTCTTCGACCGGCCCGATTACGAAAATGGCCCCGAATACATTCTGGTGCCCCTGGATACCGATTACTTGCAGTGAAACATATAAGACGGTTGAAAGGCCGATTGAAACAATCCCGCCCCACAAAGTTACCAGCACCATCTTAAACACGGGTTCTTTTTCATGAATATCATAGGTGCGCAGGTAATTAACGGCAAATATGCCGATAATAAAAGACAGTAAAATGAAGGGATAATTAGCGGACATTGACAAATTCAGTGATAAACCATTAGGATATTAATGTTTGTCCCAATAAGTGATGAAATTTTGTAAATTTAGGCAGGATAGAAATCTCTGTCAATCATTATAAATTTATTAACCACATACCAATGAACAAATTGGAAAAAAAGCTATGGATGAATGGGGCCGGGATCCTTCGGTAAGGGCTATGCGGGGGATCTTCAAGACCATGGAAGACTCGGTGGATGATCTCTTAAAACAGCTCAATATTTCCCCTTTGGACCATCGCGTCAGGGGCTGGCTGGAGCAGGCGTTGGCCAATTATGAGCGGGCATGGGTTGAGGCGCGTCGCCGGGGGATCCGCCTGGATGAAAAAATGGCTGCCGCGGTTTATGCCCATTGCCTTGGGAAGGTCATCGGCGCCGATGGAATTAAAGTCCCTGAAAGCCGATTTACGATAGATAAAGATGTCGAGAGACTAATTCGTGAGGTGGTTAAATGATCCGTTTGCGTTTGTTCGGCCGCTGCCGTATTTATCATGATCCGGTCAGCCCAGTCTTAAAGGCCCCGGCCCAGATCGGGTGGGATGCCCGGTTTCGCAGCATCGATCTCGTCACGCCCAGGAGGCTCAAGGGGCGTGAGCTGCTGATGCGGACCCGCGGCTGGTGGACCGTCGAACCTTCGGATGTCCTCGATACGGTTGAAGCCCACGGCAAGCTTGTATTGGGCGAAAAAGGCGAGTTGATGGTAGCGTTCAGCGACCAGCCGGCTGTTGACAGCCTATCATCTGCACTTGCCGATAAATTTGGGGATCAGGTGCTCCTGGCCCCCTGACCTCAATTGTGGTAAAAGATATTTTACAATTTGAAACCTCTTCTAATGAAAGGATCAGAATTTGACGATCTACTCCGCCATCGGATTTTTTGTGGCCATGCTTCTCCTGGCGGCCAGCCCGGGACCCGGGGTCTTTGCAACGGTTGCCAGGGCGCTGGCTTCCGGCTTCCGGCCTGCCCTGGCCGTTATCGGCGGTATCGTCCTGGGAGATATCATTTTTTTGCTGTTCGCAGCCTTCGGACTTTCCATGGTGGCCCGGGTTCTGGGGAATTTGTTTTTTATCGTTAAAATCTGCGGCGGTGCTTACTTAATCTGGCTGGGTATTAAAATCTGGCTCAAGGACCCGGAACCGCTCTCCACCACTCCGGATTCCAATACCCGTTCAAAGTGGGGAAATTTTGTCAGCGGTCTTGTTATCACCCTGTCCAACCCCAAAGTAATTCTTTTCTATTGCGGCTTTTTACCGACCTTTCTTGATCTGTCCACCCTTACCGTTTTTGATCTGGCTATGGTGGTTGCCATCATCGCCACGGTGCTGGTTGGTGTCCTGGGGACCTATGCCTATCTGGCCAGCCGTGCGCGCAAAATGTTTACCCATGCGCGCTCGGTCCGGCGACTCAACCGGGCCGCCGGCAGCGTGATGGTGGCAGCCGGTGTTGCCATTGCCGTTCGATCGTAAACCCTGCCACCCGTGCCATTCCATTATACTGTCAGCCCAAAAATCTCTGGCAAAACATCGAGTGAAGTGCTAACTACAAAGAACTTAATCTGATTCTTTTGAAGGTGAATATGAGAACTGCGATTCTGGATCTGGTCTATGTCGGGCTGGGCGGTTTTATCGGCTCTATCGGTCGTTATCTCGCCGCCGGGGCGGTGCATCAGATTTTTCCCGGCAGCTATTTTCCCATCGGGACGGCAGTCGTTAACATCATCGGGTGTTTTTTGATCGGCATTTTGACCGGTCTTGCGGAACTTCGTAACCTGCTCAGCCCGGAGATGAGGATGTTTTTGCTGATTGGCATGCTCGGGGGATTCACCACCTTTTCAACCTTCGGCCACGAAACCGTTGCGCTTATGCGGGACGGTCAGTTTTTACATGCCGTTGGCAATGTCTTGATTCAGGTCATCATTGGTTTGTCGGGCGTCTGGCTTGGCTATAACGTAACCCGTTACATTTGAGGTGCGCGATGACTTTACCAGAAGAGGGGCAGCTACTGCGAATTTTCATCGGGGAAAGCGACAAATATGAAAGGCAGCCGCTATACGAATGGATCGTCCGTAAGGCGCGGGAATTCGGACTGGCCGGGGCCACCGTGTTTCGGGGACTGGAGGGTTTCGGTGCCCACAGCCGGGTTCATACCGCCAAAATTCTCAGGCTTTCGTCGGATCTTCCCATTGTCATCGAAATTGTCGACACCTCTGAAAAAATTGAGCAATTTATGCCCATTATCGACGATGCCATTAAAGAAGGTCTGGCGACCCTTGAAAAAGCGACCATCCGGTTTTACCGGGGTGGAAAATGATGAACATCACTTTTGCGGAGTTTACGATTGAGGCCTATGAGCCGGTCTACAACCTGTGGGAAAATTGCGATGGAATCGGTTTGAGCAGCGCCGATTCACGACCCAGCATCCAGATTTACCTGGAGCGCAATCCTGGCTTAAGCCTCATCGCCTATGACGGCCGGACGGTTGTCGGCACCATATTATGCGGTCATGACGGCCGTCGGGGCTATATCCATCATCTCGCCGTTGTATCTGCTTATCGGCGGCAGGGTATCGGGCGATTACTGGTCGATAAAAGCATTGCCGCCTTGCAATCATGCGGCATTGAGAAATGCCATCTGTTTATTTATCATGATAACACCGACGGGATTGAATTCTGGGAAAGCATCGGCTGGAACTATCGTCAGGATATAGGGGTGGTATCTAAAATTATTGAGAAGCCATCTTAAAGATGTATATTTTCCACGAAAGGCCCTGATCTTTTTGAGATGATCAAAGCTGCACAGGTTTGCGGCTGAGAATTTAAAATGCAGTGACTATTATACCGGCAATAGCTGTTATGATACCAAGCCTTTGAAGTTTCGTGACTTTGTCTTTTAAAAATATGATGGCCAGGGTTATGGTTACCATTGATAAGGCAGAAGCTATGGGCGTAATCAATATGGCATCCCCGATGGTTAACCCATAATTAACGATCGCGACTGCACCCGCTTCAATAATACCCATTAACACAACCAACCATTTTGTCTTGGTGGCAGCTTCATTTAGGCCCAGCTCTCGTTTTATCAGATAGGAGAAGAGCAGCAGGAACAAAATAATCCCAAACTTCACAAACAGGGTCGTTAACAGCCACCCGATTTCTTCAGATATAACCTCGCTGATGTTCCAAAAGACACCAAAGAAAAATGCCCCTAAAACGGTTTCTTTGACACCTGATAACAGTTGAAAACGGTGATTTTTTATATCGTTCCAATTTAAGGACGCTAAAGTAACGCCGGAAATAATCATGAAGACGCCTAAGGACTGTAGGGCGGAAAGCCGCTGGCCCATAAAGATAAACGCAAACAGCATGGTAAATACAGCCCATAGATTCATGGTTGCGGCAACAATCGATATATTGCCTATCTCAAAACCCTTGAAAAAAAATAAGTATCCAGCAGAATAAAAAATTGCTGCGATTGGCAGCAAAATGATTACCCAAATAGGGACGGTGAAGTTTATTGTAAAAGCGAATATGAGCAGAAGGGCAAATATGAATCCAGCCAGTTGTGACCAGAAGAAAGATTTAAAAGGTCCTATCTGTTTGGCATAAACCCCTCCTAAAAAGTCGTATATTCCCCATCCGAACATACCTCCAATTCCACATAATATGCTTAAGATGGCTGTGCTCATGGGTGTCGGTTATTTTCTTTTTGATGACTTTGGTTGCGCAATCTAACTGGATAGAGCAGAACTGGGTTTGCGGCTTTTAATTAAAAGAACTTTTTAACTTCTTCCTTTAACACTTTGCCCATGGTGTTGCGGGGCAGTTCTGCCACAAAGGCAATTTCTTTAGGGCATTTCCAGTCGTGAAGGTGTTTTTTGCAATGGGATTGAATTTCTGCGGCGCACACATCAGCTTCGGGGTCTTTGACCACAGCGGCCACCACCTTTTCTCCCCATTTTTCATCGGCAATACCCACCACCGATGATTCCGCAACGCCTTGCACCTGGTTGACCACAATTTCTATTTCTTTGGGAGAGATATTTTCCCCGCCGGAGATGATGATGTGCTTGATGCGGTCGGTGAGATAATAGTACCCGTCGCTGTCAATGTGCCCCAGGTCACCGGTTTTAAACCAGCCCTGCGCAAACGTTTTGGCGGTTTCTTCCGGCTTTTGCCAGTAGCCCGGGGTGACAGCCGGCCCCCTCAACCAGATTTCTCCGGTTTGGCCGGGTTTTACTTCCGCACCGGTTGCGGGATCGACCAGGCGTACCGCCAGCGCCGGCAAGGGGATACCGATGGATCCCGGTTTTCTTTCGCCATGCAGCGGGTTGGAAAAATTCATTCCGGTTTCCGACATGCCTTCGCGCTCCAGCGGTTGCTTGCCGAAAAGCCTGTGGATGCGCTCGAAATCCTGGGCCAGAAGGGGCGCCGACCCGGATGTCCACAACCGCATATGGGAGAAATCAATTATTTCATCACCGATATGTGCCATCAATTTGGCATACATGGCCGGGACGGCCATAAAGACGCTGCAGACATGAGGCCCATCCTGTCGACGCAAGGTTTCAATCACCGGTTCGGGAAAAAATTGATCCAGCATCAGCACATGGGCACCGGCCAGCAACGATGTGTGCAGGGCAAAACAAAGTCCATGCACATGAAAAAGGGGCAGGGCATGGCAGAGCACGTCAGTTTTTCGGATTTCCCAGATATCGATGATATTGCGCGCATCATGAACCAGGTTGCGTGAGGTTAAAACGGCCCCTTTCGGTTTACCCGTCGTTCCTGAGGTGTATATGATGAGCCCGGGATCCTCCGGGCCAATTTCAACCGGGGAAAATTTTTCAGCCGCCGTGCTGGAAATATCCATACTCTGATAGGGTTTGTGGCTGTCAATGACCAGGGTGGTGAGGTTGGGTGCTATTTCTTGGATGAAGGTTTCTTTTTCAGGATCCAACAAAATCAACCTGGCCTGGGCATCCCCCAACAGGTATTGCATTTCAGACTGCTTAAAGCCGGGGTTTAACGGCACGGCGATGGCGCCCAGTTTTTGCAGGGCCAGATGGGCAACTACACATACCAGGGATTTGGGGATGAAAAGGATGACCCGGTCGCCTTTTGCCACCTCTAATTCCCGCAAGGTGTTGGCCATGCGACAGGCATCGCGCTCCAGCTCAAGATAGGAGATTTCAGTTTCCACCCGGCCCGCACGAAGAAAAGTGATCGCCGGCGTTTCCCCGCGGGCCTGAAATGATTTTGTAAAACATTCTGCAAGCAATTCGTCTCGCATGATTATCCGATGGACTTCTTTGGGGTTATTATTAGAGAACCTGCCGGTCATGTTTACCCTGCCATTTAATCAAGTCGGATTCAATATAATTTTGAACCCCATTGAATGATCCCATTTCATGCTTAAACTTGTAATGGGCTGGTATGACAAAACAATCGGCCAACCTTTTTGATTAACGACCCTGGCCCGTGCCCTGGTGATCGACCCCAAAATCGTGCGCTTTGACGAGCTGACCACCGGACAGGACCCCATCCGGCGCAATACCATTCTGGGAATGATTGCCGAATACAAAAAGAAGTTCGGATTTACCGCCATTTTGATCAGCCACGACATCCCGGATGTTGAAGGTGCCAAAAAATTTTACACCCAGCTTTTCGGATGGGAAACCGAGGACATGCCCATGGAGAACATGTCCTATTCGATTACGAAAATAGGTGACCAGGGCGTTGGCGGAATTATGCCGCTGCCACCGGAGGCTGAGGGTGTTGCGCCCCGCTGGGGGGTTTACGTTACCGTCGACGATGTCGACGCCACTGCCAGAAAGGCTGAGGACTTGGGCGGTAAAATCCATGTTCCCCCCACCGATATTCCCAATGTCGGCCGCTTTTGTGTCATTCAGGATCCCCAGGGATCGGTGATATCGGCCATCACCTACGAAATGGATGATTGATTGAGCGTCAACGCATAATTAATAGGTATCTGTGATAGGTTATTTGTTCATGAAATCAGATATTTTTTTTTAAAGGACTGCCGGTAGCCTTCAACCATCAGTGTAGTAAAATAGGGAAAGGCCAATATGTCTTCTGGGGTCAAGACCGATTCGTTAGCTAAAATTCCGGCCAACCGGCGAGCGACCGTTGCTTGATCCTCGCCCGCCTTCATCGATTTTAAAGCAGTGTCGGCGAGTTGGTTTTCATCCGTTAAAGCAACATGAATTATCCTGGAAGCCTCGGCGGCGGTCCCGCCGTGGGAAAAGAACAACAGCGCCGGATTGAATAGCCGCACTTTGTCGATGCTTTTTACCATCAATTCTGGATCCGAGCCGGGCACACATGCAGGCATTCTGCTGTTGGTTTCAGAAAAATATCCTCCCAGGGCATCGCCGCAAAATAATCCCCGGGTCTTTGAATCCATAAAACACAGATGATTGGGATCATGGCCGGGGGTATGGATGGCTGTTAACTGCCGTGCTCCCAGGTCAATGTTGACCCCATCTTCCACCACTACAAATTTATCTTTGGCAATGGCCAGCATTCCACCGAAGCGCTCATCCGCATCGTCGCCAAAAACGAATTTTCTGCTTTGCAGCAACCGGTCTATTATTGATTGGTCAGCAAGAAACTTGGCCGCCTTGGGGTGGGCCACCACCCGGGCCCGGGGCAGCTGCTGCGCTAAATGGCCGACTCCGCCGGCATGGTCTGAATGCACATGGGTGGGGATGATATAGGCCAGTTCTCTTATATCATAACCCAGCTTCTTGACCGCCTGCTCAATGTCAGGGATTTGTACGGAGCTGCCGACCTCGACCAGGGCTGATTTATCATCCACGACAAGATAAACCGTGCACAGGGGGAAAACTTCATGCCCTTTGCCTTCGGGCTTTATCTCAAAAATTTTATCCGCTACTTCAGAAATCAAGGCCATAGTTTTATCCTATCGTAACTTCTTCTTTACCTTATATCTTCAAAATATTCAATTTGTCTAAGTGAGATATAATTTTATAGAATAGAATATGGAGGAGAGGACGTTGTTTCCTATGTTGAATTAATTGGCGCCCGTCGATGATTGCACAAGTTATTCAAGCTAGGAAACAACGTCCCCTAAACCTAAACTTAAATTGGGAATTTTGCTTGACAGCAATTGCGATATTTTACATTTATAGTAATTCAAGGCTTCCAGCATATTCAACCCATCAATCTTCAACTTGCTACATTAAACCGCCCATGAAAGTTCTACTGGTTTATCTCAACAAGCGAACCGATAACAAGAAGTTGATGAACGCTGCGCCGTTGACCCTTCCTTTGCTGGCAGCCTATACGCCGGCAGATATTGAAGTCTCCATCGTTGATGAGGCCATTGAGACCATTGATTATGATCAGGAGGTGGATCTGGTCGCGACCACCTTTGTTCTGCCATTGGCCCATCGGGCCTACAAGCTCGCCCATGAGTTTCGTAAAAGGGGAAAAACCATTGTATGCGGGGGACCCCATGCGACCCTGATGCCCGATGAAAGCGCTTTGCACTTCGATTCGGTGGTGATCGGCCAGGGGGACCTGACCTGGCCCATACTGCTGGAGGACGTTATAAAAGGGCGCCTGAAAAAGTTTTATACCAGTCGCCAGGATGTCGACATGACGGCCATTCCCTTCGCCCGGAGGGATTTGCTCAATCCTAAAGGCTACAGCATTTTAAATACCTTTCAGGCCACCCGGGGTTGTCCCTATCGTTGCACCTACTGCACCACTCATACGATCTATCCCAAATTTTTAACCCCTCCGGTGAAAAAAGTGGTTGCGGAGATTGAGCAGATTGAAGGCGGGCCGTTTCATCGCCGCCTGCTTCTTTTCTGGGACGACAATCTGGTCGGCAATCCGGTTTGGGCCCGAAAGCTGTTTGAGGAAATGACGCCCCTGAAAAAAAAGTGGGTCGCGCAGTTAACCTTTACGATCGCTGATGATAAAGAACTGGTGCGGACAGCGGCCAAAAGCGGTTGTGTCGGTCTTTTTTTTGGCCTCGAATCCTTTAATTCACTTAGTTTGAAAAACAGCAACAAGAAACACAACGTGGTCGAAAAATATAAGGACGGTATTAAGCGGCTTCACGATCACGGGATTTCGGTATACGCCGGCATGATGTTCGGCTTTGATGATGACCGCAAGGATATCTTTGAAATAACCCTGGAGAAGGCCATCGAACTCGGTATTGATAATCTCGGCCCGAAAATTTTGGTGCCCTATCCGAATTTGCCGCTATACGAAAAGCTGGCCAAAGAAAATAGAATAATCCACAATGATTGGTCCAAATACAATGGCGACCATGCGGTTTTTCATCCCCGGCACATGACCGCTGAAGAACTGGAGAACGGCAATAGATGGTTTCACCGTGAATTTCATTCCTATAAATCCATTGCCAAACGATTATGGAAGTCAAAAGCGGCAACCTGGTTTACGCTGCCGATAAACCTTACCAAGCACAAGGTTCTTTACCAACAGGTTACCCGTTAAGCCCGTTAACCCGTTTGCCAGTTCAAATCGGTAAAATCTATTTTCAACGGGCTAACCGGTAACCGGCGAACCGGCCAACCTATTTCAGGCAATGGATGCCAGGCTTGCTTCAGCCCGTTTTAAAAATCCATCGGAACCGCAGTCTTTGAATACGTCAATGGCTTTTTTAAAAGCAGTTACCGCTTTATCCCGGTCACCCCTGCGGCTGCACAGTTCGGCATAGAGGGCATAATTTCTTCCCAAATTCAACAAAGTGCCATTCGTGCTGTCTGCTTCAATGGCTTTGTTGATCCAGCCTTCCGCTTCGTCCAGACGCTGATCATCTGAATTTAAAAGAATTTCTCCAATATTTCTGCGGATCCAGCCATCCCATATCCTGGCTTTGTTAGCATCCGCATAACCGATCATCTCCTCCAGATCAATCGTTGTATCTTTGTTGATAACTTTCATTTTTTCTATGGCGGATTTGGAAACATTTTTCCAGGATGGAATAATGCGGTTGTGCTCAAAGATATCAATGGCCTCTTTGTAATTTTCTTCAGCTTTTTGGTAGTCTCCAATTTCAAAATAAGCTTCACCCAGAAAAAAATGGGACAGTCCGTGAAATACAACCAGTTTGATTTTATCGCAAAACGTACGCCCCTGGGTTAAATGCAAAATGGCCTTGTCAAAAAAGCCGCAACCATAGCAGGCTATTCCATGACAAACCGACGCCATTGCTTTTGAGAATATATCGCCACTTTCATTGGCGCCCTGGAGGGCCTCGCCGCTGGTTTGATAGCTTTTATCCACGCGGCCCTTAAAAAAGTAGATAAAATAGCTCAGGTTGCTTTTGATAATGGAAACGCCCCATTGACTGTTGGCCGCCTGATTAATTTCCAGAGCCTTGGCGATATGGGTATCGGCCTTTTCAAATTCACAATTAACCGATCGGACGATGGCCGACCAGAAATTCGAGAAAAGGGTGGACACCATATCCCCTAATTCCACAGAGATGTTTAAGGCCGCTTCCAGGTTTTTTAGCGCTTCGGGGAAATTTTCTTCAACCATGTAATTATAGGTGCCGATGATGGTGTATATTTGAGAAAGCCTGCGCTTATACGCCATTGTTTCGGCCAGTTCCAGCACAGGTCCCACCGCTTTATTGGCATCCGCATGAAAACCGCTCTGAATAGAATACAGCCCTAACATCGTCCGGGCATCGATAATTTCCTTTTTAATCGCTTCGGTGCGAGGCAATTTTTCAAGACAGTCGATTCTTTTTTGGGCATATTCGAGGGCATCGGCCAGTGAGCCTGCTTTTTCAGCAGCCCGTTCCGCCAGCCTTGAAAATTTGGCTCCTTTTTCATAGTTTCCGCTTGAAATAAAATGCTCGGCCAGTACCCCATAGTGCCGTTCGATACTGTCATCTGACAATCTTTCGATGGCATTGCCGATCGCTTCATGAAGACTTTTCTTCTTACGGTTCAAGATTGAATCATAAACCACCTTGCGGGTTAACGCATGTTTGAAAATGTAATTGGATTTCGGGAACACCCCCCGCTCGTAAACAAGCTCAGACTTTTTTAAAAGGTCCAGATGGGATAGCAATTCTTGTTCCCTGAGGCCCGTTACCCGCTTGATCAATCCATAGCTGAACTCCCTTTCGATTACGGCCCCTGACTGTAGAATGTCTTTGGCGCCTTTGGGCAGGGCATCCACCCGGGCCATGATGATATCCTGGATGGTTGAGGGGATTGTCATATCCTGAAAGTCTTTTACCAGGCAGTATGTGTCGGCTTTTTTTACCGCCAGTTTAAGGTCCTTGAGGGATCTGACGAATTCCTCGATAAAAAAGGGAATCCCTTCGGTCTTTTCCAGACTCAGGTTTTCAAGATTTCCTTCCAGCATGGCGGTGCCTAAAATATGGTAGACCATCTTCAAGCTCTCCCGATTGGAAAGCCGGTTTAGCGTGATTTCACTATGATTGGTCTCTTTCTTCCAGGAGCGGGTATATTTGGGGCGGTAATTGAATATTAAAAAGATCCTGGTTTTTGCTATTTTTTCGAGAAAATACTTAAGGACTTCTTCGGAGCTTTGATCAATCCAGTGCAAATCTTCAATGGCGATGATCAAAGGACGAATTTCGGCGATTTTAAGGACAACCTCCCTCAGCGAGTCAATGATGCGGTCTTTTCTTGCCTCAGGGCTCATGGGAATGGCGTCTATTCCGCTGTCATCTACAGAAAAGAGTTCAAGCAGATAGGGCAGGGTCGAAGTTTCTTCCGCTCCCCAGGACTTCAAGGCATCTGAGGTTTTTTTCCTAATTTCGTGCTCACCATCTTCTTCCTTTATATTGATAATGGATTTTAAAATGTCGACAATCGGATGGTAGGCAATGCCCTTGCTGTACGAAAGGCATTTTCCCTCCAGAAACGTGATATTCTCATTGCTGACCCTTTTTCTGAACTCATATAACAGCCTGGATTTACCACCGCCGGCCTCGGCCACAATGGAAACTGCGTGACCTTGTCCTTTCTTTGACCTTTCAAACCCGTCAATCAAAAACTCGAGCTCCCGGTCCCGGCCCACAAAAGGAGTGAGTCCCCGCTCGGCACTGACATCAAACCTTGTTTTCCGGGTGCTGGGAGCAATGAACTGATAAATCCTGACCGGTGCTTCCTTGCCTTTTATTTTTTTTTCACCCAGCGCTTCATACCGAAAATATCCTTCGGTAAGCCTGAAGGTTTCTTCAGACACACATGTTGTTCCCGGTTCGGCCAGACCCTCCATGCGTGAGGCTAAATTAACCGTATCGCCCACGGCCTTGAATTCCAGGCGCAGATCATTACCGAGGGTTCCGACGACCACCGGGCCGGTATGGATGCCGATTCTCATTTTTATGGGCAGTGCCTTGCCCTGCCGCTGCATCCGATCGCTGAACTTGGCAATTTCCTTATGGATGGCAAAGGCGGTACGAACGGCTTTTTGGGGGGCATCTTCCAGGGCAACCGGCGCACCAAAAAGGGCCATAATTCCATCACCGGTCATTTCATTGACCACGCCCTCGTAATCATGAACCTTGTGAATCAGAATCTCATAGACTTTGTCCATGATCGTGTAGGCTTCTTCGATGCCAAGGGTTTCTAACAATCCTGTGAAACCCTCCATATCTGCGAACAGAACCGTGACCTGCTTGCGCTCCCCTTCAATGCGGTCTTTTTGGGAAAGAATTTTTTCCCTCAGGCCTTCAGGCAGGTATTTTTGGATGTTTTTTAATTTTTCATCGTAAGAAAGTTCCCGGGAGCTTTTTCCCGCTGGTTCGATCAGCTTAATTCCGCATTTTTCACAAAATTTGCTTTCGGGTAAATTGAGATGATTGCATTGGGCGCAGGTGATTTCCAGCTTATTGCCACAATCAATGCAGAAGTTCGCCCCTTTACGATTTTCGATACCGCAACTCGGGCATTTCATCGATGTGCTCCTGTGATGAAAATATGATTATATGGAAATGGACTGGAGATAGGATCATTTTTCTATATTAAATTTGGGATTCTAAGTCAAGATAATCAAAAGCTCATGGCCTTGCGCTCATAGCTCATAGTTATAAGAATTTCAATCTTATAGACTATCAATCCCGCTGCGGCGAATGCGCCTCAACTTTAGAATTATTAATATGATTTTACAGCGACAGGAAAAAATCAGATTGCCATAAATATGCACTCCTGGATTGTGGGAGCGGCTTCCAGCCGCGGATAGCTTATGCGCTGGTAGTGAAAATCGCGGCTGCCTCGCTTTAAAGGCAGCGGGATTCCCCGTTTTAAAACGGGATGCAGGCACAAGCAGAAGCCGTTCCCACCCCTGAACTAACATCTTGATTTAACTTGCCGGAAATTGTAATGAAGCCGATACGAATGATTTCAATCCTTTGACTAACAGCTATCGGCTGATATGTTGTAAGCATGGTTTGAAAGGAAACAGATTAGATTATGACCGGAACTATCACTGTTGATGAATTGAGAACGTTTGCCCAAACCTTTGTGGCCCAGGAGCCGGGGCGGCTGGGAACCGACGGTTGGTGGCAGGCACCATTGCTGGCCACGGCCCCTGCTGATTCACGCTTTGACCAATTGCCGCAGATTGCAGCCGATGACCATCTGCTGCCAGCAGACCTTTTGGCGAGCGCCCGATCGGTAATTGTATTTTACATACCGTTTAAAAAAGATCTGGTAAAAGAAAATCGCAAAGGCGATCGACCCTGCCGCAACTGGGGTCTGGCCTATGTTCAGACCAACGATTTGATCGGGCGGCTGACCCAGGCGCTGGGGGATCTGTTAGCCGAGAGAGGATTTAAATCGGGGCTGACGCCGGCAACCCACAATTTTGATGAAGTAAAGTTAATGGCACGCTGGTCCCACAAACACCTGGCCCATCTGGTCAACCTCGGCCGGTTCGGTATCCATCACATGATGATTACACCGGCGGGATGCACCGGGCGTCTGGGAAGCCTGGTGAGTGAGGCTGCGTTGGGGGATCATCCCCTGATCGAAACCCAGGAGGCCTGCTTGCTTAAAGCCGGCAAGGAATGCGGTCAGTGTATCAAGGCCTGCCCGGTGGACCTGCTCAGCGAAGATGGATTTGAAAGACGGGTTTGCTGGGATCGACTGACTGAAAATCGGCGGACCCTGGATTATTTTGCGGATCTTCCTGAATCAACCCACGTGTGCGGCAAATGCGTGGCGTTGATGCCGTGCAGTTTTAAAAATCCCATGGCGGTCCCGGATGCCAACAAGTCAAGCTAGGAAACAACGTTCCCTAAAAAGGGGGGCGGCAGCCGCATGGCCGATCTGTTTGGGGTACCTGCCCATTGGCCTGGCATTTGGCGTGCTGGCACAGAAAGCGGGCCTTTCACCGCTGGAGATCGGCCTGATGTCGGTATTCGTATTTGCCGGCAGTTCCCAATTTATTGCCGTGTCGATGCTGGCGGCCGGGGCTTCGATCATTTCAATCGTGGCAACGACCTTCGTTGTAAATTTACGGCATTTCCTGATGAGTTCGGCCCTGGCAGTCTTTTTAAAAAATGCCGACCATAAAAAGCTTACTCTTTTTGCCTATGGGGTTACCGACGAGAGCTTTGCCGTCAATCTTTCCAAATTCAGGGATTCCCAATGGGATTTAGATTCGGCCCTGGTGACCAATTTCACGGCCAATTTCACCTGGATTATTACCACGGTGCTCGGTGGCATCGGGGGGCAATTCATTCCAGCCCATGCCTTTGGAATTGATTATGCCTTGATCGCCATGTTCATCTGCCTGCTGGTATTTCAAATAAGGGGTTTTATTTATGTCATCACCGCGGCAATAGCCGGCCTATTTGCGGTATTGCTGTCGATGTTAATACCGGGCAATTCTTATATCGTGATCGCCTCGATGGCCGCTGCGGCCATCGGTGTGATAATAAAGAAGAAGGCGGGCCGGGGAGAGGGAGCCTAGGATGGTTTCAACGGAATATCTGGCCGTCATTTTTGGTATGGGACTAGTGACCTTTTTGCCGCGCTGGCTGCCATTGGTTTATCTGACCAAACGAAGCCTGCCGGCATGGTTGGTTGAGTGGCTGGATTTTATCCCGGCGGCCATATTAAGTGCCATATTACTGCCGGCACTGGTCACCGACAGTGCCACCCGATCGCTTGATTTCGGGCGCCCCGAGTTCATCGTTGCCATCCCAACTTTTGTGTTCGCCATCATCACCAAATCCCTCGGCGGAACCGTCATCGTCGGAATGGTCCTCTTCGGTCTCGCCCAAAAATTCCTATTTTGATGAAGTGGTATCCAGGCCCCATGTAAGGTTCAAGGGCCAGGTAATCAAAAGCGCATAGTAAAATGATTTCTATCCTTTAGACTATCAGCTATGAGCTATGAGCTGTCAGCTAATATGTACGTGAGCATTTCAATCCGCGGAACAACGAAGTCATTGAGCCTTACATGGGGCCTGGATACCACTTCTAATCGTAGTCATAGATCTCGTATCTTGTCGGCGCTTCCAACAGCCGATCAATTTCATCCTGAATCCTTGTCCGTTCCTTGCTCTGCAGCCACTGCTCCCAGTAAAATTCTGACTGCCATTTAGTGACCACCAGGCTTTCACCGGGGGTATCCACCCGTTTCAAGGTTTCACCGGCGATATATCCCGGCGTGCCCATGGTCACCCCCCTTAATCGATTGATCAACAGCTTTAAATCATCAGCTTTGTCTTCCGGTACTTTTCTTCTGATATGAATCCGGATCATTTTGCGAGCTCCTTAGCGGGTCTTGATGTACCTGTAAATGGAGTATTCGGTGGTGACACCAGCAATAGAATCTATCCTGGCTTGAATTTCCTTTCTTTCCTCACTTTCAAACCAGGCTTGCCAGTCTTCCAAGGTGTACCAGGAACTAATAGCTGCAATTTCACTGGTTTCATCGATTGTTTTTAAGTATTCACTTGAAATGTAACCGGGTTGCAGGGGGACCATGCGCCTGATCTCCTTGATGATGCGAAAAAGCTCCCTTTCCTTGTCTTGCGGACACGTGCGTTTAATTAAAACTTTAACAGCCATAGTAACCCTCCTTCCACGCATTGGTTGTTTAGCGTTAAAAGATTACAAGATTTGCTGTCCGGTAAAATATACGATCACTTTTTCAAGTTTTAATTTAACGTCAGGCCAGAATCGCTTTCAGAGAAGATTTTGCGTACGTAAGATACAGTGCAGAGAGTTTCGCGGCGGAATCTATAAGAAAAATAAGCTCAAAATGTTATAAGTGCAAGCAGTCAACCCAAATTATCTGATATGGATTCATCTGTCAACAAAGACCCAATCAAAAGCTCATAGTTTAGAGCTTATAGTACAAATGATTTTAATCCTTCAGACTATCAGCTATCAGCTATCAGCCATGAGCCATGAGCTATTTTTTTACGTGAGCATTTCAATCCGCTGGACAACGCCGGAATTGGGTCTTAGATGAGATTTTTAAACCATTTCTAAACGGCTATTTCCATCTGGCGTCTATACAATTGACTATACAAGCCGTTGCGCTGCAGCAAATCTTCGTGTCTGCCGGTCTCAACGATACGGCCCTGATCGAGGACAATGATTTTATCGGCATTGCGGACCGTGCTCAGGCGATGGGCGATGACCAGAGAGGTACGGCCTTCCAGCACCCTTTCCAGAGCCTGTTGAATCAGATATTCGGCTTCAGCATCCACCGAGGAGGTGGCCTCATCTAGAATAAGGATACGGGGATCGGCCAGAATGGCCCGGGCCAGGGCCAGGCGCTGTTTCTGGCCGCCGCTGAGTTTAACCCCCCTTTCGCCGATTTCGGTGTCATAGCCCTGGGGCAACTGCATGATGAATTCGTGGGCATTGGCAGCTTTAGCCGCCTGGATCAGCTCCTCGCGGGAGGCATCCGGTTTCCCGTAAAGAAGATTTTCAACCACATTGTTGTTAAACAGAAAGGAGTCCTGCAGAACCACAGCGACCTGTTGCCGCAATGCATTCAGTTTGATCCGGCGCAAATCATGACCGGCAATGGTAATTTTTCCCTGGTTGGGGTCGTAAAAGCGGCAGATGAGATTGGCAATACTGGTTTTGCCGGCCCCGCTGGGTCCGACCAGCGCCACCATTTCCCCCGGTGCCATCTCAAAGGCAATATCGTGCAGGATCTTATCTCCGGTACCATAGCGAAAGGCCACCTCATCAAATACCAATTTGCCTTCAATGGCGGGCAGGTCAATGGCATCGGGGGCATCTGTGACTTCGGTGGTCTCGTCCAGTATTTCAAAAAACCTTTCGCCGGCCGCAATTGCTTCCTGGAAAATGTTGTCCACCTCGGTCAGACGATTGATGGGTTCGTAAAACGAGGTGGTATAAGAAAGAAAGGCCACCAGGGTTCCCAGTGTCAACTCGCCTTTTACCACCATGGCGGCACCGACGCCGAGCACGATCACGGAACCCATGGCCCCTAAAAATCGTATGGCCGGGAAAAAGACCGACCAGTATCGGATTCCTTCTACCCGCGCGCGGTAATAGCGTTCGCTTTCGGTTGGTAAAGCGCTGCCGCTCCATCTCTTCCCGGGCGAAGGCTTGAATCACCCGGATGCCGGAAAGGTTGTCCTGGAGTTTGGCATTGATGTCACCGAGACGTGCGCGGACACTGCGGTAGACAGGCCGGATTTTGGTGTTGTAATGCCGCAGGGCGATGGCCAGGATTGGAACCGGTATCAGGACCAGGGCGGCCAGGCGCCAATCAAGTATAAATAGAATAATGGATCCGCCAATCAAACGGATCAGGTCGACGGCCGTCAATGCGGAGCCATGGGTAACAAAATGCTCCAGGGCGCTGAGATCATTGGTCACCCGCGACATCAACTCGCCGGTGGAGGTGCGCTCGAAAAAGGACAGGGACATTTTCTGAAGATAGGCGTACAGCCGGACCCGCAGATCAAATATGAATTTTTCACCCAGGGCATGGCGGATATAATTGTCGCCGATATTCACCAGCTGCCCCAGGGCATAAGCACCCACCAGGGCCGCAATCAGAACCCCGAGGTATTTCAAATTTAATGTGGTGATGACCTCATCGATAATTTCCCGCTGAAAAAGCGGCGGCACCAGCTCCAGCCCTGCCCGCCCAACCAGCAGGGCTGCGCTCAGGATCAGGGTTTTCCAGTAGGGGGTTAAAAGAAGAAAAAGTCTTCTCAGAATATGCATGGGTTACTCCTGGGCGTCATTGCCCGTGAAATATTGACTGCGGCAAGAGACGGAAAAAAGGGCAAGCCTCCGGAGGCGGGAAAGCCCGATGCTGCGGCAGGCAGTATAAAGAAAGATGATATCGGTGTAAAGGGTTGTTTTTTTATAAAACTATCAAATGAATCGGCTTTAGCTTGATGATATATATTTCTTCGGATTTGCCATAAATTCCTTGTAAATCTTGTAGTGATTTGTATTCTCGTAATCAATTTGGCTGACCGAGGCTTTGTCAAAGGTCAGGATCCGGGCCCCGGGACACGCCAGCAAAATCGGTGAATGGGTGGCGATGATAAACTGAGCCTGCCCGACATCACCGGCTTCCTTGAGTAATTCCAGCAACTCCAGCTGGCTTTTGGGTGAGAGCGCTGTTTCCGGCTCATCCAGGATGTAAAGCCCCTTAATTTTCAACCGCGATCTAAAAAAAGCCATCAGGGATTGGCCGTGGGATTGGGACATTAAAGATTTGCCGCCGAAATATTCCAGCAACCCCGGGTCCATGGTCAGCCACTCATCCAGAATGCGGGCAAAATTGTTAAAAATGTCCGAGCCGAAAAACGACCCGTTCACCCTGCGGCCGTTGGCCCACTCAAGGTTGATGGTCTGGTATAGAGCGTTCTCATAAGGGCTGGCGTTGTAGCGGGGCCGAAGGATGCCCTGCCAGATGTAGATGCCGCATTTGCGGGTGATGGCCTCCACCAGGGTTGATTTGCCGGAGCCGTTTTCGCCCACAAAGAAAGTCACCGGCGAGTCCAGCGGGATGCTGCGGGTCTGCTGGAATAATTCCAGGTTAAAGGGATAATGATCCCGGGTTGGGTATTTTTCAGGGTTTAACTCTACTTTCTTTAAATGCATAATGAGAGCTCCAGAATTAAATTTAACCACCCACTCGCTGTGCTTATTAGAGACACAGAGTCCACAGAGGTAGAAATATTTTTTTGCCGCTGAGATTGCGGCAGATAATAACGCCTAGCCGCTTCGCGGCCGCGCATCCCAAAAGGATAAAAAAACCTCTGTGTTCTCGGTGTCTCTGTGGTGAAAACTTGTCGAACATAAGATAATCATAAAATTAATTATATGACAAGCCTGCCGGTCGATGAACGGTGTTGAAACTGGACCGGACTTTTGCCAGTTCGTGTTTTAGCCAGACAGCGACCACCGCCGTTTCAGCGGCGGCAGTGGCCAGCTTGATCCACCATACCGCTTGAATTCCCCAGCTGAAATAAACCGGCAGCGTGAACACCAGGCCTGCAAACAGGGCGTTGTCCACGACCGCACCGATCAGGCTGGGATAGGTTTTCCCCAGACCCTGAAAAGCTGACGATGCCACCATGATGGTGCCCACCATGACAAAGCCGATGGAAAATATTCTTAAATAAATGACACCGAAATGCATCACGTCCGCATTGCTGCTGAAAATGCCGATCAAGAACTTCGGAACCAGCAGGCAAACCGCCGTACAGCCAATCATAAAGATCATGCAAACCAGCCAGGCCCTTCCGAGGGTGCCGGCAATGCGTGAAAATTTGCGGGCCCCGAAATTCTGACCGACGATGGCCGCCATGGCCGAGGCCACGGCAATGACCGGAATGTAGATGGACTGCAGAATGCGAAATCCGATGCCGATCGACGCCAGGGCGGCGGTGCCGTACACACTGATCACCCGATAGGTAATCAACAAATTGGCTGCCAGCAAAAAATGATTCATTCCCGCCGGTACCCCGATCAGCAGGCTTTGTTTAATGATTTTCGGATCAAAGCCCCATCTTCCTTTTATATTCAGATGAGATCCTCTAATGAAAATTAGATAGCCATATATTCCGAGACCGTAAATTTGCGAAACCAGGGAGGCAATCGCAGCCCCGCGGACCCCCCAGGCCGGCAGGCCCAGCCAGCCGAAAATGAGGATGGGGTCCAGCACCATATTAAGAACATTGGCCTGGAGCATGATCATCATCGGGGTTTTGGTGTCTCCCATTCCCCGGAAGCAATTGCCGGTAACATAGAGCAGGAGCATGAACAAAAAGGAGATGGAAAAGATTTGAAAATATTCAATTCCCCATTGCAGTGATTGGCCGGTACCGCCAAAAAATTCGATGTAGGCCGGGGCCAATAAAAACCCCGTCAGCGCTTCAATGCTGCCGATCACCAGGGCCATCAACAGGCTTTGTTTGAAGACCCGGCCTGCGTGGTCATATTCCCTGCGGCCGAAGGCCTGGGCGATCAGCGCCATGCCGCCGGTTCCCAGAATGGTTGAAAATCCCAGGTGGATGAAAAAAGCATTGCTCGAAATGGAAAGCGCGGCCACGGCATCCGGCCCCAGACGGCCCACAAAGTAAAGGTCTACCAGCAGATATACGGTAAATAAAACCATACTGATGGTGACGGGTACGGCCAGTTTCACCAGGGTAGTGAATATGGGACCTTCTGTTAAGTCGATACGATTGACATTTTGGTGGCTTTTCAATTTATTTATATTTCAATATATTAGGTTTGTTAGATGATTAAATTCGAATATCGAAACTCGAAACAATATCAAAATCCAAATATTCAAAATTCAAAACAAAAAATTCTGAATTTTCAGCGTGCCTTTTGGTCATTAAGATTTCGGTCATTGGTATTTGTTTCGAGTTTCGACATTCGAATTTCGAATTTGCCGAGCGAAATGAAGAACAAAAAATAACATGTATGCTTACCTTTTATTTTTTAGATCCATGGATTTCGGATCCATTTTACGCAGCGAGGCCAGGGCTTCTTCCGCCCAATTTACATAGGCCCGGTTAACATGCTCACCATAGCTAAATGCCAGTTGCCAGAAGGGCATATTGGGGTCATCGACTTCTTCGTTTTCGAAGCGCTCTTTTAAAAGTTCAATCTCTTTCAGTTCCTCCAGCTGGCGATCCCGAAAGCATTCTATCTGCAGGATGTTGTCCGCCACCGAAATCTGTTTGCCGAACATCAGCTTTAAAAGGGTTTCATGGCGCCCGATATGGCGGCCGGTGGGTCCCACCAGCCACTGCTGCAATTCCTCGTGGCCCTTTTCGGTTAAGGCGTAAATGTGGCGGTCCGGTTTGCCTTCCTGTTTGTGGACCGATCGGGTGGCCAGACCTTCTTCGGCCAGCCGTTTCAAAATAGGATAGATCTGGCCGTAGCTTTCGCTCCAGAAACCGGCCACATTTTTTTCGTAAAATTTTTTAATGTCATAGCCCGACATGGGGCCGTAGGATAATATTCCCAGAACCGCGAACCTGGTTTTGCTTTTTTTCATAGCAGCCCTTACCATTTATATATCTTTTTGATATATATCTTAAAGATATCTTGAGTCAAGAAAATAATTGCATCAAGGAGAAAGAGCTTTTAATGTCTGCACCAATAATAAAAATCATAAAACAGCAAGATTCGGGTGGCGCGGGTTTTTAAGATGATCTATATTCAGGCTAAATCGCAGGATGTCCTCAATTGGCAAACCCAACCGTTGATCATCTGTAAGTAGTTTAGAACACAGCATAAGAAAGGTAAGTGGATATGAACACGCCCTCCTTATCCCAGGCCAGCGACGATTACGACCGAATTGAAAAAGCCATTAAATTTATTGAGAAAAATTTTTCTTATCAACCGGATTTGAAAGAAATTGCCGATCATATCGGCCTGAGCGAATTCCATTTTCAACGCCTTTTCGGCCGGTGGGTCGGTATCAGCCCCAAGCGCTTTTTACAGTTTTTAACCAAAGAATACGCCAAACAACTGCTGGAAAATTCGGTCAACCTTTTGGATGTAACCTATGAAGCCGGCCTCTCCAGTCCCGGCCGCTTGCACGATCTTTTTGTCACCTGTGAGGCGGTCACGCCGGGAGAGTATAAAAGAAAAGGCGAAGGGCTTACCATCAAATATGGCTATCACCCCAGCCCCTTTGGCGAGTGCCTGCTGGCGACCACAGATAGAGGCATCTGCGGCTTTTTTTTCATAAAATACAGACAACGAAAAGACCCGCTCACAGAATTGCGCTATTTCTGGAAAAATGCGGATATCGTGGAAGATCCCCATGCGTCCGGGGCCCTGGTTGAGCGGATTTTTAATCCGTCATTCGCCGACACGTCCACCCCGCTGCATTTAATTTTAAGCGGTACCAATTTCCAGATAAAGGTCTGGGAAGCCCTGATCAAAATTCCCTTTGGCGCGGTGGTTTCCTACGAAGATGTGGCGGTTCAGGTGGGCATTCCCGGCGCCACCCGGGCGGTGGGCAGCGCGGTGGGCAAAAACCCCGTTTCGTTTATTATTCCCTGTCACCGGGTGATTCGCAAGACAGCCGACTTCGGCAACTACGGCGGGGGCACGGCCAGAAAGAAGGCCATACTGGGGTGGGAGGCTGCTCATTTAAGTATGGCTCATGGATAATAGTTGAATAGAAAAATAGTTGATTAGTTAAATAGGTTGAACAAACCGAAAATTCAGAGAGTCAGATAGATTGAAATCCTTATTTAACTATTTAACTAATCAACTAATCAACTATTTAACTTGTTCCTTATGATTATCAGAAATCAGTCCTTTTCTAAGAAAGCTTCAGAAAGGATAAAGTTATGATAACACGACTCTGGCATGGCTGGACGACGCTTGAGAATGCAGATATTTACGAAAATCTGCTCAAAACGGAGATATTTCCCGGGATCGCCGCCAAGGGCGTTGCCGGTTACCGGGGCATCCGGCTGCTGCGGCGTGCACATGATGCGGAGATTGAGTTTATTACCATGATGGAATTTGACTCCTGGGAAGCCGTCAAGCAGTTCGCCGGTGAGGATTATGAACGCGCCTATGTGCCCCCGAAGGCCCGTGAAGTCCTGGCGCGCTTCGATGAGCGGTCCCGGCATTATGAAGTACGGGAAAAAATACACTATTGATATGGAATCATTACCTCTTTACATCATCGCAGCGCTGGCCCTGATTGTCACCCCCGGGCCGGATGTTATCTATGTTCTTTCCCGGGGCATTGCCGACGGCCGGGTCGGCGGCATGATGGGAGCCCTGGGGGTCACCTGCGGGATATTCATCCACACCCTGGCCGCAGCACTGGGGCTGGCGGTTTTGCTGCAGACGTCTGTCATTGCCTTCTGGATTCTGAAACTGGCCGGGGGCGTGTATCTGGTCTACCTGGGGATCCAAATGATAAAAAACAAGAAAGCCTTTGATCTGGAGATCAGCAGGGAGCGTATCAACCTTAAAAAATGCTTTGTCCAGGGCTTTCTGTCCAACGTGCTGAACCCGAAGGTGGCCCTGTTCTTCGTTGCCTTCCTGCCCCAGTTTGTCGATTTAAACAGCCCCCATTACAGCACCCACATGATCGGGCTGGGACTCATTTACGCCCTGATGACCATTGCCTTTCTGAGCATACTGGGAATATTTGCCGGACTCATCGGCGTCTGGCTGAAATCCAAAAAGTCGGTGGCCGGTAAGGTCAGGTGGGTGCCCGGCCTGGTTTTGATGGTGCTGGGGGTAAGGCTGCTGGCGTTCCAGCGCAGCTGAAAAGCTTTCCCGAAGTTAAGATTGGGCTCTTATTTGCATTTTTAAGGGCTAAGCACTTAATCTTCCATGTGGTTAATGAGCGCTTCAAGATAACGGGATTTAACCTGTTGACTGGCTAAGGCTTGTTTTAAAGGCGGAAGTTTTAGAATAACACCGAGAACAGCCGCCAGGGCGCGGTGACTCAATAAAACCCGGTTATCAAAAATCAAGTGCTGCAGTTTCCCGCGTTCGATTGCCATAACCACTGCCCGGTGCGTTCCATTCAGGGGCGTTATCACTCTCTGTGGCCGGGCTTCCAAATGAATACTAGTCTTTCGGACAGGATCGGGCACAAAGACCACATCCTAAACACAGGTCTTTCTCCAATCTGGCCAGTTTCATTTTCGGGTCGATGGGGATCATTCGCAGAGATCAAGGACATGGCCTCCACAGGACAAACATTCACGCATTTGCCGCAACCATTACAACTTTCACCTTCGATTTCAGGAATAAAATTGGTTGTATGGACAGGATTCAGGATTGCAAAGCGCCTGGCAGCAATCATTGCCTCGCAGCAACATCCGCAACAATTGCAAATGAAATTCACTTGCTCCCTTACATTTTCGCCGAACTGAACAAGATTGTTCTCATAGGCCTGGTGCAAAAGCTCCAGGCCTTCCCCTTTATCAACCCTGCGGGCGTGACCATGTTTAATTAACGATGCGGCCGTAGTGTTAAACGTCATGCATATTTCCATGGGCGCATCACATGCCCTGTCCATATGGACCATTTTATGACGGCAGTAACAGGTGCCGATCGCCATATGAGAAGCCGTTTTGATGACCTCTGTCGCTCTTTCGTAATCCAAAACATGCAGCGCATTTTCATTAGACAAAACCGGTTCGTGGACAAAGACACGCCCAAGTTGGGTTTCCCCTCTGGTAAAAAGCTCCCGAATAAAATCCTCTTCCACATTCAGATACTGGTAAAAAAGCTCACTTAACAATTTTTGATCAATATCATCGCGAACGCGCATTAACGAAAACTCAAAAAAGCCGGCCATGGGGGGTGGCAACGTGTAGAAAGACTTCCCATTTTGTTCCATATCAACAAGGATGGCGCGTCCGGCAAGCTCATTCAGCGCATTTCGAGCGCTGGCGATGTCCATTTTCCAGATACGGCTGGCTTTCTCTGCGGTAAAGGGTTTGATGGGCAAGAGCGAAACCAATTCAGCCGCTTTCTCACTAAACAGCATTTTCAATATCTGGTTGAGCAATTTAGATGGGGGGGCGCCCTGGGGAAAGCGGTTTAAACGATCAACTAACTGGGAATAACCGGATTTGATTGTATGATGAGCCATAATAAGGACTTAATTTAAATTGTAAAAAAATCGTTTCGGCGATGCCGCCAGGGTCTGCTCGCTCATTGCAAAGTGCGTCATTTGCTATAAAATTCTGCCGGGTTTAACTCTTTAGAACCACTATAGTCATTTTGCACCAGAAAAGTTCTTACTTCGGTGCACAGGTCGCATTTGTTGATATAGAGATCTTTTTGAGGAACATACCCGCCGTTGTCCTCTGCTATTTTAACCAGTCCCCGGATACCGTGACGACCCAGGGTCGTTAACAGGGGATAGGTTTTATCGGAAAGCGGCTGTCCCAGGTCTTCGATGGCGATGGCCAAGCCGGAACAAAGGCCGGGAATGTAGTTGCCGAAAAGATCGACGTGAAAATGGCCGGTATTGGAAAGCTCACCATAGCAGTTTGGGGTGGCTTCGTCCATTATCTGCTGATAGCTTTTTTGCCCCATCAGCGGGCCATAGGTCTTTAAGGCGCGGCCGCCCATATGAATCCAGTAGCGCTCCAATACTTGCAGCAGGTAATCCCGGCCGAAAACGTCGCTGAATTCTGACAGGCAATGGGTTTTAGCAGCATCAAATTGGGACAGGTCCGGCACAAAATCGGTCACCCAGGGGAATATGCCCACACCGGCCTGCCGGGCGGCTTCGATGACGCCTTTGACTTTGAAAAAAGGAATGTGCTCATTGTGAAAGGGACTGATGGAGACCAGCAGGGTTTCAAGGCCTTTGGTGCGAAGCTCGGATAGAAAAGCCGCTGCGGATTTACCGTCCTTAAACCAGGAAGCGTTGGTTTCCACATACTCCATGGCCATGCCCAGGTTATCGGCAATTTTGAGAACCGCCGCCAGGCCATCCGGCCTGAGCAGGGGCTCCCCGCCTCCGATGTGAACCGAGCGGCAACCCAGCGAACGCGCCGCCCGCAGATTTTTTTCGGCGGTTTCCGGCGTGATGTATTCTTTCTCCCACTGCGGGCTGCAGTTGTACAGGCAATGTCCACACCTGGAGGTGCAAAAATAGTTGGTGATAATGCCACCGGATATCAGCTGTCGGATGTATAGCTGGGTCATCGGTTTCTTTTTGTTGAACACATTCGCTGTCTACATCGATTGTTTTTCGTCATTCCCATGCAGCAGACCATGTCGCAGTTGGCAAAACTAAGCATATGGGTCGTATCGTCATTCCGGGCTTGACCCGGAATTCAGTGCCTTTTCAGAGTATTACGCTACTGGATGCCGGATCAAGTCCGGCATGACGAGCGGAAATTAAATACTTAATTCACGCAAGTGCTTCCTTGATGCGTGCCATGGCCTTTTCGACGTTTTCGTAATCGTTAAAGGCGCTGATGCGGATATAGCCTTCACCGCATTTGCCGAACCCGGCCCCCGGCGTGCAGACCACCGCGGCTTTTTCCAGCAGCCGGTCGAAAAATTCCCAGGAATCGGATCCGCCGTCAATCCAGATATAGGGTGAATTCTCGCCTCCGATGCAGTCAAATCCAAGGGCGGACATTTCCTGCCGAATCAAGGCCGCATTTTTCAGGTAGTAATCAATCAGTGCTTTGGTTTGTTGCTGACCTTCTTCGCTGTAGACCGCCTCAGCCGCGCGTTGTACCGGATAGGATACACCGTTGAATTTGGTCGACTGCCGTCGGTACCAGAGGGCGTGCAGGGAGTGTTCTTCACCGTCAGCTGTGTGGGCCATACAGGATTTCGGCACCACCGTAAAGGCACAGCGAATGCCGGTGAATCCGGCTGTTTTGGAAAAGCTGCGAAACTCGATGGCCACATCCCGGGCGCCTTCGATTTCGTAAATGCTTTTGGGCAGCTCCTCATCACGGATAAAGGACTCATAGGCGGCATCAAACAGGATGAGGGCTTTGTTTTCCCGGGCATAATCCACCCATTGCTTCAGGGCCGCTTTTGATATGGTTGCCCCGGTGGGGTTATTCGGGTAGCACAGGTAAATCAGATCCACCTTTTGGCCGGGCAAATTCGGAATAAAACCGTTTTTCCGCGTGCCTTCCAGATAAACGAGCCGACCGTAGCGTCCCTGGTCATACTTACCGGTTCTGCCGGCCATGACGTTGGTGTCGACATAAACCGGATACACCGGATCGGGAATCGCAATCTTAATATCTTTGGAAAATATCTCCTGGATATTGCCGTTGTCGCACTTGGCGCCGTCGCTGATAAATATTTCATCCGGGGCAATATCGGCCCCCCGGGCCTGGAAGTCATGGCGGGCGATTTTTTCGCGCAAAAATTCATAGCCCTGCTCGGGCCCGTACCCCCGGAAGGTTTTGGCATCGGCCATTTCATCCACACCCCGGTGAAAGGCCTGGATGCAGGCCGGGGGCAGGGGCCGGGTGACATCACCGATGCCCAGTTTAATCACCTCCCGCTCCGGGTGCGCCTCCTGGAAGGCGGCGGTGCGGTTTTTAATTTCAGCAAATAAATAGGATGCCTGGAGTTTGAGATAATTTTCATTGATTGTGATCATTGTTCACCTCTGATAAATTCATGCCTGGTTAAAGATAATTAAAGAACTGCTAAACAAAATTATTACTGCCTGCGATGACCGCCGCAGATATTTCCCATGAATTTATATTATAAAAAAAATTAATATTGATCTATTATGCGAGTTGTTGCCGGCTAAAAACCAAAAAGAGGTTGAAAGCCTTTATCGCGGAACAAATTTGACATAACCCCTGAACCTTTGAACCCTGAACCTAGGATTGCTTCTCGCCATCATCGATCGGGAATTGGGCGGTTTCTTTATAGGTGGACATGACGATGGAGGTCTTGGTCAGCTGGACGCCTTCGATGGATCGGATGGTTTCGCGGATCAGGCGGCCGATTTCCTCGGTATCCGATCCCCGCAGTTTGACCAAAAAGGCATCTTCACCGGCCACATAATGCACTTCCTGGACATGGGGACGAAAGGCCAGCTTCTTGCCGATTTCGATTTCATCGGCATGCTCGTCGGTTTTGACAGTGATAAACGCCACCAGGCTTTTGGCAAAAAATTTTGGGTTCAGTCGAACTTCATAACCATCTATAATTTTTTGCTTTTCAAGTTTTCGAATCCGCTCCAGAACCGCCGATGGGGCCAGCCCAATCTGCCGCGCCACATCCACGTTGGATATTCGGGCCTTTTCCTGTAATATTTTCAGTATATTTAGATTTATTTCATCAATCATTCTTTAAAATTCCAAATTTACAGAATAATATTCTTCTAAATGGGGATTGTCAAGATAATATGTGAATGATTTGGCAAAGAAATTTAAGTATAATATATTTGACAACACCAATCGGATTCAGTAAATATGGTTATTCCCTCCGACTGACCCTGCTCTGATTCTCAAACGAAGATTCCGAAACGATATTCCTCTTCAGAACCTGATCAGCGCTGGATGCCCTGGCGGACCTACCATGAATCTTTAACTTAATCTAAGTTGAGGAGGATCATGACATGCCTGCAAAATTCTTTAAATTTCTCATCTGGATTCTTTTAATCACATTTGTCGGGACGATGCTATCATGTGCCACCGATAAAGCACCATCGCAGACCAAAAGCAGCCTTCCACAGGATCAATTGGCGTACTACAGCGACCCGTTTGATAAAATACGGGATGACCTCTGGGACAGGGCCGGGTATTTGTACCGCGACGAGCAGGTACAAAATTTCAAACAGGCCGGGATGCACACCGATAACGGTAAACTGGTCCTTCGCACCAAAACCGGCAGTTTCAGCAAAGGCGGGCTTGCAACCAGGTATGCGTTAAGGGGAGATTTCGATATCCAGCTTGATTGCCGGATGGATTTTGTTAACGTCATCTCCAGTGGGGATATCGACCAACTATTCAATTTTGCTGTTTTCGAAAAAAGCTTAAAGGCTGGAAAAATGAATTTCGCGGTCATCGGCCTGGCCATGAAAGGGGGAACTGGCATAGGTAAACTCTATAGCAATTGCGTTGTAAATGGAAAAAGAAAGACGGGCGGCAGGCATTGGACAGAAAATTTTAACGGCTCGTTTCGTATATTAAGAAAAGGTAAATATATCGATATATTATATAAAATAACAGAAACAGTCGAGTGGACCAAAATGAATACCTATCGAGTAACGGGTAATGATATGATAGTCGGTTTTCAGCTTCGCAACTTTTACAATAATAGAACGACCATTCGGGCAAACCATTCGATATCCGCAGAGGTTGATCGTTTTCAAATAAATGCTGCCCAGGAGATAATTGAAGAAGAAATCTAAACTTCGATCTTACTTTGTAAATTGTTTGCAGCAACCGCACTTCCGGCATTCGGTACTTAGCAAGGGGCCCATTCAAAAACAGAGAAGCCATTAAGGAGAACATAATGAAATTTTTTGTGTTCTTACCCGCTTTGTGTCTGTTCTTTCAGATATTCGGCAGCCCTGCCCTGGCATCTGACAGTAATGATCTGTCCGGCGGCTGTGACCAGGCCATCCATATCTTCTGGAAAGGCCGCATGGCGGCCGAGAAAGGGCAGGCTCGCAAGCACTTTCAGAAAGCCATTGATCTATGCCCGGGATTCATTCGACCTTATGAACTCGTGGGTAATTTCTACCGCAAAGACAACCAGGTTGATACAGCCATAACCTATTTTAATAAGGCGGCTGGATTGGGCACCACCAATTACAAGCTGTATTACCTGTTGGCCAGTTTACTGTTTGAGAAAGGCGACTTGGATGAGGCTGCCCGTAACATAAAAAAATCCCTGAACATCCGGGGAGATTATCCCAAGGCGCTTGAACTAAACCGTAAAATTGAAAAGGCCATCGATAAAGAGGGCCCCAAGATTATTTTGTATGAGCCCTCCACCCGGCGGGGGATGAAAATCCTCAAAACCTATGAAAACTTAACCGTGCGGGGGATTGCCACCGACAAAAGCGGGGTTTCCTGGATAAAAGTCAATCAAGTCGAGACATCGGTGGACGAATACGGAAATTTTCTCAAAGACATTCCCATCCATCTGGGCACCAATACCATCGAGGTGGAGGCCGCCGATTCGCTCGGCAACCGCGCCCACATCTCAATTGATATCGAGGGCGAAAAGTATGCCCTGCCCCCCCTGACCCGGGTCGAATCCACTTCTCAGAAAAAGGCGCTCTACGGCAGATCTTATGCGATCGTTATCGGCATCAACAATTATGAAAAATGGCCGGGGCTGGAGTTTGCAGTCGCCGACGCCAATGCCGTCAAAAATACCCTTCAAAAAACCGGCTTTGACGACATTACCATCATCATGGACAAGGAGGCCACCCAGCGGCGGATCCTCACCGAGCTTTTCCACAAACTTCCCGAAAAAGTGGACCGCAATGATCGGGTCCTGTTTTACTTTGCCGGCCACGGTCAAACAGAGGATCTGCCCGGCGGCGGGAAAAAGGGCTACATCATTCCGGTGGATGCCGAGACCGACAGCTACGCCGCAACCGCTGTTTCCATGGAGCAGATTCGAAGCCTTTCCAGCCGGATTGCGGCCAAACACATTTTTTACGTGATGGATTGCTGCTATTCCGGCCTGGGCTTAAACCGTTCGACCGGGATTTGGCCGGGCATCAATGATTATCTGCGCAAAGTATCTTCGATGCGGGTGGTTCAGATTATCACCGCCGGCGGCCAGGGCGAACAGGTCCAGGAAAAAGAAGGCCACGGATTGTTCACTTCCTATTTTTTAAAGGCCATCGCAGGGGCGGCCGATCTCGATAAGGACAACGTGGTTACGGGCACCGAGCTGGGGGCTTATCTGCGGCCCACCGTGTCCAATGCCTCCCGGCAGGCCCAAACACCGCTGTTCGGCCGGCTGGAGGGCGAAGGCGAGTTTCTCTTCTTTGTTGATACCCGTTATTGATTAAAGCGATATTGAACCCTTCCACCCATTGCCGATGATCCCGGTGTCCCGCCTGTATATGGTATCCAGTAACCGAAAGTTTTCCCGGTACTTGATTTAATGGTTCTTTGCTGTTACGGGAGGTCTGGCAGACGGGAGTCCAGGCAACATGATATATGCTGGATTTCTGCCTGACAGGCAGATTTTAGGCACTTTTTTGAATTGCCACACACCCTGCTGAGCGGGAATGACCCATGTGGATCATAGCGCCAAGATTTTTTTTGCATTCGTTTTAATTTATTAACGGGACCTGACCACTGGAGGAGCGCATGGCCCAATTTTCTGGATTTCCTAAAGAATACTTTTCCTTTTTCAACAATTAAAAAAGAATAATTCCAAGGAATGGTTTGAAAAACACCGCAGTGAGTACGATGAGTTTGTGTTGCATCCGGCCCGGGAATTTGTGATTGAAATGGGGGAAAAGCTCCGGAAAATTGCACCCGCGGTGAATGCAATTCCCAAGATCAATAAGAGCCTGTTTAAGATTAACCGGGATGTTTGTTTCAGCAAGGACAAAAGCCCTCAGCGAATAGAATCCATAATGAATTCTCGAAAAGTATCGATTCCAATTGACAAAGATGATAATATTTCCGGGGTGTTATCCATACCGGATGGGTTCCAGCCGTCTAAAACCATCGGGGTAATCCTGGCCCACGGTTCGGGCAATGATATGGAAACGCCCTTGATTGTCGCAGCCGCCGACGGGCTTTGCCGGGAGGGATTTCTGACGTTAAGATTTAATTTTCCCTATAAGGAAAAAGGTCGCAAATCTCCGGATTCACAGAAAAAGCTCGTTAATACCTGGCAGTGCGTCCATGGGTATTTAAGGGATCATCCGGAAGTTGGCCCTGGGAAAATCGTGGCGGCCGGAAAATCCATGGGCGGGCGGGTGGCCGCCCAGATGGCCGCCGCAGGTGAGCTGCCGGTCCAGGGTCTGGTGTTTTTGGGCTATCCCCTGCATGCACCGGGAAAAAAAGACCAGCCAAGGGATGCCCACCTTTACGATATCGGCGTGCCCATGCTTTTTGTTGCCGGCACCCGGGATTCGCTCTGTGATCTGACGCTTTTGCAGGAGGTGTTGAAACGGCTGAAGGCACCCTGGCATCTGGAGATCATCAAGGGTGGTGACCATTCATTTAATCTGGTTAAATCGGCAAATATCTCTTCGGAAAAGATTTATAAGCAGATTACAGAAGAAGTGGCGAATTGGTTGAGCATTCAATTTTAGCGGCGATTAAAGGAAATTATGATGAATTTTTTACTCAATGAAGTCGATAGAATGGAAGTTCTGACGTTACAGGATAATTATGTCGACATCGCTTCCATGGACAGCACCGCTATGGTGCAACGGGCGATGCCCGTCAAAGACTCAGAGGTTAAAGTCAGCATTCTGGCGGAGCACGGTTTTTCAGCATTGATCACGGTTACCGCCGGTGGCAACCCCAGAAGTGTGCTTTTTGATTTCGGTTTTTCAGAATATGGATCCGCAATTAATGCCGACGCCCTGGGATTGGATCTTTCCAATGTCGAGACCCTTGTTCTTTCACATGGTCACATGGATCATTTTGGAGGTCTAGTGCCGATCTTTGAGCGCATCGGCAAAAAAGACATCGAACTGGTTCTGCATCCCTCTGCTTTCAGGCAGCAGCGCTATCTTAAAGCAGCCGACGGGTCAAAAATATTTTTACCTTCTCTAAATCGTGAGAATTTAGAAAAAGCGGGAATCTTTCCGATGGAATCGAAAGATCCTCATTCGCTTTTAGATGGCGCCCTTCTTTTTCTCGGGCAGGTACCCAAAAAGACGGATTTTGAAACCGGAGATTCCCGTCTTTGCTATGACGTGCAAGGCGAATCGCATCAAGATCTCATAGAGGACGACACCGCCGTCATCGCCCATGTAAAAGGCAAAGGTTTGGTGGTTTTATCGGGCTGCGCCCACGCCGGAATTGTCAATACGGTCAAATATGCCCAGGAGGTCACCGGGGTTGATACGATCTATGCCGTTATGGGAGGCTTTCATCTGACAGGCGCCGTGAATGAGCCTGCCATAGGGCCAACCATTGAGGCTCTGAAAGAGCTGAATCCCGGTTTTATTGTTCCCACCCATTGTACCGGCCGCAAAGCCGCCATGCTTATCGAAAAGGAAATGCCCGAAAAATTTCTTTTAAACATGTCCGGCACTAAAATGATATTCGCAACCCAATGATACCGACATAACCCTGAAGGGAATTTGCGCTTGTACCGCAAACAGAGCAAGAAATCTCCAATCGTTAGTTTGGATCAAAACGAGAAACCAACGTCACCGGAAAATCTGATCACCCGCAAACAACGGTTTTATGTAATTGCGGCCGCTTTGCTGACATTGTTTCTGGGCGCCCTGGATGCCCTGGTAATGTCGGCCGCCATGCCCACCATCGTCACGGATCTCGGAGGGCTTCACCTCTACAGCTGGGTATATTCGGCCTACCTTCTTGCCCGGGCCGTATCTTTGCCGATCTTCGGTAAACTGGCCGATATTTTTAGATCCAGAAGACTTTACGTTATTTCCATCTGTTTATTTCTGTTGGGATCCGTTTGGGCGGGATTGGCCCCAAACATGACCCAGCTGATCTTATCCCGGGTGCTCCAGGGAATCGGTGCCGGCGGCAACTTTGCGCTGGTATACATCGTGTTAACCGATATATCCACCCCCGAAAACCGTGCCAAAACCTTATCCCTGGCCAGTTTCATCTGGGGGCTGGCCAGTGTCCTGGGACCGACCTTTGGCGGCTTTGTGGTCACCTATTTCTCCTGGCGCTGGATTTTTTTTGCAAATGTGCCCCTGGGTCTGTTTTCTCTGCTGGGCATTGTCCTGTACGTGGTTGAAGTCCGCCCCAAAAAGAAAGATGCCTCCATCGACTATCTCGGTGTGGTGACCCTTTCAACCGCCATTCTGGGATTGCTGACTGTGTTTATGCTGGCCGGGCGTGACTATGCCTGGATTTCCCCCCAGATTATCGGACTTGGGTTGATCACCATCGCCGCGGGCACCGCCTTTTATTATGCCGAGAAAAGGGCCCGGGAACCCATACTGTCGCTGGTCTTTTTCGGCCACCGCGGGTTTAGTATTGGAAATGCAGCGGCTTTTCTGGCCAGCTTTACAATTTTTTCCCTGTTTGCCTACAGTCCGCTTTTTATCCAGGGTGCCCTGGGCAAAACCCCGCTGCAAATGAGTGTGGCGATGCTGACGCTAAGCCTGGGCTGGTCAATTGGCGCGCTGGTGTGCGGACAGATTGTCCATCGGCTGGGGAAAAAAACTTCAACTATCCTGGGGTCCTTGTTTTTGGCCGTCGGCGGGGGGATCATGCTTACATTTTCGACCGCAACTTCTTTAGCCGCCTGTTCGGTGGTGCTGGGATTTATCGGCGTCGGCATGGGATTTGTTTCGATGGCGACCTTACTGGTTGTCCAGGACAGCCTGGATATAACGGACCTGGGCGTTGCCACGGCCTCCCATCAATTTTCCCGGACATTGGGGGGAACCATCGGCGTTGGCATTTCCGGGAGTTTTGTGACCCTGTCACTTACGACTGCCCTGGAATCATTGATGAATACCGGTTTGAGCGGTTTGCCGCCGTCTTTGAGGGTTCAGATAGAACAGAACATTGAAAACATATTCCGGCCGGAAGTTCAGATGCTGCTTGCCCCGGACGTTCAACATGCACTGAAAGCCGCGGTTGCACAGGGCCTTTCGATGGTGTTCTGGATATCACTGATCGCTTCCATGGCATGTCTTGTCTGCAGTGCCATCCTACCGGCACAGACCGCTTCCAAAGCAAAAAAGCAGATCTAGGGGGAATTGAAAACTATTTGACCGATTGGCTCAGTTCAACGGCCCGGTTAATGGCACTGTCAACGGCGTCCATGATGCCGGCTTTAAAAGCATACGTTTCCAGGGTATACAGGCTTTCGATGGAGATTCCGCCCGGTGTGCTGGCCTCGTTGATTAACTCATGTGGAGAGACCTGGCGGGTCTTGAATACCTCCATGGAGCCGGCGATGGTTTGATACACAATCTTGGTGGCGGTATCACGATCGATCCCCGCCCGAACCCCGGCATCGATGATGGACTGGAACAGCATGTAGGTGATGGTGGGGCTGCTCAAGGCCATCACCGCATTCACCTGTTCTTCTCTTACAACCACAACCTCTCCCAGGCAGGCAAACAGCTCAAAAATTTCCTGTTGGGTGTCTTGAGATACATGGGGGTTAAAGGCCAGGGCGGCGATGCCCATCCCGACCTGGCTCGGCGGATTGGGCAGGGCCCTGACCACCGGCAGGCCGTTTCCCAACGGCGCGTAGGTTTTCATGGGTATGCCGGCAGCCACCGAGATAATCACCTTGTGATCCGGAAAGGCGCTGCGTTTTAGCTTTGCTACCACCTCGCCCACCACATGGGGCAGGACGTTGATAAAAATAAAATCGCCCGTCAACACGGCCTCCTGGTTATCTTCAGCGATGGAAACGCCATAGGTTTTTTTTAAATACTGCCCTTTTTCTTTGACCGGGTCACTGACAACCACGCGTTGGGGAGCAATTTTGTCGGTCTTTGTCAAATTGGATAAAATTATTTCGGTGATGTGGCCGCCGCCGATGAAGGCAATGGTGCGATTTTTTAAGGTCATGGTTACCTCCGTGTATTAACAAAGGGCATAGCGCTAAGCGCATGGCTTCGAAATTCAGACACGTATCCTGCTGTTTTCTGCGCTTTGCGAAGTAGCGTTTTCAAATATTAGAGTGAAATTTTAATGATTAGAAATTGGATTCCAGCAATTTTCTGAAAGCGCCCTCCAGCTTCGGGCAGGGATTAAAACCCAGTTTCTTTAAATCGCCGGAAACATCCACCGGCAATGCCTGATTTTCAACTTTTTGATTGAGGATACCACCCAGCACCACCGGAATGGTTATCTTGCGGCGGTCCATATTTTCCTTAAGGCGCCGGGCATAATCGAGCGCCATTCCGTTGTGGGTGCTGATTAAAATGGCCTCCGCCGCGCTGTGTTGCGCTTGGGCGACAATCTGATCCGGGTCTGCTTCCGCTCCCAGGTTAATCATATCGGCTCCGGCTTCCGCCAGCAGTTGGTGGATTATCATGATCGCGTGTTCGTGAACATCGGTTGAGGCGATCAGGATCCGACGGCCGTTCAGTATCTGTTTGGACCGGGAAGCAGTAAACAGGTCGCGGTATTTTGCCACGGTTGAATTGGAAAATTCGAATACGTCTGTGGCAATGACGGGTTCCCGGCCCCTGGCGCAGGCTTCATTGGGTTTGCCGGCCCCAAACAGTGTTTCAAACCCGGCCGGTCCCAGTTTTTTGAGCACATACAGTAACTGGATCGGATCACCGGTGTCAACGCCGGCCTCTGTTAACCCGTCCAGGGCACGCTCAAACACCGATTTCCCGGCCCCAAGCACTTTCTTTGAAAAATCGTAGGACGCACTGAAATCCATGTGGGGGTGCAGTCTTCGGGCGGCGTCTTCTATCCGGCGACCGTAGATTTGGGCTTCAACAATTTCGTCTGCAGATGGAACCCGCAAGGCCTCGGTAACCGGTAAGGGGAGCACGGCATGCCCGGTGGGGCACTCCAGTTGGGCCAGGATATCCCACATTAAATACTCGCCGACCAGCCCGCGATTGCGGTCGAAGTCTGCGGTAAAGGACAGGGTGTCCCCGTAAATCATGGAGCCAATGCTGTTTTTGTCATGGATTTCATGCAGTGCAAACACCCAGCCCGCCCGTTTGACCGGGTCGGTGGTTAATCCTCCGATGCAATGGGCAAGTTTTGCGCCCAGCAGATTTTCCACAATGTATCGCTCCAGATAGGCCCAGCCGGCCACAGAGGCACAGTCACAAAAAAGAGCGCCAAAACCGTCTTCCAGATAGGAGTGCACCAGGGCGCCCTGCTCCCTCAGGGCCCCCATGATGGCCAGGGCCTTGACGGTTTCAACGGTGGTGACCACCGTATCCTTCCACATCGGCGCCGCGTGGGCAAAAAACTGAGATAAATTGCCAATGGTGGTAACCCCGGCCCGCAAGGCATGGAGGGTGTTTTCGGTTGAGGCGGGAAATCCGATCATAAAATCGCCCATGTGGGGCTGGATGGGAACAGCCTGGCCGATCTGGGCCCATTGCCCGGCAGATTCCAGCATGGGTCCGGTTTCAGTCGGAATTTTATCCCGGTGGGAGGGGGACAGCCCCATGCGCCGATCCAGGCAGATGCCGGCTCTATCAATAATAATTTCAGATTGTTCGGCGGTTTTATACAGGTGGGCCAGTGCGTCTGCGGTGGTTTCCCACGAACCCATCCCGATGTGGGCATGAAACATGATGCGATGGTCTTTGAGACACTGCTGTTTGTACTCCAACTCGGAGTCAACGCCCATTTTGTCCATAAAAGCCGTGCGGCCGATCTTGATATCGCCGGCCATTGAGCGCGCCTGTTTGATGACCGATTCTCCGGAAGGCGGGTCAACCGCCAGGATCTGTCGGATTTTTTGTTGAAATTCCGTAAATTTCAATCCGTCACCTTGATTTCATTCTTTTGATCTGGAAAATCCGCTGTCCGAACAGTGCCGATAATTATTTGTTTTGTAAAGAAAATTATTAAATATTTATCGAGTTTTGCCGATATAAATTATGTTGCAATCCGGTTTGTGAGATCATTATTTTTAATCGAATCCAGATGCTGTTATGGGCAGCTTGTTATATTGCAAAGTTAAATGAATCGTTTACTACCAAAACATTTTTTTCGAAATAGTATTTATAGAGGTTTCCAGCAAACCGGGAAGCGGTGTTTTGATGGTTATAACCAAACTATACAGGAATTGACATTGGTCGAGGTGATGATCGTAATTGTCATCATCGGGATTCTTTCATCAATGGCCATACCCAATTATTTCAGCACGAAGGAAAAAGCGAGGTTGGCAGCCACCATTAGCGAAATCAAAATATTGGAAAAATTGATCATAGGTTACAACATTGACCATGAAAGCTATCCGGAAACGTTAGATGATATCGGCATGAAAACGCTCAAAGATCCTTGAAATTTATTTGGGGAAACTATACCAAAATGAAACCAAAAAAAAGAGTCAGAAAGCTTCACAATTATTTAATTGCCAAAAATATTCAGCTTAGAATAGTCATCATCAATTTTTTGTATCTTTGCTTAATTTCACTGGTATTGGTCCTGACCGTTTTATCACCCTATTTTTATGACATTTTCGATAAAGATGAACTCTGGGTGCAGTATTTGTCGGCCAAGACTTTCCTTGTGCTGCTGGATAGATTAATCATCGCCCTGCCGCTCATTTTTATTATCTCGTTTATTCATTTTATCGTCCTTACCCATCGCTTCTGTGGTCCGATGATAAACATAAAAAATACCATCCAGGAGGTCGCCAGGGGAAATTTTACGAGAAAAGTTTTCCTCAGGAAAAATGATTTTTTAAAAGAAGAAGCGGCAACCCTCAATCATATGGTTGACCAATTAGCCGGTCACTATGAAGACATCAGAGAGGATAATACCGTCCGGCTTGCCATGGTAGAAGAAAAGCTGGATGAAAATACTGATGGAATCGACATAAATCACATTTTGAATAAGGTTAAGGCAAACGCCGTGCACACCAGGAATATCCTGGACATGGTAAAAATTGATCCTGATAAAACCCATGTTAACTAGAGGTCATCTCAAGTTTCTAAACGCGACTATGTTTTGCTAAAGGTGCTGTGAAAATGGAAAATAAGATATTGATTGTAGAAGATGATGCGATTGTTTCCAAACTTATGTATGAATTTCTTTCCAGGTCCGGATACCAGGCAATGATCACCCGTAGTGCTGAAGAAGCTGAGAAAATACTAGAGGAAGAAGAAATACACATAATTCTGACCGACGTCAAGTTACCGGGCATCGACGGCATAACATTTACCAAAAAGGTCAAAAAGCAATACAGCCTCGATGTTATCATTACAACCGGGTACAGCTCTGAGTATTTTTATGAAGATGCCATCAACAACGGTGCCAGTGATTTAATCTTCAAGCCCATTCGGCTAAACGAGCTGATGTTAAGAATTAACCGGGTTATCAGAGAGCGTTCACTGATCAACGAACGCGATCAAATGATAGCGCGTCTTAAGAAACTGTCCATACGGGATCCATTAACCGAGCTTTATAATTCAAGGCATTTTTACGCGCAGTTGGAGGATGAAATTCAGAGATCAGAGCGCTATCTGCATCCCCTTTCACTGATATTTATTGATATCGACAAATTCAAGGTAATCAATGACACCTATGGCCATATGGTAGGGGATCAGGCGTTGCTTTTAATTGCACAAAAAATGCAAGCTTCTCTCCGGTCCCAGGATACAGCATATCGCTTCGCCGGCGATGAATTTACAATTATTTTACCGGAAACCACCCTGGACAATGCTAAATTAGTTGCCGACAGAATCAAAGCTGCGATGGATGAGGAAAGTCTGATGATCCGCGAGCAGGAAATCACAAAAATCACCTTGAGCATAGGGGTCGCTGAGTATCAAAGGAATGAAAAAAAAGAGCAATTTGTGCATCGGGCAGATGTAACCATGTATGAAGCCAAAAAAAAGGGCGGGAATACCTTGGCAGTGTCGCCCAAATTAGCTGCTGTTTCAGATGATTGCAAGGCCCAATCAGCTGTTGGCAATATTTAGACCTATTTTTTGATACTGATTTTAACGTGAATTTGCATTTTTTCTCCTGACCTTCAATACGGATATTATTTACATGAATTTGACCGTTACATTTCGACGCAGCAAACTGGCACGTCATATTCTTATTTTATTCCTTATCTGCGCACTGCTGCCTTTGCTGTCCCTGTCATTTTTTCCTACTTTCAGGTTACTCAAAATCTTACCGAACAGGGCTTTCGCGCGCTGAGGCAAAATACCAAATCGATGAGTTTAGCGATTTACGAGCGCCTGCTGTTGATTGAGACGGAGATGCATTTTCTGGTCGATCATTTAATTGATAGTGGATCTGGAAGGCATCATTAAAAGTATTAAAGAATACCATCAACCCAATATAAAGCATTTCAAAGCGTTGGGCCTGATAAACCACATTAGCGTCCATCATCAAATATTAGGCAGTTTTGATAATCTTCCGCCGCTCGAATCAATTCAAAATCCACCATTTGATTATAATAAAGCCGGAATTCTAATTCAAGACCGTGTCGGGGGGCAAGCGTCTGTCTATATGCTGGTCGGGTTGGAGCGAACCGAATTTGGGAATGATTTTCTGGTTGCTGAAATTAATCCTGATTATTTATGGGGTATCGGGGAAGCGAACTCATTGCCTCCTATGACAGAGATCTGTGTTCTCGATTCGGCCGGGAAATTATTGGTTACCTCAATTCCAGAACCCCGGGGCCTTTTAACCAGTATAGATCCTCTTATGAACAGTTCAGCCTGGGGTCAATTCAAATGGAACCACCATGGCAATCCGTATCTGGCCAGCAGCCGGGAGCTGTTTCTCCAATCCCGTTTTCAATATCCGGGTTGGCTGGTGGTTTTGAGTCAATCCAAAGCCGATGCCCTGTCATCGGTAACCGAATTCAAGATGATTTTTCCCCTGACTCTATTTTTGTCCATATTAATAGTGCTTCTGCTCAGCACTAACTATATCCGTAAAAGTTTAACCCCACTGGAAAAACTGAAAAATGGAACCCAGCTGATTGCCGCTGGTAATTTTAAAAGCCGGGTGGCGATTAACAGCGGCGATGAATTCGAAGAGCTGGCAACGGCGTTTAATAAAATGTCCGCAAGGTTAAACCACCAGTTTAAGGAGCTGACCATGCTGGCCAAAATCGGAAGATCCATGGCCAATATCCTGAGCAAAGACAAACTAATTCAGGCGGCCAGCATCGGATTCAAAATCGAGGTTATCTACCACCCGGGGGATCAGGGCGATCCACCGTTTGATCAAGACATGCTCATCTACTAGCCGCTGCATGGGCGGTGAAAATTTTTTGTCTCCGTCTGCGGCCGGCGTCTTTTCTTCAGCGGATGGGATGTTGACATCCTGGCCCGGATAGACGATGCCGGCGATTTTTTGCATCAGCTCCTGTTCCTGGGCCTGGGGCAGGTTGTGGATATCGACAATATCTTTGAGCTGGCAGATGCCGACGCTGCAGGGCCCGCAGCCGATACCGTAGTTGTCCAGAACTTTTTCCACATCCGGGTATTGGTCGATGATTTCCTTGATACCTTTATTTAACAGGGTTTCCATTGATATTTTCCTTTATTTTTTTGATCGTTGAGTCGGATCTAGATGCTATTGGTTTTGTAAGATATGATGATTATAGTCTTTTATATAACCGCCAACGGCTCCGGGCAGTATATGACCTAAGTCAAAAGCCGGTTTGGGGGATCCCGGGTTGTAAAAAATAGTTGATTGGTTGCCTGGTTGATTCGTTGGATGGTAAAAAACGATCATCCAATTCTATAGATACGGAGAATATTATGAGACACAAGATCGCAATCAAACGCAAAGTTTTATTGGCCTTTTTCATTACATTTTTGATAATCATGGCAAGCGGCCTGCCTTCGGCTGCGGCCTCGGATTCCAAGGCGATCTTCACCGTTCAATGATACGATGTCGGTCAAGATGCCCTGGAAGGGCTGACGGGAGTCAAAAAAGTCGAAAAAGGTTTCCGCGGATCCAAGGAGATCAACACGGTGTATTATGATTCGGATTTAATCTCGGTTGAAGAAATGGAGAATGCCTTAAAAGAAGCCGGAACATTTATTGGGACTGCTGAATAATACGGGGATTTTAGCTATTTGAAATTATTTTACACGGACACTTTTTCCATTCCGCTTCCGGACAATCACAGCTTTCCGGTGAGCAAATACGCATTGCTGCGCGAAAAAATCATTGCGGCCATGATTGTCAAACCGGATGATCTGAAAATTCCGCAGCCGGCCGGCGATGATGATATCCTGCGGGCCCATGACCCGGATTACTGGCAGCGGCTGCAAAAAGGTGAGTTGACGGAAAAAGAAATTCGGCGGGTCGGGTTGCCGTGGTCACCGGAGATTGTCATCCGGACCCGGCACTCGGCCGGTGCCACCATTGAAGCTTGCCGGGCAGCGCTCAAAGACGGTATCGGTGTTAATCTCGGCGGAGGGACCCACCATGCCTCCAGGGATCGGGGGCAGGGTTATTGCTGGCTAAATGACAGTGTGATTGCAGCGCGTGCCATGCAGGCCGAGAAATTGGCCCGGCGCATTTTGATCATTGACTGCGACGTGCACCAGGGCAACGGCACAGCGGCCATCTTAAAAAATGATCCTACCATATTTACATTTTCCATCCATGGTAAAAACAATTTCCCCCTGCATAAGGAAAAAGGCGATCTGGACATCGCCCTGCCAGACGGTGCTGACGACCGGCGATACCTTGAGGCCCTTGAGGGCGGGCTGGTCAGGGCGGTGAAATCTGCCGATGCCCAGCTTGTGATATACCTTGCCGGTGCCGATCCTTTTAAAAAGGACAGATTTGGACGGATGTCACTGACCAGGGAGGGTTTGGCAAGACGGGATCGCCTGGTTTTTCAGCATTGTTATGATGCCGGGCTGCCGGTGGCGGTCACCATGGCCGGCGGATATGCCCGCCTGGTGACGGATACCGCTGATATCCATTTTCAAACCATATTGACAGCCCTGGAATTTCAACAACGCTACGGGCAAAAACGACCGAATATCGCAGGAAAAGGGATCGAGCCTTCAGTATAGGTCCTAAAGGACCCATTCAGTATAAGTCATATATGTTTTATAGGACCTATTGCTCGCGCAAGCGCGCGCGCTGATCATCTGTGCTCCTGGATGGCTTTTAAAATAAAGCCTCCGATAGAACTGCAGCTGAAAGCAGAGCTAAATTTCAAAATTCCGATTCACTCTCTATATCTTCTGTCTGCACCCAATTTAGGGCGTTTCATCACCTTTCCATTGCCGCCATTCCCCCGTTTCGATAGGATGGCATTATCTTGAAACCACAGCTCGTGTTTCGCCAACCCGTATGAAAAGGAGGCACCATGTTAAATCAATCTGTGTCAAGGCGATCGTTTCTGACCATTTCGGCCATGACGGCCGCCGCTCTGGCCCTGGATTGGAGAAAGATTGCGGCCCATGCCGCCACAATGGGGCCCAAAAGCGACTATCCAACGGTGGTAATCGGCGCCGGGCTGGGTGGATTGGTCTGCGGGGCTTATCTCGCCAAACAGGGCGTTCCGGTTACGGTGGTGGAACAGCACAGCATTGCCGGTGGCTACGCCACCTCCTTTGAACGGGCCGGCGGTAAATTCAATTTCGAAGTATCGCTGCACGGCACCTCCATCAATGGCAACGGTGCCAGCCGGATTTTAAGTGATATCGGTGTCCTGGACAAACTTAAATTGGCGGAGTTGCCCGAGGTCTACCGACTGAAAACCCCTGGCCTGGACATATCCGTTCCCCAGAAAGACCCCGCAGCTTATATTCAGCTTCTGGCTGAACATTTTCCTGAAGAGGCGGAGGGGATTAGAGGATTTATTGAAGAGATGATTGGCATTGCCGAAGAAGTCGACACCCTGAGCCGGAATAAAGGCCGGTTCATAAAACTGTTTTTTCCGCTTCAGTACCGCAAAATGTGGAACGTGCGCAACAAAACCCTGGCGGAGTTGATCGGTGATTACATCAAGAATCCTGATTTGCAGCATGTATTGGGATCGCTGTGGGGATATTACGGGCTGCCGCCGTCAAAGCTGTCCGGGTTTTATTATGCCAATGCCACCGGCGGCTATCTCAGAAATGGTTCCTATTATATCAAACAGCGCTCCCAGGATCTCAGTGATGCCATGGTTGCCGCCATTGAATCCCAGGGCGGCAGGGTCCTGTTTGACACCCGGGTTGAAAAAATCGCGGTAAACAAGGGGGCGGTCCGGGGGGTTGAACTGGACAACGGTGAGACTTTGCCGGCCCGGGCTGTGGTCAGCAACGCCAGTGCATTGTCGACCTTTGAGCAGATGCTGCCGGCAGATTCGATATCAGCAGATTATAGGGCGAAACTGAATTCATACAAACCCAGTATATCCAGTTTTCTCGTCTGGCTGGGGGTCAACCAGGAACTCAAAGGTAAAATCAACGCCTTTAGCACCCATGTGTCCAGCGGCCATAATCCGGAAGCGGACTATCAGGCCTGCATACAGGGGGATATTGAACAGGCCTCTTTTAGCGTCTGCGTTTATGATAATATCTTTGACGGGTATTCCAGCCCGGGGACATCGACCTTGCAGCTGCTGGTTCTCAGCGGTTATGAGCCCTGGCGTAAATTCGAATCGGATTATAAAGACGGCAACAAAACCCAATACAACCTGGAGAAGCAACGCTGGGCCAGGATTCTGATCGAGCGTGCCGAAAGGGAAGTTATTCCGGGATTATCCGGCATGATAGAGGTTCAGGAGTCTGCCACACCACTGACAAACTGGCGCTACACCGGCAATACCGCCGGTGCGATTTATGGGTTTGAGCAATCCATGGACAATGCCTTTATGAACCGTATTGAAAATAAAACCCCGGTCAAGGGATTGTACCTGGCCAGTGCCTGGGGCAATCCCGGCGGCGGATATGCTGGAACCTTCAGGGCCGGCCAAAACGCCTTCCAGGCCATGATGGAAGATTGGGCTGGATAGCGGTACGTGTTGCGGGTTGCGAGTTACGGGTTACGGGGTACGAGTTGCGGGTTACGGGGTTCGAGCCGCAGATCTTTCAGTTGTTCAACCCGCAACGCGGAGGAGTCGGGTCGGCCACCGTGCCGACCAATTTCTGTGGTGCACAATAAACGGAAACCGGCGGACACGGTGGCCCGCCCTACTTCTACCAGAAGCCAGCGACCAGAAACCAGGGACGGTATTAGGCTCCTGCTTAGCGAACCATATGAATGGACCGCAAGAGGCTATCGAAAATGAATCAAAAGGAATACCGGCAATACGACAGTGACGAGGTCACCCGCATCATTCGGCGGGCCTTGAAAATAACAAATGAGGACAGGATCAGCCACCGGGACCTGATGGAAACCGCCGGGCAAATAGGGCTGGACCCTCTAATTGTGGAAACGGCCATAAAAGAGGAGCAAAGGGCGTTTAAAAAGGAGCGCATCCGCAGGGCGGCCCTCAGCCGCCGCAAAGCGGGATTTCAGTGGCATCTGTGGAGCTACCTGGTCGTCAATGCCGCTTTATTGCTGACCAACAAGTTGACCCCCGGCCCCTGGTGGTTTCACTGGTCGGTGCTGGGCTGGGGCATCGGTCTGGCGTTTCATTATAAAGCCGTCTATTTTCCGGGCCGCAGGCGGTTTGACCGGCGCCTAAAGCGGCGTCATGGCCGGGCTGGATTCGTTATGTGTGAAAAATAATTTATTTGTTTTTTTAACAATGGCGGCGTACAAGGATCCAATGAAACCCGCACAAGACGGCATGACTGCCCGATCAGCCATCACCTCACTTTTCTACACCCTGGTATTTGATACCATCATTGCCCTGTTTCTGACCGCCATGAAATTCGGCGGCGGGTTTTGGATCAACTTTATCATTTCGCAGAGTATCGGATTATCCTGTTGTGCCTGTGTGCTGGCGGCCCTTTATCTTTTTCCCGTCGAAAAACCGCTCCTGCAGGCCATCCGGGTGGCGGTGGCATTGATCATCGGCAGCCTGGGCGGATCTTTTCTGGGGGCGGCGGCATCCGGAATGGGGGCGGCCGTCATTTTTGGCAAACACGGCCTTTTCCAGCTGCTTATCCTCGGCGTCATGTTTGGATCCATTATTACATACTTTTTCAGTTCCCGGGTGCAGATTGCGGCATCTAAAGTGCAAATCCAGGAAGAAAAGATCAAACGGCTGACGAGCGAGAAAAAAGCGGCGGAAGCTAATTTAAAGCTGCTCCAGGCCCAGATCGAGCCTCATTTTTTATTCAATACCCTGTCAAATGTGCTGAATCTTCTGGACAACGATGTCGAAAAGGGAAAATCCATGCTGGTTGATTTTACCCGCTATTTGCGCACCTCCCTTGTAAAAATCCGGGGGCAGCACAGCACCCTCGGCCATGAAATGGAGATGATTCGGGCCTATCTCAACATTTTCAAAGTCAGAATGGAAGATCGGTTAACAGTCAGCATAGAATTGCCGGATCAATTAAAGGACATCTCCTTTCCGCCCATGCTGCTCCAGCCTTTGGTGGAAAACGCCATCAAACATGGGCTGGAGCCCAGGGTTGAAGGCGGTGATATCCTGATCAAGGCCGAGGAAAAAAACGGCATCCTGCGCCTGGCAGTTATCGATACCGGGATGGGAATTAGCGGAGATTATCATTCCGGCCTGGGGCTTGCCAACGTTCGCGAGCGTTTGACATCCCTGTATGATAACCGGGCAACCTTCATCCTGGAGGAAAATCAGCCCTGCGGGGTGATTGCGACCCTGGAGGTACCCCATGACCCATCCTGAAGCCGTTATCGCCGACGATGAAAAGCAGCTGAGGATTTATTTACGATCCAAGCTGGCCGGCCTTTGGCCGGAGCTTGTCATCAGTGGAGAAGCTGAAAACGGTCACCAGGCCCTTGACTTGATCGAAACCAGACGGCCCGGGATTGCCTTCCTGGATATTAAAATGCCGGGCCTTTCCGGCCTCGAGGTCGCCAAAAGAATGACCGCTGACTGCATCGTGGTCTTTATTACCGCCTTTGATGAATTTGCCATCGAAGCATTTGAAAACGAAGCCATTGACTACCTGCTCAAACCCGTAACGGATGAGCGGCTTGCCAAAACCGTCAATAGATTGAAGAAGCAATTGGCCGCTTCCCGGCTGTCGTCTCCCGGGCAACTCACCGCAACCCTGGAGCGTTTGCTGGTGAGGTTGAAAAATGAAGAAGAGACGGGTTATTTAAAATGGATCAAGGTCCGCCACGGCGACCAGGTGCGGTTGGTGGCGGTGGATGATGTATATTTCTTCAAGGCCGAAGACAAATACACGGTGGTCAAAACCGGCGACGGCGAATACCTGATCAAAACAAGCATCCGGCAGTTAGCCGAAGAACTGGACCCGGATCAATTCTGGCGCATCCATCGCAGCACCATTGTCAATCTTGGCTGTGTTGCCGGTGTTCACCGGTCTTTTGGCGGCCGACTGCTGGTAAAGCTCAACAACCTTTCGCAAACCTTGCCGGTTAGCAAGACCTATGCGCATCTTTTCAAGCAAATGTAATTAAAGAAGCTCATAGCTGAAAGCTCAAAGCAAATACCATGAAAAAAACCTAACAACTTGTCTAACCGCCAGAATGTTGATCTGGAGCCAAGAAAATTGGTTGTGCTCAGACAGGCTTATCTCCTTTATTCATCTGTAATCCAATTTTTTACTTCCAAAAAGGGATAACTCTCAAGGATACCGAAATATGGCAGTTTCTTTATTTTCAGTTTCGAGAAAACAGGCGTATAAATACCGCAAAGGAACTTCGTTAAATTTACCTCGCTAAAATGCTCTCCTGCAGCTTTAGCAAATTCACCGGTAATCTTTCCAAATTCAAAATTGGACAGAGGCTTTAATTCGGTCGTGTTTGGAAAAACGGCTTTTCCGTTTTTACAAAATGAACAATGCCCACAACGTTCTTTTTCAAGATATTCTCCAAAATATTCGGCCAGTTGTCGGCTGATACAGGCATCGCCTTCAAAAAAGCCCACCATATTGTGTATTCTTTGGATTTCAAGAGCTTCTTTCTTTTTAAACAAAGCATACATTTTTTCAGCCACGACATCGATATTAAATGCCTGGGTCAGAATGTCGTATACGTCAATTGCCTGTTTGGCTTGGAGTTCGATCCAGCCTTTCTCATCAAAGTATTCCAGAGCGGCGAGAATCCGCTGCCGATCCGTATTCTGGCTGTTAAGGATGGCCGGGATATCAACAGTTGTCCATACTTTCCTGGTATGACAATGGTCTATGACCGCGGTAACAAACTGCTTTCTTTCCCCTTCAAAACTGCTGATGATCTCTGTCGGCTCTGTCTTATACTTGAAAGAATATTCTTCAAAATAGGTCCATTTGGGTCGAATTATTCCTTCCATCGCAAGGTACACCAGCAGCGTTTTTAAGGGAAGAATTCTGATATTCAATTCATTTGCAAGCTTTACTGTTTTAATTTCCCAGACAAAGCCCTGGTTTTCTTTTAGGGTGCGAAGCAGTTGAGAAATAGAATGTTTCTCCGGCGTATCACCATAAATAAAATTCTCTAAAACATGAATGTTGTCCCGGTTGGCCAACACTTCGCATAGCGCGGGCATTCCGTCTCGGCCGGATCTGCCGATTTCCTGGCTGTAGTTTTCAATGGATTTGGGCAAATCATAATGAATGATTCTGCGGATGTTCTTTTTGTCGATTCCCATCCCAAAAGCGATGGTTGCCACGATACATGCCAGAGACCCATCCATGAATTTGTTTTGAATCTGTTCCCTTTTCTCTGTTTCCATTCCGGCATGATACGGATGGGCATTTATTTTGTTGGCGCCAAGGAATTCCGCGACGTCTTCCGCTGTTTTCTGCAGCGTCACATAAACAATGGTTGGGTCTTTGGGTGTTTCACGAATTCTTTGAAGCAGGCGATTCTTTTTTTCAGCGGTTTCCGTCGGCGATACCTGCAGAAAAAGATTGTCCCGATAAAAGCCGGTAACAAATACATTTTGTTTAAGAATATTGAATTTGGCGCACATGTCGTCTCTGACCTGCCGGGTAGCGGTCGCGGTCAACAACAGCGTTTGTGCTATGTTGAATTCTTTCTGGTAATCCGGCAATTTCAGGTATTCGGGTCGAAAATTATGCCCCCATTCGGAGATACAATGGGCTTCGTCAACAACTAACAGGGAGATGTTCATTTTTTGCAGATGCGAACGAAACCTTTCATTTTTAAACCGTTCGACTGAAATCATCAGGATTTTTAATTTGCTGTTTTTGGCGCTTTCAAGAATCGTGTTATATTCATTTTTCCCCAGCGTCGAATCCAGGCGTGCGGCCGGAATGTTGTTTGCCAGCAAAAAATCCAGCTGATCTTTCATCAGGGACAGCAGGGGCGACACCACCAGCGTCATACCGGGCAATAACATCGCCGGCAACTGATAACAGAGGGATTTGCCGGCGCCGGTCGGAAAGATGGCTGCCGCGGATTGGTGGTCCAGGACTGTGCTGATGACCTCTTCCTGGCCTTTTAAAAAGGTATTGAACCCGAAATATTTTTGTAAGTTTTTCTTCAACAAATGATGACCTCCGTTGCTCCCAGATTCGTTATTCAGTTATCGCGGTTTCCAGGATCGTCTTCTCGCGTTTTGCCGAGCGTGGTAGAGCTTTTCGGTGAAGCCTCCCTGTTCAAGGAATTGCTTTTCCAATTGCCGCAATTGTTGATCCAGCAAAAAGTTGGTCTGATGAATCAGGCAGATTAAAGTATTGGCGGCAACTTCAGCTGGAGCCCCTTCAATATAGGTCTTATAAGTCCTATAGGACCTATGACTCGCGTAAGCGAGTCTTCTGATCTTCTGAGATTTAGGATGGTCCTTCCCCCAGAGCGGCAGATTGCGGTGCCGCAAAAAATCCTGGTAATCGAGCAGCAGCTCTTCCAGGCTGGCGCGGGCCACTCCCACCAGCTTCAATTCGAATTTTTTAGATGTGCCGGAGGCCATGCTGCCCTCGGCAATGTTCTGCTTGCCGCTGCGGGCGGCCTGCACCATTTGGTCATGGGTGCGGGAGCGGCGGCCGATCCAGCGATCGCAGAATGCCACCGTCGCGTCATAGACAATTTCTGACATTTGATATGACTTGAGGTTGCGGAACCCGCCGTGAGGATCGATGAAGCCGTCATGGTTTTTCATATCTATAGCTCCTATTAAAAGTAACAAAAACCCCTCGAAAGCCCTGAAGGCCCACGCGAGCAATAGGCCCTATCGGACCTATAAGACCGATATCGACCCTGCTGCTTGCCGAAATTGAGGCTTCAACACTGCCGAAACTATCCAGAAGCCGGCCGGCCCCAATCCAGGCAGATGACAGGAATACAAAAGAACTGCAATTTGTTGGAACAGTTGGAAATATAGATGGATGACATGGTGATAAATCCGCTGAAACCCGAAGCTTCAAAGCGCCGGTTCAGGGGCTGCCATCCAGGTTGATGAGCAGGGCGAGGTTTTACATTTATATGTAAATGTTAATTCGGTGTCAAGAAAATTGGTGGTGCTCAGACTATCCGATCAACATATTTTAAGGGCTTCATAAAGGGATGATATATTTGCTCAGATAAAGGACCGACAACCCCAGAAGGAAGCTGTTGACTGATCAGGCAGCGGTAAAAAATTGTTGACAAGATTAAGCATAAATATTATTTAACTAATTAGTTAAACCAACTGGTTAGTTAAATATAGCTGCTCGAATTGAGAGGAACATCGGGATGCAAAATAAAAAAAGAAGGAAAAACAAAAGGATACACTCCATCTCATATTGGATACCGCGGCGGAGGTGTTTGCCGAGTCCGGTTTCGCCGGGGCCCGCATGGATGAAATTGCCGATCGCGCCGGGGTCAACAAAGCGACCATTTATTACCATATCGGCGACAAAGAAACCCTTTACACCCGGGTGCTGCATGAACATTTCGCCAGTGCCGGTGATCAATTTGACCGGGTTTTAATGCGGGCAGCCGCTCCGGAAGAAAAACTATCCCTTTTTATTCAGCAGATTGCGCGGCTAATGGATCAAAACCCGCAAAAAACGGTCATGATGCTTCGTGAAATAGCGGCCGGCGGGGAACACTTTCCGGATATCGTCGCCCGGGACCTGTCGGTCATTATCGGCAAACTGATGGAAATTCTCTCAGAAGGTGAAAAACAGGGTTGTTTCATACCTGTCAATCCCTTCAGCGTGCATTTGATGGTGATCGGTGCTTTTGTTTTATATAGGATCAGTAAGCCTGTACGGGAAAAAATAGTTGGATTAACGGATTCCCCGGAACATCAGGATGCCACTGTTTCCGGTGAGTTTGCCGACGAAATTGAGCGCCTGATATTAAGGGCCCTACGAACGGATGTGGCATGATTAAAACCGCAAGGAACACTCGGACATGACAACCATTCGAAACCGTCTCGAAAAATGGTTTGAAAATCTGGCACACGCCATTTATCGCCATCGCATTTTAACGTTGATTATTATGCTGGCATTGAGCGGACTGTTGATTGTTCAAATCCCTAAAATTACTATTGATACCTCCACCGAAGGATTCCTGCACGAAGATGATCCTGCCCTGCTGGCCTATAACGAATTCCGGGATCAGTTCGGCCGGGATGAGGTGATTATTGTTGCCATCAAGGCGACGGAGGTTTTTGATCGCCGGTTTCTCGAAAGACTCAAGGCCTTGCATGAAGAACTGGAGGACAAGGTTCCCTTCATAGAAGATATTATTAGTTTGATCAATGCCCGCAATACCCGGGGAGAGTCCGATGAACTCATTGTCGAAGATTTCCTTGAGAACTGGCCCAGCAATCAAAAGGAATTGGAGATTTTTAAAAACCGGGCACTTTCAAACCCGATGTACAAAAACCTGCTGCTATCCGACGACGGTCGCTTGACGACCATCGTTATTCAGACCCACAGCTATACCGGTCTCGGCCAGCAAGTCGATGCCCTGGAAGGATTTGAGGACAATTCCCCCGCCTCGGATAAAAATGCCAAGAATGCTGCCACCGCCCAAGGATACCTCACCGACAAAGAAAACAGCCAGGTCGTGACGGCGGTGCAGCAAATTGTGAAAAAATACGATGCGTCTGATTTTGCGACCTATGTAGCCGGTTCTCCGGTGGTGACGCATTTTTTAAAACGCGCAATGATAAGCGATATGCGTAAATTTGTAGGGCTCGCTGTTGCAACCGTAGCCGTTCTTTTGTTTCTCATGTTTCGCAGAATTACCGGTGTCGTCTTCCCGCTTTTCATCGTTATTTTGTCCCTGCTGTCAACCGCCGGTATCATGGCAGTGACAGGGACTGCCATAAAATTGCCCACCCAGATTCTGCCCTCTTTTTTGCTGGCTGTTGGTGTGGGCACCTCGGTGCATATCCTGGCCATCTTTTTTCAACGTTATCGTGAAAAAGAAAACAAAGAGGAAGCCATTGCCTATGCGTTGGGGCATTCCGGCCTGGCCGTGGTCATGACCAATGTCACCACCGCTTGCGGCCTGATGTCCTTTGCAACATCTGAGGTTGCACCCATCGCTGATCTGGGGGTCTTTGCGGGTATCGGTGTATTGATCGCTTTCATCAACACGATAATTCTAATGCCGGCTTTGCTGGCACTTGTTCCGCTTCGCAGCAGAAAAAACAGCGATTCAAGCCAAAAAACCACCCTCATGGATCGTTTTCTGACCTTGATCAGCCATTTTTCCACCGGGCATCCCAAGGCCATTCTGATTGTCAGTGCGGTTGTTATCTGTGTGTCTTTGGCCGCTGCCGCCAGAATCCGATTCTCCCATGACCCCCTGGGCTGGTTCCCGGTAAACAACAGTATCCGGGTAGCCACCGAGAAGCTGGATCATGAAATGCGCGGAACCATCAATCTGGAAGTCATCATCGACACCGCCAAAGAAAACGGATTGTATGATCCGGATATTTTGAACCGGTTGGAAGAAGCCGCCGTCTTCTCAGAAGCTCAGATCTATGAAGATGTGTTTGTGGGCAAAGCCTGGTCGTTGACAACCATCCTGAAGGAAATAAACCGGGCCCTCAACGAAAACCGCCAGGAGTTCTACACCGTTCCTCAAAATAAAAAGCTGGTTGCCCAGGAGTTCCTGTTGTTCGAAAACAGCGGCTCCGACGACCTGGAAGATGTGGTGGACAGTCAATTTTCAAAAGCACGATTTTCGATGAAAGGGCCCTTCCAAGACGCCGTCCATTATGCCACGCTGCTTAGCGTGATAGAGCGATATTTCAGAGCCCAATTTCCAGATGCGGATATCACGCTGACCGGCATGATGGTCCTGCTGTCCAAAACCATAAGCAATGCCATCCATAGCATGGCCAAAAGCTACATTACAGCCCTTGTGGTGATAACGATTTTGATGATGGTGCTCATTGGTAAGGTTCGAATCGGCCTGCTCAGCATGATACCCAACCTGATGCCGATTTTGCTCATGCTGGGAATTATCGGCGCCACACCGATCAGCATGGATCTGTTTACGATGATGGTCGCCAGTATCGCCATTGGCCTGGCTGTCGACGACACGATTCATTTCATGCACAATTTCCGGCGCTATTACGAACAAACCGGCGATCCCCAGCTGGCTGTTTACAAGACATTGCACACAACCGGCCGGGCCATGCTGGTCACGACCATTGTCCTGTCAATCGGTTTTTTCATCTTCGTATTCGCCGAAATGAACAATCTTCTCAATTTCGGACTGTTGACTTCATTCACTATTTTAATGGCCTTGCTGGCCGACTACCTGGTGGCTCCGGCATTAATGGTTTTGGTGAACCCTAAGGTCGAACAACCAAAGGGCGGGGAGGTTGTAGATAACATATAATAAAATACAGCGTGAGAATTCAGGTGTCCCACCTTCGCCCTGCGGGCTACGGAGGCAGGCAGGTGTCAGATGAAAGCGTTCAGAAAACAGAAATCAGATGATCCATCTTCACGCCTAAAGTTTGCCACGACCTACAGAGTTGACTATACCGATCTAAATTCTGTCATATAGGCACTGACACCCGAAACCTGACACCTGAAACCTATTCTAACTATGGGGGAAGGAACAACTATGAATAAGAAGTTCAGCAAAACCATCGGCGCTTTCCTAACCGGTCTTGCTCTTTTCACCCTCCTGGTCCCATTGGCATTGGCCGAAGATCCACAGGCCCGGGCCATTATGCAAAAGGTGGATGCCCGGGATGACGGCGACAATCAAACATCCAACATGGAAATGATTCTGATCGACAAGCGGGGCAATCAGCGGGTGCGCAGGATCGCCGCCTTCAGCAAGGAAAAAGGGCAGGATACCTATCGGTTGATGTTTTTTAAGCACCCGGCCGACGTCAAGGACACGTCTTTTCTGACCTGGGACTATGATGATCCGGACCGTGATGACGATCAATGGCTGTACCTTCCCGCCCTGCGCAAAACCAAACGAATCGCCTCCAGCGACAAAAGCGGCAGTTTTATGGGTTCCGATCTGAACTATTCGGATATGACCGATCGCAACCTGGAGGACTATGATTTCTTTTTGAAAAAGGAGATGGAGGTCAACGGTGTTAAAGCCTGGTTGATTGAATCCATTCCCCGCAGCAAAAAGGTGATTAAAGAAACCGGCTACACTAAATCCCTGCTGATTGTGCGTCAGGACAACTACTTTGTTATTCGAGCCGTTCACTGGGTCAAAGACGGCGGCTATTTAAAATATATCGATGTCAAAAACCTGGTGCAGATCCAAGGTGTCTGGGTGGCAACCGAAATGCATATCACAAAAAAGAAAGGCAAACAGCTGGCCCATAAGACCATTTTGAAACTGGACCAGGTAAAGTTCAACCAGGATCTGGACTATGACCTGTTTACCATAAGAAGAATGGAAAAGGGGCTATGATGGGTTGCGTGTTACGAGTTGCGCGATGCGGGTTACGCGGTGCGTGTTGCGGGTTACGGGTTGCGCGTTACAGGGTGCGAGTTGCGGGTTATGGGTTTTTCGATTTTGGATTTCACCACATATCATATAGGGCATAGCGTTTGAATTCTCTGATTTTTCGACGCCATGCGCTATGCTCTTTGCGGTAACTTGTTGCGACTGATTGGCGGCTGTATACGGGGTAAAGATGAGTGCAGCACTTGTAGACAAAACGGTTTACCAATGAAAGTTAAATTATTCATCTTCGTTTTAGCACTTTTTGTTTGCCTTCCTCTGCAAGCGACTTCATTCGCCGCGGATGAGCAGAAATTGGATGACGTCCTGGAGGGATTTGAGGACGGGCAGGATTCCGGCGATGAGTTGCCCGGGGTTTTGGAGGGTTTTGAAGATGAAGCCCAGCCCGGCCTTAAAACGGAGGAAATGAGTGAAGCAGACATCCTGGAAGAATTTGACGGTGAAGATCAGGAATCGCAGCATGCAGTTACCGAAGAAAGCTATCTTCCGTCCTTTCTCAGCATCGATGGATACCTTAAGCTCAGCTCGGCCTACGCGTACCTGGCCCACGACGCTGCCGGGACTGATACCAGCTGGCATGGGTTGACCCGGCTGCGCCCCGAAATGAAACTTATAGTGGATGCCGACCTGTCGGACACCTGGCAGGCAAGGGTTTCGGGCCATGCATTTTATGACGTTGCCTACGCCATTAATGGCCGTGACGATTATTCCGATGATGTGCTCGACAGTTACGAAGAAGAAATCGAGCTCGATGAGGTCTATCTATTAGGAAGCCTCACCAGGGATTTGGATCTCAAAGCCGGCCGGCAAATTGTCGTGTGGGGGCGTTCGGATAATATTCGAATCACCGATGTCCTCAATCCGCTGGACCTGAGGTGGCCGGGCCTGGTGGATATCGAAAAGCTCAGGCTTCCGGTCACCATGTCCAAGCTTGACTATTACTTCCAGGGATGGAATCTCAGCGGCATCGTTTTGCACGAAGTCCGCTATAATAAAAACCCGGAATTCGGGAGTGATTTTTTCCCGGGAACCCGGCCCCTTCCAGACCAGGAATCTCCCGATGAGGGTTTTGACATCGATAACACCCAGTTTGCGGTCTCCCTGAACGGCATCTTCCAGGGCTGGGATGTTGCATTTTATTATGCCGACATATATGCCCAAAACGGGCATATCAGAACCACCGCACAGGTTGCGGGACCTCAGTTTGAAATAAAACATGCCCGCCTTAACATGCTCGGCGGGGCCTTCAACATGGCCTGGCACAATTGGCTGTTTAAAACGGAAGCAGCTTTTTTTGACGGATTTGAGTTTGCCAATACACCGGACGAAGAGTATTCCCGCCTGGATGCCCTGGCCGGCGTGGACTACTCGGGATTATCGGATGCAACCATTACCCTGGAATTGGCCAACCGGCACACCTTTGATTTTGACAAACGGCTGGAAGACAGCCCGGATTATCAAAAGGAAGATCTTTTCGAGTGGGCCATGCGGATTACGAAACCTTACTGGAATGATACGTTGAATCTGACTGCGGTAGCTGCCATTTTCGGTCCCACCGGTGACGACGGTGGTTTCCAGCGGTTTACCGCCGAATACGATTGGACCGATTCAATCGAACTGACAGGCGGCATCGTCTTCTATCAGTCCGGTGACCTGCGCCGTACCATGGGAATCGGAGACAACGACAGGGTGTATGTTGAAGTTCAGTATAATTTTTAACTCCGGATCTGCTGCTGCGTCTTTAATTCCTCTTGGGCTTTCTGCAAGCCGGTTAGCGTTCTCTACAAGCTTCGAAAATACGGTTTACGAGGTGGCTTTCGCGCCGAGATAAACGCCGTTGCTGATGCCGATGAGGGTCAGAAGTCCTGCAGGCAACGCTGGGAACTCCAGGGTCCCATAGATTTTGGCGGTCACAAAAATTGCTGCAAGGGCTGTAAAGAGTGCCATTTGGACCTTGGTGAGGTCCGGCCGCCCTCCGGTCTGAAACAAATCCAGCCATTTGGGATCCTTTGGCTCCGACGCGGCGATTTCGACTTTTTTGTCGGCCCTGGCGGCAGCCGTAATTTTGGCGATCACCGATGAACCGCCGGCAATGCCTACCAGCATCAGGACCTCATTGGTGAGATCCAGAAGCTTGCCCGAGACCACCAGAACATAGAACGATGCCGAAAAAACCAGCAGGGTCCACAGAAGGACCTGGGCCAGTGAAAGGCTCGCACTGCCGTACTTGCCTGAGACGAACCAAATTGGATCAAAACGAAGCCATTCTTTCGGTTCATTACGTGCGGTGATAATTCCGGCAACCAACCAGGGGATAACAATCGCAGCAATCCAGAAAAGGACGGCCATCGAGCGGGAGGAGACTGCGAATTCTTTTGAAAACGCTTCAGCAAGTTCGCCATCCGGTCCCCGAGCCACCACCAGCAAGTCAACCGGTTTAGCACAATGGGGGCCGCTTTCATTGATGTCGGGAATTCGCGCCTGCAGGTAAGCCTTTCCATTTAGTACTTTTTTCAGTTCTACGTCATCACTGGCGATAAAGCGTTCATTGCCGGCATCATCTTCTTTTATTTCCACCGCTTTGCTTGCTTCACCCGTGCCCTGTTTTCGCAGGCAAACATAAAATTGGGCCTTGCTAAAATCAAAGTCGTCGTTTGCCAGCGTCAGTGTGATGGTATTCGCCCACGGGGGCCCGCTTGGGCTTGGTCGTCAGGGTGGTGCCCATACCGCTGGTCCCCGGAATACGTTCAACTACTTTTTGGGCATCGATGGTCAACGTCGATCGGGAGTTATCGGGGGGGGTGATTGCAACCGTTATGTCCTCGGCTAAAGAATATTCTTGGGGAGCGGTGCCTTCTTTTTGGGTCAGGGATGTACCCTTGGGAATTGTTACTTTATAGCCGGCTTTCATTTCCGGGAGAGTGTAGCGAAAATCTGTATTATCTTGCAGCCGGAACCTCTGGCCGTTTTGGGCCTGAACTTCCAGCTGTTTTTTGAGCTTATGGTTTCCCTCTGGTTTGGTGGCGGGCAGAGTGAATGCAAAATCCTTTGCGAGGGCAGTGCCCTCTTCATTAACGGATTCTTGTGGTATATCTGTCAGCTCTTCTCCCTTTTTCATCTGATAGTCTAATGTCATATCTGTGAACACGACATGTGCTTTCGTATCCTCTGGAAGTACTTCGGTCAAACAGGGGTCCGCGGCATAGACCCGGGCTCCAAAACCGCACAGCAGCATGAGTCCACTTATCACAGCAGATATTATTCCATGATATCGGTGCATCACATCCCTCCTTTAAGCCCTTCCTGATGAATCTAAGATATTTAGGGAAACAACCTGAAACGCCAGTTAATGGAAATGAATTCGAATTTGATAGGGTTCGTGCCGAACATGAAAATATGGTTGAAGTGACTGCAATTCGGGTGCAGTAGAGAAATTTCAATTTACTAGCTGGGATTGGAACTGTTTCTAATGGTAAAGTGCGACAATGGAAAAATTTTGTCAATCCTTTTTTTGCAGGCGCTCAGGCGGCCTTGCGGGCGCTTGACCATTGACCGGCTGCCAGCGGGTCGTCGGTAATCACACCCTCAACCCCCATGTCCATCATCTTCTTGAAATCCTCGAAGGTGTCCACGTTGTAGGGAAACACCTTGAGCCCGGCCGCATGCATCATGTCCACCTGGCGCTGGGTTACGATCTTATGATCCGGATGCCAGGAAAACACCTTCAGGTGGGCGCATATATCAACGATGCGCTTGCTGGCCTGGGTATGGGAAATGAGCGCGATGGCCGGCGGGTCCTCCATGGCAGCAATCTGCACCAGGAAGTCAATTTCAAAGCTTGAAATTAGAATGGAATCCTGCAAATTCTTTTTCCTTACCATCGCCACGACCTGGTTCTCGATGGCATCCGGCGGGTGACGATGCTCATAGGCCTGGGCTTTTATTTCGATATTCACCCTGGTCCGGCCGCCTGCAAGGTCCAGGACTTCGGATAATTCCGGCAGTCGTTGATCTGCAAATCGAGGATCAAACCAGCTGCCGGCATCCAGCTTTTTAAGTTCTTCCAATGTGAAATCTTTCACTGCACCGGTGCCGTTGGTGGTGCGTTCCAGGGTGTCATCGTGAATAACCACCGGCTTGCGGTCCCGGCTGAGCATGACATCCAATTCGATCATTTGAGCGCCGGCGGCCACAGCTGCTTGAAAGGCCGCCAGGGTATTTTCGGGGTATTTTTGGCGATAGCCCCGGTGGGCTATGGTCCAGGGAGGGTTGAAATGCTTGATATCGTTAATTTTTACCATTAATAAGGGATATCCTTTCAGTGACTGAAGCGCGTAATAGATTCCTTATCCGGATATAGTATCGTCCGTTTGAATGGCAAACATTAGTCATTTTTTTCTGGAAATCAAGACGGGTAAGGATCAAATTCGTAAAGATTAATTCTACACCAATATTTTCGGATACTGTTGCGGGCGGCGCATTGGCATGAAAGGGATGAGGTCCCTGAGTCCCTGGTGACCGTGAACTTCAGAGCGGAAGAGATCAGCAACCAGCGATCAGAAGCCAGGGGTTCCTCCTTAGTCCTTGACACCCCGGGTCAATCCCATTATCTTTGGCGAAGTGATGAATCAAAAGGTTGATTAGGTTTATTAGATTGATTAAGTTGAAACGTTCCGCCCTAACCCATTAAACCCAATCAACTGAATCAACTTAATAAACCAATCAATACCAGCTATTTTAACCCACCGAGGTGCATGAACATGCAGAGATTATTACCAGTAGCATTTTTAATTTTAGTATTTTTGATTTCCGGTTGCCAGACTCCCAAAATCAGGCTCTTTCCAAGCCAGGCCGATCCGCTTCAAGAATACACCCTGGAGGGAAAGGGCGATGGGAAAATTCTGGTCATCCAGATACGCGGCGTCATTTCCGATGCTCCCAGGGAAGGGTTTGTCCGCACCCGGCCCAGCGTCGTGCAGGAGGTTGTTTCCCAGCTCAGACTGGCTGAAAAAGATGAAAACGTTAAAGCCGTTATTTTTAAAATAAACTCCCCCGGGGGGTCTGTAACCGCCAGCGATATTCTGTATAACGAGATAGCTGCTTTTAAAAAGCGAACCGGGGCCAAAGTGGTGGTGGCCCTGATGGGCCTGGCCGCATCCGGGGGATATTACATTGCCCTGCCGGCCGACTATATTCTGGCACATCCGACCACTATTACGGGTTCCATCGGGGTCATTTTTGCGCGACCGAAAGTGGCCGGTCTCATGCAAAAAATCGGGGTGACCGTTGAAGTGAACAAATCAGGGGCAGACAAAGATATGGGCTCCCCCTTCCGGCCAACGTCGGCCGAGGAGGAAAAAATATTTCAGGCCCTGACCGACCGCCTGGGGGTAAGATTTGTTGATCTGGTGGCCGGCCATCGCAAACTGGAACCTGAAGTTGTGGCCCAGATTTCCACCGCACGGGTTTATCTGGCCGATGAAGCGCTGGAGCTGGGCCTGGTGGATGAAGTCGGCTATTTAGCAGCTGCCGTTAACCAGGCCAAAAAGCTGGCCGGGCTGGCCGAAGATGCCAAGGTGGTGGTTTATCGTCGGTCCGAATACCCGGATGATAACATTTACAACACATCCACCCAATATGGCGGCGGTAAGGCGTCGCTAATCTCCCTGGAGCTTCCCGGCTCCCTGAACCATATTCAAACCGGCTTCTACTATCTGTGGCCGGCGGCATTGTCAGATGGCAGATAGTTATTGATTCGGAATTGGGATTGCGGAATGCTGGATCTGATGGCGAGCGCATAATCCGCGCTGCGCAACACCTGAAATCTCATCAATCCGAAATCCGACATTCCACAAATTCCACAATCCGCAAGCTTTCCTTGACTTCCCGGATAAATACCTGTTATTGAAAACAGATTCCGTTCATGAAAAAACCGATTACCGGTGATATAACTTCCCTGATTTTCTGGAGAGTCGTTTATGCTTTGATCAGCTGCAACAGCCCCGCATCTTAATGACACATGCGGGGCTTTTATGTTTTTGGGTCTTGTGAATGGAACGTGGGATAAACCATTTTAAAAAAGGAGGTTTGAGGATGAAGCTAATGAAGATTGCATCCATGAGGGCAGTCCTTGTTTTATGTTTGGTTGTGGCATTCGGGCTGATCGGATGTGCCGGTAAAGGCGCTCCGGAAAAGACCAACTGTGATGCCAAGATTTCCTGGCAGGTGACCAAGGAGGCCAAGCTCACCCAATTCGATTGCGCTGTGGGGATGACTGCCGGCCAACCATCCCTCATATTTACGGTGGGGCTTGAAAATGTTGCGGACAAGCCATACCGTTATCGGGTTAATATCTTTCTGGAGGACATGGACAAGGCATCCGGACATTTGGTGCCGCGCAAGGGCATCCCACCGGTTTTAGAGCCCGGAAAGGGCGCAGACGGTCAAAATCCCCTTTATCGGGACGGGTCAAGAGTCCAAGAAAATTTTGGTGATAGTGAAAACCATCAGCGTTGATTAGTTTGAAATCATACAAAAATTAAATCCAGTGATTAAGGAGGGTTTTACGATGAAAAAATTGGGCGCGAAAATTGTCCTTGTGGGTATTGTTGCCTTATGTTCCATTTTGCTTATTACCGGCCCGGCTCTTGCCGAGACTGAATTTATTTCCGTCGGCACCGGCGGCACCGGCGGCATATATTATCCTTATGGCGGGGGTGTGGCCGAAATTTGGACCAAAAACGTAAAAGGGGTCAAGGCCGTAGCGGAAGTCACCGGCGCCAGCGTGGAAAATGTCAAATTGGCCCACAAAGGCGAAACGGTTATCGGTGAAGTCATGGGTGACGTGGCGGTTGCCGGTTTCAACGGGTTGTCCAAGTTCAAGGGCAAAAAGCACGACATCCTGTCCATGGCGATTATGTATCCCAACCTGCTGCAGGTGGTTGTCCTTAAAAAAAGCGGCATTACCAACATCGAACAGGTCAAAGGCAAAAAAATCAGTTCGGGCAGCCCGGGCAGCGGCACCAATTTTATGTCCGAAACGGTGTTCAAGGCCCTGGGGATTCCGCTGGACTCTTATAAAGACAGCCGCCTGTCGTTTACAGAAACTGCCAACGCCTTAAGGGACGGCACCATCGACGTGGGATTCTGGTCGGTAGGCCCCGGCACCAGCTCGATTCTGGACCTGGCCACCACCCACGATATTCACATCATTTCCTTTACGCCGGCCCAGCAGGAAAAAATTATGGCCGCCAATAAGGAATATTCCGCTGTCGATTTAGCCGGCGGTGTATACAAAGGTGTCGACAACGCCATTCCGACCATCGGGGTCTGGAACGTCATGATCTGTCAGGCGTCGCTCAAAGAGGATCTGGTCTACAAACTGGTAAAAGCCCTTTTTGAGAACCAGGGCTACCTGCTCAAGATTCACCCGTCGGCTTCCTACACGACGGCTGAAAATGCGGTAAAGTATTCACCGATTCCATTGCATCCGGGTACCATCAAATACCTGAAAGAAAAGGGCCTTGCGGTGCCTGCCAAACTGATGCCATAGGATGAGTGGATCGATAAAGGGTCGCCGGCTGTTCACATATGTGACAGCCGGCGTGTTCTTGTCTTTGCTGGCGCTCGCTCTTTTCACAGGGGGCGGCCTGGAGCTGAAAATTGTTCCGGTAAAAGGCGGCCCCCCCCTGCTGGTTTTGCCCCTGGAGCCGGGTGAGCGTTTTACAGTGCACTATTACCATTCGGTTGAAAACGCCCCCATCTGGGAAGAGCACAGCCTGGATGAAAAAGGGCGTATTTACATCGAGGAAGAACGTTATTTAAAGTTTGGCGCCGGGATGGGCCGCATGCCGGGGGTAGGCCGCATGGTTCAGCGGGGCCCGTATGAGGTCATCGAAGACATGCACATGCCCACCGGAGATTTTATCCTTCGAATCGGCAGCCGCGGAGTGGACCACACCGTCATCTGGCGGGGGGTATCCACCAACCTTTCGTTGGTGGCTCCCCATCAAGCGGTTCGCTTTTCGGCCCGGCCGGTCAGTTTACTGCGCAGCTGGTGGCGCCGTTTCTTTTCTCATCCGGCCACACCGACTATCGGGAGGAATTGATGACAGGGGAAACGTCAGAGTCCAAACAATCCCAACGATCCGATGCGGCTTCCGGGGACCGCAGTGCAGCATCCGACCACGTAGCGACATTGATTCAGGTGACCGCTGCGCTCGTGATGGTTCTTTCGGTCAGCCTGAGCCTGTACCAGCTGTATACGGCAGGAATTGCGGCCTTGACCGCCCTTGTGCAGCGGTCGATCCACCTGGGGGCCATCCTGGCATTGACCTTTCTGCTGAAGCCTCCCTTTAAAGGAGTCCGCAAGGACAGGTTGTCGGTCTGGTTTTTTCTCGACTGGGTGCTGGTGTTGCTTTCCACCGCCTGTGTCACCTACATCTGCATCAACCTTAACGCCATTTTTGAGCGCCAGGGAGATTGGCTGCCCGCTGATCTGGTGGTCAGTATCATCGGCACCATCCTGGTGCTGGAGGCCTGTCGCCGGGTGATCGGGTTTTTCATGACCGGCATCTGTATTGTGGGCATGGTTTACGCCTTTTTCGGTCCCTACATGCCCGAGCTGATCATTCACAAGGGTTACAGCATCGAGCGGATTGCCACCACCCTGTGGCTGACAACCGAGGGAATTTTCGGACTGCCCATCGGGGTGGCCGCCACTTTTGTTTATGTATTCGTGCTTTTCGGGGCCGTGCTGGAATTCACCGGCGGCGGCAACTTTTTTATCGACCTGGCTTACGCCCTGACCGGGCGTTTCTCCGGAGGTCCGGCCAAAACCGCCGTGGTGGCCTCGGGTTTCATGGGCTCGGTTTCCGGCTCTGCCGTCGGCAATGTGGTCGCCACTGGTTCTTTCACCATCCCCATGATGAAGCGTGTCGGCTACCGTCCCCATGTGGCCGGTGCCATTGAGGCGGCCGCCTCCACCGGCGGGCAGCTCATGCCGCCGATCATGGGGGCCGGTGCCTTTCTGATGGCGGAATTCACCAACACCAGCTATTTGACCATCATCAAGGTGGCGCTGGTCCCGGCGATCATGTACTATCTGACCGTGTTGTGTTTTGTTCACTTCGAAGCGAAAAAAGAAAACCTGAAGGGGCAGGCCAAAGAAGACCTGCCCCGCATCCCCAAGGTCCTGCGTGAAGGGCTGCATTTCATCATCCCCCTGGCCATTCTGATTTATGTACTGGTTGCCAACTACTCGCCCATGAGGGCGGGCTTTGTGGCGGTCCTGAGCACTTTTGCCGCCAGTTTGATCGCGAATCTGGTGCGCTGGACCGTGGCGGCCAACGGCCCGGCAGGCGGTGATGGCCCACGCACCAACCTGTATGGCTTCGTCCGCTACGAATTCAAACAGGTGCTGGGGGCCCTGGAAAAAGGTGCGCAAAGCGCTATCATGGTCTCGGTTGCCTGCGCCGCCGCGGGTATCATCGTCGGCATGGTTACGCTGACCGGCATGGGGCTGAAATTTTCAAGCCTGGTGCTGGATCTCAGTTTCGGAATCAAGGCCCTGGCGATTCTGCTGATAGGCGCCGCGTCGCTGGTTCTGGGAATGGGGCTGCCGGTGACCGCCAGCTACATTGTGCTGGCAACCCTGGCAGGCCCGGCCCTGCTGGATATGGGGGTACCCGTGCTGGTAGCCCACATGATTGTGTTCTGGTATTCCCAGGATGCCAATGTCACGCCGCCGGTAAGCCTGGCCAGTTTTGCCGGGGCCGGGGTGGCCGGCGCCCACCCGATGAAAACCGCCTTTACCTCCTGGAAGCTGGCCAAGGGGCTGTACATCATTCCCCTCGTTATGGCCTACCGTCCTCTTCTCGGGATGGGACCTAACTATGAATTGCTTCACTGGGATGTCATTTTTACGATGATTACCACCTCGGTGGGACTGGTGGCCTTTGCTGCGGCCCTGGAACGGTACTTTATCAGAAAAGCCACCTGGCTGGAAACCGTCTTATTTGTGGTTGCGGCGGCCGGCCTTTTCTGGACCGAACTGTGGGCGGACGTGATCGGCTGGATCGCATTCGCGGTGGTGGTCCTATTGCAAAAATTCTATACCCCCAAAACAAATGTCCGCAGCCACTGATTTGATTGTTTCCGAACACCCCCCTTTTTCAAATCTGCTTCTCATCAATCAAAAAATAGCCGCTGCGCCTATGGGCGGTTGAAATGCCGGACAAAGCCGACCGTGATTTTCTGCCTGGACCCGGCAGGAGGTACCATAAAAATAACCCAATTAAATCGACAAATTTCGTAAAATTAACGCGTTGTATTTTTATAAATTGACAAAAACAACGCGTTATTATATATTTTTACAATCAAAAAAAGGCTTTTTAATCATATTCGGAAAAGGTCAGCGCAATATGATCAGATTTGCGGCCAAAGAGTTTGAAAACTGGCTGAAGAACAACAATCGGAAACCCATGGTGTTGAGGGGCGCCAGACAGGTTGGTAAAACCTGGCTGGTACGTGACTTTGCCAAACGCCAAAAACTCCGATTGGTGGAATTGAATTTCGAGCGGCTCCCGGGCCTGGCAGACCTGTTTTCAGAAAATGACCCTGCCGAGATCCTGAGAAATATTGAAGCACAACTTGAGATAATGATAAAGCCGGATTCATCCTTGCTGTTTTTGGATGAAATCCAGGCGGCACCCCAGCTATTTTCACAACTTAGATGGTTTAAGGAAGAAATACCAACCCTTCCGGTAATCGCTGCAGGGTCGTTAATGGATTTTGCATTAAATAAATACCAATACAGTATGCCGGTCGGACGGATTACCTATTTTCATCTTGAGCAGTTGTCCTTTTTCGAGTTTGTCCTGGCAACCGGCAATGAAGCCCTCTATAAAAAAATGTCGTCTTTCAGCCTCGAATCAAGAATGCCTGAATCGCTGCATAAAAAGTGCCTGGACCTTTATCACGACTATTGCCTTGTCGGTGGTATGCCCGAAGTTGTTCAGGAATGGGTAAGCAGTAACAATTTAAAATCCTGCATAAAAATACAGCAGGATTTGTTAGCGACGTATCGGGACAATTTCCATAAATACGGCGGAAAAACCGATGCCGGAATGCTCAATAAAATCCTGCTTTCCTTAGCCGAACAATTGGGAAATAAATTTATATACAGCCGGGTGGATCCGGCAAAAAAGCTGGTTCAAATAAAAAAGGCGTTATCCCTGCTTTCCCAAGCAAAAATATGCACAAAAGTTTTGCATACCACCGGCAACGGCCTGCCTTTAGGGGCCCAATCCAATGAAAAGTATTTTAAGGCGTTAATGTTGGATATCGGCTTAATATCCGTTCAGTTGGGACTTTCGTCAATCAAGCCCGCCGAATCAAAAAATATAATCTTTTCAAATAAGGGGGGAGTCGCGGAGCAGTTTGTCGGCCAGCAATTACGTACCTGCCAGACATCGTTAGAGTCTCCCCAGCTGTTCTACTGGCAAAGGACGGGTGGCCGACTGGGTGAAATCGATTATGTAATTCAACATGGAAACCACGTGGTTCCTATTGAAGTAAAATCCGGATCGGCAGGCAGCATGAAATCACTACATCAATTCATGGCCGAAAAGAGGCTTAATTTTGCTGTTCGCTTCAATATAAACCAGCCGTCGGTGGAAAACATCAGGGTAAAAACCACCCTGGGTAAACCTGTATCCTACCGACTTCTATCGTTACCGTTATATCTGACAGAACGCCTTGATGACCTGGTTTCATCGGTGATGAAGCTTTGATTTAGCGTAGGCGTCGATTCACATTGCAGCCTGTTATGTATTCAACACAAACAATCAACCTGGGATGCGGAAACGAAAAAGCCCTTTTTAATATCTTGATGAAAGTTAATTTTAGAGTTATATTATTGATTATAATATGCAGGGAAACCCAATCTAAAATCGGGAACGGATCATATCTGACCCCGATTTTTTTAATGTCTTGGCGATAGAATGTCTGAACATAATAATAGTTTAAGCGAAGCGATTCCATCATTCGTCATTTTCGCCGCAGGTGAATGGGAGGTTTGTCATTAAACAAAACAGTCTGTTCAATAACGGGACCAAGGTTGCTTACGATGCTTCGTCCCTTGAAGTCCTAAAGGGTCTTGATCCGGTCAGGCGCCGGCCGGGTATGTATACCGACACCTCCCGGCCCAACCACCTGGCCCAGGAAGTGATTGACAACGCCGTTGATGAAGCCATTGCCGGTTTCGCCAAACAGATCGATGTGGTTTATCACAAAGACGGCTCTCTGGAAGTCAGTGATGATGGCCGTGGTATGCCCACCGACCTGCATCCGGGTGAAAAGATGACAGGGGTCGAAGTCATTATGACCAAACTGCATGCCGGCGCCAAATTCAGCAATAAAAATTATCTTTTTTCAGGCGGGCTGCACGGGGTCGGTGTTTCGGTGGTAAATGCGCTGTCAACCCGGCTCGAGGTGGAAATCAAGCGCGGGGGAACGAAATACGCCATTAGCTTTAAAAACGGGAAAAAAGGCTCCAAGCTTAAAAAAATCGGCACGGTCGGGCTGCGCAACACCGGTTCAACCGTACGATTCTGGCCGGACGGCCAATATTTCGATTCGGCCAAATTTTCGGTGCCCCGGCTGAAGCATGTCATGCGCGCCAAAGCAGTCCTGTGCCCGCGCCTGACGGTCACCTTTGAAAATAAGCACAGCGGTGAAACTGATTCCTGGTATTTTGAAGATGGTCTCAGAGATTATCTGCTTGAAAACCTGGCGGATTACGAGCGAATTCCGGAAGAGCCCTTTGTCGGCGATCAGGAGGGTAAGGATGAAGTCGTCAGCTGGGCGGTTATCTGGCTGCCGGAGCAGGGACAGCTGGTTGGTGAAAGCTATGTCAACCTGATTCCGACCACCCAGGGTGGTACCCATGTCAATGGTTTTCGAAACGGTTTGCTGGCGGCCGTCAGGGAATTTTGTGAGTTTCGTAACCTGATTCCCCGCGGCATTAAACTGACCGCGGATGATATATGGGACAAGTGCAATTATGTTTTGTCGGCCAAAATGAATGACCCCCAGTTTTCAGGTCAAACCAAAGAGCGCCTGGGCTCCCGCCAATTTGCATCCTTTGCCGCCAATGTGATCAGGGATGCGTTCGCCCTGTGGCTCAACCACCACACAGAGGCGGGTGAAAAATTGGCCGAAATGGCGATTGAAAGTGCCCGCCGCAGGCTGAAGGCCGCTAAAACGGTGGTCCGCAAAAAGGCGAGCAGCGGCCCCACCCTGCCCGGCAAACTGGGCGACTGTATTTCCCAGGACCCGGCGGAAAGCGAGTTGTTTTTAGTGGAAGGAGATTCCGCCGGCGGCTCTGCCAAACAGGCGCGCGACAAGCAAACCCAGGCCGTGCTTCCGTTGAGGGGTAAAATATTGAACACCTGGGAAGTGGAGACGGCCGAGATATTAAAATCAGGTGCCATCAATGATATTGCGGTCGCGGCTGGGGTTGATCCTGGGACCACCGACCTTTCAGGGCTGCGCTACCGCAAAATAATTATTCTGGCAGATGCCGACTCCGATGGGCTTCATATTGCCTCCCTTCTTTGTGCGCTGTTTCTCAAGCATTTCAGGCCTCTGGTTGAATCCGGAAATATTTTTGTGGCCATGCCGCCGCTCTATCGGATCGATCAGGGCAAACAGGTTTTTTACGCCCTGGATGAAATGGAAAAAGATGATATTGTAAAAAGATTGAACGGGTCACCCAAAAAAGGCAAGGTCAATGTGCAGCGTTTTAAAGGCCTTGGGGAAATGAATCCCTCCCAGTTGCGAGAGACGACCATGCTTCCCGACACCCGGCGCCTGGTCCAGCTGACCTTCGCCGGCCAGAAGAGTATTATCGAAACCATGGATATGCTGTTGGCCAAAAAAAGATCCCGGGACCGTAAAGCCTGGCTGGAGAAAGAAGGGGATTTGGCTGATCAGGAAGTTATCTGAGATTTGTCCTTTTTGTAACCTACAAAGCTCAAATTGGTTTTTTTCTCGCAGAACAGGGATCAGCCAAATAAATCACAAATAACAAAACTCAAATTCCAAATCATTGGAATTTCGAATTTGGATATTGTTAGTTATTTGTTTTTGGTGCTGAATTTTATCCTGAACCAGCTCTTATATAACGATCCAAGAAAATGGAGTAAGCAGTATGTCAACTACGGAAGTAACTTCTTACGAGGGTATCGAGCAGCTTGCGCTGGATGACTTTGTCAAGCCCTCCTATCTTAACTATGCCATGTACGTTATTATGGACCGGGCCCTGCCCTATATCGGTGATGGCTTTAAGCCGGTTCAACGCCGGATTGTCTACGCCATGAGCGAGCTGGGCCTGAGTGCGACCACCAAGCACAAAAAATCGGCGCGCACCGTCGGAGATGTCCTGGGCAAATATCACCCCCACGGCGACACGGCCTGCTATGAGGCCATGGTGCTCATGGCACAGGATTTTTCCTATCGTTATCCTCTTGTTGATGGGCAGGGCAACTGGGGATCCAACGCCGCTCCCAAAGAATTTGCCGCCATGCGGTACACCGAAGCCCGCCTTTCCGCCTATGCCGACGTATTTCTGGAAGAGCTTTCAATGGGGACTGTCGATTGGTCGCCCAACTTTGACGGAACCCTCAGCGAACCGCGGATGCTGCCGGCCAGGCTGCCGAATGTAATTTTAAACGGCGCCACCGGAATTGCCGTCGGCATGGCAACCGACATACCGCCGCACAACCTGAATGAAATCGTTGATGCCTGCATCACCTTGATTGATTCGCCCAGGTCCACCCTCGAGGATATCTGCCAGACCATCAAGGGGCCCGATTTTGCCACCGGTGCGGAAATTATTACACCGGCCGAAGAAATCCTTAATATTTATCGGTCCGGCCAGGGCATGATCCGGATGCGGGCAACCTATGAATACGAAAACGGTGATATCATTATCACGTCGCTTCCCTACCAGGTATCGTCGGCCAGGGTAATCGAACAGGTCGCCTTGCAGATGCGGGAGAAAAAACTGCCCATGGTTTCCGACATTCGCGATTTGTCAGACCAGGACGAGCCGACCCGCCTGATGATCATGCCCCGCTCCAACCGGGTGGACAAAGAGGCCTTGATCAGTCATCTGCTGGCAACCACCGACCTTGAAAAAAGTATTAAAGTCAATATGACGGTGATCGGGCTAAACCGCAAACCCCAGACCCTGGGGCTTTTGGAAACCTTAAAGCAATGGCTTAAATTCAGAAAGCAGACGGTGGTACGCCGGCTGGAGTTTCGATTAAACAAAATCAACGAGCGGCTGCACATCCTTGACGGACTATTGATTGCCTATCTGAACCTGGATGAAGTTATCCAGGTCATTCGAGAAAGCGACGAACCCAAGCCCGAGCTCATTAAAAAATTCAAGCTGAGCGATATCCAGGCAGAGGCGATATTGCGGATTCGGCTGCGCCAGCTGGCCAGGCTCGAAGAAATCAAAGTCAGAACCGAACAAAAGGAACTGGCCAAAGAGCGGGATTGGATCGAGAAAACCCTGGCCTCGGATCAACGCCTTAAGACCCTGATGAAAAAAGAGCTCAGAGAAGATGCCCAGAAATACGGCGATGAACGCCGGACCTTAATCGTCGAACGCCAGGAAGCCAGGGCGATCAAGGCGGTCGAGCTGACAGCGGTCGAACCGGTTACGGTGGTGCTGTCAACCGGGGGCTGGGTGCGCGCAGGCCGGGGGCACGACCTGGATCCGGCCGGTTTGAGTTATAAAGCCGGTGATGAATATTTAAGTGCGGCCTGTGGTAAAACCAACCAGCCCTCTATCTTTATCGACACAAGAGGAAGGGCCTATTCTTTACCGGCCCATACCCTGGCTTCGGCCCGCGGACACGGTGAGCCGCTGACCGGCAAGCTGACCCCTTCGGAAGGGGCGAGATTTCTGGCGGTTGTAATGGGGCCTGCCGAACAAAAGGTGCTGCTGGCCAGTGATGCCGGCTATGGTTTTATTGCCGAACTTTCCAATATGGTGACCAAAAACACCAAGGGCAAAGCCATGCTCAGCGTTGGCAAGGGTTGCGAGGCGCTGCCGCCGGTATACGTTAACAATTACGAAACAGACTATCTGGCCGCCATTACCACCGAGGGCCACATGCTGGTTATCCCTGCCGCGGCCCTGCCGGAGCTTCCCAAGGGCAAGGGCAACAAAATTATTCAAATCCCGCCGGCCAGGGTCAAAAACCGTGAAGAGGTTTTGAAATTGGCAGCGATCATTCCCCAGGGGGCCACAATCAAGATCCATGCCGGCAAACGCCATATCCGACTGACACCGTCTAATATTTCTGATTTTTTGGGTGAGCGTGGGCGACGAGGCCGGAAATTACCAAGGGGTTTTAGAAATGCTGATAGAATTGAAGTGGTGCATCCAGAAAGCGATGGGGAAGAATAAAAAGCCGTGATATTTTTCTCGAAAGGTATCTCCCGCCTGATTACCTGATTCCGCCGGTTGAATGTGCTGGAACCTTCAATAAGATTATCCCGATTTGAGCCCGTTGGCCCGTTAGCCGGTCAAATCGGATCAAAATTCATATGAACGAACAAACCGGCAACGGGCTAACCGGCCAACCTTCTCTTTTGTAAAACAATACAACACCAAGACTAAAAACAGGCTGAAGATACATACGGTAAACGCCGCGTTGAAGGCTTCGGGTCCCCGGGAGGCTTTCGGATAAAGGCTTTGCATCAGGATGCCGAGTCCCTGGAGAAAAACCGCCGGGCCGATCATGGTAAAAAAATTGATACCGGTCATGGCAGCACCCGACATCTCGGACGGCACGAGCTCTTTGATATGAGGGTACATCAACAACCCGGTGGAATTGAAAAATCCGAAACAGAAAAACAGCGGCGCTAATACCGACAGTGGTGTTCCGGGGGGAATCAACGCCAGAATGATTAGTGTCAGTAATATGCTGATCGAGCCGGCAACGATGATCCATTTGCGGGTGTTAAACAAGCGGTCGGAAACCGCACCCCAGCAGGGAGCCCCGATAATCATGCCGACGTTTAGCAATAAAATGAGATTGCCGGTGGCCAGGGCGGAATATCCCATAACTTCCATCAGGTAGGGGCCGGCCCACAGGGCTTGAAAGGCGGCAAAAATGCCGTAGCGGGCAAAGGTGGCCAGGGAGATGATCCAATAATCTTTTTGAGCAAAAAGGTTGCGAAGGTTCCCGAGGGACTGTTGGATATCCATTTGTGCAGTGGCGGAACCCGGGATGCTCTCAGCGGGTCTATCGCGAACGATCATATAAAAAAGCAATGTCAGAATTAAATTGATGACTGCAATCAGTTGAAAACTGGACCGCCATCCCATCTGTTCAACCAAAATCACCAGCGGCGTTGTAGCGACCATATTTCCGGCTGTTCCCAGGGCAACCACCAGCCCGGCCAGGGTAGCAAAGGTCCGCGGGCTGAACCATAGCGTCAGAAGTTTATAGGTTCCCATCAAATTGCAGCTCATTCCGATCCCCAACAGGACGCGGCCGGACACGCCGAATGCCAGAGAGTCCGACCAGGAGAAAATGACGGCCCCGAATATTCCAATTGCCGACAGGGTCGTCATCATGCTGCGGGGGCCGATTTTATCCAGAAGCAGGCTGATGGGGACCTGGGTCAGGGCAAAGGCATAAAAGAAAGATGCGGAAATCAGCCCCAGGCCCCTGGTGTCAATGGATAAATCGGCAAGTAATTGGGGGGCAATAACAGCGTTGGAAACCCGGTAAAATTGAGAAAGAAAAAACAGGGAGCATGCAATGATGAATATTAGCCAGCGTCTGGGCATAATGTATGGGTTCAACGGTTCAAGGTTCAGGGTTCTGGGTTCAGGGTTTCCCGTTCAGGGTTGCTTTGCTGAGGTGTAACAAAATCCTCCTCCTTGCGAGCGGCTGTTTTTCCCCTCCCCTGGTGGCCTCCATCTCGCAGAGCCTAATCCTCGAAGAGGAGGGGGTTAAGGGACGGGGGGGTAAAAGAAGCTCTTCGGTCTTATTAACCTTTGAACCCTGAACCGTGAACCTCTGAACCGCTATTATTGAGACCATACTCTTCCGCAAGCTTGGGGCATCGTATTTTGCTTTTCTGGACTCACACCGCTGCCGGGGGCACAGCTGGCAGCTGAAAAAGGAAGCCTCGGTCGGGAAGTAAATGCCGGATATGGACTTGGCAGGCAGCATCAGCAGGCTATCGGTTAGTTTTACGCCGATGGAAGTTTCGACATCCCCCAGCAGTTCGAACAAGGGTGCCTGTTCCTCGATGGGCCAGTCCGCCAACGATCCCGGCGACATGGAAGAAATTTTCTCCAGCGCAAATCGGGATATTAAATGGCGCTTTAGATGTTTGCGGGCTGAATTCAGGGCAACATTGCCAATGGTATCCAGATAAAAATTTTCTAAAAGATCGGTGCCGGCGGCTTGTTTTTCACCCAGCTTCGGACCAAGGGTAATAACAAACGGAAAAACCCTCTCCGTTTGGTCCAGGTTCTTACGCAGCACGCGGCTTTTTAACCGTCTGCCGGTGACAATGATCGCATCCTCTATCTTTTCATCAATATAATGGACATCGTAAAGCGCCCGGGGTTCGATCAATTCCACTGCGATATCGATGAGAGGCTGTATCTCACTCATATCGCAGTCTTTTTCCATGTGCAGCTTTTTTCGAAGCTCATCCAGGCTGATGGTGACCTTTATTTTGTCTAAGAATAGGCATTGGTATTTTTCCGCGAGAAAAAAATCGAGGGTAGGTTATCGATGCCGAAAAGTCAATGACTATAGCATTTGACTGTAATTGGCGGGATTAAACCCCAGCTGGCCGGAGATGGCTGCCGCGCAGCCTTTTGCCAGGGTTCCAAATTGTTCAATCCGATCCGGTGTAATCCGCATCGCTGCCCCGGTAATGGAAAGCGAAGCGGCCGGTTTGCCCTGGTGGTCAAAAATTAGGGCGGCCACACAGCGCACGCCTTCTTCCATTTCCTGGTTGTCCACCGAATAACCCCGGCTGCGGATCTTTTGCAGGTCGGTGACGATGTTGGCCTTTTTCACCAGGGTATGGGGCGTGTAAGGGGTGGGTTTTGATCGCTGCAGGTAGGCATCAAGCTCTGAATCTTGCATTTGACTCAAAAATAATTTCCCCACACCGGTGGCATAAAGGGGAACCCGGGCACCCGGCTGGGTAAAAAGCTGGAGTTTGGAATAATTGCTTTTAACGATGTCCAGATAGACCATGGTGTCGCCGTCGCGTACGGCGAGGTTTACGCTTTCCCGGGTGGCTGCCATGAGCTGCTCGAGATGGGGCAGGGCCATGGTGGTTAAATGGGTCTGCTGCTGAAACCGGGAACCCAGTTCCAAAAATCGGTATGACAGGGAGTAGCGCCTGGTGATGGGGTCCTGTTGGAAATAGTTTCTTTCCACCAGGGTGGTGACAATGCGATGGATGGTCGAAGGCGGAAAGCCGGTGATGGCGGAAAGCTCTCGAATGCCGACATTGCCGGTTTCGGCAACGGCGTCAATGGTGTCGATGGCTTTTAAAAGCGACTTCATCTCACCTTCCAATTTCAGGTTAGCGTTAAAATCAGGGCGGATGAAAATACTCGAGGGTAATTGTTATGCAGGTAAGGCGCAGGACCCATTCTGCCGTTAAAATAAGGACTGCCGGGACAGGATTAAACCCTGTTCCGGCAGCCCTCAAGCTAATTGCCGTAGACTATCCTCGGTAACCACAGGA
>CAVXZZ010000010.1:0-324393 GCA_963766255.1 uncultured delta proteobacterium
CAGCGTGTAGTTTTTTAACGGCACTTCCAATTCTATCATGCAGGCTCTTTTTTTTCTTTGCGAGGACGGATTTTATAGACAACATCTCTAGTCAGGGCATGCTTGAAAATATAAGCGGTTTCAGGATAAATTCCTCTTTCATACAAAAGCTCTGAATCTTTTAATACTGATAAATGGGAAAGAAGCTCTTGTTCCGGCAGTTCTTTAACCTGCTTTATCAATTCATAGGTGAATTCTCTTTCAATAGCAGCCCCGGTTTGAAGTACCTCTTTCGCCCCCTCAGGCAGTGAATCCACCCTGGCCATCGTGACATCATGTATCGTGGATGGGATGGTCATCTCCCGAATGCCTTTTGATAAGTGAAATTTGTTGTTTCTTTTCTCAATAATTTTTAGATCATTAAGGGATTTTATGAACTCTTCAATATAAAAAGGAACCCCTTCTGTCTTTTCCAGAATTAAATCTTCAAGATTACTATCAATGTGATCTGAGTTAAGAAGATCATTGACCATTGATAGACTCTCCCGATTCGATAGTCGGTTTAAATTAATCTGATTATGATATGATTTGCCACCCCAGGTATGCACAAACTCAGGCCGATAGGTAAAAATCATTAACACCCTTGCCCCCGGTATGCTTTCCAAAACATATTTCAATACTTCCTCTGAACTTTTATCAGACCAGTGGAGGTCTTCATATGCAGAGATTACAGGTCGAATTTCGGAACCCTTTAAACTTATTAGCTTGAAAACCTCCATATTTCTTTCTTTTTTCGCCTCAGGGCTCAGTGGAATCTTATCGATACCACTGTCTCTCACTGAAAAAAGCTCAAGCAAATATGGGAGAGAAGACGCCTCATCTAATCCTATTATTTTCAGACCTCTTTTGACCTTTTCCCTGATTTCAGAATCCCCATCGCCCTGGCGGATATCAAAGTTTGCTTTTAAAATGTCTATAATTGGATGGTAAGCAACACCGCTGCTGTATGACAGGCATCTTCCTTCTAAAAACATCACGTCTTCACTGGCGACAGCTTTTCTGAACTCATACAATAGTCTGGATTTTCCTATGCCAGCCTCGGACACAATCGAAAATGCCTGACCACGCCCCCCCTTGGCTCTTTCATAACCATCGATTAAGAGTTCAAGCTCTCGCTCTCTTCCAACAAAGGGTGTCAGGCCTCTTTCAGCACTGACATCGAATCTTGTCCATGCTAGAACTGGGGGCAATGGCTCGGTAGATCACAATAGGCTCTTTCTTACCTTTAATTTCCTTCTCTCCAAGAGCCTCAAAGCGAAAAAGTCCCTCAGTAAGTTTAAAGGTATCCTCTGTAATATAGGTTGTGCCAGGCTGAGCTTTCCCCTCCATTCTGGACGCTAAATTCACCGTATCTCCAACAGCTTTAAACTCAACCCGCAGATCGTTTCCAACTGTACCGACTACCACTGGCCCTGTGTGAATGCCAATTCGCATTCTAACAGACGGCATATCTTTTTTTTCTGTCTTCAGTTGGTCACTGTATTTAGCAATTTCCCGATGAATGGCAAGGCTGGATCGAATCGCCCGTTGCGGTGCATCCTCTAACGCTATTGGAGCTCCAAAAAGCGCCATGATACCATCTCCAGTCATTTCATTGACAGTACCCTCGTAGTCATGAACTTTGTGTATCAGGATTTCATAAACTTGATCCATGATCGAGTATGCTTCTTCAATGCCCAGCATCTCAGATAATGGGGTAAAACCCTGCATATCACAAAACATCACTGTGACTTGCTTGCGTTCGCCCTCTATCCGGTTTCTTTGGGAAAGTATTTTTTCGGTAAGGCCTTTTGGAAGGTATTTTTGAATCTTTTCTATTTTCTGATCAAAGGAGAGTTCTTTGGATAATTCTTCTGGTTTTTTCGATAGATCCTGGCCACATTTATTGCAAAACTTGAAATTAGGTGGTGGAGTCAATCCGCATTTTGGGCAGCTCACCTCAAGCCCTGTGCCACACTTCCCACAGAATAATGAGTCTTCCGGATTCTCAAACTGACAGTTCGGGCATTGCATTTTCGTGCCCTCCATTATTAAATTTCAAACCAATAAACTCATTATGTGAACTTTAGGAGGAACGCAAAAGTCAGTGGAGGAAGCGGAGTAGAATCTGAAAATGGCGTATCGCTTCAGGTCAGATGGAGAATGAAAATCAGAAATTGATTAAGTACATCAATACCCAAATCTTTGAACATTTTCAACCAAAAATAAGGATTCTGAAAACTGTTGACACATTGTGATAATTAAAAAATTGATTATTTTACAGATATAATACGTTATCGACAACAGATGACTTCTTGCCATCACTTACAACATTCTTAAATAATAGGAAAGCTAAAGGATGTTAATGATATTCCCCTGATATCAGGGACTGGAATATTGTCAATCGATAGCTGGAATTTACAAAATAAGATAATCGCTTGGAACAGAGGACTAATGGTCGTAGTGTTCACCAGCAGTTTTTTCTGTTTGGCTGGTTATATCGCCAGTTTTGAGGTGTGTCAGGTGTATCTTTTATAAATGGCAGTAACATGTAGACGGAAATGCCACAATTTGGTACTAATCTTATATAAGGATTTAGAAATCCGAAATTTTTAGCAAGTGTAAGAAGGTTTTTGGGGCCCTTGCCTTCCAAAATTTGAAAATAAACAAAGCCCAAAACAAATTCTGATATGACATACATATTATTTCTTTGAAACTTGATACCCCGTCGCTGTGCACTCAAAATTATTTCCAAGCCTTTAGACATTTCGCCTTTTGCGATTTTAGTTGCACCATAAAACGCGTAACCCGGTAATGTGGCAGCGTGTGCACCAGTCTTTTCATCAAAAGATATAAGTTCTTGCAGAGTAGCCTCAGCTTCTTCGTGTTTTTCCAATAGAAGATACGCTGCACCTAGCCACAGTTTCGGAATAGCAGAATAATAGGGGTCTGTGGCAATTGATGTGGCTTTTATTGCATTATCTAAAAGTGTTTCAAATTCACCGGTAGAAAAATAATAGTAGGTTAATAGGTAATAACCCATCACCAAACTTCGCAAGTTTGTATGTTTCTGTCCATATTTTATAAGCTTATCAGCATTTATTCGTACTTTTTCTAATTCGCCCTTATGCCAAAAAATAAAACACATGCCAGATAACGATTTAAAATAAAGATAATGATCCGAAGGAAACAGCTTTGCTATTTCTTGTGCCCTCTTGCTGGTTGCTGGAAATTAGTGGTATAAGGCTTAGGGCATGGCGCAAAGCGCATGGTGCATAGCGTACAATGACCATTGAAATCTCCCTTTCCAAACGTATCAAACGGCATATCATCGGCCGCCGGCGCACCTATTTTATTGCCGCTGCGCCCGGCTTCGAAGATCTTTGTCTACGGGAGCTGTCGGCCCTCGGGCTTCCAGTTGAAAATGCAGCGATTGTTGACGGTGGTGTTGAATTTAGCGGGCGACTGCTGGACTGCTATCAGGCCAACCTGCATTTGCGCACCGCCAGTCGCATCCTGTTGCGTATCGACAGCTTTCAAGCTACCAGTTTCCGGCAACTTGAAAAGAAAGTGGCTAAGATCCCCTGGGAACTTTACCTGCCGCCAAAAGGGCAACCGGATATTCATGTCACCACCAGGCACTGCCGGCTTTATCACAGTGATGCCGTCAACCAGCGCTTTTTAGCCGGCATCAGCGAGCATTTGCCGCACAATAATAGCAATCAAGAAAAAGACGCGCCTGGCGGACCAACTGTGTTTGTCCGGGGCCTGGATGACCGCTTACGATCTCCATTGACAGCAGCGGGGGCCATCTTCACAAGCGCGGCCTGAAACGCCACCACGGCAAGGCGCCCCTGCGTGAAACCCTGGCGGCAGCTGCTTTGATGATAGCCGGTTACAGCGGAACAGAACCATTGATAGACCCGATGTGCGGCACGGGAACCTTTTCTTTGGAAGCTGCCTTGATAGCAAAAAATATACCCCCGGGGTGGTTCAGGGAATTTGCCTTTCAGCACTGGCCTTCCTTCAGCCAGAAGCGATGGGACTATCTGAAGCGTCAGTGTGAAACCCGGTTTAGCATTCCCCGGAAACCGATGATATTTGCGTCGGATCAGGATTCAGCAGCCTGCAGCCAGCTTGACAAGTGTATTCAACACAACCACCTGACCGAAATCATTACCGTTGCCCAAAAAAACTTTTTTGACTTTCTGCCGGGTCAATTGACCGACCAAACCGGGGTAGTCGTTATCAACCCGCCTTACGGGAAACGGTTGGGAAGCCTCGAAAAAAGCGAACAACTTTTTGGCGCGATCGGCGACCATCTGAGCCGGGCGTATCAGGGCTGGAAGGTGGTCCTGGTGGCACCTGACCGAAAGCTGATCAAAAAGATACCCTTCAAGCTGGAGGTCCTTCCTTTTTTTCACGGCGGCCTGAAGCCGGCCCTGATGTTCGGAAGGATCGGATAGGTAATCCCGGAAAATTCAAAACTCTTGAAACCAATGATACTATTTCACGGTGTCCGGGTTTACATAAGAAATGGAATGCTGGAATAACAGAAAAATGGAACCGTGGGTTTTAAATTGATTTTATCTATAATAAGGTTTTCCGCTGCGAATTAAAAGGATTTGGTTCGATTCCCATAGCAGTTATAGGATATTTTTTCAAATGGCAGCGCCTCCTGAGGATGGGGCGCCTTTTCTTCCGCAGGATACCCCACCGCAATAAAGGCTTCCACCTCCAGGTTATCGGGCAGCCCCAGCAGTTCCGCCACGCGATCCCGGGCCGGTCGCCCATCGGCATTCTCGCGTTTACGAATCTGTATCCAGCAGCTGCCCAGGCCCAAAGAGGCCGCTGCCAGATGAATAAAAGTGGCGGCAATCGAGGCATCCTCAACCCAGACATCACATTTGCCGGGATCGGCGCACACTACGATGCACAGGGCGGCATCTTTTAAAAACCCGGCCCCGTGGGGTTTGGCAGTGGAGAGCTGCGCCAGCAATTCCTTGTCCGTCACCACCACAAATTCCCAGGGCTGGCGGTTATTTGAAGATGGTGGACGCAGGGTTGCTTCCAGGAGCAAATCGATCTTTTCAGCTTCGATCGGTTTGTTTTCATATTGGCGAATGCTGCGACGGGTGCGGATAAGTGAATGAAACATGATACCACCTTTCATTGCTGCCGGCGCTATTGCGGAGCCCGGCAGTGCTAAGTGCTTTACCTGAATTGAAAAGAAAACATGGGGTTTCCGAGGATCACCGAAAACGGTTCAGGGAAAGATTTTGCAAGATATATCTTATAATGTCAACAGGAAATATCCCATTTGCGGGGGGACAGAAAAGACCAATACAATCTCGATATTTCTGAATATAAATTTAATTTGCTGTTTTTATTTGGTATTTAGATTACATTATCCGGACAAATAATCCTTGACTGTTTATATCTTATAAGATATAAATTTTTCGCAAAATAACGCTTATCGGTTCCAAAATGACACACCGATATTAATAAAGGGGGCAAGAATTGAAGATAATTGTCTGTATCAAACAGGTTCCCGATACAACCAATGTACGGATAGACCCTGAGACCAATACCCTGATCCGGGAAGGCGTCGAATCCATCATCAATCCGTTTGATGAATATGCACTCGAGGAGGGTATCCGCCTTCAAGAGGAATATGGCGGTGAAACCCACACCCTTTCCATGGGGCCGCCCCAGGTTGAAAACGCCCTCAGAGACACCTTGAGTATGGGCATCCAAAATGCCTATCTGCTATGCGACCGGGCCTTTGCCGGCGCGGATACCCTGGCCACCGGTTACACCCTGGCGGCCGGCATTCGAAAACTGGGCGGTGCGGACATTATCCTGATGGGTCGCCAGGCCATCGATGGCGATACCGGGCAGGTGGGTCCCGGGGTGGCGGAAAACCTGGGCATCCCCCATATCACCGATATTAAAAAGATCGAAAGTGTCGAGGAAGACGGCACGCTGATCGTACAGCGGGCGCTTGAAGACGGTTATGTGCGCCTTAAGACCCGGTTGCCGGTGGTTCTGACGGTGGTCAAAGAGATCAACGAGCCCCGCCTGCCATCCTTGAAAACCAAAATGCAGGCCCGCAAAAAAGAAATTAAAATCTGGAATAAGGATGACCTGGAAGTCGATGCGGATCGGCTGGGCCTGAATGGGTCACCGACCTGGGTAACGAAGATCTTCACGCCCCCTAAATCCCAAAGGGGTAAGCTGTTTACGGGGCAAAAAAGTGAGGCGGTGGCCGCGCTCCTCAAAGAATTGAGACAAGCCGGGATTGAGCCTGATAAAAACAGGAGAATGATAGAAAATGCAGGGAATTAAAGTAATTGCTGATAATTGTACCGCCTGCGGCGCTTGCGAAGAGGTTTGCGCTTATGATGCCATTCATGTGGTGGACGGAACAGCCCAAATCGACGAAAAATGCACCCTTTGCGGCGCCTGCGTGGACGCCTGTGATTTCGATGCCATCGAGATCCACCGTAAGGCCTTCAAGGGCGAAGACATTGCCGCCTTTGCCGGCATCTGCCTGTATGCGGAACATCGCAACGGCCGGCTTGCTTCCGTCGTGCTGGAGATTATTGGGGCGGCGCGGGCCCTGCAAAATGACCTCAATGACCCAATCAGCGCCATATTGCTGGGAAATGGCGTCAGGCACCTGGCCGAGGAACTCATCGCCTATGGGGTTGATGAGGTATGGCTGGTCGATGACCCGGCCATCGGCGATTTTTCCGAAGACATCCAGGCCGATCTGACAACAGAAATCATCAAAGAAAAAAAGCCGGCCATATTTCTGGGAGGCGGTACGGTAATCGGCCGTTCCCTTCTTCCCCGGGTGGCGGCCCGGGTTAAAACCGGATTGACCGCAGACTGCACCGAGCTGACCATCGATGGTGACAGCAAACTGCTCCATCAAACCCGGCCGGCCTTTGGCGGCAACATCATGGCCACCATCCTGTGCGATAATCACCGGCCCCAGATGGCCACCGTCCGGCATAAAGTCATGCCGGAAGCCGAAAAAATAGACGGCGGGCACCCGGGAAAAATTTTGGAACTCAGTCATATTGCCATTTCCGAGCCCCGAATCGAATTTCTTGAGTTTGTCGAGGACCACACCCAGACGGTAAACCTGGTTGAAGCGGATTATATCGTGTCGGGAGGCAGGGGCTTGGAGGATCCCAAGAACTTCGCGCTGATCGAAGAGCTGGCCCAGGCCGTTGGCGGCGCCGTCGGCGCATCCCGGGCAGTGGTGGATGCCGGCTGGATCTCCTATTCTCACCAGGTTGGACAAACGGGCAAAACAGTTAAGCCGGTAATCTATGTGGCCTGTGGGATCTCAGGTGCGATCCAGCATCTGGCCGGAATCAAATCATCGGATATCATTATTGCAATTAACAACGATCCCGAGGCCCCCATTTTCGATGTGGCCCATTTCGGGATTATCGGAGATCTCTTTGAAATCGTGCCGGAGATCACCCGGCAGCTTAAGGCGCCTGTGGAATAAGCGTTGGGCTGCTGGAATTCTGGCTGACCTAAACTGGACTACCGCCTACCAAACCGGGTCGCAATTATAAAACGAATTGTTTCTGTCCGGCATGACAAAAGAGCAACATTTGCAGCTTTGTCAAAGGCGGCACAGCCGCCTGCGCGGGGATGACAATCATATTGTAATTCTTTTATAGGACTTTACTACAAACCATCTCAAAAAAAATAGCCGGGACCTTATCTGGAAAAATGGTTTTCCCCTTGATATCAAAGTCATTTCGTCATATGGGGTATTCTTGCATCCAGACGATCCACTTTTCCCCGGCAGAATCATCATACCCAAAACAAATAAAATTATGAAATAATAGGAGGAATAAACCATGGTAAAGAAAAAAGTAGGCATCATCGGCGGTGGGATTGTGGGAACAGCGGTAGGTTACAACCTGAGCCTTTACGATCATATCGATGTCACCGTCTTTGAAAAAAATCAAATCGGATCGGGAACAACCGCCAAATCGGCCGGGACAGTCTGTCTGTTTGACGACTCGTTGAGCAATAAATATTGGGACGTGCGCTTATACGGTTTTGAAACCTTCATGAACATGGAAAAGGAAGAAAAGGGGTCTGCCGGTTTCGACAATTGCGGAACCCTGGTGGTGGCCACGGATAAAGAGGTCGAAGACGTCATAAAAACCGGTATTGCGCTGGCGACAGCGGCAGGATATCGGGGGGATTACCTGACGGACCCGGACGAAATTCGTAAAATAATACCGGATCTGAGTTTAGATGGTGTTCTCGGCGCAGGCTGGACCGCAGACGACGGGTATTTTGATGCCACCATGATTTCCAATACCTTTGTCAAGAAAATGCGGGCCAACGGCGCCACGGTCCTGACAGGTACCAAGGTTGAAAAGGTCAATTCAAGCGGCGGACGGGTGACCGGCCTTGAAACCAGCAAAGGCAGCTTCGATTTTGACGTGATCGTCGACGCCTCGGGTCCCTGGGCCCGTTTCACCGGCAAATTGGCCGGCTTGGACCTGCCTATCTGGCACACCAAGGCGGAGGCCTTCTTCCTGGCGCCTCCTAAAAAGAAGCTTGATTACCGATTCCCTGTTCTGAAGTACCCCCGGTTTTATGCCCGCCCGGAAGGTGATAACATTTTCATCTGCAAAGCGCATCTAACCATGGACCTGAGTGACGAGATGCATGCCGGCCGCTGGGATCCGGATGAACTGCCGGAAAAAGGCGGCACGGACGACTACTTCCTGGAATTTTTATTCGAGCAAATGGAAGAGCATATACCCGGGTTTATCGATTGCGGTGTATCGTTTTCCTGGCTCGGCTATCGCGCCGAGCCGCCTGACTTTATGCCGATATTAGGCGACTCGCAGCTCGATGGATACCAGCTGGCGATTGGCTGCGGGGGCAACGGCGTCATCGAAGGGCCAACCATTGGCCGGGATCTGGCCAAGTATATCGCCACCGGTGAAAAAACCCTCTTGATTGAACATCTCAGCCTCGACCGTTTTGAAGGCAAAAGCCTACCGTAACAGGGAGTCCTTGGGAATTTGCGCGCCGGGGGCCATCGATTGAAACACGAACCCAGATCATGGCCCCGGCGGGATAGGTTTGATAATACGCCTATTATACTGTCCTACCAATAAGTCACCAACTTATTGTAACCTATGGGAAGCAGGCTGTGTCGTCATTAATAAAAGCAATTAATTTCTGATCGTCATGCCGGACTTGATCCGGCATCCAGAAGTGTAACACCTTGGGAAAAAAATGGATTCCGGATCAAGTCCGGAGTGACAAAACAGCAGCAGATGCAGTTTTGACAATTGCGACACAGTCTGCTTCGCCCGAATGACATATGGGCAGCAAGCAGCGTCCCGGGATCCTAACCGTTGGTTTTGGGAACTTTGGTGCGCAGAATCTCTCCCACCGTTTTCAGGTGCCCCCGCAACTCAATAAGGGCAAGATCCACATCCCGCGCTTCAATGGCATCCAATATTTTCAAATGCTCCTCGAGGGCGGCTTCGATTCGCCCGCCGACCTGGGCTGCCGCAATCAATTCGACCAGGACCAGATTTTGAAGATAGGCGTACAGTTTGCCAAGTCTTTTATTATTACTGGCGGCCACGATGGTGCGGTGAAACTCGGCATCGTATTGAACGAATTGTTTATAATTTTGAGCCAATTCAGGTCGCTGAAACACCTCGCGAAACCGTTGCACCGGGAATTCGGCCAAATTATCACCGGCGGTTTGAAAGGCGAAGGTTTCGAGCAATAACCGCAGTTCCAGGATATCGGTGGCCTCTTTGGCATCCAGGGAAATAACCGCATGACTGGTCCGGGGCGTGATCTGAATCAGATCCTCCTGGGCCAGCTTATTCAAGGCCTCCCTGATCGGCGTTATGCTCAGGTTTAACCTCTCCGAAAATTCATCCAGCAGGATCCGCTCGCCCTGGGAAACTTCTCCGGATAGGATCATTTCTTTTATTTCATCGTAAGCAATTTCACTGAGGTTGGGACGACGCTTTCTTGGACTGTTCACGATTTGCATTCCCTTTTGTTTGTTGGGCATTGAAAAATTGGGGAGAACCCCTGGATAGAAGCCGTAACGAAGATCAGCAAAAATCAACAAGGGCTCGCATCACCCGGGGAACCGCCTGCAATTATTTAATATTTTGCAAAAAATATCTTATAAAAAAAATAATGTCAAGAATGAGTTTCAGAAATACCGGGTCGGCAGGAATCCCTGGGAAGGAGACTGTGTCACTGCCCGGACGCTACGCCCTTTTCAACACCGTTTGAGCAGAGATTTCCTGTTGACAAAATATATTTTATAAAATATAAACCTTCCCAGATAATACTAGCCCAACAGACCTCTGAATGGAGAGTCAGTGAAACCATAAATTCTTCTAACATTCTGAAATAAAATAAAATGAAACCAAATTTAAAAATTGTTGTCGCCCTGGGGGGAAACGCCATTTCACGCCAGGATGAAAGAGGTGATATCCCGGACCAGATAAAAAATTGCCATCGCACTGCGGTGCACCTTGTCGACCTGATAGCCGCCGGACACAAAGTGGTTGTCACCCATGGCAATGGACCCCAGGTGGGCAACATCCTGCGCCGGGTGGAAGCCGCCCGCACCGACGTGTACCCCCTCGCCCTTGATATCTGCGGGGCTCACAGCCAGGGGGGCATCGGCTATCTTTTGCAGCGCGAGATCAGCAATGTTTTCAAGAACAGGGGCATGGATAAAATCGGCTATACCATCATCACCCAGTGCCTGGTGGATGCGGCAGATCCGGCTTTTGACAACCCCACCAAACCGGTGGGGCCTTTTTACACCCGGGAGCAGATGGCCCCGATGATCGAAAGCGGCTGGAATGCCATCGAAGACGCCGGCCGCGGATGGCGTCGGGTGGTTCCCTCGCCGATGCCCAGGGCCATCGTTGAAGAAGGCGTTATCAAGCAGGCCATTGAATTCGGCGATGTCGCGATCTGCTGCGGAGGCGGCGGAATCCCGGTGGTCGAAAACAACGGGAGGCTTGAGGGCCTGGAGGGCGTCATCGACAAGGATCATGCCTCCAGCCTGCTGGCCAGAAATATCGATGCCGATTTGATGATCATCACCACGGGCATAGAGAAAGTCGCCATCAACTTCAACACACCCGACCAGAAAGAGCTGGACCGCATCACCGTTGCCGAAGCCGAAAAATACCTGGCCGAAGGCCAGTTCCCGGCCGGCAGCATGGGCCCCAAGATCCAGGCCTCGATCGATTTTACCAAAGCCACCGGCAACGACGTCATCATTACCCTGCCGGAGATGACCCTGGTGGCACTTGAAGGCAGGACCGGTACGCGCATTGTCAGGGACAAATAAAACTTGCCTTAGTTTATTAAAACGTAATAAAGATTAGGACTAAAAATGAGGAGGAATTATCCATGTTAACCAAAGCATTACGCGGACGTGATTTTATTACACTCAGGGATTTTAACAAACATGAAATCGAGACGATTATCGACACCGGGTTGGCCTTGAAACAGGATTATACCCTGGGTCGACCCCATAAGCTTCTGGACGGCAAAACCCTGTTCATGATGTTTTTCAACCCATCCACCCGCACCCGCAACAGTTTTGAAGCCGGTATTTTTCAACTGGGCGGGCACGGGCATTTCCTGCAGCCCAGTGCCACCCGTATCCCTTCTCTGGAAGGCGAAGACGTGGCCTATAAAACCGAGCGCATATCCGACATGGTGCGCTCCATCCAGGGTATGGGTGACTGTATTGCGGTTCGGATTCTGGGCGATGTGGTCGGCTGGGAATACGACAAAGGCCTGCGCGTAATCCAGGAGTTTGCCAAGTGGGCCGAAATCCCGGTCATCAACATGGAGGACAACATCTATCACCCCTGCCAGGGTATCGCCGACCTTATGGCCATGCGCGAAATCTTCGGCCCGGATATGAAAGGGCGCAAAGTCACCGTGGCCTGGACCTATTCTGACAGCACCAAGAAACCCATCGCACCGCACCACGACATGATGTATGTGTCGAGTCTCGTGGGCGCCGATATCGTTTATGCCCGGCCGCCGGAAATGCGTATCGACCCGGAAATCGAAGCGGCCATCAAGGCCAATGCCGAAATAAACGGGGGCAGCTACAGCGTAACCGACAACCTGGAAGACGCCTGTGCGGACGCCGATGTGGTTTACGCCAAAAATCACGTCTGCCTGGACCTTCTGCCGCCTGTTCAGAAAGAACCTCAGAACGACGAAATGGCCAAGCTGTTCGGGAAATACAGAAACTGGATCGCCGACGAAAAGCGGATGAAACTGGCCAAAGACACGGCCGTTTACATGCACTGCCTGCCGTGTGAAAGGGAGCAGGAAGTTGCCAGCGGCGTCCTGGACGGCAAGTGGGGCCACGCTGTCTGGACCGAAGCCGAAAACCGGCTGCACGGCCAGAAAGCCATTATGTCGCTGATCATGCAGTAGCAAATCGCCCCCCTCCGCAAGGGGGGGGTTGATCGCAGAACGTGCAGCATAAAGACTGATGTAACCCGGCAGGTGAAACTCAGGGTTCAATTTTTAGAACACCTACTTTTAAAGGGGCATCGATTGAAAATGGATTTAGTCATTAAAAACGGTACGGTCGTGACTGCCAGTGAGATTATGGCGGCGGATATCGGCGTAAAAGACGGCAAGATAGCCGCCATTGCCGCCAGCATTGACGGGGGCGCCCAGACCATCGATGCAACGGGCCACTTCGTTTTCCCGGCGGGGGTTGAAATTCACACCCATCTTGATGGCATCCTGCATGGGATGCGGACTGTCGATGATTGGTACGTCTCCAGTGTGGGGGCCGCCTTTGGCGGCACTGCCACCATCGTCGACTTCCCCATGCCGGGAAAAGATCAATCGCTGCAGGGAATCGTCGATGAATTTACGGAAAGGGCTGCCGGCAAAAGCATCGCCGATTTTGCCTTCACACCCATCGTCAACCGCTTCACCGAAGAGATCTACCAGGAAATCCCGCTATTGATCGAAAACGGGATCTCTTCCTTTAAACTGTTCATGTACTATGACTGGACAGTCCCTGACTACGATCTGGCACGCATCATGGACACGGTCACCACCCATGGCGGTATCGTCAGTGTTCATTGCGAAAATGCGGGCACCATCGATTATCTGGCCGACAAAGCCATGGCGGCCGGCAATACCGGCCCCCAATGGCATGCGCCCACCCGACCGCTCAGTACCGAAATCGAAGCCTCATCCAGGGTTATATCCGTCGCTGAAGAGTTAAACGCCTCGGTCCTGATTGTCCATATTTCCGCCGGTCCGGTGGTAGAGTTAATCGCAGCGGCCCGGGCCCGGGGAGTCAATGTTTACGGAGAGGCCATGCCCCATTATTTGTGCCTCGACGAAAGCGTTTACGACAAACCCGGCTATGAAGGCATGAAAGGTGTCTGTACCCCCCCGTTGCGGCCCAGGGAAAACCAGAAAGCGCTGTGGGCCGGGCTGCGGTCGGGGGCGCTGTCGACCATCGGCTGCGACCACTGCGCCTTTCCGTACAAAGACAAGATCAGGCTGTTCGAGACCCGCGGCAAAAGAATCGATATGATTCCCCATGGCGCACCGGGAATTGAGACCCGGATTCCGCTATTGTTCTCCGAAGGGGTTAACAAGGGCAGGATATCGGTCACTAAATTTGCAGAAGTGTCGGCCACCAACCCGGCCAAACTTGTGGGACTTTATCCCCAAAAGGGAACCCTGGCCATCGGCAGTGATGCGGATATCATGATTTTGGATCCTGAAAAAGAGGTCACCATCACCCAGGAGGGCCTGCACAGCAATACGGATTTCACGCCCTATGAAGGCTGGAAAGTAAAGGGATATCCCATCACCACCATCAGCCGCGGGACCGTTCTGGTGCAGGATTGCAAGCTTGTGGCCGAGGCCGGCCATGGCCAGTTTTTGAAGCGCAAAAAATTTGAGGTGTTCTAGGTTATCGTTGTTCCCGAAAGCTCGGCCAGTCTGTAAATATCATGGCTCAGCTTTCTATTGACTATTGATTGGGACCGGTATTCACACCGGTCACCCGACGCGAATGCTCGCCGGGGTAGAATGCTAAATTAACCTTAATAGTTAAAAGGAGGTAGAAAATGTTTAACCGTCAAATGACAAAAGTTTTTGGTCTTAGCCTTTTAATTGCTGCTGTTGTCATGATAGGAAGCATGCCGGCGACAGCCGCCGAACCCATCAAGATCGGGCAGGTTTCGGCCTTATCGGGCCAGTCGGCCAAATCCGGGGAAGCCATCATGCGCGGCTTGACCCTCGCGATCGAGGAAATTAACGCCAACGGCGGCGTCCTTGGCGGCCGCATGTTTACCTTGATCAGCCGTGACGATGAGTCCAACCCCCCCAAAGGGCAGATGGCGGCGCGCGAATTGATCTTCAAAGAAAAGGTAACCGCATTTTTCGGTGGCCTTGATTCCCCGGTTTCCCTGGCCATCGTGCCGGTGGCCAACAAGGAAAAGGTCATCTTCATGGGCGTCTGGGCCGCTGCCACGCCGATCACCCGCAACGGGGCTGACCCGAACTATGTTTTCAGGGTTTCTGCCATGGACGCCATCGTGGACCAGGCCCTCATCCAGTATTCCATCAAAACCTATGGCACCAAGAAACCCGGGCTGATGCTGATCAACAATCCCTGGGGGGAATCCAATGAAAAAGGCCTGCGGGCAGCCATTGCCGACGCCAATATCGAGCTGGCCGGCATCGAAAAGCTCGAGTCCCGCGACGTTGATGTTGTTCCCCAGCTGATGCGGCTAAAAAGTGCAGGCGCCGACACCATCATACTGGTCGCCAATGTCCGACCCAGTGCAACCGTTGTAAAATCCCTTTCACGCATGAAATGGGACGTGCCGGTTGTCTCCCACTGGGGGGTTTCCGGCGGTCGTTTCCCGGAGCTGGCGGGACCCGGATCCCAAAAGGTCCATTTTGTTCAGACCTACAGCTTCTTCGGGACTCAGAATGAGGTCGGCAAAAAATTTATCGCCGCTGCCAAGAAAAAATATAAGGACATCAACGGTCCGGAGGAAATTTTCCCGCCCGTGGGATATGCCAATGCCTATGATGCCATGCACCTTCTGGCGCGTGCCATCGAGCAGGCGGGCAGCACCGACAGCGACAAAATCAGACTGGCCCTGGAAAACCTCAAGCCTTATCAGGGCCTTATTAAAAACTACGATCCGGCTTTCACGGCCGAAAATCATGATGCCCTCGGCTACAAGGATTACGTGATGGTGCGGTATGTCGGCAATGAAATCAAACCGGTCGGTAAGTAAGTAAAGAAATAAGTTCCGGGTTATAGACGGATCGAATACAGCTGGGAAATCCGCCTATGGAGTTTTCAAGCAAGGACGGATTTCCCGGCTCTTTTTCGAGACGGGGCGAAAGGGTTCGACCCTATCGCCAAAATCGAATCCGCGGGAAAGCAGCACCAGCTAAAAAAAGGATTGCAAGTATGTTGGTACTATCGGCTATCATTACGGGCCTCGGGCTTGGCAGCATGTACGGACTTCTGGCACTTGGCTTCTACGTCACCTACTCGGTTTCCAACACGGTAAACTTCGCCCAGGGCAGTTCCATGATGCTAGGGGCCGTGATGTGTTATTCCTTTTCGGTAACCTGGGGGTGGAGCATTCCGGCCAGCATTGTCATGGCGCTCATTACCTGCGGCGTATGGGGGGCGGTCGTGGAGAGATTTGCCGTGCGCCCGTTTGCCAAAGACGGCTCGCTGGCCTGGCTGATGTCTACGGTTGCAGCCGGAATCGTTTTGGATAACGTGGTTCTGTTTACGTATGGCAAAGAACCCCGCATGTTGCCCTCGATGATGCCGGATGTGTCTATGATCATCGGTGATCTTATTATCATGCCCTTGCAGATTGTCATCCCCGTTTGTGGGTCTGCTGGTGGGCGTCGGACTGCACCTGTATTCACGCTATACCAAGCAGGGAAGAGCCATGCGGGCCGTGGTTCAGAACCCGGATTCCGCACGCCTGGTCGGCATCAACGTCCGCACGATCATCGTCGTTTCTTTTGTGATATCCACCATATTTGCAGGCATTGCGGGCATTTTGATCGCCCCGTTGTTCAACGTCTCTTCCGACATGGGAACTCTTTTCGGGATCAAGGCTTTTGCCGTCGCCATCCTTGGCGGCATTACAAGCGCCTGGGGGGTTATCGTCGCCGGCATCCTGTACGGTTTAATCGAAGCCCTCATCATGGCCTTGCTCGGTTCGCCTTACACCCATATTCTCACGTTTACGATGGTCATCGTTGTCCTGGCGATTATGCCCAACGGGCTTTTTGGTCACGCGGAGGTGAAAAAAGTATGAGATCCCTCAGGTATCTGGCATATCGCCGCACTCATTCTATTTTCTGCCGCCTACTGCTTTATGGCTAATGGCTATGAGATTCATATTCTCTCAACCGTCGGGCTGGTCACCATCGTCGGCGTAGGACTCAATATCCTGATGGGGATGGTAGGGCAGGTTTCCCTCGGCCATGCGGGTTTTTATGCCATCGGCGCTTATACCTGCGCCATTCTCACAACCACCCACGGTCTCAGCTTCTGGCTGGCCTTTCTCGCCGCCGGTATCCTGGCCGGGCTGGTTGGGACGGTGTTGGCTCTTCCGGCTTTACGGGTGAGAGGCCCCTACCTGGCCATGATCACCATCGCTTTCGGCTTTATTGTCGAACATGGTGCCATCGAATGGCGGGCGCTGACCGGTGGCGCCAACGGCATGATGGATATTCCGAAACCATCTACCTTCGGGTATGAGTTTGACGAACGAGGAGTTGCGCTTCTGATCATAGCTGTCACGGCGATTATGATGTTGTTATACGCTCAGCTTGCCAGAAGCCGATGGGGGCTTGCCTTGCGGGCCGTCAGGGATTCCGAAGTGGCAGCAGAGTCACTCGGACTGAGTGTTGTGGCGATTCACACCATGGCTTTTATGCTCTCAGCAGTCTTCACAGGACTGGCAGGCGCCTTGTTTGCTCCCTTAACCAGTTTTGTCAGCCCGGGCTCGTTCCCATTTTTTCTATCGATCGAATTTCTGCTGGTCGTGATCGTCGGTGGTTCCGGCATGGTTTTGGGCCCGCTGCTTAGGGGCGATGTGGTGGTCTTGATGCCCGAGTTTCTTATCTGTCTTGGCGGAATACCGACTGCCTGTTTTTCGGGCCTTTTGCTGATTGTGATGTGGCTGACCCCATCGAAGGTATTGCCGGCGCCATTTTAAACCGTTTTCGCCGCCCTGATCGCCGAACTGCGCAAACGGATGGAACCGATGTTTTAGAGTATATTGCCGGGGGGCCAAGAATCAGAATTTCAGCATTGAAGATCTTTGTATCTCCTTTGGAGGGGGTGCGCGCAGTGGAAAGCGTCGGTTTAACGGTCCCTCCCGGTCATGTGACGAGTATCATCGGTCCCAACGGGGCCGGAAAAACGACGGTCCTTAATCTCATGTGTGGCTTTTACAAGCCTGATGACGGGATGGTCACACTTGGCGAGAAAAAATGTGCGCCCAATTGCCGCCCTACTACTATCGCGCGGGCCGGCATTGCGAGGACATATCAGACAACTCAACTGTTCGACAACATGTCGGTCCTCGACAACCTACTCATCGCCTTGCGCCGCGGCCGGTTGGGTTCGGTTGTTAGATTCTCTTTTCAGAGTGGAAAAAGATGACCACCTAAGACGGACGGCTGAAAACCTCCTGGCATTCGTCGGATACAGCGGCCCGATTCATATCGCTGCGGGTGACCTTCCCCATGTGGACAAACGCCTGGTTGAAATCGCCCGGGCCCTGGCCATGCAGCCCCAGGTGCTTTTGCTCGATGAGCCGGCCGCCGGGTTGGGACACCACGAGACTACCAGAGTCAGTGCGCTCATCAAACGGATCGCCGAAACAGGGGTGACGGTGGTGCTGGTCGAACACCACATGAATCTGGTCATGAATATTTCAGACGACATCATGGTTCTGGACGCCGGCACATGTATTTCCAGCCGGAAAACCGGCCGTGGTCAGAAATGATCCCGCGGTCCTGCGGGCTTACCTGGGTGAGAGCGGAATTCAGGGCCGTCCGCGCACGGTGTCTCTGGACGGCAAAGAAGAAGAGGTGCTTTCAGTCACGCAAACTCGGTGCGGCCTACGGCGTGGCGCCTGTTTTGAAGGATATCGACCTCAATGTCAAAAAGGGTGAATTCGTGGCGGTTCTGGGAGCGAACGGCGCCGGCAAGACAACCCTGATGCGCGCCATCAGCGGCCTACACCGGCCTGTGAAAGGAGCCGTGTTGCTACTGGGCAAAGACATTACCTCATTTGGGGCCCATCGCATTGCCGCTGAAGGGCTATTTTCTAGTGCCCGAGGGCCGTCAGGTATTTCCCGAGTTGACGGTTCTGGAAAATATTCGGCTAGGGGCCTATAGCCGCAAGGATTTTGATGCCGACAAAGAGGTCGAGGAGATGCTGGAGCGCTTCCCGGCACTGCGCGCAAGGCAAAACAGCCGGGCGGGGCTGCTTTCCGGTGGCGAGCAGCAGATGCTGGCGGTTGCCCGCGGGCTGATTGCCAGACCCAGGATTTTGCTTCTGGATGAACCCTCCCTCGGCCTTGCGCCCGTCATCGTCAATACCCTTTTCTCGGTGCTGGCGGACCTGCGCGACGAGGGGATCACCATTTTACTGGTTGACCAAATGGCGGGCCTGGCCCTGTCGGTAGCCGACCGCGGCTACGTTCTCCAATCAGGCAAGGTGGTGCATGACGGCCCGGCGGCGGCCATGCAAAATGATCCGGAAATAGAAAAGGCCTACCTGGGCACCCTTGAGTAAATATCCGGGTCCTTAGGCGGACAAATATCGAATAAGGAAAATGATATGACCAAGCGGCCACATCCTAAAAGAAACCCGGCATTCTCCATTGAACAGATTGTCCCGGAGGCCAAAGGGTACCTCATCGTTGATCCCAAAAAATGCACCGGCTGTGGAAGCTGCATGCTGGCCTGCTCGCTGGCTCACGAAGGCAAAATCAATCCGGCCTTTTCCCGGATACAGATAATGAGCGACCCCCTGGGGCATTTCCCGACGGATATCCAGATGGCGGTGTGCAAACAGTGCTTATATCCCCAATGTCTCATCGTCTGCCCCACCGAAGCGCTTCATATCGACAAAGAGCACATGAATGTCAGAGGGATCGACCGGGAAAAATGTATCGGCTGCCAGAAGTGCATGCATGCCTGCCCGTTTATTCCTTCAAGAATATTCTTTGATGTCCATCAAAAAAAGTCTTTTAAATGCGATTTGTGCAAGGCTGCAACCTACAGGAAAAAAAAGAGCGGCCAGGCCTGCGTTGAAATCTGCCCGGTTAATGCGATTAAATTTAGTGCCAAAACGCCATCGCCTATAGGCGAAAACGGCTACACAAAAAATTTGAGGGGCGACGGCTGGAAACAATTCGGGCTGCCGACGGATTAGGGGTAAGGATCATGTTTGGATTCACGGGTAAAATCCTCCGCGTAAATTTGACCGATCAGACCACTTCCACTTTGAATACCGAAGATTATGAACAGTGGGTGGGCGGACACGGTATCGCCACCGCTGTCTTTTTTGACCTGATGCAGGACAAGATGGTGGGCGCCTTTGACCCGGGCAACACGCTGGTCCTGATGTCCGGATTGTTTGCGGGGACTCTGGTTCCCGGCGCTTCAAGGGTCGAGATGGTCGGCATTCAATCCCAGAGCTACCCCGATGAATGGTTTGGCCGGAGCAGCATCGGCGGCCACTTTCCGGCCATGATTAAATTCGCCGGATTTGACGGCATCGTCATTGAAGGGGCGGCTGAAAATCCGACCTGGATCGACATCGTTGACGGCAAGGTTGAATTTAAGGATGCCACCGGCATGTGGGGGCTGGACACCGAGGAAACCCAACGGGTGATTTTCAGCCAGGTATCGGCTGAAATCAACAAAAGCAAACAACCCAACGTCAAAGCCGATAACCTGACGCGCTGGCCGTGTGCCCTGGTGATTGGGCCGGCGGGGGAAAATCTGAGCAGAATCGCCACGGTCCAGCATAGTGCCGGGCCTTCCTTTGGCCAGGGGGGGTTTGGCGGTGTCTGGGGTTCCAAGAAACTAAAGGCGATCAGCGTATTTGGCACCGGAAGTGTGGCGGTTGCCGATCCGCAAAGACTGCTGCAGGAAACCATGCGCTATCGCAAAAAATACGGCACGGATTTCGAGAACCCGACCGTTAGCGACTGGCAGGAATATATCACCTCCCATTTCGGAGGCCACCCGTGCCATGGCGGCGCTATTTTCGATAACCAGAGAAGGGCCCATGGGTGTTACGGCTGTCATATGAATTGCAGGCCCAAAACCTCCATCGGGATCGGCACCGGGGCCATCTGCAAAAAGGGCCGATTTTATCAGAAATTTGAGCTTGCCAAGCGCGGACGGGTTACCGAGATTTCGGGCAAAGCAACGAAATTGTGTGATCGATTAGGGATCAACGCCTATGTCATCGATGTCGATATCAATTACCTGAACACCCTCAGGGAAAAGGGGGTCCTCGGGCCCGGCAAAGAGATCGATACGGACCTGGACTTCGACCAGCTGGGTGAGGCCGAATTCATCGAGGATTTTCTGCATAAAATAGCCCACCGCAAAGGCATTGGCAGCCAGTTGGCGGAGGGGATCGTCAGGGCGGCCGATAAATGGGGGCGGCTCGAAGAGGATCTGGCAACCGGGACGCTGCCCGTTTTGCCCTGGGGCTATCCCATTCATTATGATCCCCGAACCGAGGTTTACTGGGGCTATGCTTCTCTGGTTTCATCCCGGGATATCAATTGTCACGACTTCAACGCCATTTCATACTGGATACCCAATTTGGATGTCGCCGCCGGCAAAAGCCGGTGGTGTCCGCGGCCCAGGCATCTGAAATAATCGCCGAAAAATGCAGTCCCTATCATGACCCGCTCATGATCGATTTTAGCGATGCCAATATGTATTCGATCCACATGGCCCGGACCACCGCCTGGCTGCTGCATTACTCCTTATTCTGGAAGCAGTCCTGCGGCCTGTGCGACAATGCCTTCGCCGATTTTATCAATCCTTACGCGCCCGACAATAAAGGCCTGACACCCGAGGGAGAAGTTGACTTTTTCCAAGCGGTGACCGGCAAAAAAATGAGCTTTGAAGATTCGATGGAAATCGGCAGGAAAATTTTTACCCTCAACCGGGCCATCTGGGCCTTGCAGGGCCGAACCAGAGATATGGAAACATTTGCCGACTATATGTACACGGTCCCTTCCGAGGGAATCGTGATGGTGCCCGGCCGATCCCCCAGCTACTTTATGCCCGTTAAAGAAAACGGTCAGTGGGAATATAAAAATGTCGTCCCCCGCCATCTGGATCGCGCTAAGGTCGAGGAATGGAAATCCATTTTCTATGAGTTGGAGGGCTGGGATGTGAATACCGGCAATCCCTTAAAAAGCACCCTCGAAGCCATGGGCCTTCAAAGCGCTATTAAAATACTTGAGAAAAACAATAAGCTGTAAAGCACCAGCTAAAAAGGAGATGAAAAATGGATCGTAAAGAAGCGATAGAACTGATCGAAAAATTTCTGGCAGCCAGCATGAGCGGAGATAAAGAAGGGTCCCGGGCCCTGGTCTCGCCCGACCTGGTATTCACCTTTACCGGCAAGCGCGTTTTCGAAAGGGCCGAACAGACCGGCGAATTCAATGCCAAGCGCTATGCCAGTGTCAAAAAAGACATCACCACATACGATGTCTGCCCTGAGGAAGAGGGGCGCCTGGTTGTCTATTGCCTGGGCACTTTATTTGGCGCCTGGCCGGACGGAACCCCTTTCGAAGGCAACCGCTTCATCGACCGCTTTGAAATCCGCGACGGGCGCATTGAAAAGATCGATGTGTGGAACGACAGCGCCGAGTGGCTCCTGACCCGCGCCGGCCTGGCCGAAGACCAGGCGGCCTAGAATCGAAAAATAAGGAGAAACAACATGAAAGAAGTCAGTGAGTTAAATTTTCCGGATGATCTGCGATACAGCGATGACCACGAATGGGCTAAAGAAAGCGACGGTGTTGTCAGGGTCGGCATCTCCGACTACGCCCAGAATCAGCTGGGCGACATTGTTTTTGTCGAGCTGCCCGAGGTTGGGGAAACATTCGAAAAGGGCCAGGAGTTCGGAACCGTTGAATCTGTGAAAGCGGTCTCCGAGCTTTACATGCCGGTCGGCGGGGAAATCACCGCGGTTAACGAAGCCCTTGAGGATGCACCGGAGCTGGTAAACAATGACCCTTACGCCGGAGGCTGGATGGTGGATGTAAGGTTGCAAGACCCCGCCGAGTATGGGGCGCTCAAAGACAAGAAAACATATCTTGACATGTTGAAAGGATAAGACCATGAGATATTTACCCCAGACCCGTGAAGATATTGACAGGATGCTTCAGGTTGTGGGAGTCGACAACCTCGACGGCCTATTTTCAGGTATCCCCGAAGATTGCCGGCGCAAAGAAGATCTGAATCTGCCCGAACCGCTGACCGAATGGGAGCTCAATCGCCGGATGGATGAGATGGCCGGCTCCATGGCAGTTGCGCCGGAATATAAGGTTTTCATGGGCGCGGGGTCATACAACCATTTCATCCCCGAAGTCGTCAAACAGCTTTTGAGCCGCTCCGAGGTCTATACGGCCTATACGCCCTACCAGCCCGAAATCAGCCAGGGCACCCTCCAGGCCATCTATGAGTATCAGACCCTGGTAACACGCCTTCTGGGCATGGAAGTGGCCAACGCCTCCATGTACGACGGCGCCTCGGCCCTGGCCGAAGCGCTGCTGATGGCCATCCGCATCACCCGCAGAAAAAAGGTGGCCGTATCCACTGCCATTCACCCGCTGTACCGTCGGGTCGTTCAAACTTATTTTGCTCCCACCGGCTACGAAGTCACCGAGATTCCCTTCCTGCCTGACGGCAGGACCGATCTTTCCGGGCTGGACAACCTGGATGAGCTGGCCGCTGTGGCGGTGCAGTCCCCCAATTTTTTTGGCTGCATCGAAGATTTGAAAGCGGTTGGGGACAGGGTCCACAGCGACGATAAAGCCCTTTTCATTACAGCTTTTTCCGAACCACTGGCCTATGGGGTATTGAAAAGGCCGGGCGATTGCGGTGCAGATATTGCGTGCGGAGAAGGGCAAAGCTTCGGTATCCCCCAGTCTTTCGGCGGACCCGGCCTCGGGATGTTCACCGCTCAAAAAAAATACGTCCGTAACATGCCCGGACGCCTGATCGGCAAGACCGTGGACCGTGACGGGCGCCCGGGCTTTGTGCTCACCCTGGCCACTCGCGAACAGCATATCCGCCGGGAGCGGGCAACCTCCAACATCTGTTCCAATCAGGGTTTGTGCGCCACCGCCTCCGTCATGTACATGGCCTCCCTGGGCGGTACCGGGATACGGGAACTGGCAAAATTGAATCACGATAAGGCCGCCTATTTTAAATCTGCCTTTCAAAATGCCGGGATGACCATCCCGTTTGAATCCCCCGTATTTAACGAATTTGTCGTCAAATTTCCCGCAGGGTTTAAAGATAGCCACGCGCGACTTCTTGAAAAAAAGATTGTGGCCGGGCTGCCCCTTGCCCCTTACTACCCTGAGCTCGAAGAACACTATCTTTTTTGCGCCACGGAAACGGCCACCAGAGAAGACATGGACGATTTGATTGAGGAGGTCACAAAATGAAAGAGTTAACAGGCACGACCGGCCATATATTTAACGAGCCGCTTCTGTGGGAAAAAGGCTCGACCGGCAGGACCGGCTTTTCGCTCCCGCGGCGGGATGTGGACCCAGTTGCCGTGGATACGCAGGTTGCCGGAGACGGCCCGGATTTTCCGGATTTGAGTGAACTGGATGTGGTGCGCCATTTTACCCGCTTGTCTCAATGGAACTTTGGTGTCGACAGCGGCATGTATCCGCTGGGATCCTGCACCATGAAGTATAATCCTAAGACCAATGAGCGCCAGGCCGCCCTGCCCGGCTTTGCCGGGGCCCATCCCCTGCTGCCGTCTTCCCTGTCCCAGGGAGCACTTAAGCTGTTGTTTGACCTTGAGCTGTATCTGGGGGAAATCACCGGGCTTCCAGCGGTCAGTCTGCAACCGGCCGCCGGGTCCCAGGGTGAACTGGCAGGCATGATGATCTTCCATGCCTACCACCAGAGCAAGGGACGACCCCGCTCAAAAATATTGATCCCGGATACCGCCCATGGAACAAATCCCGCCAGCGGCGCCCTGTGCGGTTTTAAAGCCATAGCGGTAAAATCCAATGAACAGGGCGTCCTTTCACCCGAAGCGGTCGCCGAGCTCATGGACGATGACACCACCGGCATCATGGTTACCAATCCCAATACCCTGGGGTTATTTGAAGACAACATTAAAGATGTTGCCCAAATCGTTCACGACAGGGGCGGTCTTGTGTACGGCGATGGGGCCAACATGAATGCCGCCATGGGGATAGTGAACATGGCGGATACGGGGGTGGATGTCCTTCATCTAAACCTTCACAAGACATTCTCAACCCCCCACGGCGGCGGCGGTCCGGGAAGCGGACCGGTTTGCGTGACCCGGGAACTGGAGAAATTCCTTCCCGTTCCCCGGGTGGTCAAAAACAAGGATGGGTATGAACTTTGCGAAGACTACCCGGAGTCCATCGGAAAAGTGCACGCCTTCTACGGCAACTTCAGCGTCCTGATCAAGGCCTACAGCTACATCCTGAGCATGGGCCCGGACCTGAAGAAAGCCAGTCAATATGCTGTCCTCAACGCCAATTACATCAGGGAAAATCTCAAGGGGGTATTTCACCTGCCCTACGACCGGCCCTGCATGCACGAATGCGTGTTTACGGACGAACACCAGCAAAAGTTCAAGGTCGCCACCCTGGACATCGCCAAGCGGCTGATGGATTATGGGTTTCATCCCCCCACCGTTTATTTTCCACTGGTGGTAAGCGGTGCGATCATGATCGAGCCGACCGAGTCCGAATCCAGGGAAACCATAGACCAGTTTATTGACGCCATGAAAAGCATTGCCAAAGAAGCCCAGGAGCAGCCTGAGCTTCTTCACGATGCGCCCCGGAATCCGAAAGTGCAAAGACTGGATGAAACCCTGGCTGCACGCACGCCCTGCCTGACGGATTAGGATAAAAACAAAATGTCGGCGGCCTGATGGAATCGTCTGTCGCGCCGACAACCTGCGGTCAGTTTAACCACCGTGTGGGAGGATATTAAAATGAACGACGACTTGAAACGAACCGTTTTCTACGATCGCCATGTGGAGCTGAATGCGACCATGGTTGATTTCGGCGGCTGGAATATGCCGGTTCAATACCAGAGCGGGATTTTGCATGAGCATCTGGCAACACGCAACCAGGCCGGCCTTTTCGATGTTTCCCATATGGGACGCTTTATCATTTCCGGCTCCCAGGCCCTTGATTTTTTGCAGCACGTGCTTTCCAACAATGCGGCCGGCCTGGAGGTGGAAGAAAGCCAGTACACGATGATTCCCAATGAAACCGGCGGCGCTGTGGATGATGCCTATCTTTACCGATTTTACGAAGATGAATATCTGCTGGTGGTCAATGCGTCCAACCGCGAAAAGGACTGGCAGCATTTTCAGCAGGCACTGAAATCTTTTGACCAGGTAGCAACTGACCGACAAGACCTCTGAAATGGCGATGCTCAGCCTCCAGGGACCGCAGGCCAAAGCGATTATGGAAGGTATCATCGAGGCCGGCCGTCTGCCGGAGCCCATGCGCAACCAGCTGTCTGCGGCAACGATCAAAGGGGTCGAGGTCCTTATCGCCAGAACCGGTTATACCGGGGAGCCCCTGTGCTTCGAGATTTTTATCCCACGCCAGGATGCGGTGATGCTATGGGACCTGCTGTGTGAAAAGGGCGCGGTGCCCATCGGCCTCGGGGCCCGGGATACCCTGCGCCTGGAAGCCGGCCTGCCCCTTTACGGTCATGAGCTGGGACTGGATCCCGAAAACAACGAGATCCCGATCTTTGCCTGCCCCCTGGCCCGGTTTGCCGTCAGCCTCTCGCCGCTGAAAGCGGATTTTATCGGCAGATCCGCCCTGACCCGTCAATTTGAGGCTTTTGAAAAAATCGTTAAGCGGGATTACAGCCGCATAAAGGATCTGCCGCGCATCATCAGGCCGGTGGCCCTGACCGGCAAAGGGGTGGCCCGGGCCGGCAGCAAGGTTTTTGCAAACGGCCAGCATGTGGGATTTATCACCAGTGGTACCGTGGTGCCCCATTGGGAATTTGCCGGAGAGGGAATCGATTCCCGCATATCAGATGTCACCGGGCGGCGCGCCATCACGCTGGCCCTGCTGGACAGCAACCTGATGGAAGGCGATACGGTCGAGATCGAAATCAGAAAAAAAAAGGTTTCGGGGCTGATCGTACCCTATTTTTTAAGAAGCGAGGCACCGCCCTTTGCGCGGTCCATCGACCTGGCCGCAGACACGGCGGAAGCCGACACGGCCCCCGCCGAGAAGGCGGCCATTGACAAAGTAAACACGCTGATCACCAAGGCCATCGCCAACACCCGCTGGCGACAGCAGGACTGTATTAATCTAATTCCTTCGGAGCAGTCGCCGTCTGCCATAACCCGCATGCTGACCATCATGGATCCGGTATGCCGTTACGGCGAACATAAAGGGGTCAAAGCCTTTGAAGAGGCCGAGGTGTTTTACTACCAGGGCACCGATTTTATCGCTGAAGTCGAAGAATTGCTGGTCGCTGAACTGCGCCAGTTTCTGGGCTGCAGTGTCGTAGAGACCCGGCCCATATCAGGGCAGATGGCCAACACGGCTGTGTTCAGCGCGATGGTCGATTATATTAACCGGGCTGATCGCAAAAGTGAGCAGCGGCGTATCAACAGGGTGTTTAACAACCATATTATCCGCGGCGGCCACCTGTCCGCCCAACCCATGGGGGCGTTGCGGGATTTCGTGGCCCGTGATCCCAAGACCGAAAAACCGGCCGTGATCAATTTCCCGGTTCGGGAAGAGAACCCCTACCAGATCGATGTCGCCGCCTGCGGCAAATTAATCGAACAATACCGGCCCGAGCTGGTCATTTTCGGCAAAAGCATGGTCCTGCATAAGGAACCGGTCAAAGAAATCCGCTCCCTCATCGATCAACTGGGTCTGGATAGCGTCGTGCTTATATGACATGGCCCATGTCCTTGGACTTATCGGCCCCCATTTCCAGGAACCGTTTAAGGAAGGCGCCCACCTTGTTACCGGCTCCACCCACAAGACCTATTTCGGTCCCCAGCGCGGCATTGTCGCCGGCAATTACCAGAAATCAGATCCGGACTATGAATTCTGGGAAGCCATTGAACGGCGGGCGTTTCCCGGCAGCACCAGCAACCACCATTTAGGCACCCAGCTGGGCCTGCTGATGGCAGCCTACGAAATGAACGCCTTTAAGGATGAATATCAGGCAAATATCATTGCCAATGCCAAAGCGTTCGCCCTGGCCTTGAAGGACTGCGGCCTGGACGTGGCCGGCGATCCTGCCATCGACTATACCGAGACCCACCAGGTGATCGTCAATGTGGGTTATGCCAGGGGCGCGGAAATTGCCCGGCGGCTGGAAGATAACAATATCGTCTTGAACTATCAGGCGGCTCCGGATGAAGAGGGTTTCACTGCTTCCGGCGCCCTGCGCATGGGCGTATCCGAGATGACCCGCTTCGGAATGGAAGCCGGGGATTTCCAACAACTGGCCCAATTAATGGCGGATGTAATCATCAACCAAAAGTCCGTCCAACAGGATGTGGCAAAATTCAGGAAACCTTTTTGCCGTCTGCGGTACTGTTTCGACCACGACCAAATAGGAAATTATTTACAGGAAATTCAAGGTTTGCTGCTGCCCTAATTGCCGGGGTGGCAAGCATTCCGGGTTTCACAAGGCGACCATCAGCGGGTTGCTGGAGCCAGGTCTTGGCCGGGAGCCTTGTTAAAATGAAAACGGGTGCAAGCAGTGGGTTTGGTTTTTCAGCAATAAACGGTTCGGATCGGACATCAGCCCTGAACCTTTGAACTTTGAACCCCGGAACGGTTTCAATGGAGGTATTCGTAATGGAGCAAAAGAAATGGGAGACCCACAATCCTTCCGGCAGCCAACGCGTTATTGTCACCAAAATACTGCCCGGCTCGTTGTGGCTCGAACGCCTGATTAAGGCCGATTGCAAGGTGGAGATCTGCACTTCCACCGATGTACTCAGCGTTGAAGACATCAAGGCCGCCATCGGCCAACAATGCGACGCCGTCCTGGGGCAGCTGACCGAGGACTGGGGCGACGAGTTGTTCGGCGCCCTCAAGGCCGCCGGCGGCACCGCCTACAGCAATGTGGCCGTGGGCTATAACAACGTGGATGTGGATGCCGCCACCAAACACGGCATCCCGGTGGGCAACACCCCGGGGGTTTTGACGGAAACCACGGCCCAAATGGCCGTGGCCCTGACCTTTGCGGCCGCCCGCCGCACCGGCGAGGCCGAGCGGTTTTTGCGCGCAGGCCACTACAAGGGCTGGTTGATGACCCTTTTTCTGGGCGAGCTTTTGTGGCGCAAAACGGTGGGGGTTATCGGTGCCGGCCGCATCGGCGCCAACTACGCCCGCATGATGGTCGAAGGGCACAAGATGAATCTTGTCTACCATGACATCTACCCCAACCAGGACCTGGAAGACTACATCGCGGCTTACAGCGATTTTCTGAATCCCGCGGCGAAGAACCGGTGACCTGCAAACGGGTGGACAGCCTCGAGGACGTGCTGCGGGAAGCCGACTGCGTCAGCGTGCACACCGTGCTGGATGAAACCACCCACCACTTGATAAATACCGAGCGCCTGGCGCTGATGAAAGAAAACGCCATTCTGGTCAACACCAGCCGCGGCCCGGTGGTGGATGAAGCCGCCCTGGTTGACCACTGCCGCCGCCATCCGGATTTTCGGGCCGGGCTGGACGTGTTCGAAGATGAGCCCGATATGAAGCCGGGGCTGGTCGATCTGGACAATGTGGTCATTGTCCCCCACATCGCCTCGGCCACCCGCTGGACCCGGGAAGGCATGGCCACCCTGGCGGCCACCAATGTTGCCGGGCTGCTGACGGGTTATCCGGTCTGGAACCGGCCCGACATTTTGCCGTTCCTGGAAGCCGACGCACCCCAGGCAGCGCCCAGTATCGTCAATGCCGAAGATTTGAATCTACCAGTTTTGCAGGATAGCTAATTATAAGGTCATTAATTTTTTACGTATTAATTCACCGCCCGTTCGTTTGCGCTCACTCAAGACGCTGAGAACGCAGAGATTTTATTTTTTTGTTTTCCGACCTCTCAGCGGAAAACAGAAACCATAAGAAACTCTGCAAACTATTTCGCCTCTGCGGTGAATAGTTCTTATGCCTATTAACAAATCAACTACAGAAGAGGAAAAAATAATGATAGCAGATCGTGTCGCTAATTTGGGAACCGAGACGGCTTTTCTCGTCTCAGCCGAGGCCGCCGCTTATGCCGCCCAGGGAAACAAGGTTTATCCTTTTCACCTGGGCGATATGAATCTTAAAACCCCGTCCAATGTGCTCGAGGCCGGCATCAAGGCCATGCGGGACGGCCATACCAACTATTGCCCCAATGCCGGAGTGGCCCAGCTGCGGGAACTGTTGGCCGATGACATCGGCACCAGCCGCAAGGTTCAGTATTCCATGGAAAATGTGGCCATCCAGCCCGGCGGCAAGCCCACCATCGGCAAATTTTTCCTGACGATGATGAACCCGGGCGACGAGGTGCTCTATCCCAACCCGGGCTATCCCATCTATGAATCCCAAATAGAGTTTCATGGCGGCAAAGCCGTGCCCTACGGCTACATCGAGGGCCAGGACAACTTCGACATCGACACGGATATGCTGGCCGATAAGATCACACCGCGCACAAAACTGCTGGTGCTCAATGATTTGCAAAATCCCACCGGTGCGGAATGCTCCCAAAAAGAACTTGAAAAGATCGCGGAACTGGTGCTCAAACACGATCTGTATGTCTTATGTGACGAGGCTTATTTCGACATCCGTTATGGTGGTCAAAGCCAATCCCTGGTATCCCTGCCCGGGATGCAGGAGCGCTGTGTTATTTTGCACACCTTTTCCAAAAAATTTGCCATGACCGGATGGCGCCTGGGGGCCACCATCGGCCCTAAGGAAATCATCGATGTCATCATCAAACTCAACGTCAATGAAGAGTCGTGTTCCAACCACTTTGTCCAGTATGCCGCCATCGAGGGGTTGACCGGCGACCAGACCGAAACCCTCCAACTGCTGGACACCTTGAAAGAACGGCGTGATACGACCGTGGATATATTAAACGGCATCGATGGCATTCGCTGCATTCGTCCCAACGCCACTTTTTATCTGTGGCCCAATGTCACCGGGGCGATGCAGAAAACGGGGCTGACCGATTATAATGATTTCCGCCAAACCGTACTGGAAGAAACCGGCGTATCGTTTTGCACCCGCCTGCACTTTGGCCGCCCCCTGGATGGTGAGGACAATTATTACATCCGCCTGGCCTATTCCGGTATCGATATTCCTGAAATCAAGGAGGGTTTGGCAAAATTTAAAAAATTCATCATGGGTTAATTTTTTAATCTCTGAACGTGTCCATGCATCCGATTCTTAGCGAGATGAGGGGTTGGGAAGTTCTTCAAATCCAGGCCGCTACGTGGATAATCACCACCAAAATCGCATGAACTCGACCATAAGGGTTCGTAATGAATGAACAGCGATATGATAACCAATCCTTGTGTTCGCTTGCCGGGGGATATGGTTAACTGAAAATTATCGGCTAACACTGTTCATTCAAAACGATCCCTAATGGTCTCAGACAGCATCCGCTTTTGGTAGCGATCATCCTCTCCGCTTTGATGGGGCTTTACGATGCGTAGAAACTGTTTCAAAGGTATAGATTGCGTTCAAGGGCCCCGCTGAGCGGGATGACATGTCTAATCTTATAATATTAAGGTCTCCTCAAGGCGTCGATTTGGGTTTAAAACGGAGCGCACAGATCGTGGCTGGAAGCCACTCCCACTTCTTTTTTTAACATTATCATCTTTATCCACCAATCTTCAATATAACAGGTGGGAGCGGCATCTTGCCGCGATAATAGCATTTTAAACTGAGTTGGATGCACCTTTGAAACAGCTTCTAAAATGATCTGATGACTATTAAAGACTTAAAAATAAACGGCAGGCGGCTGCAAAGCTCCCTGGAAGAAATGGCACGGATCGGTGCAACCCCGGGCGGCGGTGTCCAGCGGTTAGCGCTGAGCGCTGAGGATAAAAAAGCCCGGGATCTTTTCGTCAACTGGCTCAAAGCGTTGAAGCTGGAAATTACGATTGACGAAATGGGCAATATCTTCGGCAGCAGGCCGGGCAAGGCCAACGATCTGCCGCCGGTGATGAGCGGATCCCATGTCGACTCCCAGCCCAAGGGGGAAGGTTTGACGGAATCTTGGGCGTCATGGGTACCCTGGAAGTATTGCGCACCCTGGACGAAAACAACATCGCAACCCAAAGACCGATCACCATCGTTGACTGGACAAGTGAAGAAGGCTTCCGTTTTGCCCCTGCCATGCTGGGGTCCGGCGTTTGGACCGGTGTACTGGAAAAAGATTGGGTTTACGATCGCACCGATATCAATGGCAAGCGCTTTGAGGATGAACTGATCCGCACCGGCTACAAGGGAGCGACGCCATGTAAAAAATGGCCGGTTCACTGCTATTATGAGTATCACATCGAACAGGGGCCGATCCTGGAGCAGAAAGCCAGGATCATTGGCGCACCCAAGGGCATTGTCGGCCTTTACTGGTACGATGTATATCTGGCAGGCGAGGCCAACCAGGCCGGTCCCACCCCCATGGAAGGCCGCCATGACGCCCTGTCCGCCGCCGCCGAAATGATATTAAAGGTCAATCAACTCCCGGATCGCATGGGGGGCAATATGGTGGCCACGGTGGGCGAAATCCAGAATTACCCCAATTCCAGAAACATCATCCCGGACAGGGTTCACTTTACCGTCGATATCCGTTCCTGGGATGACGAACATGCCGTCAAAGCCTGGGACCTGGTCCGCAAGGATTTTGAAGACATCGCCGCCCGCCGGGGGTGCCCGATTACAATCGAAGAGACCTGGCGGGTGGAACATTCCCCCTTTGACGAAACCCGCGTTCAGCTGATTATGGATTGTGCCGACGACCTGGGATATTCCTGTCTGCCTATGGTCAGCGGGGCCGGGCACGATGCCAGCTACATGAACCAGGTCTGTCCGACCGCCATGATATTTGTCCCCAGCATCGGCGGCCGCAGTCATGTGGAGGTTGAAAACACCAGCTGGGAGGATTGCGAAGCCGGTGCCAACGTGCTGCTGCACGCCATACTCCGATCGGCCGGTGAAAAGTAACAGGTGAAAAGTAACAGAGGTCAGAGGCCGGAGGACAGAATTAACTGATTTACCGCGATCACACCCTCAGGAATCAAAAAAACTATAGGATATCCCCTAATAGAGACCGAATATTCAGACTACCTGCCGGTTGGGTATCAGCGGGAGCACACCAGGACATCGGTCACCGATTATAAGTTCACCGACCAGGAATACGATACTTCTACCGGACTTTACAATTATGATGCCCGGTTGTATGAAACGGTGATCGGGTAACCCCATACCCTTACCCTATAACCGATTTGCACCCGCGCTACCTCAATGATCTGTAGAAAAGCCATGCCAAATATCATCCGGGTGAAAACCTGGCATGATGATACCCTTAAATAAAAAGCTGACAGAATAAGCTAAATATTGCTCGACAAAATAAGCTAACAATGATACAACCAAATAAGCTAAATTTTAAAAAGCATTAAAAGCTAATAATTGAACGTCATAATAAGCTAAAAAGAGCACAAAAGCTATGGCAAGCCCACATGAAAAACTAGCTGAATCCCTTGAAGCCCTGAGAGCACTACAGAAGCGTGGTGTTGTCGCCGTGCGCTCAGCCGATCTGACTCGGACCCATCGGGAACGCCTGATCAAAAACGGCTTTTTGCAGGACGTCATGAAGGGCTGGTACATTCCTGCTCGCCCGGATGAAGCCGCGGGAGAAAGTTCGGCATGGTATGCATCGTTCTGGGGTTTCTGTACAGCCTATTTAAAGGAACGCTTTGGGACGAATTGGTGCCTCTCGCCTGAACAGTCACTGTTGCTGCATGCCGGGAACATGACCATTCCACGGCAACTGCTTGTGCGTTCACCGAAGGCCCGCAACAGGATCACAACGATGCCGCATGGTACGTCGTTATTCGATACACGTGCGGCCCTGCCTGGGATCGGAAACATTATAGAGATAGACGGTTTGCGTTTGTTCTCAATACCTGCGGGCCTGGCAAGCTGCGGATCCGTATTCTTTGGAAAGAACGCAAGGGACGCACGCGCGGCTCTGGCCATGGTTCGGGATGCATCCGATGTGCTGGCATTACTCCTTGAAGGCGGACACACTACCATTGCCGGCCGACTCGCCGGCGCGTTTCGAAATATCGGACGTGACCGGATTGCCGACGAGATCGTCAAAACAATGCAAACCGCTGACTATGATATTCGCGAAAGCGATCCATTCGAAGATTCTATAGATATTGTCCTGCCAAAGCACGAACAATCGCCATATGTGAACCGTATTCGCCTGATGTGGCTGCAGATGAGGGAACCAATCCTAAAAAAATTCCCGGTAGCCCCGGGCCGGCCCTCCGACAGCGCGGCCTATCTTAAAGTCGCCGATGACATCTATGTAACGGACGCCTATCATTCGTTGTCCATTGAAGGTTACCGGGTCAGTCCCGAGTTGATAGAAAGAGTCCGGAGCGGTAAGTGGGATCCGGATGAAAACGGGGATGATCGCGAGCATCGAAGCGCTTTAGCTGCACGCGGATACTGGCAGGCCTATCAGGTGGTCCGCCAGAGTGTAAGCAAGGTGTTAAATGACGATAATCCCGGAGCAGTTGGCGATGATGATCATCGGGACTGGTATCGCGAAATGTTTGGTCCGAGTGTCACAGCGGGTCTCTTGCAGGCAGCGGATCTCGCCGGTTATCGCAGCGCCCCGGTATATATCCGCCGTTCGATGCATGTGCCACCGCGCTATGAGGCTGTGCGGGACTGCATGCCGGCTTTTTTTGATTTGCTGAGAGAAGAGCCGGAACCAGCAGTGCGTGTTGTTCTGGGACACTTTGTGTTCGTTTACATCCACCCATATATGGATGGCAACGGTCGTATGGGACGATTTCTTATGAACGTAATGGTTGCAGCGGGCGGATACCCCTGGACCGTTGTTCCACTGGAAAAGCGAGACGACTATATGGCTGCATTGGAAAGCGCGAGTGTAGAACAGGACATCGTGCCGTTTGCGTCGTTTCTTGGGCGCCTTGTGTCGGACAGTTTAGATGGTAAACCAACGCCCCAGATACCCAATTGATGACAAAAAGCCTAATTTGAGGATAACAGAGCCGTTGATATAGATTATCTTGATTATCATTAAAAGGGGTAGCAAATATGGTTATGCACATTCCACCACATCCCTGGGAAGTTATCCGTGAGTTCTGCATAGAGCCTTTAGGATTAACCGTAACTGAGGCCGCCAATGGGCTTGGCGTATCCCGGAAAACCAGTTTTTAAAATGGTTCGAAGGGTTCGCGTTTTATAAACCTGCCCCGCCCCACTTCACCCACAAACTCCATCTGCTCGCCGTTCCACTGGGAAACTTTGAGCCCCCGTGAATACACGGCGCTGGGCATGCCGGTGATTTCCACACCTTCAAACGGGGTATAGTCCACATTCATATGCAGTTTGCTCTGGGTGATGGTGAACTTTTGCGTGGGGTCAAAGACGACGATATCGGCATCTTTTCCGACAGTGATTTCCCCCTTGTCCTTTAGGCCAAACATACGGGCGGTGCCGGTGGAAAGCACATCCACCATGCGCTCCAGGCTGATGCGGCCTTTGACCACCCCCTCGGAATGCATCAGTATCGCCAGGGTTTCAATCCCGGCGGCACCGTTGGGGATTTTTTTATAGTCGTCCTTGCCGTTCATATCCTTGATCCCTTTAAAATCAAAGGGACAGTGGTCGGTGGCCATGACCTGAATATCGCCGCCCCGCAGCCCTTCCCAGAGGGCCGCATTGCTTTCTTTGGTTCTCAACGGCGGAGACATGACGTATTTGGCGCCGTTCCAGTCCGGTTCCTTGTAGCGTTCATCATCGAGCAGCAGGTACTGGGGACAGGTTTCGGCATATAGATTCACACCGCGATCCCGTGCGTTTTTAACAACCCAAAGGCCCTCTTTGGATGACAGGTGGACGATATAGAGGCGCGAGCCGGTCAGTTCCACCATCTTTGATGCCCGGTAGATGGCCTCCTCTTCGGCAATGTTGGGCCGGCTCATGGCATGATAATAGGGTTCCAGCTTGCCCTCATATTCCAGAACCTTGTTCATATGATCGATGATGTGAACGTTTTCAGCATGCACCTGAACCAGGCCGCCGTGTTTTTTGGTTTCCTCCAGCAGCTTGATCATGGTGACGTCATCCACCCGGAAATCATAGACCATAAAAATCTTGAAACTCGGCGTGCCGTATTCCTGGCAGGCCTTTTTGACTTCTTCGATGACGTCCGGCCGGGGATCCATGACCGCCGGATGCAGGGAATAATCGACACAGACTTTGCCTTCGGCCCATGATTTCTTGCGTTCGATGGCTTCCAGAAGGGTTTCGCCCTTTTGCTGGAGATCAAAGTCCACCACGCAGGTGACCCCGCCGCAGGCAGCGGCTATGGTGCCGGTCTTATAGTCATCCTGGGCGCTGGTTCCCATAAACGGCATGGAGATGTGGGTATGGGGATCTATGGCCCCGGGAAGAATATATTTTCCCCTGGCATCGACAACCTCATCGGCCGGATTGTCCAGATCGGTTCCGATGGTTTTGATTTTGTCGCCTTCGGCAAACACATCAGCCTGGTAGCGGCCGGTGGCGGTTACGACGGTTCCCCCCTTAAATAACACACTCATTTGGACCCTCCTTTGTAAATGGCTCTATCTTGACGTCTTTTTCCAAATTTTTATCCATGACGGCGGTTTCCTGCCGGCTCCATTCCCGGGGCATTTCCTTAAATGAAATCAAATCCGGAACCGGACAGACAAATTTGCATAGCATACAGCTTAAGCATTTGTCTTCAATTAAATTCGGCCGGCGGTTGGCGGCATCCCACTCGATGGCCTGGCCGGCCGCATCCTGGCATACGATGTAACACTGGCCGCAGCCGATACAGCGATCCAGATCATACCGGGTAATCCCCTGTCGATCAACTTCAAAGGCCTCGGTTTCATGCAGGTTGGGCAGGGCTTTACCGACCAGATCGGAGACATTGTCGACGCCCCGTTCAGCCATAAAATCCGAGAGGCCTTCAATCATGTCCGCCACAATCCGGTAGCCGTAATGCATAATCCCGGTGGTGACCTGCAGCGTTGAGGCACCCACCAGAATATATTCCAGGGCATCGATCCAGGTCTCGATGCCGCCGATACCGGAAAGGGGCAGCGCCAGCTGCTCGTTGCTGGCCATGGAGGCGATGAAATTCAAGCCGATGGGTTTGACCGCCGGTCCGGATGTGCCGCTGATGGCGCCTTTGCCGAATACATTGGGGGTGGGAACAAAATCATCCAGGCCGATGCTGGAAATTCCCCTGACCGTATTGATGGCTGAAATGGCATCGGCGCCGCCATTTTTGGCGAACATGGCCGGTTCATTCATGTCGGTGATGTTGGGTGTCATTTTGGCGATCACCGGAATGGACACCACCTCTTTAACGGCCGCCGTGAATCCCTCCAGCAGTTGGAAGGCCTGGCCGACTTTATGTCCGGCACCCTCGATACACATATGGGGACAGGAGAAGTTCAACTCCAGCATATCGGCCCCATTGTCCTCGGCCACCTTCGCCAGATAGGCCCATTCATCGGTAAAAAAACCCATGATGCTGGCGATAATGGGATGATCCGGGTAGTTTTTTTTCAGGTAGAGAAAATCGGCCATGTTGTCTTTAAGGGGCCGGTCGGAGATCATCTCAACGTTCTGAACGGCAACCCCTTTTTTGGCGCCGTAATCGATGCAGGCCATCCGGGGTGACGGATGAATGATCGGCAGCCGATCTGAATTCAAGGTTTTAAAGACCACCCCGCTCCATCCCGCATCAAAAGAACGCGCCACCATTTCAGCACTGTTGGACACTGGGGATGATGACAGCAGGAACGGGTTTTTAAATTTAACCCCACAAAAATCGATGGATAAATCGACGTTGTTCGCCACGGTTTTGCCTCCTAATCCGGTTAAACCGGAAATTCGAAACACGAATTTCGAAATCCCTGGCCCAGACCGATTAACTATCGTTTAGGCTGTTTATTTTCTAAATAATGACTATTAAGTTTTAGCAGCCACAACCAAATATGTCGCGCCAGGGCGGGCCGAAACAAATCCTAAATACGAATTCTCTAATGTTCATAACAACTTCACCATTGGACACACATGCAGCAGATAACTTGTTTTGGTCATTTGAATTTTTGTTTTTCGAGATTGTTTCGAATTTCGAGTTTCGATATTCGGATTTATTGGTTGCCATAAATGCTGAATATTTTCAGAAAGAAATGACGGATCTATAGACGGCTATCTGCCCAGATAATCCTTAATCGCCTCCGCTGCCACCTTGCCGTCCTGAACAGCCTGGACCACAAGGGCCGGACCACGCACAATGTCTCCGCCGGCAAAAATTCCGTCAACCGAAGTTTGGCCGGTCTGCGGGTCCACCTTGATCAGTTTTTTATCATCCATGTCGACATGGGGATACCACTCAGGCGAATCTTCAGCCGCGATGTTGCCGATGGCTTCGATCACCACGTCCGCATTCATTATCCACTCGGAGCCTTCAATCATTTCGGGTGCCCTGCGTCCCGAGCCGTCGGGCTCGCCCAGACGGGTGCGTACCAGCTTCAGGCCGCTGAGCCGGTTCTGATCATCGGTCACATAGTCCAGGGGCTGGTTCAGCAGCAGAAAATGAACGCCGGCTTCCAGGGCCTCGATGCGCTCGTCGGCTTCGGCCGGCATCTGGGAATACGAACGCCGGTAAATCAGGTAGACATCCCGGGCGCCTAGCCTGACAGCAGACTCGATGCAGTCCATGGCCACAGATCCGCCGCCGACAACCGCTACGGTTTTGCCCTGGAGTTTGCGTTCCATTTCCTCAAACCGTCCGTCACGCAGGGCAGACAGATAGTCTACAGATGAGAACAGGCCATCGATATCTTTGCCTGCCGGCCTGATACTGGCGGCCGCCCACAGGCCGGGGGCCAGAAATACCGCATCATAACCTTCCTTCAGCAGCTTTTCGGCACCGTCTTTACCCTGGATGGGAGAATTGCATTTGAATTCAATTCCCAGGGATTTAATATCTTCCATCTCATGCTCAAGGAAATTCATGTCGAAGCGGTAGGAGACCACACCGTAACGAAGCACGCCGCCGGGCTCGGGTTTGGCTTCAAAAACCGTTACCTGATAGCCGTCTTTTGCCAGTTCGGCCGCACAGCTCAACCCGCCGGGACCGGACCCCACCACGGCAACTTTTTGACTGCGGGGGGCGGCTTTTTCAAATACCTTGAAACCTCGGTCCCAGGAATGTTCAATCAAAAAGCGCTGGATTTTGCCGATGGGGATGGGACGGTCAGCGCCTTCAGGCCGGTTTTGAGATTGAAACACGGCGCTGCATTTTTCCTCGCACAGGCGGGATGTGGGACAAAGCACGCCGCAGGCACCGCCCAGTATGTTGTTTTCTTTGATGGTGCGAATGGCGCCGGTAATATTCTTAAAGCGAAGTTTCCGTATAAATTCAGCCGGTTGGGTGTTTGCCGGGCACGCCTCTGAGCACGGGGCATCATGACACAGCAGACAGCGATCGGCTTCGAAAATCGCCTGGGCCAGGTCGAGCCCTTTGCCCATGGCCTTGAATTGATCCGCATTACTCACAGTCTATCCTCCTTCAGGAAATTTAACTTTTCGGGAATTAGTATATTCAATGAAAACATAGGAGATGGGGGCAAAGCCCCTAACATGCTTTACAGGAAGCATGGAAACATCCGCTAATAATAATTAAACCCAGTAAAGTTAGCTATCTATGCTCAAAAAGAAACTCAAATTTTACGCCCAATACCCGCGGTTGTCAATTGCTAACCGTTCCTGCCGCTAAAAAAGATTCATTAAATTTGACGTTTTCATAATAAATCTTGACGTCCATGATAGTGACAATATATATGTGGTCAATGGCCGAATGGCTATAATGTAGCTTTACATATTAAGCGTCATCGAAAGGAGAAACATATGTCCCGAATTGTCAAATGTGCCCATATTCAGGCCACCAATGCCAAGCATGACGGCACACCGGCCGAGATTAAAGAGGCCATGATCCAAAAACACATCCCGCTGATCGAGGAGGCCGGGGAAAAAGGTGTTCAGATTCTCTGCCTGCAGGAAATCTTTTGCGGCCCCTATTTCTGCGCCGAGCAGGACATTAAGTGGTACCAGACGGCTGAAAAAATTCCGGGACCCACCGTGGAACGGCTGGCCGAATACAGCAAAAAATACCGCATGGTCATGATAATTCCGATCTATGAAATGGAGCTCGAGGGTGTTTACTACAACACGGCTGCGGTGGTGGACGCGGACGGAACCTACCTGGGAAAATTTCGCAAGATTCACATACCGCACACCTGGCCGGGCTTTTGGGAAAAATTTTATTTCAAACCGGGCAACCTGGGATTTCCGGTATTTGAAACCGCCTATGCCAAAATCGGCATCTATATCTGTTATGATCGCCATTTTCCAGAATGTGCCCGGGTCCTGGCTTTGAGGGGTGCTGAAATCCTGTTTAACCCCTCGGCCACCACAGCCGGCAAATCCCAGTATCTGTGGGAACTGGAGCAGCCCGCCCAGGCGGTTGCCAACGGTGTCTTTATCGGGGCCAACAATCGGATCGGTCTTGAAAAACCCTGGGAATTCGGAAGATTCTACGGTTCCAGCTATTTTGTAAATCCCCGGGGAGAAATGATAGTCAAGGGCAGCGAAGACAAGGATGAGATTGTGATTGCCGATCTGGACCTGGAAGAGATCCGGGAGGTCCGTGACGGCTGGCAGTTTTTCCGGGATTTGCGTCCCGACATGTACACCGACTTGACCAGCCCGGTTACGAGTAAAGGTTGATCGTTTCGGTTCAGTGATTTGACCGCTGCTCCGGCCGAACTGTCATATAATCCAAGTCGCCGCGGTTAGGGTGAGATCTATTTTTACCTCAGGGCAAGTAATTTCAGATCTTCAAATAACGGGCAACCATTTTTGAAAGGAGGTGAAGGCGTCGATTTCCAGGCAACCCAATAATCGCGGTAAATAAAAAACTTTAAGGAGAGCAGATAATGAGCGAAGAAAAAAAGGACCATTGGATAGTGTATCCGATCGGCAGTAAACCCAAGTGGGGAGTGGCCGTGCTGCTCGGCATTCAGCAGTACCTGACCATGTTCGGTGCCACCGTACTCATTCCCTTTATTGTCGGCGGTGCCATCGGGATGCCGCCGGAACAACTGGCATTATTGATTTCGACCATATTCTTCACTTCCGGGATCTGCACCCTGATCCAGCAGTCGCCTTTGGGCAACAAACTGCCGGTGATCCAGGGCGGAACCTTTTCCTTCTTAGGGCCAACATTTGCCATTATCGGCATGACAGCGGCCCAGGGCGCCAGCGGGGACACGCCCCTGTGGCAGCTTCAGATCCAAAATATTTCCGGCGCCATCATGATCGCATCGGTGGTTGAAATTGCGCTGGGTTACACCGGCATTATGGGCCAGGTGCGCAAAATCATCAGCCCGATCGTCATCGGCCCCACCATTGCCATGATCGGCCTGGCGCTTTTCGGCATCGGCGCCCCCTGGATGGCCAGCAACTGGATCATCTCGCTGATCACCCTGATCGCTTTGATCCTGTATTCACAGGTGTTCTCCCAGAAATCGAAGGTATTCATGCTCTTTCCGGTTTTATTGGCCATTGCCACCGGCTGGCTGGCCTCTCTGATCGGCACCGTCACAGGTCTGATACCGGACGGCAATGCCGCCAACCTGGCCGGCAAGCTCGGCCTGGTGGCCGCCGCCAAGTGGTTCAGCATTGAGCCCATGATGCCGTTCAAGTGGGGCATGCCCGATTGGGGCAGCTCCGTGCTGTGGGCCGGCGTGTTTGGGATGCTGGCCGGCTACCTGGCCTCCATGATCGAATCCATCGGCGACTACATGGCCTGCGCGCGCATCTCCGAAGCGCCGGTTCCCACCGGCCGGATGATTTCAAGGGGTCTCGGCGCCGAAGGTCTCGGTTGTTTAATTGCCGGTATACTCCAGACCGGAAACGGCACCACGACCTATTCGGAAAATATCGGCTCCATCGGCCTGACCAAGGTTGCCAGCCGCCGGGTGGTCCGCTGCGGTGCGGCGGTCATGCTGATTATCCCGGTGATCGGCAAGTTCGGGGCCATCCTGGCCACCCTGCCCATGCCGGTTGTGGGCGCCATGTTTGTCGGTCTCTTTGGCATGATCGCCTCTGTGGGCCTTTCCAATCTGCAGATCGTCAACCTGAACAACTCGCGCAACCTGTTTATCATCGGCCTGTCATTTTTTGCCGGCCTGAGTGTGCCCTTCTGGTTCACCCCCCACTACGATGTCGGTACCCAACAGATCGTCAGCGGCGCCATTGCCTGGGGAACACAGGGCAGTGTGATCAATGTCATCGGGAATATTTTTCAGGCGATTTTGAGCACCGGCATGGCGGTGACCGCCATCGTCGGAATTATCCTCGACAACCTGCTGCCAGGTGCCACCCGGGCCGAAAGAGGCCTGGAAGCCTGGGAACGGGATGCTTCCGAAGAAGCCTGGGAGGAAGCCGAAGCGCAGTGGGCGGCCATGAAAGAAGGCGAAATGCGCCCGGTGTAGCTTTAACCGATTATTAATCCACAGGGAGAGGGGCGGCATCGGGCTTGCCCCTCTCCTTCTACTAGTGTGCTGTCCAGCAAATAAGTTACATAGTGATTGTCACTCCTGCGAAGGGGGCTGTGTCATAATTCCAAAGCGCCCATAATTTCAGTTTGTCATGCCGGACTTGATCCGGCATCCAGTAATGCAACGCGTTGAAAAAGAACTGGATTCAGGCGGGGGCTTCGGTGTACAGAAGGCCCCCGTCACTTTTGGCGGGAAATATTCAAAATTTGCCACGCTTTCTATTATATACGGTTTATGTCCTGACGGTTTTGGTCGGATTGGTGGCGATGTATTCGCTGCTGAACGCGGGCAACCCGGACAGCCTGCTGCGCCCGATCATTCCAAATCCGGCCCACGATGTCTACGTGGCCGTCATTTCCTCGGTACTGGTATTCATACTGGGGTTTTTTGTGTTTTTCTCCCGGGATCAGGAAGGCTTTCAACAGCTGATCGAACTGAACGCCGACCGCATCCGGTCCATGCGCAAAAGAAAAAAGACCGATGCCCAAATAGCTGATTCCATACTGGCTGCCATGGGCAGTACCGACGGCTACAAGCACAATATGGCCAGAAAAAAGCTGATGGCCTATTTATCCGGATTCAAATGAAAACTATCTCAAAAAATCGTCTTTAAGCCCAACTCGCACGAGGCGGTTCACCACGAAGGGCACGAAGTTCACCAAGAAGCTATAAAACAAGTATAATGGGGTTTTCTTTGTGTTCTTCGTGGTTTAATTTGATTCTCAAGAGGCTTCTGGATACGGAGGTTTTGTGGATATGCTTGATATCATTAAGCACCAGCAGTGGATTGTCATTGCCCTGGTGTTTTTCGGCTTTCTTGCCTATATCGCCATCATCCGCTGGCGGGACCGCAAATGGATCGAAGAACGTTTCGGCAGCCAGAACCTGCGGGCCATGAGCTTCGGCGTCAACTACTTCGGCCAGGCGACCGAACCCGGCAAGCCAGGCCGCAGCTCGGGTTTCCTGCTGCTGCTTCCGGACAGACTGTTTTACCGCAGCCGGGTGAAGAGAATAGAACTGGATATTCCCGGCAGCCGCATCGCCCGGGTGTACCACGATCGTTCCCACAAAGGGGTCGATCTGCAGACGTCACTGGTCAAAATAGACTTTATCAATTCCGAGGATCAACGAGATACCGCCGCCTTCAAAGTCCCCTATCCCCCCCAGTGGATCCAGGCTGTCGAAAACACCCTGTTAAAGAAAGACTGAAGGTTCTCCTTCGGCGGCAGGAGGTTTGAGGTTGGAGGTTAGAGGACTGAACATTCTGCTTTTCAGCCTCAAACCTAAAAATGAAGATATGTGAATCAATCCAAAGCGGTGCCCCAGTCGTACTGCCTCTTGATATAATTCAAAAACAAAGATGTTTCCGTGCGCACAATCCCGTCAATTTTATTTATCTTCTCAAAAATCAATTCATTTAACTCATCCAGGGATTTGACCACAAACTCTGTATCGATCCCGGTTCCACCCGTGGTTTGAACAATAAACCACAGGGGCTTGAGTTTCTTCAGCTCTTTTATAATCATGTCCATTTTCTTTATTTCGACATGAATCCGGATATTGCCGACAATTTTAAAGCCAAGCTTGATGGGGTTGCTCACCGCTACGATCTGGATATATTCCTCCTGAATCAAACGGTTTAAGCGTGTCCGGACGGTGGCTTCTGACAAACCTATTTCTTTGGCGATATCGGTATTGGAAATCCGGCCGTCTTTTTGCAGCAGTTCGATCATCCGGCAATCGATCTGATCCAGTATTTTCTTTTTACCGGTTGAATTATTTTGCTTCATTGGGCCCCCTCCCTGGAATGAATAATGCAGAATGAAAAATGAAGAATGGTTGAAGTCGCTGCGCTCCATCTAATTACAAATTGAAAGAATTCCTTAATTATTCATTATTCATTCGATATTTATCTGCCTCTGGCGGATTTGTCACTCCGCACATCCCTATCACCTGAAATTTTAAAAAACAACTATAATTTGTTTTATAACGCAATTAATTTGATAATATTTAGCCTAATTCGAAATAATTTAATATAATATTTGTATTTTTCGTAGAAAAATACAAATATTTTCTTGACAAGAAAATATGGTTTGCCTAAAGTGATCTATTGTTGATAAAGCAGGTGTATCAGCTCATTGGTCATCGTTCACCAAAATGTTCATAACCGCAAATTTACTATATAAATCACCAGTAAAGGAGGAAAGGGTATGTCACTGCCATTAATGAAAAACTACATCAACGGGGAATGGGTGGAATCCAGCTCAACGACTTTTGGAGATGTTTGGAATCCGGCCACGGCCGAAAAAATCGCCCAGGTTGCCTATGGCACCAGGGAGGATGTGGACAAAGCGGTAAAGGCCGCAAAAGACGCTTATTGGGATTGGCGCACGACACCGCCTTTGACCCGTGCCCGTTACCTGTTCAGGCTCAAGGATGCGTTTGAGGAAAATTTTGAAGAAATTGCTGCCGTCCTGACCACCGAACAGGGCAAGTGCATCGATGAGGCCCGGGGGGAAGTGCGGCGCATGATCGAAAATGTGGAACACGCCACCGGCGTGACCACCCTGATGTGCGGATACACCCTGGAAGATATTGCCACAGATATTGACTGCTATGGCCATCGACAGCCGCTGGGAGTTTTTGCAGCCATCGTTCCCTATAACTTTCCCGGAATGGTTGCCTGGTGGTTTTTGCCCTACGCCCTGGTCACCGGCAATACGTTTATCGTCAAGCCATCCGAGCAAGTGCCCATGACCCAGACAAAAATATTTGAGATTATTGACGAAGTCGGGTTTCCGGAAGGTGTCGTCAATATGGTTCACGGATCCCGTGATGTGGTCAATGGCTTGCTGGACCATCCGGATATTGAAGGCATCTCATTTGTGGGCGCCACCCCGACGGCCAAATATATTTATCAGCGCTGCGGGGAGACGGGAAAAAGAGTTCAGGCACTGGGCGGCGCGAAAAATATTGTTGCCGTCATGCCGGATGCTGCTCTGGACGCCGGAATGCCCTCCCTGATTACCTCATTTTACGGCTGCAGCGGTCAACGCTGCCTCTCCGGTTCGGTGCTCGTACCGGTTGGAGATGTCGCCGATGAACTGATTGAAAAATTTACCGCGGCCGCAAAAATCATGAAAGTCGGCAGTGGGCTGGATGAGTCAACGGGAATGGGCCCGGTGGTGAGTGCCGCGCACAAAGAAAGGGTGCTGGGATACATTGAAAAAGGCCTTGAAGAAGGTGCCGACCTTGTGATGGACGGCCGGAACTTCACCGTTGATGAATATCCCAATGGTTTCTTTGTCGGACCCACCCTGTTTGACAACGTCAAACCGGACATGACGATCTGCAAGGAGGAAATTTTTGGCCCGGTGGTAAGCGTTGTCCGTGCCAAAGATCTGGATGAAGTCATCGATTTGATCAACACCCGCGGTTTTGGCAATGCGGCCTGTATTTATACCAACAGCGGTGCGGTGGCGCGCGAGTTTAAATATCGGGTGCTGCCGAGCATGGTGGGTATCAATATCGGAATAGCCGCCCCCATGAGCTTTTTCCCGTTTGGCGGCGCCGGCAATTCGATGTTCGGCGACACCAAAGCCCATGGCCAGGAAATTTTTAATTTCTATACCGATACTAAGGTAGTCATTCAACGCTGGTTCTAGATCGCGGTGCGGGGTGCGCGTTGCGGGGTACGGGGACCGCGTTGCGGGGTGCGGGTTGCGGGTTAACAGCTGAACGTTCAGACGTTCAACCACGCAACTCGCAACACGTAACACGAAACACGCAACACGCAACTCGCAACGCGCAACGCGTAACTCGAACCTCGTAACGCGAAACACGTAACTCTTAACTTGTAACACGATCCAAGGAGGACCACCATGCCTCTTGAAAATTTTGGAAGTATCCTCAATTTCGCCGAGGAGATGGAAAAACAGGACCAGGCGTTTTTTTCAGCCGCAGCCGGTAATCCGGCGTGTGGGGAATTCAAGGAGATGTTTGAACAATTTGCCGCTGACAGCGGTAAAAATGTAAAAACGGTGCTGCGGACCCGCCGTGAAAATGTCACCGAAATGATTCTTGAGCCCATCAGGGATTTTACCCGCGCACCGTATTGCGAGGAGTGCGCCGAGGCGGGCAGCATGGGTGCCAAGGATGCGCTGGTCACGGCCAAGCGGCTGGTTGACAGAGCCGAACGCTATTACACCGAAGCCGCTGTAAAAATCAAGGCCCTGCCGGAGGTCGCCCGTGCGTTGAAAACCATCGCCAAAAAGCATAAGGCCCATCGCGAGAAACTGGCTTCATTGTAGTTGTTTTTGGGTAACCACCTATATAAAGGAGAAATTGACATGACCGACATAACCGAAAGAATCAAGGAAATGGCGGCGCATACTTACGGCACCTGGGGCCGCCAGAACGCCTGGAAGACACCGATGCTGATTACCGATGCGGAGGGTGTATATTTTTACGACCATACGGGCAAGCGCTATCTTGATTTTTCAGCCCAGCTGATGTGTTCAAATCTGGGCCATAAAAACAAGGTCGTGATCGAAGCCATTGTCAAACAGGCCGAAAAATTGCCTTACGTTGCACCGGCCTTTGCCACCGAAATTCTGTTAGAGGCCGTTGAAGCCCTGCGATCGGTGTTCCCGGAAAAGCTCAGCAAATTCTTTTTTTCCACCAGCGGCACGGCGGCCAATGAAGCTGCCTTGAAAATGGTGCGGCAGTCAAAATTTCCGTCTTATAAAGTGATTTCCCGCTACCACTCTTATCACGGCGCAACCGCCGCCGGGCAGTCCTTTACCGGAGATCCGCGCCGCTGGTACGCCGAACTGGCGCGTACCGTTGTCGACGGCGTTGTCTTTGCGCCGGACAACTACTGTTACCGTTGCCCCTTCGGCATCGCCTACCCGGAGTGCAATGTGCAGTGTGCCCGGTATCTGGACTACATGATCAAAGAAGAAGGCAATGTGGCGGCCGTCATCGTGGAGCCGATTGTGGGCACCAATGGCCGCATGATCCCGCCACCGGAATATTATCCGATCCTGCGTCAGATTTGCGATGAGAATAATGTGTTGCTGATCTGCGACGAAGTCATGTCCGGCTGGTTCCGCACCGGCAAAATCTTTGCCATCGAGCACTGGAATGTCCTGCCTGATATTCTCACCACGGCCAAAGGGGCCAGCGCAGCCTACACGCCGGTGGCGATCACCGCCTCAACTGACCAGGTCGCGGACTTTTTCGATGAAGAAGTTTTCTGCCACGGCCACACCTTTGCCTATCATGCGCTGGCGGCATCCGCCATTCCGGCGGCTATCTCGGAGCATGTTCGGTTAATGGATTCCGGCCTGCCGCAGAAAGCCAGCGCGCACATCAAAAAAAGGCTGTATGAGTTAGCTGACAAGCATATATGCATCGGCGATGTCCGCGGTGTCGGCCACTTCTGGGCCCTTGAAATTGTGAAAAACCGCAAAACAAAGGAACCATTTGACACCAAACCGGACAAATTCAGCGGCAAGGCCCTGATGACCGCCAGGATCAGCGGCGACGCCATGCAAAACGGGCTGTATCTGTCGTCCTGGTACGACACCATGGTCATCACGCCTCCGCTGATCATTACCGAAGACCAGATCGACGAGGCCATCGCCATTCTCGACAAATCCCTGGAAATCGCCGATAAAGAAGCGGTTGAGACCGATGTGGCAGCTTCCCGAAGCTGTGAATATGCAACCTAAAAGTTTGCAGCCGTCAAGCAGGATGGGGCCATCTGTCCCCATCCTGCTTTTTTATTTCGCATGCCATACAACTGGCATTTGATGAACCCTCCCCCCTGTTAACGGTTAACCGGGATATCCACCCTTTAATGGCAAGCATGGCATTTCTAAACAGATGCAACCCGTAAATATACCCAATATTCCATTATTCCAATGCTGAGTAAAACGAACTAAGTTTTATTTATATATTTAAAACAATACTTTATGACTTGCTGCTTGACACAGCCTATGTGGCTTTCTATAATTAACTGTTGGGGTTTCGTCCCAAACTGCCTCCGGCGCGACTCTGCTCCGCAGGGGACTACGCCCCGGAGGGATAATTTGAAAACTAAAGCATGGTCCACATTTTCATTGTTGGGGTGGCATGGAATTCTAAATAGAAGCTATCTCAAAAAAGTCTTTTGGCCCAACCTTTTTGTTGGTGCCTCGTTTCAAATCCTCGAAATACTCAAGTATTCCTACGGTTTGAAACGCGGCCCCGCCGCGATGTTGAACCAAAATCCATTTTTTGAGATGGTTTCTAATACAAATATCCGGGCATTTGACGTTTATGGCGATCATTAATTTGAAAAAAAGGGAAGTTGAGTGCAAGATCGTCTACTACGGCCCGGGCCGCAGCGGCAAGACGACCAATCTGGAGTACGTATTCAGAAACAGCCGCCGTTTAATGACCGATGAAATGGTCTCGATCAAAACCAAAGGCGATCTGACCATTTTTTTTGATTTTGTCCCCATGGATGCCGGCCAGATAAAGGGATGCGATGTCAGGTTCCAGCTGTACACCGTGCCCGGTCAGGTAAAATACAATTCCACCCGCAAGCTGGTGTTAAAAGGGGCCGACGGTATCGTATTTGTGGCCGATTCCCTGAGAATCCGCCATGAAAAAAACCTCCTTTCTCTAAAAAACCTCGCTGAAAACTTAAAAGGGTATGGCCTGAATATTATGACAATGCCGCTGGTCATGCAGTGGAATAAAAGGGATCTTGCCGATGAGGGCCTGCCCCTGATGTCCGTTGAAGAAATGCAGCAGGCTTACAACCGCCAGCTCAAGGCCCCCGCTTTTGAAGGCAGCGCGGTAACCGGTCAGGGCGTCAACGACACCCTAAAAACCTGCCTGGTTCGAACGTTGAGGTCATTGAGGAAGCAGGCCGGATGGGGATGATTCGATTTGGAATTTGGGATCCATTCGATTTGGGATTTTAGATTTCGGATTTCGGATTGAAAGTAAGGAAGGAAATCTGATTTTTAATTGATTGGTGATTGGACTCTATAGTTTAAAGCATTTTGCATTGCACCATGCGCCTTGGGCGATGCTTGTCGGGTCATAGCCACGCTCCGGGGCAACGATGGTGAGGCCTTATATCTACTAACGTTTCTATATAAAAAATAGATAATAATCCTTTTATAAATCCCAAATCGCGCAAACGTATCCCATTAAGCTCCAACAATTCCACACGAAACAAAACCGAATAAAGATCTGGATTTTGGAGTTGGTGAGTTTGCGCCTAGTTGTCTTTGGAGGGTTTGATCAGGTCGCTGACTTCCGGAAAGCTTTCTTCCAATTTTTTAAACTCCCGCCGATAGCTTTTGCCCGATCCCATCATCACGCTGATGGGTTGCAGGGGTTCTATATTCTCACACACAATTTTAATGGCGGCGGTAATCGGAATCGATAGCAGGGCGCCGATAATGCCCCACAGCCAGCCCCAGAATAAGAGCGACAACAAAATAACCACCGGGCTGAGATTCAGTTGATCGCCCAGAACTTTCGGCGCGATTCCATTTCCGATGCTCAGCTGGATCGTCAAAAGGGCAAAAAAAGTGATCACTCCGGGCCAGAAACTGGGATAAAACTGGATCAGGGCCAGCAGGATCGGGGGGATGGATGCGGCAATGGAGCCGACGGTGGGAATAAAATTCAGGAAAAAGGCCAGGGCGCCCCAGGTAACCGCAAAATCCACGCCGATCAGGGTGAGGGCCAGCCATACCAGGCACCCGGTACTAAAACTGATTACAAATTGCCAGGATAAATACCGCCGGATTTGGGTAGTGATTGAATAGGTAATCTGGCTCAACTGATTGGCATTGTCGCGGGAAAAGGATTTCAGAATTTTGTATTTGAAAAACGGTTTGCCCAGCAGGATGAAAAACAGAAAAATCACCACCAGGATCAGCTTGGAAGCAAAGGCGAAGATTGGCCCGGAAATCGCCCCCACCAAATTACGGACATTCTGCCCCCAGTTGAGCCCTTCAAAGGGATCAAAGCCGAGCAAACCCGTTAGCGAGGCGATCAACTCGTTCAGTCGCGGTATATATTGCGGATAAGCCTCTTTAAAAGCCGAAAACCGGGTATACAAAAAAGTGCCCGACAGGTAGATGACACCCACCAGGAAGATCAGGACGATGAAAACCGCCAGGGTCGCCGGAACTTTGCGGTCGGTCATGAAATTGACCACCGGGCCGAGCAGGAAGGAAAACAGCCAGGCGATAATAAAAGGCAGGATGGCGGCCCCGGCATACTTAAGCACCACCCCGACGGCCACCAGCACCAGTATGCCCATGAATATCAAAGAAATCTTATTTCGGTCAACGTCAACCATTTAGAAAAAATATCCTAATGCCGCTTGCTAATTTTAGACTTCTAGTGTTGTGTCCCAGAAATATTGTACAAAAATTTTCTATTTAATTAAGCATGATACCTTTTCGTCATTCCCGCGCAGGCGGGAATCCAGGCGGATCCAAACTGGACTCCCGCCTTCGCGGGAGTGACAATCATTTTGTAGCTTATTTGTTGGACAGTACACTAGGCTCAGCATCAATGAAATTGCGTATTCATGCAATGCCCCCCAAACGTCGCAGGCTATCGCGCAAACATAACAAATCCTAAAGAGCCTAGCAACATCTTACTACAAATACTCGTCGACCAACTTTGCATACCCGTGACTGATGGCCTTTTGACCTTGCGCATTGATCACATCGAAGAAAAGATGGCCGGCTTGATCACCGGCCTTGCTGCCGTATGCCTGCAGTCGAATTTCGGAGTCCGGCAAAACCATGCCGCTAAAGCGGCAATGGATCTCCTTGAGCTTTGAGGGATTGCCGCCCGCCTCCCGGTTAGTTAATTCGCGGACCGCGAACGCCAGGGTTGCGGTTCCCTGCAGAATGATTCCGGGAAGGCCCACCTGATGGGCAAATTTTTTGGAGGTGTGTATCGGAAAGACAATGTTGGTGCATCCATCATAAATAAACGGCAGCAAAGGATCGATGGCTATGCCTTGCTCCCAGCGCAGCCCGGCTTCGGGTGGCCTGTCCGGAACCACAGGCAGTGCCCCGGCTCCTCGTGGGCCATCCTTGGTCTGCACCCCGCGCAGCATGCCGCCGTTGTGCTCGGTAAACACCGGCTGACCCTGTTGATCCCGCGCTTCGAAGCAGGTGACGATCCGGGTGCCGGCCCGGTGGGGCAATATTGCCGCAACCCGGCCCCGGACGGTAAGCACCTGTCCCGGTGTGAGGGGTCGATGAAACTGGATGTGTTCGGTATAATGCACCAGGGTTAACAGAAGTTCCTGTGGGAAATCCTCTGATTCGATAAACTCCGGGAGGTTTTCGATAATCGGCCAGGTGGCCGCCACGGCGAACATGGGGGGCCCGATGATCCCCCCGGGGCGTTCATCGTCGAAATACCGCAGGTTGTCATCCTTGATAGCCGCGGCATAGTTCATGGTGTCACGCCATTGGACGGTGGCTTGATACGGTTTTAAAGCGGTGCCGACAAAATCCGAGCTTATTTCCATGGCCTGCCCTTGAATTCAATGGTTTCCAAACCGGGGTTTGCGCTTTTCAGCAAAAGCGGCCAACCCTTCCTGGCCGTCGGGATGCTCGGCACACGCTTCCAGGGCGGCTCTTTCGATTTCGATCTGGGTTTCAAACGAGGTGTTAAATGAATCTGTGATAAGCTTTTTCGTCCAGGCAAAAGAGTTTAAAGATCGAAGGGCCAGATCCTGTGCCATGGCAACGGCCTCAACCAGGGCCTGGCCTTCCGCTGCCACTTTGGTAATCAGTCCCCAATCCAAAGCGCGGGATGACGAAATCGGTTTGTCAAAGCCGGCAATTTCAAGGGCCCGGGCATACCCCACCAGTCTGGGCAGGGTGAAGGTTCCGCCGCCGTCGATACATAATCCGGCGGATGTATAGGCCTGATTTAAAGCCGCGGATGGGTCCATGACCCGGAAGTCACAGGCCAGCGCCAGGGAGAATCCGCCACCGGCTGCCACGCCGTTGATCGCCGCCACCACCGGCTTTTTCATTCTGCGAATTTCAAGAACAGCCAAATGAAATTGCGCCGCCAGCAAATGGAAAGCAGCCCCGGGTCCCTTCGAATGGTTGCGGGCCCACTTCAGGTCTCCGCCGGCGCAAAAGGCTTTACCCCTTCCGGTTAGGACGACGCCCCGCACCCTGTCATCTGCGGCCAGGTCCGTCAATTGATGCGCAAGTTGCGAAACCAGTTCATAGTCGAAGGCATTGTAGGCGTCCGGACGATTCAGGGCAACCTCAGCGATCGCGCCATGCTGCTTAAGCTCAATTAATTCGCTCATCTAACTCACCTCTTTTCTGGTTGCTGGTGGCTGGATTCTGGTCACTTTTTATTGGTGGAATGATCAATAAAAGTCCCCGCCTGTTCGAGGTTGGAGGTTTGAGGTTTGAGGCTGAAATTCAGATGTTCAGGCCTCCAACCTCTAACCTCAAACCTTTAATCTATGAGCAGTCAATTGCCATGATGAGCTGCCAGCAATCCTAAAGGTCTTCCATTATCAATTCCGTGGTAATATCCACACACCCCTTAAGGGTGCGTGCCACCGGACAATAGTCAGCGTGAAAACCGTGGACCTTTTCGGCGCTTTCACGCTGCTCCGGTTTTAATTTCAAGTGATAGGTGACATGGATGCGTTTGATCACCATAACCTTGCCATCCAACTCTATTTCCCCATTTACTGCCGAAGATAAAAGCCCTTCGCCGGCTGGAATTTTGCGCGCTTCCAGCGCGCCGCCAAAAGTTCCGGTCAGTCAGCCGGCGGCCGAGGCCACAACATAATCCAGGGTTGTCGCCTGGGGCTCGTGCACGTTGGGATCGACACCGTAATGCTCGGCAATCTCAGAATGCACGCCGAATAACACCGGTTCTTTAACCTGCGGTAAATAAGCGCGTCGCAGCGGTCCCTTGATCCGTTCAATCCTCGACTTAGATGTATAAACAACCTGATCGCTCATAATCTATCCTTTTATCGCCGCTAATAGAATTTCCGCCAAGTATCAACCAACCCTGAAAAGTCAGATAAAGAAAAAAATTTAATCACGAAAACACGAAATCTGGAAAGCACGGAATTTTCTTTTCACTTTCTTGTTTTCGTACTTTCGTGATTAAAAGATATGTTACTAAATGCAAAAACTATAAATTAAGATACTACGCCACTGTATCCGACACCAGTGAGCCCCGGCTGCTGGAAATGATACCGTCCACGACATAGCCACGGGTTACCGAAGCCCGTTGCCGCGCATCCGTCATGGGATGCCTGCCATAGGTTTCACGCACATCCAGATAGTTCTTGATGACCAGCTGCTCTTCCTCATCTCCCCCCCGGAGCAATTCCCCGGCGGAGAGGTTGCTGCGGTCCAGTGCCTCTGCCAAACAGCTGTGCACATAGCCCGGGCGGTTGACGTGATTGTCCAGGAGCAGGGCCACGCCGTATTCCGAAGTTATCAAATCAGACAATGAATATCCGTCAAGTCTGGAAGAGTTGACAAAATAGAACTGCTTGATCCGGTTGACGGCATGGCGCACCTGGGCCGCCTGGACTTCAATGTCGGCACCTGCCCGGGCAAAGCGGTAAGCCCAGATATGCTCGCGCAGTATGGATTTATCCGCAGCGGAAACCAGCTTTTTCCCGCGATAACTGAACCAGCCGGTTTTATGGCCCGCGTCGACCACATCCAGTCCGAACTGCCCCCAGTAATGCTGAAAATTATCCGGATAGCTGTCCTTTATTATTTTCAGCAATGCCGGAAGCTCACCAGGTTTTCCGGGGCCGCCCGCCGTCCACTGGAACATCCCGAAACTCATAAATTGATTATCCCAGGTATTAACGGCATCCAGGTTGCCTTCATTCTCGGAAGTCGCAAATATGACATTCATTTCGGAGTCGGTCAGATCCACTTCCTGCAGTTTTATACGATGATTGGCAATATAATTTTCGGGTTCATGCAAACCGACACGATACAGTCCTTTGCGGTACAATCGGCCCACAAAAATTTTTTCCGGTTTGGCCATCAGGGTTGCATATACCACTTTGTTTTCCACGCTGATTCGAACCCGCTCTTTGATGACCGCCTGAAGACCTTCGGCGGTATTTACAACACTGGCAACTTCGGTCACGGTTCCCGGCAGTTGCAACCGCTGCCCCACCCTGATGCGGTCCGGGTTGACGATCCCGTTTAGCTCCGCTATCACTCGCCATTGGCCGGCAGAGCCTAATTTGCTGGTCGCAATTTTCGAAAGCGTATCACCCCGTTTGACAATATATTCTGCCATTGTGTGGCCCCCTTGAAATGGTCTTTAACTGGCCATAAGGCCTATTTCAGGCAATAGTTGGAAAAGTACGTAGTTACGGTGTTTCCAGGCCGCATGGATAAAATGACTGGCATCACAGTCGTCCAGGCTATGGTGCGCTGCCAGATGACTACTGATCCGATGACACTGCCATAAATCTTCGGAGTAATTTACCCGTTTGTCTTTCCGGGTGGCTTGAAAAAGAGCATTGCGTGATATGGCTCGCATCCACTGATCGATCCGCTCCTGCTTTTTTCCTTCCTTTCTGATGATTTTCTCAACTGTTGGTTTTATGCTGTTCCAGCCGCGCTCGTCCGGCCGGCCGTGCTTCGGGTTGTCTTTTAAAAACTCAATAAAAAAGCCGTAGAGCAGCTCGCAGGCCTTGGTAAAATCTTTGGGGTTTTCCCTTTTAACCAAACCGCGCCCGCTATCGGGAAGATACTGCCAGTTCAAATAGGGGCGATCCGGATAAGTCGCCACCGCCCCGTGTCCGACAGGGACCGTCTCCGCCAGGGTGCCGGCAATTCTGACCTTGAAGTTGTCGAACTTGCCTTTAATGTATTTCTTAATCCGCGGGGAATGGGATTTTCGCACGCGAATGGACTCACCTTTGACTTTGTTCCAATTGCAGCTCAACCCCACAAACCCGTAATGGGCGAAGGTATCGGCAAACACATGGGCGGTGATTCCGGCCAGATGAAGGCCATAGGGCTTGCTTTTATGGCTGAGCGCATGCTGGAGAATCATATCCGCCGATCTGCTTTCGGTGCCCTTGAGGCAGGCCATCCTGGCGTAAAAAGACAGGGCCGTGCTCCGATTGCCCGGCAAAAAATGAAACGGCACCCAGACCTTCCACTGATCTCTCAAAATGGAATTTTTATAATCCATGGCTATGTGGGAGGTGACGATCGGGTAAACGGCCTGTTTATTGGACAAAATGTTAACTTCGCCGTCGAGGGCATCGTCTACGAACTGAGAGGCATAGGCAATGGTGTAGGCCGAATCAGGTTTCATTCCTGCTGCGCGGGCCAGGGCATAGACGCCGAAAAAATGCATATCCAGTTGCATGGGTTACTCCTTTCCTCAGAAATAAGAGAGTTAATCATCGAACATCCCAGAAGGGTCCCGGACAAGTCATTTAAGCTGAGTAGAAAAGGATCAAGGTTCGAAAAGGTGCGTGAAAGGCCGATCTAACAGATTGGTATGGTCGTGTATGACAGCAAAAATCAGCCGCTATGGAATCGGTAATATCGGATTTGGCTAAAATGTCAAGCATTTATTTGAATGGCTGTTTCCTGAAATCCTCAAGATTTTGACTCAAAATCTGCCAGCGCTAAAACCTCGGCATAGGCCGCGCCCAGGGCGGCCATGAATGAACCATGGACCTGCCGGGCGGCAATGCCCTGGCCCCCGAATTCAAGGTCGCGCGTGGCGCAGGCATCTTCGATGACGACGCACTTGAACCCGAAATCAAAAGCCGCCCGGGTGGTGGCATCAATGCACATATGGCTCATGGCACCGCAGATAACCACCTGCTCAACCTGACTTTTTTTAAGTTCATCCAGCAGAGCGGTCTCGCGAAAACTGTTGGGATAAAACTTTTGGATGACCTGCTCATCAGAATGGGGCTTGACACAATCATGAATCGCAGCCCCCGTTGTGTCCGGCAAAAAAAAGGTTGCCCCTTTGCGGGCGGATAAATGCTGAATGTGAAAAGTCGGCCAATTGTTATCCCGGAAAAGGGCCAACAGTTCGGCGGCTTTTTGACCGGCTTCTGAAATTCCCACCAGTTCCATTGCCCCCCCCGGGAAATAATCGTTCTGAATATCTACCAGTATAAGCCCCATCTTCATGTTGTGCTCCATCTGTACTATATCCGATTTCATAAGCTGAAGGAACTGGCATAATCTATCTGTGATTGCTCACCCGGTCAAGCCCATTATTAAATTTTACCTTTTCTTTTTGAAATCAGGCATTATAATCTGACTTAATAATTGTCAGGCCACTATTTTCCGATTTATCTTCTGTACCCTATGGTGCTGCAACTCAGAAATGTTTACCCGGCAAATTATCTTCAGGAGAAATGTAATGTCTATGATTTCAATGATCCGCCATTTAAGTTTATGTGTCGTTCTTCTTCTGTTGGGGACACTCCTGAACCCTTCCATGGCCAGCGGACAGAAGGCGTCTTCCGGGACTTCACCCCAACAGCCAGTGGCGCTTTCACAATCCTCAGCAGACCTGTCCCTGGACAAACTTCGGCTGAAACGCTCTGAGCTGGCAGCCTCCCCGAACCTGGATAAAGCAGGTAAGGACAGTGCGGTCCAGATGCTCGACAAAGCGATAGCCTTCCGGGAACTGCTCGATGAATTAAGCCGGCAATCCGAGGTCCTCTCCGGGCGGATAAAAACCGCACCGCAACGAATTAAAACGATTCAATCTGAACTGGCCCAGCCGCCTCCGGCGCCGGAAAATGTCAAGGCGTCAGCCGCAGAAAAAAGCGCCCTTCAGCTGGAACAACGGGTACAGCGGGAAATGGCGCAACTGGTTGCGGCCAAGGACCGTCTCGCCGACTGGAGTGATCAATTAAGCCAACAAAAGGATTTTCTGGAGCTGCTTCCAAAGAATACTGCCGCTGCTGAGGCACGGCTCAACCTGGTAAACGACGAGTTGCAAAGCCAGGGTCCTGCCAGCGGCCCGGCCGCCATCACCGAATCCCGACAACTCATGCTTCGGGCTGAGCAACTCAAGCTGTCGGCGGAAATCAATTTGTATGAACAACAGCTAAACGGCTATGAAATACTGGTGTCCCTGTCGACGGCCGAAAGAGACCTGGCCGCCCGGGAAGTTGACAGGCGCGAGGATCTGATAGAAGAGTTGCAGAGCCAGTCAGCCGAAAAAATTCAACAGGAAGCTGCCAAAGAAAGGGAAGAGACCACAGAAGCCAGGGATAAGACCCCGGAGGCGGCCGCGGAGGTGAAGAATGAATACGACATCAATATCGCCCTCAGTGCGGAGCTGGAAGAGGTCGTCCGCCAGGAAACGGCCGTCACCAAAGTACTTGCGGACGTTACCAGTCGCTTGCAGGAAATAGAAGACGATTTCGCCATGGCGACTGAAAGAGTGAAGACCCTGGTAATAACCGAGGCCATCGGCCTGGCGTTGCGCCGCCAGCGCCAGTTGCTGCCCAGCGCCGATAAATATCGCCTGAGTTCTGCCGGACGAAAGAATAAAATGGGCGAAATCCGCGAAATTCAGTACCGGCTCGATCGCCAGCGCCGGGAGCTTAGCGACATCGGCTCCCAAACCGACCAGATTATCGATTCGCTGGTATATCTGACGCCCGACAAGGCCGAAAGACTGAGACCGAATGTGCGCGATCTTCTGACGGACCGGCGCCAGCTTCTGGAAAAATTGCAGGCCGCCAACAACCGCTATTTCAAAGCCATGCAAAACCTGGAATTTGCGGAACAAAAGCTGGTTGTCCGCGCTGAAGCGTATGCCGATTTTCTTGACGCCCATCTGGTGTGGATTCGCAGTTCCAGTATCATCAGCTTTACCGATCTGCAAAACAGCCTCGAGGTTTTACAGGCCTTGGTTGACCCCGCCAGATGGCGCCAGACCATGTCCGATGCGGTAGATTCCTTCGGAGCGAATCCTGGCCTGTGGGTTCTGGGGTTGTTGATCAGTGCCCTGCTTCTGTTCGGCCGCAGGTGGGCACGCCGTCAGATCTCCAGAACGGCCGAAAGGGTCAACCAGCAGCGTCAGGACAGTTTTTCTTTGACCCTTTGGGTGCTGGCCTTGACGGTCTATCTCGCCGTCGGATTTCCTTTTTTGATGATGTTTGCAGCCTGGCAACTGCTGCAATTGAATGAAATGACTACCCTTACCCGTGTTGTCGCCACCGGCTTGATGGCTGCCGCCGGAATGTTAGTCGGACTCAGATTTTTCTATCAGGTCTGCCGGCGCAACGGCCTGGCCCATGCTCATTTTAAATGGAATGAACCGATCCGGCAGAGCCTGCGAAAAAATCTGTGGTGGTTTACGCCGGTGGTGGTGATAACGGGATTTCTGGTTTCGGCCATGGCCACCGTCAAAGAAATCGAATCCGGCGATTCAATGGCGAAACTGGCCTTAATCATTCTGATGATTGCCACTTCAGTTTTTTTGGGACGGATTCTGCGGTTTTCGGGTGGCATCGTTACGGCATTGTTAAAGGCGTATCCCACCGGCTGGCTGGCGCGTTTGCGATATATCGGGTGGCCGCTGGCCATGGGGTTGCCGCTTTTCCTGGCTGCACTGGCGGCCAGCGGCTATTTTCTGTCGGCCCTGCAATTGCGGGACTTAATTCGCTTAACCGTATTGCTGGCGATGAGTCTGATCGTGTTAAACAGTCTGGCGCTGCGGTGGTTGTCTCTGGCCAGCCGCAGGTTTGCCATACAGGAGGCCCGGCGCAAGTGGGAGGCACAGCGGGAAGCAGACCGTCAGAAAATCGCAGATGGGCAGACTTCAGCGGCTGATGAGCAGGGCCGGCCGATTCTCGCCGAACCTGAAATCGGCCTGGCCGAAATTAGCGAGCAGACCCAATCACTCCTGCGAACCGTCATGTTTATACTCGTTGCCATCGGGTTATGGGTCATCTGGGAGCCTGTTTTTCCGGCTTTCAGCATCTTGCAGGACGTTCAGCTCTGGAGTTACAGTGGGATCGTCAACGGCGTTGCAACCCAGGTGCCGATCAGCCTGGCCAATCTGCTAATGGCCGTCATTGTGGTGGCCTTCACCATCATTGCCTCAAAAAATCTGCCGGGATTGCTTGAAATCACGATTCTCAACCGGCTTTCCGTGGACGCCGGCGCGCGCAACGCCTTCACCACCCTTTGCCGTTATGCGATTACGGCCATCGGCATCATCCTGGCCTTTAACACCATCGGGTTTAAATGGTCGAGTGTCCAGTGGCTGGTGGCCGCCCTGGGTGTCGGCCTCGGGTTTGGTTTGCAGGAAATTGTGGCCAATTTTATCTGCGGCCTGATCGTTTTATTTGAAAGGCCCTTCAGGGTCGGGGATACGGTGACCATCGGAGAGGTCAACGGCACGGTGTCGCGGATCCGCATCCGGGCCACCACTATTGTAGACTGGGATCGCAAGGAGTTGATTGTGCCCAACAAGGAATTCATCACCGGCCGACTGATCAACTGGTCCCTTTCGGATCCGATCTCCCGCTTTGTCGTAAGGGTCGGCATTGCCTACGGTTCCGACACCGAGCTGGCCGAGAAATTATTGTTGAAGACACTTCATGAAAATCCGATGGTACTCAAGGATCCCAAACCGACCGCCTATTTTCTCGGTTTCGGGGACAACAGCCTTAATTTCGAGCTGCGACTATTTATCAACAACATCGACCACCGCCTGCCTGTCCAGCATGAGCTGCACAAAGCCATTGACCACGAGTTTCGCAAGGCCGGGATTGTCATCGCATTTCCGCAGCGCGATGTCCATTTTGATACCGATCAGCCGCTGAAAATTCAGATGATGCCTGACAAAGCAAAACCAACGCCGGACAATTCTGAGCCCGAGCCGGAACCAGCGGAATGAGTTTTGGGAGATAGCGCAGTGCCCCAAAAATCTTGCTTAATATATTTCTAATTAAAGTAACTTTCTCCCCACTGTCATTCCGGACTTGATCCGGAATCCAGTGCTTTTTTAGTACCCTACAATACTGGATGCCGGATCCGTCATCCCGGACTTGATCCGGGACCGGCATGACGGGCAGAAATAATGCGCTTTTTTGAATTATGACAGACTCGGCTTCGCAGGAGTGACAATAATTGTGTAACTTATTTGTAGGACAGTACGTTCCGCCCTATTTCTTACGCACTGACCAGATCGGGACTAGGCGTTGAAATAGGTCTTCTCGATATAATCAACGGCCAGTCTCAGGCTGTCCTGTTTTTCAATTTCTTCAGCGATCCGGGAGGCGCGATCATAATACCCTGGTTCGGAAATACATTGGTTGATGGCATTGGATAGCCGTTCGGCTGTCAACCCGGACCGTCGTATGGGTTTGGGCCCCAGCCCACAGCGAGACACCCTTTGCCCCCAGTAATATTGATCGAGAATGTGAGGCACGATGATCTGGGGAACGCCGGCCCGGGCGGCGGTGGCCGTGGTTCCCGAGCCGCCGTGGTGCACAACGGCGGCCAGGCGGGGAAACAGCAATGGATGCGGTACCTCGTTGATAAAAATGCAGTTTTCCGAATCCCCAAGGCCGGTTGCATCAAACCGAAAGCCGGTCAGTATTCCGCGCTGCCCCGTCCGTCTCAGGCTATTCAGGATCAGGGCAACCAGCCCTTCCTGCTCACGGGTCGACATGCTGCCAAAGCCAAAATAAATGGGCGCCGGCCCGGCTGAAAGAAATTTTTCAAGCCCCAGGGTCATTCGCTGACCGGTCTGCAGATGCAGATATCCGGTCTGGATGTAATCCACGGATACATCGGGCGGCACCGGGGCCAGAACCGGGTCTGATGCCACAATCACATGACGGCCGAGTATGTGGCCCAGGATATCTTTGACCGGCGCCAGATTAAAGCCGCGGCGCTCTTTGTTTAGAAGGGCCGTAAAATTCAACCGGTCCAGCAGCCGGGCCATTTCCCAGGACAGCCGGTTTAACCACGGCGGCAGATTTTGAGATTTCAAGGCCACAAAGGGATGGTGGGCCGACGGCAGGATTTGAGGGGCCATGGTTACATAGCCATAGGAAATGCCCTTTGATTCAGCGGCTGAATGAAGCCCGCAGCAAAGGGAAGCGCCCAGCACCAGATCGGCACCCTCGATTATATCCGGCAGCTGGGCCAGCTGTTTGTGAATTTCACGCCGCAGGATCCCAAGAAAGGATATCATCGGCTTCAGGGTGTGCACCTGGGGATGGTGGCTGAGTATTTCAGTAAAATCGCTGCCCAGCGCCCGAAAGTGACAACCGCAATCTTCAACCCGGGCCCCGTTCTCCGGCGGTGCGGCGATAAGGGCCTGGTGTCCCCGGCGGATTAAAGCGCTGGCCAGAGCCATCAGCGGCTGAATATCACCCCGGGTTCCACAGGTCGCGATGACTATTTTCATTTTGCCCTATCGTCAAGAATAAAAACCCAATTGAGCGTTTGCGCTCAATCAGGGCTCAGGATTCCCCCCTCAAATAACCGGGAGCTTTCGGGTCCTGGTGAAAGGTTCCGTAATTTTTGCCCGATGGATAATACTCGGCAAAGGACTGGACGCTGCCGGCCGTGCCCTCCCCGGCTTCATGCTCGATAAACGCCAAGGCCAGGTCAATTCCGGCCGACACCCCGGATGAGGTCCAGATGCTGCCGTCTTTAACGATCCGCTTTTCGACCACCTCAACACCTTCTAATTTCCTCAGGTGCTCAAGGGAAAGCCAGTGGGTGGTGGCTTTTTTGCCCTCCAACAGGCCGCAGGCATGTAAAATAAAAGACCCTGTGCAAACGGACAGGATGGCTTTGCAATTTTTGGCCTGTTTCGAAACAAAGCTGATCAATTGTTGATTATCCACCTGCTGCCGGGTCCCGAAACCGCCCGGTATCAACAGGTAGTCTAACTGAGGTGCGTCGTTGAACGAAAGATGGGGCTGGATGACCATCCCGTTGGAGCAGGGCACCGGCTCTTTGGTTTCAGCTATCATCAGACATTTTTCAGGCCCATCGGCATACTGGCCCCACATGGCGACCATCTCCCAGGGTCCGACCAGGTCGAGTTCTTCTAAATCCGGGAATAACAAAAATCCGAAAATCATTCTATCCCCCTTCTACGGCATGGTGGCCGCTTTGGCAAAATTACTCAGCGCCTTTTCAACTTTTTTGATCACTTCAGCGCATTCGCTCAGTCCATGCCGCTGCGCCAGATAATTGGGATCATTATATGTCAACCATACCTGCCCTTTAGCATCTTGCCAGATGAGGGCTTTTTGGGGCAGGTCAATGGCAACGCTCTGGCTGCACTGCATCAGCGGGGTGCCCACCTTGGGATTGCCAAATACAACCAGCTCCGTTGGCCGCAGTTTTTGTCCTACTTTTTTGGCACCGGCAGCGTGATCAATTCTAATAAAAACATTCATTTTTTTATTTATTAAAATATCTTCAAGACGATCCGCCGTGACCTTGACATCATGTGAACTCTTAACGCTGATTAACCCATCGCCGGCAGATGCCGTCGAAACGATAAATAATATTGAAAAAATATAAAAGAGTTTTCTAGTCATGATTTTCCCCCCTATTTCACTCAAAGGCTGCACTTTCCTTTTGTCATTCCGGGCTTGACCCGGAATCCAGCTGTTATTTAGGGTGTTACGTTTTTGGATGCCGGATCCGTCATCCCGGACTTGATCCGGGACCGGCATGACGGGCAGATTTTAAGTGCCTTTTTTGAATTGCGCACAGTCTACTGCGCGGGAGTGACGGGCCACAGACAAGACGCACCGTAATAATCTATTATAAGTTCAGTCTGGGGATCAAAGCCCCTGCCTTCTCCGGGCCGTAACAGATTGACCGTCAATGCCCCAGTTATCGGTATCCACTTCTTCGATCACCACCACCGGGGTTTTGGGAGTTTTCCCCAGGATGTCCGACAGCAGTTTGGTGACGCCCTGAATCAGGTCCTGCTTCTGCCCGGCGGTGGCACCCTCGTTGGTTATTTTAATGTTTACAAATGGCATGGCACAAACCCTCCACTCTATCGTCCCAATTTATTTAAAAGCCAAAATTACCTTAAATCCATCGTTTATCGGTTTTGGAGTATTGGAGTGATGGAGTGAATCAATCGCGGATTTGGGATTGTGGATTGCGGAATTTTTTTAGGAATTTGATGCAATTGAAATTCCTCCAATCCGATATCCGAAATCTGAAATCCCCTGAGTCCAACACTCCAATATTTGCAAATAACTTCAAATTGAGCGCTTTACGCTCAATTTGAGTTCCCGTGCTGCGGCGCGTGCCATCCGGGCCACCACCAGATGGTGAAACGGCCGGATCAGATTAAAGTACACCGGCCCGGTCCAGTGCAGATAGTGGACGATGGTAACAACATAATACCGGTTTATGCCATTGGCCACTGGTTCTGCCACGATGCCGAAATAGGCTCTTAAATGTTTGTCCGGGGGAGTTTCTGCAATCCAGTAAAGGTCTTCTCTGGCCATTCGCACGGTAAAAAAAGACGCCGCCTCACCGGGAGCAAAGGGAATCTGCCCGGGTTTCAAATCCGGCAGTTCTTCCGGCGCTTCATGTTTGACCAGACCCAACACATGGACCACCAGGGCCCGGACACGATACAGCATCACAATCCACCATGGATAGTAAGAAAGCATGGCAGCAATAAAAGTCCGTAGATCATTCCTGCTTTCCACTGTTTTGATGTCAGTGACGTCGGCCCCCTCAAAATACGGCTGCCATTCTTTGAATTGACGGATATAGTCCATATCAGGATTGACCCCGGTTGCCGGGACTGCCGCAAATAAATCGGATATCCGGCAATTCAGTCGTGTAGTAATGCACCCAGATATAAATGTGGCTAAAGCAGGCGGCCAGCAAAGCGGCTTTGGGAAAAAAGATCAGTCCGGGAACCCACAAAATGAGAAAGCCGAATGTAACCATTGCATTGGGTGTGTATTTGAAAATTCCTTCCCTGACAAATGGCAGGTGGCGATAGGATTCATGGTCAAGAACCGAGGGCATGATCCAAAATCTCCAGGGCATGATCGATATCGTCGGAGCAGTTGTACAGATGGGGTGAAAATCGCACAAAATCCGCCCGTGGAGAAACGATGACACCCTGGTCTTTCAAAAAATCTACTATCCTGTGCGAGGAAAAGCCCGGGAAAAGTGCACTGAGGATGGGGCTTTGCTCTTTCTCGACAGATGGGCCCAGCAGCTGGGCGCCACGTTGTTCCAGGCCCTCTACCAATCGCGCCCTGAGCTTCAAATCGTGCGCGAGAACGGCAGCTACCCCAAGGTTGAGAATGAATTCTATGGCTTTGGCCAGCCCCAGGGCGCAGCCGTAGGCCATGGTGCCGAATTCGAAGCGGCCGGCATCATCCCGATAGTGGATACGATCGGCCCGCAGATCCCACATGTCTTTGTGGCTGCGAAAACCGGCCAGGCCGGGCTCAAATCGGGTTTGCAGATGGGGGGCAACATACATGACTGCGGCACCAAAGGGGCCGCAGAGCCATTTGTAGCCGGCTGCGACCAGGATGTCGACGCCGTCGCGTAATACATCGATGGGGATCGCCCCGGCGGACTGCGTGGCATCCACGACCAGCAGTGCCCCGCATAAATGGGCGGATTCTGCCAGGTAGCGCAGGTCATAACGCTGGCCACTGCCGAATTCAACGTGGGATATGGCGACAACCGCGGTATTTTCATCCATGAGCCCCACCAGTTCGTCCGGGTCGGCATAGTAGTCCGTGGTAGGCAACAAACGGATCTCACACCCGGTGGTATGGGCCACCCGCAGCCAGGGATAGATCGTGCTCGGAAAAACAACATCGACGCCCACGATATTTTCGCCCCTGGCGGGCATCATCCCCCAGGCCAATGAAGCAACCAGTTCGGTAAAACTCGATCCGACGGCAATATCCTGGGGCCTGGCCCCGATGAGCTCGGCGAACATTTCGTGCAAACTTGAAAAAATATTTTGCTCGGCGGCTTCATCAAAACCAAGGGTGCCGTTTTGGGCCCGGTCTTGTTGCCAGGCAACGGCTGTTTCACTGGCGCCCTTATACATCAACGCAATCGAGGCGGCATTGAGATAGGTTGATTCTGAAATGGCCGGAAAGTGCTCGCGCCCGGCCAGCGGTTCAATATCCATCGGTTCTCCGTCTAACCTATTGTATCTAACTGCATCCACAGTGGTCGATGATCGGAAATATGAAACTTGACATACTTATTGAACTTGGGATTGGCACCTTTGGTTCCGTGTTTTTGTTCGAGTTCATCCCACTTGTCTTTGAAAACAGCATTATCAAAATCAAACACATCATAGCCGAGGGTGCGCTCTGTAACCGCCCCCGGCGTGATGGCCAGCTGGTCATAGGTCTTGCTGCCATCCAAATTTGAGCCACCGGCTTTCGAGTGTGCATCAACTGGCTTCAGTCCCGATTTGAGCAGCGCCTGATAAGCCGCGTCATCATTGCTCATCTGGGGCACATTCATATCGCCAAGCAGGATGATGTCGCGATCATAAGAAGTGATGTTTTTAGCTCGCGAGCCGGCCCACTTGCCCAGCATATAAACTTCCAGAACGCGACGGGCATATTTGGCGCGTTCGGCGACCTTCTTGGCTTCTTTGAAGCTGCCATAATACAGATGCACGTTCACCAGGGTGAAGCTTAATGCACCGGTTTCAAAAGTCCCAATGTAGGGGTTGCGATCAAAGGGAGTGAATCGCAAATTGTAGAACACATCAACGCGCTGCTGTTTTTTGACTTTGTAGGGTACGACCACCGTATGGCTCGGGAAGTCTTTCTCCGGAATGGCGATCTCGGCGAATAATCTACCGGTTCTTACTTTTTTCTTCTTGAAAACAAAGGCCAGGCGTTCATTGTTGCCGGCCGCGTCATTGACGATCCAGTCATAGCCCGGTCCCATGTGAGCGACTATCTGCTCAAAGTGCGCCAGGTTGCTTTTGACCTCCTGCACCGCGATCAAATCAAAGCGGGACATCAGGTGGGCAATGAGTTCGAGGTCCTTGGGGTCTCTTTTCTGTTCACCTAGGTTGGCGATGTTCCAGCTGGCCAGCAACAGTCGTCCACTGCTGGACCTGGGGACCTTCCGCTCAGCAAACCAGGAATCAAGAGCGGCTTTTTCATTGGCCAGGTCATAGTTGAAATCGGGGCGGGGGCGTGGAAATGAAGGCATTGGCAACCTCCTTGTTTAAGGTTAGAGGTATGAGGTTAGAGGTAAAAGGCTATAAGGAAGTAAACCATTTTATACTGTATCGTCAACCATTTTAAGCCCTTCATAGACCTTGATCAATTGCTCCACCAGATGATCAAAGTGGTCAATGGCAAGTTTAATCGGCCCCGGCGACCCCATGTCGACACCGGCTTCCAGCAGTTCATCCAGCGGAAATTTGCTGCCGCCAAGTTTCAAAAAATCCAGATAAGCCTGTCGGGCCGAATCTCCCCGGTTGACTACCCTATCGGCCAGAGCAATGGCCGCCGACACCCCGGTCGCATATTTGTAGACATAAAAAGCAGAATAAAAATGAGGAATTCGCAGACACTCGAGGGACAACTCGGGATCAAGCACCAGGGTTTTGCCGAAATAGGTTTCGAGCAATTGGCGGTAAATTTCGGTCATCACATCCAGGGTCAGGGGTTCATTGGCTTCGATCACACCATGGGCAGCCTTTTCAAACTCGGCAAACATGGTTTGTCTGTAAAGGGTGGCCCGGATGTTGTCAATTTCCCGGTTTAAGATGTAGGCCCTCATCTTGGGATCATCTTTGTACAACTCCAGCAGATAGCGGCTGAGAAGATCTTCATTGAACGTGGAGGCCACCTCCGCTACAAAGATCGTATAATCATGATCCACATAGGGCTGGTGCTTTCGGGAGAAGTAAGAATGCATCGAGTGCCCCGCTTCGTGGATCAGGGTGTAAAGGCTGTTGATGTTATTCTCCTCGTAGTTGAGCAGGATATATGGATGGGAATCATAACAGCCCGAAGAATAGGCGCCGCTTCGCTTGCCCCGGTTTTCATAGCGGTCCACCCAGCCGGATAAAAGCCCGTCTTTGAGAATGCGGCTATATTCATCTCCCAGCGGCTGCATGGCCCTGGCGCACACTTCCACAGCCTCTTCGTAGCGCATGCTGAACTGAACATCGGCGATAATCGGGACATAGGTATCAAAAAAATGAAGCTCCGCAAGCCCCAGGACCGTCTGCCGGAAGTTCAAATATTTAAAAAGCGGCGCAAGGTTGGCTTTCACGGTCTCGATCAGGTTGTCATACACCGCCTCGTCAATGTTGTCACTGAAAAGGGCGGCAGCCCGGCAGCTTGCGAAATTTCTGGCCCGGCTGTAAAAAAAGTCTTTTTTAACCGAGTGGGCCAGGGTGGCCGCCAGGGTGTGTTTATGATCCTGGTAGACCTGGTAATATTGGTAAAAAACCTTCCGGCGAATGTCATGGCGGGGATTGATTAAGAAGGTAGTAAAATTTCCATGACTCAATTCAATTTCGTTTCCGCTCTCATCGGTGACAGTTCCAAATTTTAAATCCACGTTGTCCAGCTGACCGAAAACCTGTGACGGCGCCCCGGCAAGCTCCCGGCTCATGGCCAGAATCTGCTCTTCTGATTCGCTGCGGGTATGGGGTTTGTAGCGTAAAATTTTCTCCAGGTAAAATTTATAATCGCCAAGGGATTCATCGGCCAGGTAGCGGTTGACAACCTCATCGGGCATGGATTGAATTTCCGGTGTCATGAAGCTTGCCATTTCCGAGGCGCGGGTATGGACATTCAAGGCCCTCTGGTGCAGCCCCAGGTAGAACTGGTCGGATTTATCCTCATCGCTTTTTAGATGGGCATAGGTATACAATCGTTCAATCCTGCGGGTCAGTCCCAGATGAAATTCTATTGCTTCTTTAAAGAACCGGGCGCTTTCTTTAAGACGCCCCCGGTAATCACCGTAACCCTCTAACGCCCTGTCGACTTCCGAAAATAATTGCTCCCAGGCCTCATCGGTTTCAAACAACGGTGTCAGAACCCATTTATGCTCATCCGGAACATCTTTTCTTTCAGCAATCATTTTTGCAGACATGTTGGTTTCCTTCTGGATCTGGTTGCGAGTTTAAATAAAATTCAGGGACATTTCCGACCAACCCCCGACCTCACTAATATTAATATTAATTTTAGCCTCTTACGGGGATGCAATCTCCGGAACCTGCTTAATTGATTGACACTTCTGACACTGTCGGCTATAATTATCAGAAAATATAGAATTTTTTTGATAGTCGCACATTACAAAACAGAATCCGCCTCGACCAAATTATGCTAATTTAAAAAAGCGTGCAACCCGTATTTATTGAGTTCCGGCACCCTTTGTCATTATAATCACTCTAAAAGTGGTTTTAAAACCACGAAATCACTTCTACAATCTTTTTGGTAAAGAGGTTACCTTGGCGACACAAGCCATCAAACTCAACTATCTTTCGGCCGAGCGATTTATCAAAGACTATGAGCGGTTATGCACAGGTAAGATTTTTCTTCCGACAAAAACCCCCCTGCCTTTAAAAACCAGGATATCTTTAAACATTTCCGTTCCAGATATTGAAGAGGTGCTGAGCGTCGACGGTGGTGTTGTTAAAATCCTGGACGCCCAGACCGCCGCTCAGCTCAAAAAACCAACCGGTATGCTCGTCGGTCTCATCGGCGGACCGGAAACCGCCCTCAAAGATCTTAACCAGGCTCTGTGCTCCAATACCTATTACCGTATGTTGCTGAATTTGTCGGATTCAACCCCGGAAGAAAAATCCGTTCCTTTGGAGCCGGATTCAGGCAAAGATCAACCGGCCGAGCCAATCGCTTCAGATCCGGATACCGCTTCCCAACCCGCAGCAGATGGCCCCTTGACCATGAATTGGATCCGGGAGGCGATTGCCCAGGAAGAGGCGACCAGAGAAAAGGAATCGGTCGCTCAGCTTGCCGCTGCTCCGGTCGCCGAAAAAAACCAGCTCCGCCTGGAAGATCGTCAGAAGGCAAAGCCTTCCGGTGAATTTTTGATGGACCTGACCAAGGCCATGCTGCGAAGCGGTTATTACGCTTCGGACCATCCCGGTTCAGGGGGCGCCAAGAAGGGTCTGTACGAATCCTTCAAACGATGCCTGGGCGATTGCAGTGAAATAATGATCACCCACCAGGAGACCCGGGAGAAAAGCGATATCATGATTACCGGTATCCTGGATGAGCCCGTAAACGTGAGAACACTTGTCGGTGCGGGCATGGCCGAGCTTTTCGTGCCCAAGCTGCGGGAATATTTTAAACGCAAGGCTCTCGTCAGCTTTGCCGTCAAAAATAATATTACCCCCGAACATTTTGAACGCTTTGTGGATATCATGAGCGATCCCCAGGCGGATACGGGTGAAAAAAATGAAATCGGCCAGCTTCTGTCCAACAAGCTGGTTGAGCACGAAATAACTGAAATTTCCACTGTTTTCGTGGATGACCTGATCCTCCTGGAGTTAAATCTTCCCTTCCGGGTCGAGATGGCCATACAGCGCCTGGCCAAAGACCTGACCGTTATGCCCCTGTTTAAAAATAAGGACCACGAGGGCATCCGGACCATGAAACTGCAGATCATCCAGGATATCCTGCGGCCGCTGAAGCATCCGGAATTTCTCAAAGATCTCATTATCAATTGCTACCTTATCGCCCAGCACGTCGAAGACCTCGAGACCGAAGATATCGAAAAAGTCATCATCGACGGCTTCCCCTTGACATCGCTGCTGGCGACGTCGCGCTATATTTTTGAAGAGCTCGATCGCCTGCGGGAAATGAAAGTTGACAATCCCGACAATCCCACCCTCGATAACCGTTTTGCGGGGGTCAAAAGAATATTGAAATGGGTTTCGCGACGCCTGGTGCTGGAAGATGTCCACGGTGCCCAGGGCTTTTTAGAAGAGTTGTATTTAAACAAGGTTTTATCTTTTGAGGAGCTCCCGTCTGATGTTCAATACCTGATCAACACCGATAAAATGGCCAAAGATGTGAAAATGCACATCCGTAGCTATGCCAACCGGATACTGGGTGTCAAGTCCCCCGATGACGCTGCCGTGCTGGTAAAGCTGATGCGCCGCATTATGCCGGCTTTGATAGAAAATGCCGATTGGCAGACCGCATTGTATCTCACCAAAGCGACGGCTAAAACAGCCAAGTCCAGTGATCTTTTCAAAAACACACCCGGCCTGCCCGCCAATCCGCTCTTATTTGTTTTTAAAGGTCGCACGGAAGAAATGGTCACCGGCTATGAAACGGCGGATGAATCCCAGCGGGCCTTAGCTGACAAAATCACTGATTTTCTGGACACCCAGGGTATTGAAATTTTGAGCAAGGTCCTTTCCGACAGTGAGGATCGCGGCGCTCGCAAAAGTGCCATGGACGCCCTGACCCAAAAAGGTGACCTGGTCCGGGACTGGGTATTTAAAGTACTGGATGATCCCAAGCAAAAATGGTTTTTAATGCGAAACGCCCTGATGCTGCTCGGCTATGTCGGCAAAAACGAGAAAGACATTGAGCACGCCCGTAAACTCTTGCACCATGAGCACCCCAGGGTACGTGACGAGGCACTGAATGTTGTCATCTCGCTGAAAGCCGACGATGTTGCAGATGTTGTCATCACTGCACTGGGCGATGCCGATGACAAGGTTCGCTGGCGGGCGACAACCGGCCTGGCGGAGTTATCACCGGTTTCTGAAGGTTCAATCAAAAAACTTCTGGACCTGATTACCGTCGAAGCACCCGAGGATAAAGAAGAAGCAGCCGCTCATTACCGCAAAACCGCGCAGTTGATCAGGGCCCTGGGAGGCATAAACGACATACCGAATCGAGCGGCAGCCGAGGACATTATTCTCGAACTGGCCCTTCAATCATCGGACCAAAAAAAAGGCTTTTTAAAGCGTATCAAAAAAACCACCGGACCGGATTTGTCTACGATTTTGTCTGCAGCCATTACTACCCTTGGCCATATCGGCGGCCCGAAATCGGAAGCATTTTTAGAACAACTGGTCGCAAGCAAATCGCCCCAGGCCGAACCCGCCCAGAAAGCCGCCAACAGTATCAAACTGCGCAACGTCGACCAGCTGTCGAATACCCCGACTGATGCAAAAACACCGGCTCCAGCTTGATCCGCTTAGTGCAAATTCCAAATAACAAACCTCAAATCTCAAATAAATAACAATGACCTAAATCCGAAATTCCAAACGCGTTTCGGTCATTGAATATTGGAATTTGAGATTTATTTGACCTGCGACGAGCTCAGGTCGAGTCGTAATTTGGTGCTTGGAATTTGGGATTTAAGAATTAGGGGTTAACCGCATGCAAGCCATCTTGGTTGTTAGGATTTGCCAACCTTTTTGGCAAAGTTTGCTGCATTTATGCCGGCCACGCAGCCTTCACCCACGGCTTTGGCCATCTGCCAGGGGGGACCGCAAATGTCCCCGGCCGCAAATATGCCGGAGATATTGGTCTCCATCTTTTTATTGGTGTCAATATATTTCATCTCGTCATCAAGCTGAACACCGAGATGGGTGGCCAGCTCCATAACGCCTTTGGCCCCCAGCTCGATGAAGACGCCGCTGAACTCAAGTCTGGAGCCGTCGTCCAATACGACGCCTTCCACGCTGGTTTGTCCAACGATTTCTTTGACTTTCGTTTTCTCGTGGACGACGACAGCACTTTGTTCCAGTTGGGTTTTTAAATCATCGGCCACTTCCAGCTCTCCGCAAATCAGATGAACGGTCCTGGCATAGCCCAGCAAGGTCAGCGCACCGGATACAGCCGCACTGGCACCGCCGACCACGGCAACATCTTCACCCTTGTAAAAATTGGCATCACACTCCACACAATAACTGACACCTTTGCCCAGATACTCTTTTTCACCGGCAACGCCCAGTTTATTGCGGGCGGTTCCCGTGGCCACGATCAGTGTTTTGCATTCAAGCTCCTGCCCGCTTTCAGTGACCACTTTATATAACGAGCCGTCGGGGGATACGCTGAGCACATCCTCTTCAAGCATCGCGGCCCCAAAATTGGCGGCCTGCTGCCGCCCGACATCCAGCATATCTTCGCCGGACACATTGAACAGACAGCAAAAGTTCTCCACATGGGCGTTGAAGAGACTACTTTTGGTTTCCTTGCCCAGGACCAGGACGGAAACTTTTTTGCGGGCCGCGTGAATAGCCGCCTGCAAACCGGCCGGGCCGGTTCCCAGGATAATAACATCATAGGTTGTCTTGGTGGTCATCTCCAACTCCTGTGTTCGGATTTTCGGTGATTTTGGTAAATCTTCAAAATACTAACTTTTGTACTGTGATTCGTCAGATAATAATCATCGGCAGAAAGAATACAAGGTTATATCAGGCCGATACAGTGGCCGCGATTACATCTTTTGGCCGGTATCCTTCAAAACTGAAAAGCATTTATAATTTTTTTTGCAGATAATCAGCAAATCTGATAGTCAGATAGATTGAAATCCGTCTTAACTAATTACCTATTCAAGCAATCAACTATTCAACCTACTTCTTTATACTATCAGCTATGAGCTATTAAAGGAGAACCTTATGATGCCATACAATCCAATCAACTATAAAATCCACCTGGAGCCCGATCTGGTCAATTTTACTTTCACAGCAACCGCCGAAATTTTGTTTGAAGCGTCGCAATCCACCGCTGAAATCGTATTGAATCTGCTGGAAATCGCCCTATGGCGCTGCCGGTTCCTGACCACCGACGAATCAGTGGATTGCGGGTTTACTGTGGATCCTGCCAAAGAAGAACTCCGCATCGCCCTGCCCGAACCCATGTCCGGGACCATCCGGTTAAAGATCGACTACCGGGGCTTGATCAATGATGAAATGGCCGGGTTTTACCGGAGCAAATATTCATACCAGGATCAAACCGGATATATGGCCGTCACCCAATTTGAAGAAAGCGACGCCCGGCGGGCGTTTCCGTGTATGGATCATCCCGCCCGCAAGGCCACCTTTGACATCACCATCGACATCGAGCCCCATCTGGTGGCCATCTCCAACGGTGCCGTTAAAGACAAAGAGACGCTCGACAACGGGAAAATGCGGGTTGCCTTTGAAACAACCCCCAAAATGTCTACCTATCTCGTTTTCTTCGGGGTCGGCGAGTTTGAATTTACCCCTGATGAAATCGATGACCGCGTACGGGTGGTCACCTTGCCCGGGATGCAGAAATTTGCCCGGTTTGGTGCCGATCTGGGCCGCAAGTCCCTTGAATTCAGCGAATCCTATTACGGGATCGCCTATCCGCTGCCCAAAATGGATTTGATTGCCATTCCGGATTTCGCCTTCGGGGCCATGGAAAACTGGGGGGCGGTTACCTTCCGTGAAAATCTGCTGCTGCATTACCCGGATGTCACTTCCAAATCCGGCGAGGAAAGAATTTTTGAAGTCATCGCCCATGAAATCGCCCACCAGTGGTTCGGTAACCTGGTGACCCCTTCGGATTGGAAATATCTGTGGCTCAACGAAAGTTTTGCCACTTTTTTCGGATTCGGCGTGGTGGACCACTACTGCCCTGATTGGGACACGTGGCAGCAGTTTCTTTACAGCATGACCGGACCGGCCCTGACCCGCGACGCGCTGCACGAAACATTTGCCATCGAGATCCCGGGGGGTGAACACGTGGTAATCAATTCCAGTACCGCACCGATTATTTACAACAAGGGCGGCAGCATCCTGCGGCAGATCCGGGGCTATATCGGCGAGGATAGTTTCAAACAGGGATTGCAGCACTACCTGAAGACATACGAATATGATTGTGCTGCCAGCGAGGACCTGTGGCACTCCTTTGAAACCGTCACCCAACAGCCCATTAGCGAACTGATGAAAAGCTGGATCGAGCAGCCGGGTCACCCAAAAATCACCGTCAGCCGGCAAAAGGGCCGGTTGATACTAAACCAGCAGCGCTTTTCCTATCTGCCAAACGAATCCGCCCAATCGTGGCTGATACCGGTTACCCTTAATCTGTTTTTAAAAACAGGTGAAACCCGCAAATTGTCGGTCCTGATGGATGAACCCGTGAAGGCGGTCGAAGTTGATGATGATGTTGTGGCCTACAAGTTAAACGACCGGCAGACAGGATTTTACCGGGTCGAATACGATGATGCCGCCAACCTGGCCGAACTGGGCCGGCGGGTGCAGGCCAAAACCCTGTCGCCCGAAGATCGCTGGGGGCTTCAAAATGATTTTTACGCCCTGGTAAAAAGCACTGATGCCCCGCTGGCTGATTATCTGGATTTTCTTTCTGCTTACCGACCGGAGGATGCCTATCTGCCCCTGGTCAGTATCGCCGACAATCTCATCGGGGCTTACCTGGTAGTTAACGATGATCATCGAGGTGACATAACCTCCATTGCCGCCCCCTGGTTTGAATCCATCCTGCACAATATCGGATATGACCCGGTCAAAGACGAAAGGCACACGACATCCCTGCTGCGGGACAAATTTATCTGGGCGGCGGCTTTCTTTGGTTCTGAGGCGGCCATTGAATTCGCCCGGGACCGCTTTAAGTCCCTTGCGGCGGGTGGAGACATCCACCCGGACATTATGAAAAGTGTGCTGCAGGCCGCCGCATACACCGGCGATGATCAGGTGTATGATTGGCTGGTGCAACGGATGGACCAGTCGCAGGTTGAGCATGAACGCATGAATATATTAATCGCTCTGGGATGTTTTAAAGACGATGACCTGACAAAAAAGGCCCAGCAATATGTGCTGGATACCGTGCCGGCGCGCAATAAATTTATTCCGGTGGTGGCGATGTGCGCCAACCCGCACGCCATTGCCCTGATGTGGGACTGGTATGTCACCCATCTGGAAGAAATCGAACAATTTCACCCCATGCTCTACGAACGTGTCGTAGCCGCCATCATCCCTGCGGCCGGAATAAAAAGAGCCGATGAAGTCAAAACCTTTTTCACCGACTACATGAGGCAAAAAGAAAAGGCCCGCGATGTGATCAAGCTGTCGCTGGAGAAGCTGGAGATTAATCTGAGGATGCGGGAATCAAATAATAAGAATTGATTCACGCAAGGTTCCGCGTCCGGATTTTATTTTAATTGTTGACTTTGCCTATCTTCTAGCAATAAACATTCAAGGGAGCCGTTCAATCAGCCCTTGAAAAATATACATAATTTCAATAGGTTGAAATTTTTCGGCACCACCACCCGTCTCGGGCCGAATACGGTGTTTAAATTTATAAAATAAAGTATTCACCCTATTAACACAGGATCGATTTTATATTAAAAATTGCCTGTTTACCAACAGGCCGACAGGGTAAAGCCCTGATTTTCGGTAGCGATTCACTGTCTTACCGCCTTGACAAGCATCGCATATTTTTTTATAAGGCCTTAACTAAGAATGATTCCTATCTACATTTTACCAATACCGTTAAACTTTATAAGCTTTCGAAATAATTAATATTTATACTATTTGAATTCCGGTTGCGCAACTAATTATCTACTCTGTTCTGACCTCGGGAGATCGTTTTTAAATGAATCGGCGAACATTTCTGAAAATTGCCGGCATCGGCAGCGTTTCGTTTGCATTTGGCTGCAATCCCCCCCCAAAAAATCTCTTTTCTTTGGTAAAAGCGCCCGATGATATGGTCGTTGGCGAAGCCACCTGGTATGCATCTACCTGCCGCGAGTGCCCGGCAGGCTGCGGCATTCTGGCCAAAAACCGGGAAGGACGGGTTATCAAAATTGAGGGGAACCCCTTGCATCCCATCAATCAGGGGCGACTCTGCATGCGGGGGCAGGCAGCGCTGCAGGGCATTTACAACCCCGACAGGCTCCAAACCCCGCTGCTAAAAGAAAACGATAAGTGGCGGCCGCTTTCCTTTTCAAAAGCCGAGACGATCCTGAAGGCCAAGGCCCAGGAGGCCGCCGGCAAAGGACCGGATCGGGTGCGCATGCTCACCGAGACGGTGGGTGACAGCATGATGAGCCTGTTAACGGCAGTTATGCAAAACCTGCAATCCCCTCAACCGCTGGTGTTCGAACCGTTTGCCTATGAATCACTGAAAACAGCCAACGAAAAGGTCTTCGGGATCGACGGGCTGGTCTCCTATGATATGGAAAAAGCGGATGTCCTGTTATCATTCGGCGCGGATTTTCTGGAAACCTGGTTATCGCCGGTTGAATATGCCCGCAAATTCAAACAGATGCATGCCCATCGCCACGGCCGCAAGAATCTTTTTTTCCAGGTAAGCCCTTACCAGTCGCTGACCGGTGCCAATGCAGACCATTGGCTGGCCTGCAATCCCGGCAGTGAATCCGTCGTCGCCCTCGGCCTGGTCAGGCAGGCCCTGGACATCGGCAAAGGCAGAGATCTTCCGGGATCCTACCATGAGTTTATGAACACGGTTACCGCGCCTTACACCCAGGCCCAGGTTCTACAGCGCTCCGGAATCCCCCTGGAAATCTATGAAGAATTGATTATCCAGCTTGTGGAGGCGCGTCGTCCGCTGGTGCTGGGTACCGGGACCGGTGCCGCCGACCTCAACGGCCTGCAAACCAATCTGGCGGTAAATTTACTAAACCTGCTGCTCGACCCGCAATTGCGGATGCTTGATTTCAATAAACGGCATCGGGTGGAAATGGCGGCCAAACGCTCTGAGGTTTTGAACTTTTTCCTGAACCTGGGAACCAATGACGTGGACTTGCTGATGCTAAACAATGTCAATCCGGTATTTTCCATACCGCCAGACGGTGGCGTCAGAGAGGCCCTGGCCCAGAGCAAGGCTTTTGTGGTCAGCTTCAGCAATTTTTTAGACGAAACCTCCGAGATGGCCGACCTCATCCTGCCGGTCCGGATGCCCCTCGAAACCTGGGATGAATACAGCGGCAAGCAGCCCATCGTATCGTCCCTGCAACCGGCCATGGGAAAAATGACCAAGGCATCGCATTTAGGGGATGTGCTTTTGCGGGCGGGATTTGAAAATGACCCCCCGGCCCGGCATTATAAAGAATGGCTTGTTGCCCGACTGGCTGAAGATCACGGCATCGCCAATGAAACCCAATGGGTGCGAACCCTTCAGCAGGGCGGAGAATTCAGGGTCGTCATAAAAAAGGCCCGGTCAAGCAAAAAGCTTAAACCGGAAAAACTGGCCCGGGTTCTGGGAAAAAAGAGCGAATCCCAGCCAACTGATCTTGCTTTTACGGCCCTGCCATCGATCCGATTTTTCGACGGCCGGGGTGCCAACAGGCCCTGGCTCTGCGAAATCCCGGATCCCCTTTCTCGCATCGCCTGGCAAACACCGGTGATTATCCATCCCGATACGGCTAAACAAAAAGGTATCGCCCAGCAGGACGTCATTCAGATTCAGTCGGAAACCGGTACCCTGGAAGCCGCGGTATACGTATCCGAAATTGTATCGCCGCTGGTAATGGTCATGCCCATCGGGCAGGGTCATCCGTCGTACGGCAGGTACGCCCGCAACACCGGCCTTAATCCGGTCACCCTCCTGTCCGCCAAAACGGACCGGTACTCTGGAGGCAGCAGTTTCACCCTCGAGAAAGTTTCAATTAAAAAAACCGGCCGCACCATGCAACTGGCCCATACCGACGGCAGCAAAACCCAGCATGACCGCCCCTTCGCCCTGGCCGTCAGCCTTGGGGAATTAAAAAAAGGCCCGGCGCATAAAAAACCCGGCCTGACCATGGAAGATTTTCCGCTAACCCTTCCCTTGCCGGAAGGCTACGACCCCAAACGGGATTTTTATCCGCCCCATGACCACGAAAATTATCGCTGGGGCATGGTGGTGGATCTGGACAAATGCATCGGCTGCGGCGCATGTGCCGCCTCGTGTTATGCCGAAAACAATATCGGCATCGTCGGCGTCGACCGGGTGCTGGAAGGGCGCGAAATGGGCTGGCTCAGTATCGAACGCTTTCAGGATCCGGAACGGATGGAAAAAATAGCCTTTCTGCCCATGCTCTGCCAGCATTGCGACAACGCCCCCTGCGAATCGGTCTGCCCGGTATATGCGCCCCACCATTCCAAGGAGGGATTAAACAACCAGATATACAACCGCTGCATCGGCACCCGGTTTTGTGTTCAAAATTGCCCCTATAAAGTGCGCCGGTTCAACTGGTTTGACTGGGATTGGCCCGAACCCGCCAGGCTTCAGTTAAATCCGGATGTAACCGTCCGCAGCAAAGGGGTGATGGAAAAATGTTCCTTTTGCATCCAGCGGATCAAGGCCGCCCATAATACCGCCAAAAACGAGAAACGCCTGATCCGCGATGGTGAAGTGCAGCCGGCCTGTGTTCAGACCTGCCCGACCGGGGCGCTGGTTTTCGGCAGTCTGATGGACAGCGGCAGCCGGGTGAGAAAGCTCGCGGATGACCCCCGGGCCTATCAGGCCATGGGGTATTTAAATACCAAACCGGCGGTGATTTATCTTGAAAAAAGTTTTGGCTGAAAGCTAAAACTTTTTTCAGGTTAGAGATTGGAGGATCAAAGTTAGAGGTTAGAGGTTAGAGGCTGATGGTCAGAATTAAAAGATCCGATCCGAATTTGCCTCAAACCTAAAGCGAAGCGCTCCTTACGCCTAACACTTTGCGACAAGATAGGGGAAGATCTATTTGCAATTTAAACATTTGACTCAATTAATTTTCTACAACCTGGATATTGAATCATGTCCCAGCTAACATATGCACAAATCGATCAGACGATTCTGAACACCTTAACCCCACCTAAAAAGTACTACTGGGCCATCGTCTTCCTGTTGCTGGTGGGAGCACTTCTCGGAGGGGCTTGCTGGGCCTACCAGATTTTTGTCGGCATCGGGGTGGGGGGACAAAACAACCCGGTGGGCTGGGGCACCTATCTGATTAATTTTGTATTCTGGGTGGGTATCGCCCATTCGGGAACACTGATATCCGCCATATTGCACCTGTTCAGGGCGGGGTGGCGCAACCCCATCGCCCGGGCGGCGGAAACCATGACCGTATTTGCGGTCTGTATTGCCGGTCTGTTTCCTTTTATTCATCTGGGCCGCGTCTGGCAGGTTTACTACATGTTACCGCTGCCCAATCAGAGATTGTTGTGGCCCAACTTTCTCTCCCCGTTGATGTTCGATGTGATCGCCATCAGCACCTATCTGACGGTAAGCTCCCTGTTCTGGTACACGGGGTTGCTGCCGGACCTGGCGGCGGTGCGCGATCGGTCTACGGGGACCCGCCACAAGATTTTCAAAATTCTGTCCATGGGATGGACCGGCGCCCACGAGCAATGGCGCCATTATACCCGCGGGTATCTTTTTTTTGCTGCCCTGGCAACACCGCTGGTTATCTCCGTTCACAGCGTGGTGTCCTGGGATTTCGCCCTGGCCCTTACCCCCGGCTGGCATACCACCATCTTTGCCCCCTATTTTGTGGCAGGTGCCATTCACTCCGGCCTGGCGATGGTACTGACCCTGATGATCCCGTTGCGCAAACTCTTTAAATACGAGCAGATCATCACGGGGGAAGTTTTAGAAAATGTCGCCAAAACCATCGTGTTCACCGGTTTGATCGTCGGCTTTGCCTATGCAACCGAATTTTTCATTGCCTGGTACAGCCACAATGCAGTGGAGATCGAACAATTCCGCTGGCGTGTTTTCGGTGATTACCGCTGGGGCTTTTACTTCATGGCTGTTTGCAACACCCTGATACCCCTGCTGTTTTTGTTCAAAAAGATTCGCACCACCATCGCAACCCTTTTTATCATATCGCTGATCGTCAATTTCGGCATGTGGTGGGAACGCTTTGTCATCATTGTCGGTGGCGTGGCCCACGGGTTTGCACCCCATGCCTGGGGACTGTATGCGCCCACATTTATTGAGTACGGCATCATGCTCGGTGCATTTTTGTTTGTTTTTCTTTTTTTTCGTCCTGTTCGCCAAGCACCTGCCGTCCGTTTCCATGACCGAAATGAAAGAGATCGTTGAAAAAGGAGCGGAAAGCCATGGGGCCTGAACGCTATCTGATGGGACTTTTCAAAGATGAAGATCAAGTCGTTGCGGCCGTCAATGAGTTGAAAGCATCGACCTACACCTTTCATCGCGTGAACAGCCCCATTCCCAGTCATAAAATAATGGATGCCCTGAATTTAAAGAAAAGCATGGTGGGCTGGTTCACCCTGGTCGGCGGAATGATCGGGCTCGTCGGCGGATTCGCCCTGGCGATATTCACGTCTGTCCAATGGAATTTGATTGTCAGCGGCAAGCCGATCGTGGCCATCATTCCCTTTGTGATTGTCGGTTTTGAAGCCACGATTCTGTGTGCCGTGTTCGGAAATATCCTGGGGCTCCTGACCCAGATGCGGTTACCAAGTAATAAGTTGATGAAGTATTATGACCCGCGCTGCTCCGGAGAATATTTTGGCGTCCTGGCTTCCTGTGAAGCCAATCAGGAAAATGGCCTCAACGATTTTTTCCGCCAGCAGGGGGCCGAGGTACGGGTGTTCGACTAAGGACTTCGTTTAGACGAACGGTACCGTTAAGGTAGCGCAATTCCGGCAAAACTGGTTACTGGGCTATATAGAATATAAGGATTTGGTTTGGCTATGTCAGAAAAAACTGCACAACCCGCAAAATCACATAAATCGCCGGCCTTCTGGCTGTTCATCGCCCTGGTCGTCATCGGAGGGGTCGCCTTTGTCTACGGGTTGGTCAGCCAGCATCCTGAAAGAGCCTGGCAGGCCTATTTGATCAACTTTCTGCTGTGGTCGGCCATTGCCCAGGGGGCCGTGTTGTTTTCAGCGGTCATGCACATGACCAAGGCCCGCTGGAGCGGACCCCTGTCGGGACTTTCAGAATCCTTTGCCGCCTTTTTTCCATTATCCTTTGTGCTGTTTTTGGTTTTGTTCCTGGGTAAAGCCCATATCTTCCCCTGGCTGCACGAAGATCTGCACGGCAAAGAAGTCTGGCTGAACATCCCATTTCTATTCTGGCGGGACTTTTTTGGCTTGCTGATTTTGTATGTGCTCGGCTTCGGTTATCTTTACAATGCGCTGCAGCTTAAATTTGATCCCAATCAATCCCAAAAGGGTGTACGCAAATATATTTACAGCGGCTGGAAACAGAACAGCCGCAATCTGGACCGTGTAAAAAAAAGAATGACCATGTGGGGCGGTTTTTACATTTTCGCCTTTACCATGGTGCTGTCTCTTATCGGATATGACCTGATTATGAGCATGGACCCGCATTGGATCTCGACTTTGTTCGGGGCCTATAACTTCGTCAAAGCCTTTTACGTCGGCCTGGGCGCATTGATCATCCTGGCCTGTATTCTTTATCTGCGACATGGCGAAGCCTCCGGCATAACCACTGCCCACCTGCACGATATCGGCAAGCTGTTTTTTGCCTTCTGCCTGCTGTGGGCGGACTTCTTCTTTGTCCAGTTAATGGTCATCTACTACGGCAACATCCCGGAGGAGAGCTATTATGTCATCGCCCGTACCATGCTGGCGCCCTGGAACAAACTGGCGTGGACTATTTTTATCGTGTGTTTCATCGGTCCGTTTATTATCCTTTTAAATAAAAAGATTAAAACCAAACCGCTTTTCATGATAATCATTTGTTCAGTGGTTATCATCGGGATCTGGCTGGAACATTTGCTTCTCCTGGGACCGGCCTTAAATCACGGCGCGCAGTCGATTCCCATGAACATTGCAGATGGCCTGATCAGCCTTGGCTTTTTAGGGCTGATGGCAATCGCTGTCAGATATTTTTTAAGTGTTTTCCCGGAATTAGCTCTAGTTAAAAAACCTAATTGATCTGAATCATAAAGCCACTGTTTCAACAAGGAAATAGGACGTTGAAAAAAAATACAGTCTCCATTGGTCTGACGCTTCTGACGGTGATATTCACGGCGGCCTTTATTTATTTTTTTTATGCTGCGACCGCAACCGGTATCGGCCCGGAACAACCGATTCCTTTCAGCCACAATGTACACAGCGGTATCAAACAGATACAGTGCCAGTACTGTCACCCGTATGTGGGTTATTCCAACCACCCGGGGGTTCCGCCGGTGGGAAAATGCCTGCACTGCCATAATTACATCATCGCCAATCACCCGTGGATAAAAGTGGAGCATCGTTATTTCAACACCCAGACATCGACCCCCTGGGTGAAAGTTAATTATGTCGCGGAACATGTGCTGTTTAATCATCAGCGTCATATCAACGGCCAAATTGCCTGCCGGGAGTGTCACGGGCAGGTGGAAAATTCGCAGCGCCTGCCCGCCAAGAAATGGCTCATGGGAGAGTGCGTTGCGTGCCATCAAAAAAAGAATGCTAATTTAGACTGCTGGCTGGCATGCCACAGTTAGACGCGGTGCGAGTTGCGGGTTACGGGTTGCGGGTCGTGTGGTCTGAGCTTCAGAAGAACTGAGGTTCGAAAACACGTACCCCGCAACACGCACCGCGAAACGCGTAACCCCGCAACGCGCAACACGAAACACGAAATTGGGAGAAACCTAAGTGTCGACACCAGATCAAAACCCTGAACCAAGCTATGCGACGGCCAAAGCATTTATGCTGACGTCTGCATTTTGGTTTGCGGCTGCAACCAGCTTCGGGATGATCGGCGCAGGTTATCTGATTGCACCGGATTTTATGGCCAATATCGAGTACATCCATTTCGGTCGAGCGCGGCCGATGCATATCAACGCCGTGCTGTTCGGTTTTGTCACCCCCGGTTTGCTGGCGGCCGCCTTTTATTATTTCTCCAAACTGCTGCGAACCGGGCTCTTCAGCGAAAAACTCGGCGTATTCACGGCTGTTTTCTGGAATATCACCGTCGCCGCCGGAATGGTTGGCATTGCCACCGGACACACCCAGGGACGGGAGTATGCCGAATTGCCGTGGTCAGTGGACATCATGGTGGTGATCAGCTTTGCCCTGGTTGTCTTCAATATTCTGAGACCATCCGCAAACGCCAGGAACCGATTTTATTCGTATCCGTGTGGTACGCAACCGCGGCTGTCGTTCTGACATCCCTCACCTATTGTCTGGGCAACGTTATCTGGAAACCGGATACCGGCGCCTTGCTGGGTATTCCGGATGCAATCCTGCTCTGGTTTTACGGCCACAACATTTTCGGCCTGTTGCTGAGCCCCATGGCCCTTGCAGTTGCCTACTACGTTCTGCCGATTGCCACCCGCAGCCCATTGTACAGCCACACGCTATCGCTGATCGGCTTCTGGTCGCTGATCATCGTGTACACTCACATCGGCACCCATCACCTGCTTCAGGTTCCGGTGCCCACATGGCTCAAGACCATATCGATTGTGGACAGTGTCGCCATGGTGATTCCGGTCATGATCGTTTTAATCAATCTGTGGTACACCGTTAAAGGCAAGCTGGGTGACATTCATGCCGACATTGGCGCCAAATTCGTGTTTACCGGCACCATTTTTTATTTCTTTGTCAATATCCAGGGCTCGATGATGGCCCTGCCCCATGTCCAGCGGATCACCCACTTCAACAACTGGGTTGTCGGCCATGCCCACATCGGTGTTCTCGGATTTGCCGGTGTGACGGCCCTGGGCGGCATTTATTTTATCCTGCCCAGAATCACCGGCAGGCCCCTTTACAGCAAATTGTTGGCCGATGTTCAATACTGGCTGGTGCTGATCGGTATCACCGGATTTGCCGTGGTTCTGACCACGGCGGGCCTGATTCAGGGCAATGCCTGGTACAATGGCGAAACACTTTACCGAACCTTACCGGAGATACAGCCGTATTATATTTTGAGGGCGTCGCTGGGTGCCTTAATCGTGGTCGGTGCCTATCTTGGGCTGTATAACGTGATTCGATCTCTGTATTTCAATCGTGGAGCTGCAACATGAGAATGACCCCAACTGTCATTATTGTCGGAATACTGGCCCTGTTGATTGCCATCACGGCAACAGTGGTCTACTGGCCATACGCCACCAGTGATATGACACCTTCCGACATATTTCGACAACGATCGGCGGTGGAAGAAGCCGGCCGTATACATTTATCTGAAAAACGGTTGCGTATACTGCCACAGTCAATCCATTCGTTCGATTGACTGGGGCCACGGTGCGGATCGCATCGCCCAATCCGGCGATTATGTTGCTGATGAACCCGTCGCCCTGGGATCGCAACGCACCGGTGTTGATTTGTCCCAGGAGGGCGGCGAACACCCGGACGATTGGCACGTCGCGCATTTTATCAATCCGCGCTACACCCGGCCCAGTTCCATCATGCCGCCCTTTGAATGGATGGGCATGGACCGCATTGACACCCTGACCCAGTATATCCAGAGCCTGGGGTTTAAAAATGCGGACCGCCGCATGGAACGTCAGCGTCACTGGAAAAAAGAGTCCATTCAGGCCTATGAAGCCGGACCGGATGCCAACGCCAAATGGCTGGCCGACATGGTCCCGGAGGGGTGGCGTAAAATCCCCAACCCGTATCCGACCACCGATGCCGGCCTTCAAAGGGGTCATAAAATCTACCAGAATTTTTGTATCGGCTGCCACGGCCCCATCGGCGACGGGATGGGTCCGGCCCAGCCCTGGATTTATCCGCCGCCGCTTAATTTCACGATTTTAAAGGGCCGCGAAATTTCCGGCGGGATCATTTACTATCAAATCATGAACGGGATCACCGGGACGGCCATGCCGTATTTCAAGCGCGATTTGGAATCCCAGAAAATCTGGGAAGTCGGCGACTACGTGGCCGTTTACTTTATCAACCAGAGTGACGCCAACGCCGAGCCGCGCGGAATTGATGCGGCCTGGGAGCCGTGATGCAGTCAAATAGAGAATTAGTAAATTAGTCAAATAGTCAACGGATAAAATCATCTTTAAACTATTTTTCTATTTCTCTAATTTTCTATTTAACTAAACTTTAACTATTTTTCTATTTCTCTAATTTTCTATCTAACTAACTATGTACTACCCTTATTACATCGCATACATGGCGCTCGGATTTATCATCAGCCTGATGGTGTTTTTCTGGGCGCTGAACAGCGGACAATTTAAAGACCAGCAACGGGCCCGCTTTATACCCCTGCAAAGCGAGCGGCCAACCAAACCGGCAATTGCGTCGCGGTTTGCGCGCATTGAGACAATTGCTTTGTTTGCGCTGGTCTGTATTTGTCTGGCAACGTCTGTTGCGGTAATAACATTTGCCCTGCTGAAGGCAACCCATTAAAGTTGCCGGCACCGAATTCGCTAAGCGTTCGACAGCTGTCAACCGGGCAGGCTTTGATTTCGCAAGAGGAATCAGGTTATGAGATATTTCGAATTATTGGGCATCCAGCATTTTGTCATGTATTTGTTTCCGGCAATAGCCTTTATCGCATTGTTTATACTCGGGCTGGGCTTCTATCACTTTAAAAGAAAAAACTCGGCCGAACGCGAAACCCGTATCATTGAAGAATACCCCGGAGGCATCCAGGGCCGCAACGCCCCGTTTCCGATAGTGTTGTATCTGACCATTGCCGGAACCGTCATCTGGGTGCTGGCGTATATCATTTTAATCGGCGTATTAGGAGTAAAGATCTGATGGAACAAACCGAGCACAATACTTCCGCCGCTATGACATGGCTGCTCATACTATGCATGGTGGGCTGGGTGATATTTAAGGGTTGGCTGGCGTTTACGGTAATCGGCGATCTGGGCCAGCCCGATTGGGACTATCGGCCGATCAAAGATGTACCCGGCGAATCGGCCTACGCGATACACAACCCATACCATGCCCTTCCCTATGCCCAGCATGTGCAAGGTGAGTTGGGCAAAGAAGAAAATCCGTCGCATTTAAAAGCGCTTCCGTTTCAAGGTGTTGAGTAAATGAAAAAACTAATTGGGCTAATCATCGTTATCGGCATCATTGGGTTGGCAGGCTATGAAGCCTTGATGTATTATGACAACAACTTCCGCTATGGCCGTATGCGGGAAACCCCGGCCGTGCGCCCTTACGAGGAACCCCTTCTGAAAATGGAGGCCGGCCTGGTACCCATCGATGGTGGTGAAGCCGTCTATCGGACAACTGCCGGCATCGACCTGATTGCCCCCATAAAAATGGCGGACGCAAACGTTATTGCCAGGGGAAAAGCCGTCTATCTAACATTTTGCGCCCAGTGCCATGGATACAACTATGACGGTAACGGTACCGTCGGTCAAAGTTTCAAACCCCTGCCGGCCGATTTGCGCAGCCCCAAAGTTCAATCCACATTCGAGGGGGAACTGTTTAAGTCCATCAGCTATGGCATCCCCGGTGGCCGTCAACCAGCGCTGGAAACGACGGTTACCATTGATGACCGCTGGCATGTGGTTGCTTTTGTAAAATCTCTTGGAATGCGATGATATTCGTTTACGACGCGCTTGGATAGAAAATCCAAATAAGGGATTTAGCAACTAGGAGTTCAATTGCTAAAACCTGAAATTCCAAATCCCAAATAGCAAATTCCAAACAAATCCCAATAACCAAAATTCGAAATCCAAAACGGCTGAACCGATTGACACTGAGCCTAAAACCGAAGGGCTTAACCCAGATCAACAGTTTTGGTCATTGAAAATTGGATATTGAGATTTATTTGTATTTTGGTGCTTGAAATTTGGGATTTTTTGCATTCGTGGCAACTACCGTGGATATTTATCGGCTAATTTTGCTTACAGCTGCTCAAACATATAAATACACCCAATCTACATGAACGATACATCCAGCCACAACCATCAATCGCCTGAACCAATCTCAACAGACGGCACCCCTTCCTCCCACGCTGTCTGCGACCTGTGCGGTCTTTCCCTGCGCCATGGACGGGTTTCGGCGACGTTTAACGGCAAGACCTACCATTTTTGTTGCAACGGTTGCCGACAAGTCTTTAATATTCTCATAGAAGCCTCCGACGGGAGCAGCCCCGAAACATTCAGGCAGTCCGAGCTTTTTAAACAGTGCCGGGAGAAAGGCATCATTCCGAAATCCGAGGCAGAGTTGGCTCACAATCAACCTGCCGGCGAGGCAAGCGTTTCTTCGGGCGAAGCACCTGCAATCCCGGTGGCTGCAGCTACAGCCGGCCGCCAATCCGAAAATGCTCTCGACCTGGTTCTCAAGGTCGGCAATATGTGGTGCCCGGCTTGTGCCTGGCTGATAGATGAACACCTTCAAAAATCGGACGGCGTTATCGATTCAGCCTGCAATTTTTCCACTGACCGCCTTCAGATCCGGTATGACCCGGTCCACACTTCACCGACTCATATTATCCAAACCATTGCCCGGCTGGGATATAAGGCCGCTGCACCGGACGATACCGTGCATGCGATCGAAAGAAGAAAGGAGTTTGTGCGCTTTGCGATTTCGGCCTTTCTGACGATGAATATCATGATGCTGTCCTGGGCTCTGTACTCCGGTTTTCTGACTGAATTTTCCCGGGACACCATTTACAAACTCTCCTGGCCGGCTTTTATTATGGCCACCATCGTGTTGGTTTACGGCGGTTTCAGCTTTTTTAAGAAAGCCTGGTCCGGCCTGACCAATGCTGCCTTCAGCATGGAGACCTTGATTATCATCGGCTCCCTGAGCGCCTATGGCTACAGTACCGTCAGCCTTTTAGCCGGCAGCATCCACCTGTACTATGATACATCCGCCATGCTCATCACCCTTGTCCTGCTTGGCAAAAGCCTTGAGAGCCGTGCCAAAGGCCGTGTTTTAGAGGGGTTGGAAAATTTTTTATCATTAAAGCCGACCAAGGTCCGGATCTGCACCGATCAATACCCTGAGGGCCGCTTTGTTGCGGCGGACCAGCTGGAATCCGGTGACATGGTTCGGGTCGATGAAAATGAGATTGTGGCCGCCGATGGCAGAATACTATCGGGGACCGGATTGGTGGATGAGTCGTCACTGACCGGCGAACCGCTGCCGGTGGGCAAAAAGCCGGGGGACAACCTGCGAAGCGGCACCCGGATAATCAAAGGGGTCATATACTATAAGGCTGAAAAAACCGGAACGGACTCCACCCTGGGCCAGATGATGGATATCATCGAAAAAACCCTGCTGGCCAAAACGCCACTGGAGGGTAAAACAGACATCATCCTGCAGTGGTTTGTACCGACCATCCTCGCATTGGCCGGTGGCACGGCGCTGGTATGTTTGTACATGGGCCTTTCAACCGAGGAAGCCATGCTCAGAGCGGTAACGGTAATGGTCATATCCTGCCCCTGTGCCCTTGGGATTGCCATCCCCCTGGCCCGGGTGGCCGGCATCTCCATTGCCGGCAAAAAGGGAATTCTGGTGCGGGACTTTTCAGCTTTCGAGCGCGCCGCTGAAATCGACGCTTTTGTGTTCGATAAAACCGGTACCATCACGGAAGGCCAATGGAATTTAAAAGAGGTTATTGCCATATCTGAGATAACCCCAAGCCAGGCCCTGGCCCTGGCTGCCGGTCTGGAAAAAGAATCCGAACATTTCATTGGCCTTGAGATCCTGAGGTACGCCAGCGAGAACAATATCCAGCCCGAAGCGGTTGAAAATATCCGCATGGAGGAGAAAGGGCTGATGGGTCAATCCGGCAACGGTGAAATCAAATTCGGCTCGGCGGAGTATCTGGCGGAGGAGCTGAAAAAAGATGCATCCGGGTCCTTAAAAGCCGCCCTGAAAGAACAACCGCAGCATTCTTTCGTATTTTTAGGCATGGCCGGACAGCTGGCGGCTGTCTTTATCTTCGGCGACCGCCTGCGCGCTGACGTCCGGTCGGTCATCGAGGAATTGCAGGGTCGGGGATACCGCCTTGCCCTGGTATCCGGCGACGGCGATCGCACGACGAAGGCCATTGGGGAAGAAGTCGGTATACGGCATTCTCACGGCGGCAAGTTTCCCCAGGACAAAGCCGATTACATAATCGAACTGCAAAAGCAGGGCCAGCAGGTGGCCATGGTGGGCGACGGCATCAATGACGCACCGGCCCTGGTGCAGGCCGATCTATCCATGGCCGTTCATTCCGGCGGCCAGCTGAGCAAAGAAGCAGCCGATCTTACCCTCATGCGCGCAGAGCCGCAGCAAATTATTGAATTTTTAGACTTTGCCGGGAAGGTGAATAAAAAAATATCGCAGAACCTTGGATTGACGTTTCTGTACAATGCCGTCAGCATCCCCATCGCCATGAGCGGCCTGCTCAATCCCCTGGTGGCCGTATCGGCCATGCTGTTGAGCAGTTTGAGTGTCACCTGCAATACATTGATGCTGGTAAGAAAAAATAACTGACCGGTGCGGGGTGCGCGTTGCGGGTTACGCGTTACGGGGTGCGGGTTACGAGGTTCGGGGTGAGTGTTCCGCGTTGCCGAAGGTCAGCCTTTCTGCAGCTCAGACCCCGCAACTCGCAACTCGTTCAGAGGCTTTCCTTGAAGGTGCCCTATTCTTTTCTATGTTCGGTGAGTCGAAATGTCCGCCACCGTTAGGGTGGTTATGATCCACCCGGCTTAAAACCATGCCTGCCGGTGTGACATACAGGTAGTGAGCCGGAAACTCCGTCCAGGCCCCGGTGTTGATATACCTGACGCCGTTCAGGACGATGTCCTCGGCAAAGTGGGTGTGACCGCAGGTGACGGCTTCAAATCCGTTTTCGGCCGCGAAGCTGACGGCATTGCGCATAACGTTGTTGCGCAAAACCCTGTAAAAGGCTTTCCACTTTTTGGCATATTCCGCCACGTGCACCGGCCGGGCCCCCAGCCTGACCCTCAAATCGTGCATCATCCTGAACGCTTTCATAAAAACCTGGCTGCGGGCCATAACGTTGTCAAAATCGTCCCCGTGGGTGATTAAAATTCGATGATCGAAGGTGTAGCGCCGGCAGAATTCTATCTTACCCAGTTTCGCAGGCATATAGCCCTTATCATGGTTGCCCCGCACCCAAACGACCTTGCACCGCAATGAAAGCTGCTCGATCCGCTCAAGATTTTGCTGGTGGAACGGCGTCAGCTTGATATGGGAACGGTCGAGGACATCACCGTTCAAAATGAATTCATCAATATCCGGAAGACTATTAAGAAAATTTTCAAAGGCCTGGGATCGAAAATAGCGCGAACCCATGTGCAGATCGCTGACAATAATTGCTTTCATAATTCTCCAAATAACCGATAGTTGATCAATTTAGGTAGGAAAATAAGTACGAATATTCATTTCTCAATCTAACTATCGGTTATTTTATTGAATACCATTAGTAAGGAGGGTCGGCTGGAGGACGCTTTATTTACTGATGGTCATGCCGGACTTGATCCGGCATCCAGAATCTTAGGACTCGAAAGAGAACTGGATTCCGGGTCAAGCCCGGAATGACGTAGAGACTAACGGGCGTAACTTTGACAATTGTGACTCAAACAGCCTCGCATGAATGACAATGGAAACGGATGTTAATTCAAAAGGCCTGATTAAAACCCTAATGCCTGTTTCTTTTTAGGATTACGTCACAGCCATCGGAATGGCATAGGGCCCCTCATCGATATAGGCGATGGTCGGCTGGTTGCCTTTAAATCGCGGGTGGTTGACGGCATAGATGATGGCATTCTGGAGCATGGCCGCTGCCTTGTCTCCATCGGTGGCGAAATTGGCATCTGGGTCAATAAAGTTGTAACCATTGGGGCCGGGGATGATATCAAAATTTTCTTCCGGAATCTGAGGGCTGCAATAAATCAGTCCATCCATGCCCACCTTGCGATAGGGCTTGCCCCACATTTCAGGTTCCCACTGGTCTTTGGTAAATTTCCAGTCCGGATGCTGCAGGATGTTGTTATAGCCGTCAGGGCCCAGAATTTTGAGCAGATGCAAAAAAGTCTTGTATTCCTGGCCGCCGATGGGCTCCACATCCACGTTGTCAGCCAGCATGACGATCAGTCCATTGTCCCTGACGGCCGGCATGGCATTGACAGCTGCTTTGACAGCCTGGTAATGGTTGCGGCCGACGTATCCGGCATGGGTGATCACCATATCATAGGGCCGCTCAATGGGAATCATGACAGATTGTTTCATGGCCTCAAATGCGGCCAGGTGAGCCTCTTCCAAACCACCGGCAAATACCCCCGTCATGCACAGGCGCTTGTCTAGGGTCACGTTGACAAGAAAGTCTATACCAACGCTCTGGGCGACCTCCAGGGCCTCCTCATGGCAAGGGTTTCCGTCCAGAATCAGGTTGGTGGCTTTGGGGTCTTCAAGAACCTCAACACTGTGGAAAACCTCGATGGTCCTGGTATTCACCAATGCCGGGCAAACGGCCTTTCTGCCCCCGGAAACACCAGCCATAAAATGAGCTTCAACCAGTCCGGTAATAATCTTGACATCGGATTCATAAAAAATTTTATTCAGGTGAACCTGGGTCCCCCTTTTGGTACGGGCGGCCAGGACCATGGAGGCGTCATCTTCGCAGTCGTGATCCACAATCCGATAATTATCCACGACCTCCGGGCCGTACATATATAATCGTTCTTCCGGGGTACTGGGGCGGTGCATGCCGTTGCCGATGACAATAACTATATTTTCCCTTTTGACCCCCGCCCCTTCAATCAGGCCCATCAGGGGCAGCAACAGACCGTTTTCACCCTTGTAAGGGGCCGGCCGGGTAATATCGGATACCGTGATGCAAACCGTCAGTTCACCGGCCGGTTTGTCTTTGGCATGAATGATTTCGGATACGGTCGGCGAGCCGACGGGCTGATTCAACGCTTTGGTAATCGAGGCCGCCGAATCCACCAGACAGGGCATAGAGGGCATGGTCAATATCTCACAATCATCCGGCACCTTGATGTCCAGAAAATCATCGCCAAAATCCACTTTAATTTGTTTCCAGCCCTGGGTGTCTGGCTCCGGCTAAAATTTCCGCAATTCCTTTTCCATGATCGCTCCTCGCAATAGGCCTAATCGAGCGGAAAAAAGCTCAATTAAGCGTTAATCGTTATTGGTTATTCGTTATTAAGGGTTGTCGATTTTCTAAACTATTGCAGATACCTGGAAATGAGGCACCAAATCTCCGCATTCCGCATTCACAATTCCGAATTCAATTCACTCCGGCACCTCGATCCGGCGCGGGTCTTCCACTCCGGGGTGGTTATAAAAATTATCCACCTGATACATAAGGCGATTGAGCCTGTGATCGAGCTGCTGACGATATTCTTCGCATACTTCCCGGGAAGCATCGGAAGGCACCTGAATATATTCATCGTCAAAAAGGGCCACAATGCGCGCGAAGGGCTTGGGAATGATCATGCGATCCCAGCTGTTCAGTTTCCAGTATCGATCCGCACTCCATATTACCGGAATAATCGGCCGGCCGGTTCGTTTGGCTAAATAGATGATTCCCAGTTTGGAAACAAATCGGGGCCCCCGGGGGGCATCGGCCACCAGGCCGCCTTTATATCCTTTATTTATATAATCTTCCATTTCGCGAAATGCCCGCCGTCCGCCACGGGACGAAGACCCCCGGGCGGTTACCCATCCAAAGCGCTTGGCCGCCTGCGCCGCCAGTTCGCCGTCTTCACTGGCGCTGGCAATGGAGACGACATTCTGGTTGCGGTACCAGTAAACAGCAAAAAACAATCCCCGATGCCAGCTGGCATACAGCAGCCCTTTTCCCGGGTTGGCCTTTAAATAGCGGGTTTCAATTTTGCGCCCGAATTCAGTGACCCGGCAGGTGCTTAGCCAGAGGGTCACCAACACCCTGGCCGCCCAGCCAAAAGTATAAAAACCCGCCCGCTTCCAGATGCTCATGTTCATAATTTCCTCATGGTATCAATTTTGCATCTATACAACTACAAGATTGTAAGGCAATACTTTAACCGTCGACAAATTTTTGGCAAGGACAATCACCGTATTCTCATATAACATGATAACACGCTGAATTTAAATCAATATTATAGCACACATAGCATTTGCTCTTTGAAAATTTCGAACGCATAATGCCTGCTGAGCTCATCTGAAACCCGTATCATATCTCCTGCGCCCCCCTTGATGGCAAAAAAACCGTCATTTTATCGTCAAATCAACGATAATTTAACGTCATTTTTTTTACACCCGTATTGTTGACCCGACCGGTAAGATGATATAGATTTTGGTGTAAGCACCATCGGAATCCATATGGAACGCGATTGGATCTGAAATCACGCGAGCTGTTATGCTCCCCTCCGGCCGACCTCATCCGACAGCAGATGCAACACTTCTTTACATATTAAGATTTTATTAACCATATCTGTCTCTGCAAGACCATGCAATAGCGTCCAAGAGTTTTAATAAAGGTGATTTGCAAGAATACAACCGATTAAATTAATCTATTGGAGGAAAAATGTCTAATAATTCTAACACACTCCACCATCATCTGACCGAAGTCCAAAAAGGCAACCGTTGCTTTGAAAATGCATTTCAGGGTGTGTCACGGATGATCCTGGAAAGCAAGATTGAAAAAGTTGTGGTCAACGGAAAAACCACCTACGATTTCAGTATTTTCCGGGAGGGACCCAAACATGTCATCGGCATGTATGACGAGATAAACAGCTTTGTATCCTATGTGAAAGATGCGGCTGAGGGTGGATCATCCAAAGAAATGGCATTTGTGCTTGTGGGCGAGCCGGGAAACGGCAAAACTTTTTTGGTTGAGTTTTTATCGGCTAAATTCCGCAGCTTTCTGTCCCTGGACAAAAACCGCAAGTACACCTTCAGGTTTGTCAATACCGACAAACTGGGCGATTACGGCAAAATCAAAACGATTGAATCACAAACTTACGAAGACCCGATGATCCTGGGGATGAACCTGTTCGATGATCCGGACCAAAATCGGGAATACCTGGCCAAACAAGCCGGTTTTGCCGACAAGGAAATCGATGTATTGTATGAAAATTACCGCCCCCTAGGTGCCTGCAGCGGCTATATCTGGAATGATATCAGGAATAAAACAAATGGTACGATTGATGAAATGCTAAAATTCATCGAGATTATACCGGTACCGTTAACCGAAAGCCTGGGAACCGTCACCGGTAAATACCCGGCCAAAGACAAGATAACTTCCTCCTCGGTGGATTTATTGGGTGAAGAGTCGATCCAGCGGCTGCTGCACATCACCGACACCAACAATCCCTACCGCTTTGATTTGCGGCGGGGGGCGCTGGCGCGTGTGGCCGGCGGCGGAATTCACTTCAGTGACGAAATCTACAAAAACAAAAAGGATCTGGTGCAGGTCTATCTGGGCGTCATCCAGAACCGCAGCATTGAAATCGACGGTTACAAATGGCCCATCGACACGCTGATCGTGGCCACCAGCAATAACTCTGAGTTTCACCGGTTTTTGTCCGAAAAAGAAGAGGCCCCTATCGTCGACCGCTGCCGCATTTGTTACGTGTCCCACAACACGAACTACCATCTGCAGAAGAACCTCACCGAATACTCCATCGGAAGTGAAACCCGGACCACCCTGACCAAAGAAAATCTGCACCAGGATCCCAACCTGAACTATGCCGCCTCCATTGCCGTTGTTTTGTCCCGCCTGCCCCGATCCGAAAAATTAACCGCCGTGGAAACAATGAAACTGGCAGCCGGTGAAGTGGCCGGCGAAAAAAGTATTAAAACCCTGGCCGAAGTCATCGATACCCTCAACCAGGATCCGGAGATTATCAACCGTTTTGGCCAAAAAGGTCTGGGACAGCGTAACCTGGGACGTGCCATCCAGCTGTCGATCGAAAGTTCGGAAACCAATGAAGGCCGCTGCATGTTTGCCTACGACATTTTCAAGGCCCTGGAGCGAATCATCCTGGATTACGTGACCGAAGCCAACGACCGGACCAAATATCTTGAAGATCTTAAAACCGCCAAGGGACTGTACCGCGAACGCATCATGACCGAGATGTTTAACGCATATATGGATGAGCCTTTTGCCATTCGCAAAGATGTCATGAGCTACGTGAACATGATCATCGGTATTGATGCGGAAAATCTGGGCCCCGATAAAATGTGGAAATACAAAGACCCGCAAACCGGGGAACTCAGGGCGCTCAAGATCGACGAGCGTTATATCGGCAGCGTTGAAGAACGCCTGGGTCTCAAGAGCGAGGAGCAGCGGGAATCATTTCGAACTTCCATCCGCAAGATCTATGGGCAGAAGATTTCCGTTGATCCGGACTATGATTTTATGGACAACCTTGAACTGGTCAAGGCCGTTACGGATGTGCGGTTGAAATCCGACATCGCCGGCGCCGGCAGCCTGATCGGTGCCCTGGCCAACCGCACCAACGAAGAAAATCAGAAGCTGTACGACCGCATGATCGACACCATGCTGGAAAAGCTGGGTTACTGCCAGACCTGTGCGCAGAAGACGATTGAGTATTTTTGCACGCAAGAAGACGAAAAATAGAGGGGTGGAAATGGCCCTTTTTCCGCCGAGCTTCGTTCTCCGCGGGTTTAAACCTTCGACGTACTGGTAGTACGCCTCAGGCTTAAACCCTTGTGCGGCCTCGCTCAACGAAAAAATTGCTCATTTCCAATCTAAGAAAGAATAAACTCAAGTGAGGGGGAGAAATTATATTCAGCTGCAGGAGGTAAAAAAGAATTTAATGCAAACAATTAGGGAGTATATCGTTACATTTACGGGGTGCGGGATTTGGATTTATTTTGCAGTCTGGGGGAGTGTCACAGAAAATCAACAATGTATTTCGGTCGCTGGAAATAGTTTGATGCTTCTTATGGTTTTCGTATTCGGTGGCAGTAAACAAATTAACAATCTTATAAAGTATTTGAAATCATGGATCAAAAACTGATCAACTTATATAAAGAGCTGAAAAAAGACGGACTCACAGCAGAGCAGGAAGAGAAGATACAGCGGGAGCTGGCGTTTGAAGGCTCCCATGGTCTGCCGGGTGACGACTTGCCCGCTACTGCCAAAGATGGGTCCGCCCTGACCTTGCGCAAGATCTATGCCTACCATGACTTGCTGGACCTGCAGGGCATGACAGCCATGCGCAGTGCGCCCAGCGTCAGTATCCGCTCCATTGATGAGCTGCTCGAGCGCGATAATCAGAGGGAAAAAGATGGTTTCCCTCGCAAAATCAATGTCGGGCGTCTGATCAAGCCGGGCAAAAGCGGTAAAGATAAAGTCGTCATTGTCCCTTCAACCGTGGAAGAAAAATTTATCCACGACCCGTCTTTGCAAGCCGACGAGGAGCAGTCCAACGGCGGGTCCGGTGACGGGGAAGAAGGAGAGGTCATCGGTGAACAGCCCGTCCGGGACCCGGAGGGGGAGTCCGGAGAAGGGCCGGGACAGGGCGAAGGCGGCCAGCACGAGATGGAGTCCAACGCCTATGATCTGGGCAAGATCCTCACCGAACAGTTTGAACTTCCCAACGTGCAGGACAAGGGCAAAAAACGTTCCCTGACCCGCTATACCTATGATCTGACCGACAGAAACCGCGGCTTCGGCCAACTGCTGGACAAAAAAGCAACCCTGCGCAAAATTGTCGAAACCAACATCCACCTGGGCCGTCTGCCTGATCCCGGCAGCATTGATCCGTCGCGCTTTTTGATTTCACCCCGTGATCTGGTATATCGGATTCTGTCACGCGAAAAGGACTATGAGTCCCAGGCCATGGTATTTTTCCTGCGGGATTATTCCGGGTCCATGGCCGGAAAATCCACGGCGCTGGTGGTGGCCCAGCATGTCATGATCTACAGCTGGCTGTTGTACCAATACGCCATGCAGGTAGAAACCCGCTTTGTTCTGCATGACACCGAAGCCAAGCAAGTGCCGGACTTTTACACCTACTATAACTCCAAAGTCGCCGGCGGCACCCAGGTGTCCTCCGCCTACCGGCTGGTTAATGAAATGGTCGAAAAAGAAAACCTGGCCCGGGACTACAATATCTATATTTTTCACGGCACAGACGGTGACGACTGGGACACGGACGGCAAAGAAAGCATACCGGAGCTCAAAAAAATGCTGACCTATGCCAACCGGGTTGGAATCACCATCGCCGAGCATACCACAGGGTCTACCGGTGGAACCGAGGTTGAAAAATATTTGAAAAAATCCTCGCTGCTGGAAGACAAACCCAAACTCCTGCGCCTGGACGTCATGCAGGAAAATGCGGATGAACCGAGACTGATTGAAGGGATTAAACATTTGATTTCGGAGTAGATAACTTAGAGTCGTCAATACGAAAATGCCTAAAGTGCCTAAAATAAATGAATTCTATCTATTTTTAACTGTGAAACGCCTGATAAGTGACTTTACAAATTATCTTTATGAAAAAAAATATACAGACTTCGATCCTTAATTTTAGGCATTTTAGGCACTTTGGGCATTTTAGGCATTTCTAGGCGAACCTCGTATATAAGTTAAGACAATTAATCCAGTTCGATCAAGGTAACTATAATGGAGCTAATCGACCAACACACAAAAAAAATCATGGAAGGGTGCAAGCAAAGGGCCCTTGATGCCGGCCTGAGCTTTCAGGATGAGACCCTGGAATATATTGTTTCCAACCGCGATCTGCTGGAGCTTACCCCCAAGGTGATGATTCCCACCCTTTATGATTACTGGGTGCACGACGTGGAGGTCTTGAAGGAAAAAGGCAGATACGAACTGTATCCCAGCAATCCTTATGAGACCGTCATCAATACCCGTCCGGCCATCTCCTTTTACAATGACAACAATCCGGACTGGATGAATGTCATGATATTCTATCACGTTCTGGCGCATATTGATTTTTTCCAGAACAACATGTATTTCCGGCACACCTGGGATTACGACTTCACCGGCCGGGCCCTTTCCGACAAACGCATGATTAGCCAAACTGCAGATCGGAAAAAGGCCGCTGGGTGGATTACATCATCGAATTTTCCCGGGGCATGGACAATCTGGTTGGATATCACGATGAACTTTCGCGCCTCAATCGCCCCCCCGGCACCGGCCAGGCAAAGATGCTCGACTTTTACTTTGACGTGTTCCTGCAGTCGATAAAAGACGTAAAAATCAATAAGTATATTAAAGAAATTGAACGCTACAATAAATGCCTGCAGGAAAACAAAGAACTGGGCGAAAAAACCTTTTTTGCGGAAGTGTTAAAAAAGCATCCTGAATTCGACGCGCTCTATAAAAAAGCGCTGAAGGCCAAGCCCGACCGCCGGCTGGACCTGATGGAATATATCCTGGAACATTCGAACTTTTTGGCCAAGGAAAAAAACAACTGGATAAAACCTGTCATCGAGGTGGTGCGCAAAACCTCTTTGTTTTTCCAGCCCCAGATCCGCACCAAAATAATGAATGAGGGCTGGGCCAGCTACTGGCACGAAAAACTGTTCCTGCAGGATGACCGTATCGAATGGGCACGAGGTGGATTTCGCCCGCACCCATGCCGGTGTGACATCTATGCCGCGGGTGGGCTTAAATCCCTACGCGCTGGGAATGCGGCTGTTTTATTACATCGAGCAGCTGGCGGACAAGGGTAAATACTCAATTGAATTCAAGCGCCTTTTAGACGCCCGGCAGCGCAAGCAATTCGACGCCAAGACCGGCCAGGGACAGGATTTTCTGTTTAAGCTGCGTGATAATCTGAATGACTTTATGTTTATCAACACCTTTGTCGACCAGGATTTTATCGATCAATACAAACTGTTTGTTGCCGGGAAGCGCTTGAACGAGCAAAGGGGGGTTTGGGAATATTACGTAAAAAGCCGCAGTGCCGACAGCTATCGCCAGATGATGCTGGACACGCTCTACCATCCGCCGTGCATCGAAATAGATCAGGAAAAATCTAAAAACAGCGACCTGTATCTGGTGCACCGTTTTGAAGGCAAACCCCTGGTAAAAGATTTTATCGCCAACACCATGCTGGGAATTGAATATCTATGGGGGGCCCCGGTTAAGCTCGAAACCAGCGAAGTGGTGCCGGCCGCCCCGTCCCAGGCCCGGCTCCCCATCCCCGGTCTGCCCATGCCCCAGGAGACCGACCCCCAGGCCCGGGAAATCAAGTGGCAGCGCGTCCGATACACGATGAAGGATCGCAAACTGTCTAAGGAAAACGTATAGATGATTTTGGATATTAGATTGCGCCCGCCCGCCTCGCCTGAGCGGCTCGCGATGGCGGGCAGGGATTTCGGATTTGCCTGGACGTCACCGCGTAACTCGCAACCCGAAACACGTAGCCCGCAAAACGCAACGCGTAACCCGCAACTCGCAACACGGAACTGACCAGAAATGACCAAAAAGCAGAAAACATCCTCCACCGAACCCAAAAAGGCAATGACGCGCATTAAGAAGTTAATAACGCCTGCCAAAAAAAAGGCCGCCGCTGTTCAGGATGACGATCTATCCGTAGAGAGTATTAAAAAGGCCATGGACAACCTGAATCTGAACATCGGCGAATCTGAACAGCGCTCTCCCATTGCCTTTGAAGGATTTCTCAATGAGCTTGTGACCAAGCCCCAGGTGGTCGTCCGCAACGCCTTCCAGGTCTTTCACGATATGATGAAAGCCTATGTGGGGGAAGGCGTCGAAGAATATCCGGACGATCCCGAATCGATCCACTATGTTCTTTACGACTGCAGCAAGCTGTTTGCCGAGGGTGCCGATTATCCATTTTTCGCCGACCGTCTCTTTGCCAATCGACTGATCAGCCTGGTTGAAGCCTTAAAAAGGGGTGCCCAACAAAATAAAATCTATATCTTCAAGGGCCCTCCCGGTTGCGGAAAAAGCACCTTCTTAAATAATATGCTGATGAAGTTCGAAGAGTATGCCAACACCGACGCCGGCATGCGCTATGAAACCGTCTGGCGATTTGATCGCAAGATCCTGGAGGAGTTCAGAGAATATGAATCCCATCCGGTGCTTGAAAAATTGTCGCACCTGCTGGACACCTCATTAGAAAATCAGGCAGATCCGATGCTTGATTCCCATTCCAACAATTCTCTGGAGGGTTCGGAGGCATATGCCGCGGCCCGCTTTACGCCCCAGCTGGCAAACAGCTACATCGAGGTGCCGTGCCCCAGCCACGACAATCCGATTCTGATGATACCCAAGCACCATCGCAGGGAATTTTACGACGACCTTTTTAAAAACGACGAATTCAAGTGGAAGCTTTCCACTGAAAAAGAATATGACTGGGTTTTTAGAGACAACCCCTGTACCATCTGCAGCTCATTATATGAAGCATTGCTGGACCACCTGCAAAGCCCTCAAAAAGTCTTTGAGATGCTCTATGCGCGACCGTACCGGTTCAACCGCCGCCTGGGAGAGGGAATCAGCGTTTTTAACCCGGGTGACAAGCCCATGCGGCAAAACGTTTTGACCAACCCCATCTTGCAGCGGCGGATCAACAGCCTCCTGAAGGACAGCAACCGGGTAAAATACATTTTCTCCGAGTATGCGAAAACCAATAACGGCATCTATGCCCTGATGGACGTTAAGAGCCACAACACCGAGCGGTTGATCGAGCTTCACAACATTATCAGTGAAGGCGTTCACAAGGTCGAAGATATCGAAGAGAATGTTAATTCACTGCTACTGGCAGTTATGAACCCGGAGGATGAAAAAAACATTCAAGGATTTCAGTCCTTTCTAGACCGGGTGGAATACATCACCATTCCGTATGTGATGGACCTGGCCACCGAGGTCGAGATTTACCGCAATATTTTCGGCAAACACATCGACGAACGGTTTCTGCCCCGGGTGTTGCACAATTTTGCCCGCGTCATCATTTCTTCGCGCCTGAACCCCAAATCCGAGGCCATGCTTGAATGGATCAAGGAGCCGGAAAAATACCGGCTTTACTGCGATGAAAACCTGCAATTGCTCAAAATGGAAATCTATACCGGCTACATCCCCAGGTGGCTCATGGAGGAGGACCGCAAAAACCTGACGGCCAAGCGGCGGCGCAATATCATCGGCGAATCGGAAACAGAAGGCGAACATGGCATCTCCGGCCGCGATTCCATCAAAATATTTAACAAGTTTTTTTCAGCCTATGCCAAAGAGGACAAGCTGATCAACATGTCCGATCTTTGCAAGTTTTTCACGAAAATCAAAAAAAGTTTCAAAGATCTGATACCGGGGGGCTTTCTGGATTCGCTGCTGCGCATGTATGACTACACGATCCTGCAGGAGGTCAAGGAATCCCTTTACTACTATAACGAAGAACAGATCTCCCGGGAAATTCAGAATTACCTGTTCGCCATCAATTTTGAAATCGACTCGGTTGAAACCTGCACCTACACGGGAGAAAAACTGACCATAACCGATGAATTCCTGGAAGGTATCGAACGCCGGCTGCTGGGCGCCAAGATAAATGCGGATCAACGCCAGACCTTTCGCAAAGCTTCTCAAAAAGAATACACCACCAAAACCTTAACCCAGGAAATCATGGTGGAGGGGCTGCCGATTTCTGAAACAAAAATCTTTCAATCCATGCATGACCGTTATGTGTATAATCTGAAAGAAAAAGTGCTGGATCCGTTTTTGGAAAATGATAATTTCCGGCGGGCGATAAAAGACTACGATGAGGAAGATTTCAAAACCTATGATAAGCGCATCAGAGACGATGTGGGCTATTTGATTAACAATCTGTGTGAGAAATACCGGTATACAGACCAGGGGGCTAAAGAAGTCTGTATGTACGTCATTGATAGTGACCTGGCGAAAAAATTCGCCAATCCGTAAGAAGAATTCAGGAATTCATAAAGGGCCGATCAACTCCGACGATACTGCCTAAGCTACCGTAAATACGTCATATTTGCCGATAGCAGCCATCTCAAAAGGCACACCTTATTACAATTAAAATCGACGTGTCATCCAGCTAGGCTGGGAGGCACACCTTATTACAATTAAAATCGACGTGTCATCCAGCTAGGCTGGAATAGGATCGCTGCTAATACCTCGAGGATGCCACCACCGTAACCGAATTCATCTGGGCCTTCAGTGAATCACAGTATTCATCAAAAATAAAATACATGCACCGATTGGCATGCTGCGATTTTTCATAAAAACTGCAGTCTGTCTGCTGTTTCTGGCAGTCGGCCGTGCAAACTGACATTTCCTCTTGTCGACAAAAATTTGTTACCGGATGAGCCATCACATTCACCTCGCGCAGTAGATTTTTCACCTCCGAATCTTTATCTGAATTTCCCCCTGTTAATATTATCGGCCGTGCCGACGATTACTTTATAGTGATTGAAAAAAACGATCCATTTGCGAAGGTTTTTTTTCAGCCACGGATCCCAACCTTCGGTATTTTGAGGCTTATTGTTGAAAAACCGTGTTAGGATAGCTATATAGTATAGCATTAAATGTGCCAAAATCAGGTGAGGAATAATTTGGTTTGATTTTAAATAGATGCAGGAATCTGTTGAAATTTGAATCTAGTTATTATGACTGCAATCGGTCAAATTGTGTCAATCGCTTGGCAAAAAAGGGCGAAAATAGCCACAGCGGCCATCGCATTTTAAACCGCTTCTAAGGGCTACCGGGCAGCCCTCTTGCGTTGGAGGATGATCTGCGATAGGGTAATAAACTTTTTTTAAAGATTTGTTTGGAATTTCAGCTGAATTTATAGGTCGATCCCGGTTGAACACCGAGCATATCTGCTTATCTTTACGGTTATCGGGTTGGACCGAAAAAATTCAGTCCGTACCCGCACCCGACCCAAAATGAGAGTTTAATTACAAGGAAAACAGGTCCGATGCTTAAACAAAAAGAAATCTGGCTGGATGACAAGGATCGCAAAAAGCAGCTGGCACAGTCCGATAACGATGCAAAGCCCGCCTACTTTGGATATGAACGCGTCGCCCGGGATCAAAAAACGGATCGAGTTATACAGCATTTTAATTCAGTGGCGCGGCACTATGATTTTATGAATTCCCTTTTGAGCTTCTGCATCCATCATCTCTGGAAGCGCATGGCCGTTAAAATGATGGACCTGGCGGCCGGTGATCGGATATTGGATGTCTGCGGCGGCACGGCGGATCTGGCCATACTGGCCGCCAGAGATATCGGGCCGGCCGGCAAAGTCCTGGTGTACGATATTAACCGTGCCATGATTCAGGCCGGCCTGCACAAGGTGGCCCATAAGGATATCGCCCCCCGTATCGGATATGTGCAGGGCAATGCCGAAACCATCAGTTTTCCGGACCAGCGCTTTGATGCCGCCATGGTTGGTTTTGGTATCCGCAATGTGACCAATATGCAAAAGGGATTTGAAGAAATGTACCGGGTATTAAAACCCGGGGGAAAAATGATGTGCCTCGAATTTTCCAGGCCGACCTTTGCGCCCTTCCGGTGGCTGTATGACATGTACTCATTTTATGTCATGCCCTTTTTGGGTGAGCTGATCGCCGGTTCCCGCCAGGCCTACACCCACCTGCCGGAATCCATTCGTATGTTTCCGCTTCCCGATGAACTGTCCGACCTGCTGACAAAGATAGGATTCTCCCAGGTCAGCTACCGCAACCTCACCAATGGGATAGCCGTCATCCATCTGGCCATCAAATAGTCGTGTTGCGTGGTGCGGGTTGCGGGGTGCGAGGTTCGTGTTACGAGTTACGGGTTGCGAGTTAACGGCTGAAAATTCAGACGTTCAACCACGTAACGCGCAACACGAAACACGCAACGCGGTCACTCTTTTTCAACAGGGAACGTCATCGCCGCCCCATTCCAACCGATAATGGTTATAAAAACAGACAATGATATAACCAGCACCAGGTAAAGGATGCCGGGCCCCTGCAACGAGTCCATCACATCCGGTACCATCACCCGCCAGATGAAAACGACCACCGCAACGGCCAACATGATAAGCGAAAGGGGTATTTTAATCTTTACCGGCTTGAGCATTTTGGCCATATAATTTAGCCACCAGGTATAGACGCCGGTGGTTATGGCCACACCGGTAAATAGTATCCCGCCCCCGAGGCAATGAAAGGCCGTGGTTTCAAATGCTTTAACTCCGGTGATCAGGTATAGCAGGTTAAACACCGTGGTGGACAGCATAAAGACGATGGGGAAATGAACCGTCATCGGATGGGGATGGCGCCTGAAGAAGGGAAAGCGAGAAATCAGCCAGTCAATGGGCTTGGGGATTTCACGCTCGTCGGCAACCTTTTTTAATACACCGACCTGGGGATAAGGCTCCAATACATCCTTCTCATGCGGTGCGGCCTGAATATCAGTGGTCAGGTCATTGCCGGCATGGTGACGCTTCATATGGACGCCGTTACGCCACAATTTGCTTTCGCTGACATCATAGACCTTACCGTCGTGAGCAATGTAAATAGGCTTGCCCTCGGCCCCATTGTATTCGGCAATTTCATCCGGTGTATATTCTTTCATAATTTCCTCCGAATATTTCCTAATACTAAATCATCAATCTGATCAGAACAATCGCAAGCAACGCTGGAGGATAATAACTGGCTTTATTAAATAGAATCATCGCCAGGGAGTTTTCTGAGGCCTGATAAAGCTTGATGGTTGGAAGCAGCAGAAAATAAAAGGCCACGAACGCAAATACCAAAACAAAGTGGAATTCAAAGGCCATATTGGCTAAAATCAATAAAACCCCTGAAAAAATGATCGTCAAGATGTTGGAGCCAAAGATAATAACTTTGGCTTTTTCCAGCCCCAAACGAATCGGCACCGTCTGAGCCTTAAACCGCATATCCTCCTGTATATCGGACCAGTCATTGGGAACATTCTGCCCCCCGATCTCCCAGAAAAATATCATAAAAAATAAAATAATTAAGTAGGCTAAGGAAGGATTGGGGTCGACCGCAAACACAGCCGCAATGGGACCGGCGGTTTTTACAACACCACTGACCAATGTGCGTGAAGGACTGATATTCCACATCAGGCAATAAATGGTTTCGAGGATGCAACCGCCAACAAAAATCAAAACGCATATCGGATTTAGTAAATATGCCCCGCATAAAGCCAATAGTGCCCAGGCAACCACCCAAACAAGTCCTTCTTTAAAGCTCAGAAGTCCACGCGCCAGCGGATGTCGCACAAGCATCGCATCCAGGTCTTCGCAATCATCGAATCCCCGTAAGTTTCCCTCCGCAAGTTTCCTTTTATCAGAGCGGTAACCAATAACGTCATTGAGGGCGTACACAGCGGTATAGCCGGCAAAAACGGTTATCACTCCCAATCCGATAATTTTAAAGGAAGGGAAATGACCCAGCCACAGCAACGAAGCCAGGGCGGCGGTACACATATCCAGCAACCCATGGGGCGTTCTGGAGAGCGCCCAGAAAAGCTTCAGGCGAGCAAAGCCCGTATAATAATACTGACATGACGTTTCGGTCATTTTCATTTCCCGGCAATTTGTGGGTCGCAAACCGGAGGCCCGCCCGATGCGGTCGAGGATTTGAAAAGAGGTGCCAACAAAGCGACTTGCCCGCCTCCGGTGGGCGAACCTGCCTGCCGAAGGCAGGGGAACCTCTGGCAGGTTGGACTGAAAAATATTTTTGCTATGGCGTCTATTCCTTTAGCTGGCATTCCTTGTCCCATTCAGGACAAGCCGATTTCATTTCCGCGGTGAACTTTTCCATGCATTCCCCGCATTCCATATCGAAGTTCGGAACATTCCCGTACCGTTCTTTCATTTCTTCTTCGGACAGCACGGTGGAACCGCTGCATCCGCACTGGGGGCAACCAGTCTTTACCGTATAACGCTTTTTGGCCATACAAAACCTCCATTTTTGATTTTGCTATATAGTTTGAAAGAATCTATAGCTAATTTGACAACAAAAGTAAACCGCACCCATACAAAAAACCATTTCTGACAAACAATATCCTATGGCTCTGGCGGGGAAGGCAGGTAGTTTTATGATTGACGGGAGATACTTATGATCCTCCCAAAAGGGGAACTGAGGCTAACTATTTTTTAGGTTCTTTGCGAACTAAATACAACATGGCGATTGTCTGCAACGCAGACAGGACAACGAAAAATCCGAGCCACAGCGGAATCCCCCAGGCCAGCGGGCCGATTTTTCCCCAGGCCCAAAAATCCATCGCCAGGATGAAAATCCCCAGAAGAATCCAGACATAACGGTTTGATATCCATTGGGGCAGGTAAATTTGCAAAGATTTTTCCCGCCAGAGCATAATGGCGTGGGTTATTATATAAACCGCAAAGGTGATCGCCATCACCCAGATAACCGGCAAAAAGGTATGGGTTGACACTAATTTGGAATAAAAGCCGATCAAGGCCCCTTCGCCGCATAGGATGGACAAAATGGCAGCGGATGGGTAGACCCGTTTGAAATAGAGTCCGAAAATAACCGTCGGGAATAAAACAGCCAGGCCGGTAAAGGTCTGGGTGGCAATCTGAAGGATGGTTGCCGGCGGCTTATAGGCCAACGCCAGGCCGGCCAGGCTGAGCAGAACCACAAAAAAGCGGCCGGCAGCGCTGGTTTCCTTTGGACGCTTTTTTAACCGGGGCACGATGTCCCGTGTGAAAATCGAACTCAGGGTTAGCAGCTGCGAGTCCATGGTCGACATCAGGGCCGCCAGCCCGGCGGCAATAACCAGGGCTGCCATGATATCACCTGAAATTGCAGTCAGCACCATTGGCAGGATGCGATCGGCCTGTTTGCCCGCAAGGCCGGGGAAAGATAAACGACCGAGAACCCCCACTGCGATGGGCATAAAAAATACAACGGTACAAACCAGCGGATACAGGATCATGATGCGGGCAAGGCTACGATCGTTTTTGGCTGAAAAAAATCGTTGAAACAATTGGGGAAACATGGGATCGCAGAAAAACCACAAGACAATGAAACTAAACCAGATCCCCGGACTGTATTTGCCCAGGCCGCCGGGTCGCGAGAAAAGTTCAGGGTTGGAAGCCAGAACTTTTTGATTGGCCTCAACAAAGCCGCCATGGTGCCAGGCAACCATAATCAAAGCCGCCACCAGCAAAATGAACATAACCGAGCCTTGAAATAAATCCGTCCAGGCCACGGCCCGCAATCCACCCCGCAGGGTATACACCAGGATGATACCGGTTACGACCATACAGCCGTAGAAATAAGGAAGGCCCAAAAGGGCTTCAAGCGCGTACCCGGCTGCCATGGGCTGCAGCGCCAGGTAGGGTATGGTAAATATGATCATGACCAGTGCAAAAATAAACGACAGAAACGGGCTTTGATATAAACTTTTAACCAGCTCCGGTGGTGTGACCAGGCGGTGTTCCTGACCGATGCGCCGAATTTTGCGCCCGATGATCCAGAAGGTCAGCGCCATAAACCCGGTACCAAAACCCATGATGGGAAAGAAAGCATAACCGTCGCGGTATCCGGCACCGGAGGTGCCGAAAACCGTGAAGGCCGAAAAATTGGTGGCCACCATGGTGCCGAGCAAAATCACGGGGCCCAGCTTACGGTCAGCCAGAAAGTAGGTTTCCGGGGTTGATTTCCAGCGCGTGCGGGCAATAAAACCAATAACAAGGACAATCACAAAATATGCGATAAGAACCGATACCTTTATAATCATATGCAAATCTCCAAAACCGGGATAGGTGGCCGGAAAGCCTTTGTTAATCTAAGCCCTCAAGCCGGCCGACATTCGAGTGTCCAAGCCTTTATCCGAAACAAAAAAAGCCACCCCCTCCTAAGACCGGGATGGCTTTTGCCTGACATAATCTTAAACTTTACCGGAACAAAACCGGTTGGTTCTTTCAGCTATTTTCTGGGGTGTTTGATATCGGCTTCAGCACTGGCTGTCAAGCTGTTTTATGATCTTTATCATGTTGTTTGTTCAACAATAGAAGCGGCTGCAAAACATCAGATCACGTCCAAAGAGCCCGCTTAGGCAGCTATATCGCAATTGACAAAACCACGCATTTTGCTGTTTTGTCATTCCGGGCTTGACCCGGAATCCAGTTTTTTTCAAAGCATTGCAGTTCTGGATTCCGGATCAAGTCCGGCATGACGGCCAGAAATCGGGCGCTTTATAGAATTAGGGTTTATTTTCTTGATCCCCTATAAGATGCTTGGTGACCGCTGCCATCATAGCCTGCCAAACGCCCTCACCGGTGGAAGATGCGTCAAGAATATGATGATGAAAGGTTCCGGCCGCGATCTCTTTTTCTTTTTGAACGATGTAGAAGTGCCATTGATCCAGTTTGTGTTCTTCCACCAGTTCCTTTAAACCCCGCAACGGTATGAATTCATCCTGTTTATCGATGAAAATCAGGGTCGGTAAATTTAATTTTGAACCGGCATTTTCTTCAAAATGGTTGAGGGCTTCGAATAAGGCATTGTAGGCGGCAACAGGTGTTCCTTTTTTATTGGCGAGATAGTCGTCATCTGCCAGGCTCGGGATGACCAGGTGCGGAAACGGTGATAAAATACGCTCCAGATATACAGTGGCGTGCAAAGATATGGCCGGTGCCAGCAGCACCATTTTATCAAAATCAACATCCGGGTTGGAAATCAACAGGTCCAGCCCAATCAGGCCGCCGATGGAAAAAGCGGTCAGAAACACAGGGACATTTTGATGCTGCGCTCTTTTTTGAACCTGCAGGTAGGCCAGGTAGGCTTCATTCAGCCACAGGGTGTAGGATACGTTTTTGAAGGTCTCCAACCTGGCCTCATCGGCGTCCATGTCATGGCGAGGGTCATAGTTTGCTCCGTGTCCGCGCAGGGAGAGGCCCAGAACGTCGATTCCGGAACGGTTCAGAGTTTCTATGACAGGCCCCATGCGGTCCGGGTGCAGGTTAAGGCCGTGAATAACCAGGGCAACCCCTTGCAGCGCTTCGGGTTTTGGACTGTTGAACCATTGAGTGGACACGTTTTCCGGTTGATCCTCCACCAGAACATCGCCGACAGGCTGTGAAACGGCGGATGAAACCGGCGGCTTCGAATCGGTAGTATCGTCAACCGGACGCAAACCGCCAATAGCGGTGAAAATCCCTAAAAGGAGAAAGCATGCAATGAATATGAAAATCGATTTCCTTCGCTTCATGTACACCATCTGGCTTGAGTGGTTTTAGGGATTTTCAAGTGATTAGTTAAATAGTCGAATAGTCAAAGGATGACTTCATCTTTTTACTATTTTCTAATTCTCTATTTTTCTATTTAACTAAACATAATTTTCTATTTCTCTATTTAACTAAAGCCTAACAATCATTTTACCAAGATTTTCACCTTTGAAAAGTCCTATAAAGGCTTCCGGCGCATTTTCTATACCATCGATGATGGTTTCCTGCCACTTAATTTTGCCCTCGGCAACCCACTTTCCCATATCGCCAAAGAAAGGCCCCAATTTGTCGAAATGATCCATGACGATAAAGCCTTTCATGGTCAGTTTTTTTTGAATAATATAAGGCATACGGACAGGCCCCGGGACCGGATTGACATCGTTATACATGGAGATCATGCCGCACATCACAATGCGTCCATTGGCGTTCATATGCTCAAGGGCCGCCTCGAGATGCACCCCCCCGACATTTTCAAAATAAACATCGATACCCTTTGGGAAGCGCCTGCCAACTTCGGCCATGACGTCATCAGTTGCCTTATAGTTAAAGGCTGCGTCTATTCCGGCTTCTTCCACCAACCAGGCAACCTTTTCATCGCTACCGGCGCTGCCGACCACATAGCAGCCCTTGAGCTTGGCTATCTGGCACACCATCGAGCCCACGGCACCTGCCGCTGCCGAGACGAATACGGTTTGCCCCTCTTTGAGCTCACCGATATGGAGCAGTCCAACATAGGCCGTCATCCCCGTCATTCCGAGGGCCCCCAGATAGGCCTGAATCGGTGCAAGCGAGGGATCGATTTTGGTCAACCCGTCACCGCCGGATACAAAGTATTCACGCCAGCCCAGCATGCTCAAAACGTAATCACCGACGTTAAATCCTTGGTTCTTAGATTCGATCACCTGCCCAACGCAACCGCCTTCTAACGGTTTACCGATTTGAAACGGCGGAACGTAGCTTTTACGATCGTACATGCGGCCGCGCATATACGGATCGACAGACATATAAACATTTTGAACGAGGATTTCGCCATCATTGATGGCCGGAAGTGCAGCCTCGGCCAGCTCGAAGTCGCTTTTTGCGGGCAGGCCCTGGGGACGATTCTTAAGACGGATTTCTTTACTTGTTATAGAGGTCACTATACGCTCCTTTCGTTGGTGTAATCTGTTTGACGTTATTAGTTACTTGATGAAAGTTTTTTCATTCAATCCTTGTCATACCCGCGAAGGCGGTGGCTTTACAGGCTCACCACCGCCTTCGCGGGCATGACGGAAAAAACTCCCCGACCGCTCAGCTAGGCTGTTATGGATCAGGTTGCTCAAATACCTGTATTGCTTGTTTGCTGCGAAGCCAGAAGTTGGCCACGGCTATCAATATTAAAAAAGGAATGACGGCCATGTTAATGGTCTTCCACCCCAGGATATTTTGCACCGCACCTGAGCTGAGCGAAGTCAGGGTCACAGTGCCAAATACAATAAAATCATTCAGGGCTTGCGCCTTGGCCTTTTCATTTACAAAATATGTCTCGGTCAGCAGAGTGGTCGCACCGACGAACATGAAATTCCAGCCAAATCCCAGGAATACCAGCGAACTCCAAAAATGAATAACCGCGATTCCGGTGAAGTTGATCCCGACGCACAGGCCGAGCAGCAAGACCCCCACCAGAATAATATTGGCCGTGCCGAATTTTCGGATTAATTGCCCGGTAAAAAAAGACGGAACAAACATCCCAAACACATGCCACTGGATGACAAAGGCCGTGTCTGAAAACGGATGGGCATAATCGTGCATGGCAAGGGGGGTGGCAATCATGATAAAATTCATGACACCGTAGCCGACCATGGCACTGGCCACCGCCACAAGGTAGGCCGGCTGGCGGGCGATTTCACCCAGCGGCCGCCCACCGGTTGCCCGTGCGGCTGCCCCGGGCTCCGGCATTCGCAGAAAAAAGGCGACGCCCAAAGCCAGTAGATAGATCCCGATCAGGATGGCATAGCTTCCTGCGAATTCTGCCGGCAGCAACTGCCGGGACCACTTTGCCAGATTCGGGCCGGCAAAAGCGGCAATCAACCCGCCGGCCAGCACGTATGAAATGGCACGGCTGCGGTAGTCTTCCGGAGCGGTTTCCGCGGCCGCAAACCGGTAATACTGACCGAAGCCGTTAAACACGCCGATTAATATGGTACCGAAACAAAATATGCTGAACTCAGCCTTGAAAACGCCGATCGTGGCAATGGCGGCCCCGGCCATACCGAACACCGCGCCGGTCATAAAACCCAACCGCCGGCCCACCCGCTGCATGTACAAAGAGGCGGGAATGGTGGTTGCCATCTGGGCTAGAAACAAAAGTGCCAGCGGCAGGGTCGCCAGTGATTTGATGCTGGTTAGCGTCAACCCCACCAGAGCACAGGATGCCAGCAGCAGGGAGGTCCCTGTGATGAGCATGGCCTGGCCCAGGGCCAGCAGTGTTACGTTGCGCTTCATAATCCGGATTCCGGCTCCTGTAATTTAAAGCTATCGTAAAAATGCATTTTACCCGCCTGAGCAGCTTGCGATGGCGGGCAGGCTTCATTGCCCGTTAGGCCCGTTGGCCCTTTTGCCGGTTTAAATCGGAATAAATTCTTATTTAACGGGCGAACCGACAAACCTAATTACGCCTTGAGGCATACCATAATTCATTAAGATAAGGCATGTCATCCCGCTCTGCGGGGCCTTGAACATAATCTACTATTTTTAAGATAGCTTTAGGTTGGAAACAACAAATCCCTCTAAATCTAATACCAAATTTTGCGAAAGAAAGGGCGGATGCGGAATTTCGGATTCTCTTGACCTGATAAACTGAATTCTGGTAGTTTCCCTGAATTGAAGCCTGTGCCTCCCCGTTTTACAGGAGAACAGGGAGTTGTTCCCAACAGAAACTTTAAATATTAGAAAAACATCGGGTTTAAAATGAATCGTATATTATTTTTAGACAATTCAATTAAAAATGACCTTTACAAACCGTTAAGCTACTGGGAGCCGGTGTTGCTGTTTGACTTTGATTCATACCGGGCCTCGGCCGGTGAATTGCCTGATGATCTGGATCCTTATTCCCATATTTTTATCAGTGGTTCCACCGCCAGCGTGCTGGACAACGAGGACTGGATTAGAGCCGAGCAGGAATTGATCCGAACGGCCATCGACCGGGGCAAGGTTATAATGGGCAGTTGTTTCGGCCACCAGATCATTGCGCGGGCCTTGTTCGGGGATGGTGCCGTCAGGAAAAGACCGGCCCTGGATCTGGGCTGGCCGGAAATTGAAATTCTGGCCGATGATGCCCTGCTCGGTAAGGCCGGCAGCAAAATTTACGGCTATGTGTTTCACTATGACGAAGTCTGCCAGATAGATGAAAAGGATGCCACCATCATTGCCCGCTCCAAAGCCTGTGAGATCCTGGCCTTTAAATTGAAAGACCGGCCGGTCTGGGGCATCCAGCCCCATTTTGAAATGGGGATTGTTGAAGGGCTAAAATTCATTGAATGGGCTAAAGGCAACGGGATTCCGGACAGGCCATCTCTGCTCAACTCCGTTGAAAATTATCCCCGGGACTCGGGATGGATTATCCCGCTGATGAAAGCGTATCATCAAATTCGCCCCCTGTAGCTTTTGCTAGGTTTGGAATTCCGCCATCGTTGGAATCAGAGAATCCCATCGACCTTTACCGCCTCATTCCCAAGCAGCAGACTGTGCCGCAATTCCAAAAACACTCAATTTCTGCCCGTCATGCCGGACTTGATCCGGCATCCAGCACTGTATTACTTTTAAAAAAACACTGGATTCCCCTTCGACCTTGCTCGGGGTGGTGAGCCTGTCGAACCACGGGTCAAGCCCGGAATGACAAAACAGCAAAACTATTTTAAGCCTTAATAAGGAAGGAAATCGTGGAAAAAATTATCATCGAGCGACCCGGTGGTTACCGCAGGCTTCTAATCCAGGAATTCGAAAACCCGACCCCTGGCAACAATGAAGTGCTGGTAGAAGTCTCCGCGGCCGGGGTAAACTTTGCCGATATATTTATTCGGCTGGGCCTTTACAAATCCGCCAGGGAGTTTGTGGGCTGGCCCATCACCCCCGGGTTTGAATTCTCCGGACGGGTTGAAAAATGCGGCCGTGAGGTGACGGATCTGAATCACGGCGATCGGGTTTTCGGATTAACGCTATTTGGCGCCTATGCCACCCACCTGTGTGTCCCCCGGGATCAGGTTTTCACAATTGCAGAAGATTCCAAATTTTCCTCTGACCAATGGGCGGCTTTTCCGGCAGTGTTTCTCAGCGCCTATCACGGGCTGTTCCAGAATTTTGCCCTGCGGCCCAACATGAAGATCCTGGTTCATTCGGCCGCCGGAGGGGTGGGGGGTGCGCTGCTGCAGCTGGGTAAAATTGCCGATTGCCGGATGACGGGTGTCGTCGGGGCAACCCACAAGGTGAATATCGCTTTTGACTGCGGTGCCGACCGGGTGATCGATAAAAGCAAAGAAGATCTCTGGGCCCGGGCCCGGGAAATCGCGCCGCATGGATTTGATGTGGTCTTTGACGCCAACGGGCCCGCAACCTTAAAGCAAAGCTACCAGCACCTGGCACCAGCGGGCAAGCTGGTCTCCTACGGCTTTCATTCCATGCTCTCAACCCATGGAGGCGTTGCCAACTACCTCAAGTTGATCTGGCAGTATTTGCGGGTCCCGCGCTGGAGTCCGCTGAAGATGACCCAGGAAAACAAAAGCCTGATTGCCTTTAATTTGTCCTTTCTCTTTCACCGCAAGGATTTGCTCCAGGAGGCGATGCGGGATCTTTTAGCGTGGGTGGAAGAAGGTAAAATAAAAGCACCGGCCGTTCAGTCCCTTCCCTTCGAAAAAGTGACCGATGCCCACCGCGCCCTTGAATCCGGCACCACGGTGGGCAAGCATATTTTGAAGTTTAATTCATAGTTGTGATCCCAGATTCAATTCTAATTTTTCTTTGATTAAAACCAAATCAAGCCCCCCCCGGTAATCTATCCCTGGATCTCAAGATCGCTAATGTGTGGTCCCTTTTTTCGGATCAAAAAAAGTTAAGAACTATATTAATAATAAATAATGTATTATAATAGATTTATGGCGAACAGGATGAAATTCTCAACAATAATTAGCGCCGCACTCATCGGTGTTGCAGTTATTTGCTATAGTTGCGCTTTTGCCGGGAAAGAAAAACATGCCCCGCAAAACGTTATTGTTATGATTTCTGATGGCTGGGGTTACAATCATGTGGATGCGGCCAGTTACTACCAGAACGGCAAAACGGAAACCCAGGTATATGAGCATTTTCCGACTCAGCTGGCCATGTCCACCTATATGTATAATGGCAGTTATGATCCTGCCAAGGCGTGGGAAGACTTTAACTATGTCAATAATGGGACAACCGATTCGGCTGCAGCGGCAACGTCAATGTCCACCGGTAAAAAAACATACGCCGGGGCTATCGGTGTTGACATAAATGGAGACCCCATTGATCATATCATTGAAATATTTGAAAATCTGGGCAAGTCCACCGGTGTCGTGACCAGCGTGGAATGGAGCCATGCTACTCCGGCCGGCTTTGTCGCCCATAACACCTCCCGTAAAAACTTCGCAGATATTGCCTCCGAAATGATTGATAAAAGCGCCGTTGACGTGATTATGGGTTGTGGCCACCCCTGGTATGATACGGATGGAAAACAGATAGGCGCCCCCAATACCTTCAAATACGTCGGCGGTAAAACGACCTGGAATAATTTGGTTGCAGGAATTGCCGGGGGCGATGCCGACGGTGACGGCAGTGATGATCCCTGGACGTTGATTCAGACCCGTGCGGAGTTTCTGGCCCTGGCTAGCGGGGCAACCCCCGATCGTGTTGTCGGCGTTGCCCAGGTCTATAAAACGCTCCAGCAGAGGCGAAGCGGTGACGGCTATGCCGCCCCCTACGATGTGGCGCAGATTCAATCGGTCCCAACCCTTGAAGAAATGACCCGGGCCGCCTTGAATGTGCTCGATAATGATCAAGACGGCTTTTTTTTGATGGTGGAAGGCGGTGCGGTGGACAGGGCCGGGCACGACAATCAATCCGGCCGGGTCATCGAAGAAGAGATAGATTTCAACCGGTCAGTCGAGGCGGTCGTTGAGTGGGTCCAGAAAAGCAGCAACTGGGACGAAACACTTGTTATCGTAACCGGTGACCACGAAACCGGCTACCTGACCGGACCTGCGTCCAACCCGGGCTGGAATCCCCTTGTTAACAATGGCGCCTCTAAATTGCCGGGAATGGAGTGGCACAGTGGAAGCCATACCAATCAACTGATACCATTCTATGCCAAAGGGCGCGGTGCCAACCTGTTCAAGAAAAAGGCGAACGGATCCGATCCGGTCAGAGGCGCCTATTTAGACAACGTCGAAATAGCTGAAGTTCTTTTTGATTTGTTTGATTAAAACAAATCGAATCCTTATCTTGTTAAGGTTGAAGGGGTACTTGATTGAAAGAATGGACGAAGATTCTACAAAATTAATTCAAAAGGAGGGCTTTTCTGGGATAGTAATTCCCTTTGCATCACTGGGAACCATTGAAGAAGGATACAGTCATCTGAATAAAGCCCTAAAACAACGAGCAGGGGCATTTGGGATAACTAAAATCTAAACACAAAGGAGTTAAAAATGGCAGAAGCAAAAGGATTGATGAAACCGGTAAAACTGAAAAAAGAGCTGGCAGCGCTTCTGGGAGCAGCAGAACTTCCCAGGACGGAGATAACCAAAAAACTATGGGACTATATTAAAGCCAATAAACTTCAGACAAGGACTGAAAATGGAAAGCCTGAGAACGCTGGCAAGTTTATTGTGGCTGATGCCAGTTTGCTCCCGATTTTCAAAAACACAAAGTCAAAAAGCAAATCCGGCAAGCTCACTGACTTTACAAACCTGAAGGAGGGCCAGACGATCAACATGATGCAAATGGCCGCTGTTGTCGGCGCCAACATAGAATAATCTTAACGTGTCGGGCCTGCATATCAACAATGCAGGCCCGACACACCGGAGAGATTATGAGTTCCTTAGTGAGTCGACCGCCAGCCGCCGATTCTGCGCGAGCCCTGGAGCACTTTGAAAAATTACTTGCTTTCGAAACCGATTGCTGGGATGTGCATCATGCAATTGTTAATAACCGCCAGGATTTTGTGCTCCTTGATGTCCGCGGAGAGGAACTCTACGACAGCGGCCATATAGAAGGCGCAATAAACCTGCCCCATGCACGCATCAATGAGAACAGTCTTGAAAAATATCCACCGGACACCCTATTCGTGGTTTATTGTGCCGGTCCGCACTGCAATGCTACCGAGAAGGCGGCGATTCGGTTAGCCAACCTCGGAAGGCCCGTGAAAAAGATGATCGGCGGTATAACCGGCTGGATCGATGAAGGCTTTAGCCTCATAAAATAGTGATCGCCGGTAACGATTATCATCAAACAGATAAGCTGCGGCGTATGACGAATAAAAATTTAGCCGAATATTATGCCAAAAGGGCTTTGGAATATGACAACATTTACAACAAGCCTGAAAGACAAAACGACATTAAATTTTTGCCAGTGCCCGCTTAAACCCTTCCAGAGAACCGCTGATCGTGGCATCCGGCACGGCATAGGACAGCCGGAAATACCCGGGGGCTCCGAAACCCACGCCCGGCACCGCCAGGATGAGCTCTTCCTTTAGTATGTTCAAAAACTGAACATCATCAGCGATGGGGCTTTTGGGAAACAAATAAAAGGCCCCCTCGGGAATGTTGAATTCATAGCCGGCTGCGGCCAGGCCTTCACAGAACATATCCCGGCGCCGTTTGTAGATCGAAACATCCACCGTGACGCCCTGCAATTGGGCAATGGCCAGCTGCAGCATGCTGGGGGCATTGACGCAGATCATGGTGTTGACAACGATCGCCGCGCCGGTGACAAGCCCGACATCCTCCGCATCGGGATGCACCGCAAGGTATCCGATGCGCTCACCGGCCAGGGACAGTTCTTTGGAATAGGAGCTTACCACGATGCTGTGCGGGTAAGCCTGGAACACCGAGGGAACCGTTCCGTCATAGACAATCTTGCGGTAGGGTTCATCCGAGACGAGATAGATCCGCCGGCCGATTTTTTGGCTGGCCCGATCCAACATCGCGCCCAGCTCGGCCAACTCCTCGGCTGAATACACGGCGCCGGTGGGGTTGTTGGGCGAATTAATCAGCATCACCCGGGTGTCTTTGGTGATGGCCGCTTCGATAGCCGCAATATCAAGGTGGAAACGGTTGTCTGTCGGTGCGGTTTTAAGGACAGCACCGGCTATAAAGGCATAATGATCGTAACCGAGAAAATAGGGGGCCGGAACCAGGATTTCCTCACCGGGATTCACCAGGGCACCGACGACGGCATTTAAGGCACCGGCGGCCCCCACGGTCATCAGGATCAAATCGGCAGACAGTTCAACGCCGTGCTCACGGCTCAGATATTCGGCCACGGCCTGTCGGACCTGGGGATGGCCGGGGTTGGGCGTGTAGCCGTGGTTCAAGGCATCACTGTTGACCAGTTCCCTGAGGACCTTGTTAAATTCCGGCGGCGGCGGAACATCGGGATTGCCCAGTGAAAAATCAAAGACGTTCTCCGGGCCGTGCTCGGCTCTCAGCCGGGCGCCCTCCTCAAACATCTTTTTAACCATTTCCATTCCTTCAACCATTTTGATCATTCTATCGGCAATCGGCATGCTGCCCTCCTTAATTTGAACTATAAGCCATCTAAAAAATAACCCCGGCGCTGGGCACCGGGGCTATAATTATTTGCATAATTGAGAATGTAAATCAACTTTTAGCTTTGATTTTTTCGATGAATTCTACCAGCTCATCGGCTTTAAAACAGTTTTTATTAAATTCTGCTCGAAATCCGGTGAAAGCTGTTTTATATTAGATATAAATGATTTCTATTCCCCAGGAGGCCAAATGATCGCTTATTTTGTACACGACAGTAAAAAGGAAAAAGACCTGATTGTGCTGCCGGACAGAGGCTGCAGCGTTGAGGTGACCCCCCAGTTCATGGAAAGCTTTATTTCGGTGGACCCGGTATTTGCCAACTGGTCCGGCGACAGCTGCTCGGACTTTGCGCCCGAGGATTTTGGAACAGTGGTGGCAACCCGTGATGACGGCGGCGATGTGTGTGTGATGGATGATGCGTTGTGGCGGGAGAGGATGGAACATTATTTAGGATTGCCCAAAATTTAGATAACTTAAAAATTCGAAACACGAAATCCGAAATACCAAACAAATCCGAATAATCAATGACAAAAATACCAAACATAGAAGTTTGAAGTGAATTCCGAGTACCGCTGAAGGTCAGGATTATTGTTTAGGTCATTTGAACATTCGAATTTAGAATCTGTTTCGGATTGTGAGATTCGAATTTCGGATTTTGTCTTATAAAAGCTCAGTGCCTATAAAAGCATTTTTAACAAATTTTTGTACCGTTATAGGAGCACCATTTTGCGAATCATCTTTTTTGCCGGCAAAGGCGGGGTGGGTAAGACATCGGTGGCGGCCGCTACCGGAATCAAGGCTGCTCAAACGGGCCTAAAAACCGTGGTGATGTCGTTGGATGTTGCCCACAGCCTGGCGGATATTTTTGACCTCGACAGAGGATTGCTGGATCAAAACAAGGGTCAGCCGATCGGGGTGGGTGACAATTTGTGGATTCAGGAACTCGATATCCAGGAAGAGATCCAGCGTTACTGGGGCGAAATCCACATGTATATCTCCGGCTTGCTGAACCGCACCGGGCTGGACGAGGTTCTGGCGGAGGAACTGGCTGTTTTCCCCGGGATGGAGGAAGTCAGCCTCCTGCTGTATATCAACAAATACATCCGCGAAAAAGAATACGACGTCATTTTGCTTGATTGTGCACCCACCGGGGAATCGCTGAGATTCATCAGTATACCCACCACCCTGGACTGGTACATGAAAAAGATCTTCAAATGGGAAAGAACCGTTGCCAAATATGTACGGCCGGTGGCCAAACGGATGACGGATATCCCCCTGCCGGACGATAACTATTTTCAGGCCATCCAGGATTTATTTGAAAAGCTCAAAGGGGTGGATCAAGTCCTGGTGGATCCGGAAATCACCACGGTCCGCCTGGTGACCAATCCTGAAAAAGTGGTTTTAAAAGAAACCCAGCGCGCCTTCATGTACTTTTGCCTTTACAAAATGAATATCGATGCGATCATTATGAACCGCATCCTGCCGGAAACTGTCACAGACAGTTATTTCAGCAACTGGCTCGAGGGCCAGCAGCGCAATTTCGCGGAAGCCGCCGAATTCTTCAATCCGGTGCCCATATTCCCGGTGAATCTTTTTCCCGGTGAAATCATCGGCTATGACCATCTGCGGGACCTGGCCGATCAGATATACGCGGACCGCAATCCGCTGGAACGCTTTTATAAGGAAGCGCCCTATCAGCTGCTCAAAGAAGACAGCAACTATCGCCTCAAACTGAAGCTTCCGTTTATTTCCAAAGAAGATGTGGAACTCAGCAAAATGTATGAAGAGCTGGTCATTCGCATCGGCGGATTTAAACGCCACATACTACTTCCCAGACAGATTGCATCTTTAAACTCAGTAACTGCAAAAATGGAAGGCGAATACTTAAATGTCGTCTTTAAAGGAGATGATCATGGCCAAGAAGAAGAGTGAACAGGAATCCACGGGGTGTCCCGTGGGCGGTTTTTTCGAGGACCTGGAGCAAGCCTTCGGGAAAAAATCCCAATTTTTTGAGCACATGACCCAATCGAAACTTGAATTTATGAAAGGCATCCGGTCTGTGCTGGATGCACGCATTGACAACCTTGAAAAAAGGCGATCCGGCAAGGCCGGCAAGAAGATGACCAAGATCAAAGTCGAGTAGAAGCGTTTTTAGTATTTTGATTCCCGGCTTTGTTTATTCAACATGGCAATGGGTTTGGCCATGTCTTGAATGTGTTGATGAACCCTCTCCAGATCATCGCCGTTGATGCCCATCATCAAATCGCAGGGGCCGATGGCCGATTTGATCCGGCACCCCAAACCCAAATAGGTGATATTGGGTTCGCCGGTTCGTACTGAAGCTTCAAATTGTGAACCAGGTCAGTTGAAATGGTCTGAAAGTCAGCCATTACATCCTCCTCCTGCATTATTCGAATCGGTAATTATTACATGTAGTCATTGAACCGTGCCAAGATATTCGTGGGAGCGGCTTTCCAGCCGCGATTAGCAGATTTTCTATCCCCATCATATTATCGCGGCTGAAAAGCCGCTCCCACAGGCAATATGACACAGTTAATCTTTACTGCGGGCCATCCGGTTATTGGCGATAAAAAACCACAGCAGCGCAACCACCTCCAGGCTGAACATCATCGCAAAACCGGCCTGATAACCCGGCGGTGCATAGCCCCCTGTGGCGGTGACCGGCCACAGATTAATGATGGCCCCGATTCCCCATTGGGCGGCAAAGGCGCATATGAACACCAGCAGGTTGATGCCGGTATTCACCCGGCCGGCTAAGTGGGCAGGAAAACTCTGGGACAATACCGCATAGGAGATGATGCCGGTGGTGCCGAAAATGCCAAACAGGACCCACAGGGTTCGAACCCACGAAGTTACCTCCAGGATAACCAAAATCTGCGTCATCATGAAGGCCGCCATACCCGCCACTGCGATAGCGATGGGTTTGATGCCCAGACGGCTTAATCTCTCTGCCACGGCGCCCATCAAGATAAAACCAGTCACCATCGCTGCGGCGATCAAAAATAGCACCTGGGCGATCATCTCCCGTTCCAATCCGGCCACATCCCGCAGCCATGGACCGGACCAGAGGCCCTGGATGGCCATAAAAGCAGCCTGGGACATGACGGTTAACGGTGCAATGCGCCAAAATGTCAGGCTCGAAAAAACCTGAATAATTCCCCGAACCTGCTCTTTGATACTGTCACCGTTTTGCTCAATCTTCTTTTCGGGGACGACAAAGAAAACAGTGGCGGCCACCACCAGGGTGAGGATGGATAAAATAAAAAAAATCCCCCGCCAGTCTGTGATCCCTAAAGCCGCTTCCACCGGCGCGGTGGCGGTAAGGGCGCCGAATCCGCCGGAAGCCATTTGAATGCCGTTTATCAAGGGTAACTGTTCCCTGCGAAACCAGGTCACAAAAGCTTTAAAGGCCGCCATCAGACAGGCCGAAACGCCGAAGCCGATCAAAGCCCTCCCAATTACCAGCCCGGTTACGCTCTCGGCTTTGGAAAATCCAAAGGCCCCGGCAGCCGCAAAAATGAGGAGAAATGATTCAATTTTACGCGAACCGAAGCGGTCGAGCAGGACACCGAGGGGCAGCTGGAAGGCGGCAAAGGAGATAAAGTATGCAGCCGTGAGAAGACCCAGCTCCGAGGGGCCGACTCCCAGTTCCGCAGCCAGATCCGGTGCCAGCACCGCATTCACCACCCGATAGAGGTAGGACAGAAAATAGCCCAGGGCGAAGGGGATGAACACCCGCAATTTTTTATCGAGGGTGAAAAAATTATTACCCATTTGCTGGGAAGATTGGTTCATAGCTGGTCCGCTATGTGCGGTCGATTGATAGTATAACTATTTAAAATTATTTTATATATTTTTTTAGCACTGTTGCATATATCTTGCATACTATTTATGTAGGCATAAAGATATATAGAACCAGTTTTCAGGTTGTTGGCTTCTCGAGTGTACGTGCATCTTCTTCCGGCAGCTTCCGATAGTATTCTAGGGTAAGCACATCGTGCAAGAATAACGGCAGATCGGGGAGCCAACCTTAAACGAAAGCGGCAGAATCTGATTTGATTCTGCCGCTTCAATTTAAAAACCAAGGTTCCGGTTTTAATTCAGTCAGCAGCGGCCCAACTTATCTCATCAGGCGCTTGACGTCCGGCACCTCAAGACTGGCCGCGTCGATCATCCATTCGCCGGAATCAGCTTGCAGACCGGTCAGGCGACCCTGCCTCAGCCACTCTTTGACCCCATTTTCGGTTAAGTAGGTCATGTTGACAAAGTCTGCCAGGGGTATTGTTTTAGCCGTAGAGGCCTTTGCCTTGGCCGGTTTGGCCTTTTTCGGCGGCGTTGATTTTTTAGCTGCGGCCGGCTTGGCCTTTTTCGGTGCTGCTGATTTTTTAACTGCCGCCGCTTTTTTCGGAGCAGCTTTGGATGCTTTCTTCTTTGGAGCGGGCTTGCCTTTCTTTGGCTGACTTTTTGCTGCCATCTTCATTCCTTTCCTCTGAAAAAATTAATCATCTGGTTGGAAACTAACGTACCCTTTCAAGAACTATCAAATTATATATCAAGATAATTGATATCGTTCAAGGAAATCATGGCAATGGCAGCTTAATGTCTCGGTAATTTGTTGGAAATCTTAAAGTAGCCAGATCATTTTTGGTGTACAGATGCTCTAAATTCTAAAAGCAGGTGTGCCAGATTGGAATGCTTTGTCTATTCTCTTACAATAAAATAAGAACTAACTATCGGTTGACAAGAATTAGGCAGTAGAGTGCGAATCAGACCGTTGGTAGATCAAAAGATTGGAATGATACGTGTGCAAAACTGGTAAACGATGGCTCCACTTTATCCAAAAGGATTGCTGGCGGAGCCGGGGTAATACTTCGGATTTGATAATGGCTGTTGATTTGACTATTGATATGATGGTAATTGTAGCAGCGGAGGTCCCAAATGACATTTTTTGACACAATAATTTCGGAGGTCAGCCTTATTTTGTCACATTTATCTGGAATAACGGGTTTAACTCCAATAGTTTTGATATGTGCCTTCGCTTTATTATTAGTGTTATTCACCTTTGGACTTTTCATTTTTATCGAATTGAAAAGAACAAGAAAAATCTTAATGGAGGTTAATCGGGGTTACTTTATTTTAGGACAAGAGTCAGAACAGCTTTCACCGGAGTCCAATATAACAAAAATTTCTGACAACAAGAGGATATCCGATCTAAACCAACATAAAGCCAGCGATAGGAATAGAAAGTTGGATGATATTCGGCAGGCGAGAAAGGCCTTTCCTGATCAAGATAGATTCCTAAAACATAGCAGTGAAGGTTTAAGCAGCAAATTGCCAAGTAAGAATATTGATCATACAACTAATATAAATATTGAGAATTTCTCCGATCCCATAACCAGCAATACAGAATTAAAAAGTGCAATTTTAAAATTGATAAAGGCATCCGATTTGTTAGTATCCTTGAATCATATAGCAAAAAGTTTATCTGGAAAACATTTTGATGGCAATTACCATCCTCTTCTAAATGAATTAGGCCAGCTTGAAAAAGAAGGACAGATAGAAGGTACTTCAAAGGGCGGAAAAGTTTATTACAGAATGAGATAATAAATAAACAGAAGGTGGCCCTCGCACTTTTCAATAGAAAGGTTTTCTGTCAAAAAATCTCAGTCGTATTCATCTCATCCCAGTTCTCTTCTATCAGCGATCCCACTGCGCCTATCATTCGCAATGAACGTATTGGATTGACGCCTGTCTTTTGTTGCCTTTCTTTTTTCTACTATGATTATTTTAGCGTATGGTTCCGAGGCAGGCCCCCTCGTTATTACCACCCGCTGTCTTTCATCACTACGTTCCATCAGATGTCCAGTTCCGTGTGAAAATTTAGAAAGCCCGCCATTCTCACATTAATCCAAAACTTGATGTAAATTCATGCTTAATTTTTGGGTTAGTTAAAGTATATGAGTCAAGGTGCTTAATAACTCTTGGAAAAAGCCATAAAACCAGAATTGCAATGATCGCAATGATTATAATAATTTCGATCCAAGTCATGCTTTTATTCATTTTCATAGGCCATCTTATAGATTTTATAAACTCAAATGACGACATCGAAGACTAAATAAAGTTCCCATGCAACAACTACAGAATATAGACCAGCAATTAAATAAAGCAATGAATGGATGCTTAAATTTAATTTCTGAATCACAATACCTCTGAGCAAAAACAGACAAAAGGTCGCAATTACCGTTATGGCATACTTGGTAACATAAAAGGCATAGGGGCCAATATTCAGCAAGTATGCCATTATTGGGTTGGCTTCAGAGGCCTCATGATTCAGCAGAAATAGTGTTAATAGCGCATCAAGTACACACAAAAACAGGATGGCTACAATCGGCACAAAGAGTAATGGACTGTATTGGTCAACGAAAAATAGTCTTTCTCTATCTTCCTGACGCCTTATTAGTATTCTATTCCCTCCATAGATTAGTGAACGGATATTAATGCTGCTTGACATGCGTCTTTCCATTCCTGATCTTCTATCCATATCCATTGTCAATGTTGTCTAACTCGAAATGGTGAAGCTTAGAGGTCTATAAAGTTTGTGCTAAAAGGGGCGGACGATATGTCCGCCCCATTGCAAAAGAAGACCTGACCAATATTATATTTTCAATTTTAAGAAGGAATTATGACAAAAGCATATACAATCAGTTACGAATCATTGGTCAGGTAATACTATTTAGAGCAAGAGATGTGCCATACGTTGATGAATAGTTAATACAAAATAAATTCGATAAGATAGAGGAGGCAGAAAGAAAATTAGGCCAGAAAAATATGAAAAAAAATCACTAAAACTGTGAAAATATGTTCATAGAACCAAATAATATGGCACAAATCTGAAAGATGAAACTTAACCAAACATTTGAAATAATGTAATAATGCTGAATTACTGAATTATACGGTATACAATTTGCAGAAATATAAGCAGAAAGATGCTTCAAGACTGCCGCTTTCGTATGCGTTCCTCCTTAATGTAGTAGCTCATCGGCTAAGTGAGCCACCAATTTTTTTGGATTTTCGCCAGAATCCTCTTATATACAGTAGCAAGGAGGCTGAAAATGTCAGAGATTAAACGCGCACAGCTTGATAGGCGTTCCGCAAAAGATAGGCGAAAGAAATTTAAGCTAAGCCATTTTTTTTACAGAGGCGAAGAAGAAGAAATCTCCAAGAACGGAGATCCCAAGCCGAAACAAGAAGCAACTGGGTTAGGGTTAGCAAGTGGTCGAGTGTGCGTCTCCCAGATTTAAAAATTTCTAGGTATCTGAGTTAGCAATTATCCAACCATTCTCCCCGGTCTTATGCGTATTTTTCGATTCAATCCAACACTGAAGCTTTCTAATCATTCTGACTTCCGATATCAATCCTGAATTGACCTGAAGTTTAATTGCGTAATCTCAAATGGTTAGAGTCATCTATTTTAGCGCTAACCAAACCGAAGATTATTGAACGCATTATTGCCATCCACCAATTTTGAGACCTTGCCAATTTGACAATCCTTTTGACACGGCTAAAAGACAATCAAACTTATCCTTTACAATTGTGATTTTTTCTAGTTGGTACGCCGCTCGCTTCAGGGCTTTGTAATAATTGAGTCTTGTCCGTGTAAGCTCTTTCGAGATAAACTGGGAAACTGAACACAGAAATTGGATTTAAGTTTTCCAACAGAAATCCCGATAATTAGATATGCACATTTTCTATGGGAGGGTAAAAGTTAGAGGTTAATTCGATGAAAGTGCCCTGTGAATCTTGTCACTCAAAGTTTAAATTAAACAGCAACCGTGTAAAACAAACTGGAACCTTGGTCAGGTGTTCAAAATGTAGATCAGTTTTCAGAGTTTACCCACCTAATGTTGTTAAACGCAGAAAACACCCAAGGGTTAAAACACAAAACCTGATTTCCTATTTCTCATTTGATAGAAATCTCAATTTGGTCTCTCATGGATTGGGAATAGCATTAGACATTAGTAAGGGTGGTATATTACTTGAGACTCCATATCTGATCAAATCAGGCCTTCTTATGTTAACCGCTACTGATAAATTGAAAAAACTCATAGAGGTGAAAGGCAGATTAATATATTCAAAAAAAGAACCCAATGGAACCTATCTTTGTGGGATTGAATTTATCGGTAACGAGGAGCGAGTTAAGGATTTTATTACTAAATTGATTAAGGAATACAATGTTCAAAGGAATAGCCTTTTTATTACTTTAAAGAAAAAGCTTTACCGAAAAAATTCACGATCAAACCCCAGCAAACCATTACCAAAAATAGCTTCCCCTTAAATCCCCCATAAGGGCATTTTTGGATATCCCATTTCCAATAATGCCGCAAGACAAACCTCTCATAGGGCCATAGCCGACTTTCCATTAGGCTTTTGAGCGGATTACCCCGGTTTACTCAGCACCAATATCCATAGACCCACTGGATTAATTGATTGATCGTTAATCTGGTGCACAAAGTTATCGACTGCATAATGCATACGCAAGTCTTCACTATTTTTCATGGATCGAAATCGTAGGTTGCGTGCCTTCATGTATAATTCGGAGGGCCTTAAAATTTGTTGGATGTACTGACGTAATAGGAAATTTTGGGATTCTGCAGATTAGGATTAAATCGGATGAAATTTTACCGAACCAGAACTTCGGATATCATGACAGGAAACCAAATATCACTGAAAGGGATCCGGCAGTATTTTTAGGGGACATGTCATTATGAATGGTTCGCTCTTTGAACTGCCAGCATCGTCACATCATCGCCCCGGGGGGCAATATCGATGAAATCAAACAGGCTGGTTTTGATCCGGTCCAGCGTTTCGGTGGCTGAAGTAAACGGCTGCTCAACGAGGGTTCTGAGCCGACCCCGGGTAAATAATTCATCCGCAGGCGAACGGGCCTCTGTCACGCCGTCGGTATAGCCGATGAGCATATCTCCCTGCTCAAAATGTATCTGGCCGACATCATAAGCCGAGTTGGGCCACATACCGACGGCCGGTCCGGTGGGGTCGAGGGCCTTTTTTACGCCTTTTGAGTCAATCAGGTACAGCGGTTCGTGGCCGGCATTGATGTAATAGAGCTGCCCGGTTTCGGGATTCAGCACCCCGAAAAACAGGGTGGCAAACATGCCCTCATCGCCATGGGTTTTGGCAATGTAGTTGTTGGTAAACGGCACGGCCCTGAGGCGAATCACTTCCTTATTGTCGGAGGACGGCGCTGCGGTAATCCGGCTGCTGGACTGATCAATACTGCTGAGGGTCGTTGGATCGCTAAAGGCGGCCTGCTCGGCAAACACACGAATCAGGCTGCGAAACAATGCCATGTAAAGGGCTGAACCGACGCCTTTGTCACACACATCGGCAATCACCAGGCCAACATTGCCATCGGAGAATTTAAAGACATCGTAAAAATCACCGGATACTTTTCCGGCGGGAAAGAAGCAGGTTGCGATATTCCAGTCCGGGAAATTGGGGATGGTGCTGGGTAAAAATTCCCTTTGGATCTTTTGACCCTTTTCCAGCTCGAATTCAACCATTTTAATCCGGTCCCACTCGCGCAGGCCCTCAACCATATGGTTGAAATTCTCAGACAATACACCAATCTCGTCGTTGGAGGTGACCGGAACCGACTTTGACAGATCACCCCTGGCAACCTGGGCTGAAATTTCAGACAGGTTTTCAATCGGACCGGCAATCTTGCGGGCAAAATAATAGCCTAAAATCCGCAAAAGAACCAAGGCGATCAGAAAAAACACGATAAAATGCTGTATCTGTCCCTTCATAAAGCCCGTAAATCCCTCACTGGCAAGGCCTATTTTAAGAAAATAGTTATAGTTATCTTCATCACCGCTAATATCGACGAAAAGCGAAAGGGGGCCACTGGCACGAATTACCCTGGCATCCGATCGATGGAAACGCCTCTGCAGCCAGTCATCGAGCTTGGGGGTATATGCATCCGCGACCGGTTCGACATGCAAAATGGGGCTGTCTGAAAAATAAAGACGCGACCAGGTTGTCCCATCGACAGGCTTGCTGTAAATGGATATATCCGAAGCCAAATAAAAGCTGGAAGAAATATTGACCAGCATTTCCATCAGACGCCGAAGATCCGGGCGTGATTGGCCAATGCTCTGCCCGATGAAATCAGGTTGGCTGCTGCCTTCCAGCAGTGAAAATTGATGGTGAATCACCCGGCTGGTCGTATTCACAAAGTGTTTTTTTCCGGAAATCATATAAAAGATAGACGTAACCGTGAATATAATCAGGCCGAAAATTAAAAAATACAGGGTTATCCGCCTGGCTACGGTGGGCTTCCAGAAAGAGCAGAAGCACTTGACATGTTCGAAGATTTTCATAGCTGTCGCCTTTGATGAATTCAGCATGAGCCGAATTCATCTGTGTTGGGTCCTTTGACTATCAGATTTTGTATTCGCGTTTGCCTATCAGCCTTGAACCTTAAAGCGTAAAAATCGGAAGCGTTCATGTGCAAAATTCAGGTTCTAACATTTCACATCATATGGCCCCTTATCTGAAAATTGTCAAACAATACAATGTAACAGTGTGTAACAATATTGGATTTTGTAATTCAAACCTTAAATAAAGGAAACAGCCGTCTTCACGGCACCATGCTTTTCTTTGGCCAGGTTGACTTCAATCATTTTGTCAAAGTTGTCCAAAGAAAACGTGTGGGTGACCATACCGTCCAGGGTGACGTTGCCTTTGTCAACCATATCCAGGGCAATCTCAAACATGTGTGATGTTTTTCCCTGGTATTCTGCATAACCACACCCATAGACGCCCTTGAGTGTCTGCTGCTTGAGCCACAAGGGCGTCAGGTCCAGTTTCACGTCGTGCCAGATACCCACTTGACTGAGGGTTCCGCCTGCTGCCAGGCAGCGCATGGCCATATTCAGTGTTTCGGAGCTTCCAACAGTATCATATATTTTTGTAAACCCCCCCATCAGAATGTCCGGTCCCATCATCGGTTTATATCGGCTGGCACCGGTCAACCGCACCGTATCCTCAAGTTCATTGCCGGATATGATAACCTGATCTGCGCCTGCCTGTTTGGCCAAATCGGCGGCAAAAGCGGATGGATCAACTACTGTGGTGTCACAGTCGATATCCAACCCGCGAATGGCCTTTAGCACCATGGTGCCGATCACACCGCCACCGACGATCATTACTTTTTCCCCGCTTTGGGGCCGATTGCTGAATACGGCCTGAAGGCCCACTGTCAGCGGCTCAATCAAGGCCCCCTGCTGGGATGAGCAGGCGTCAGGCAGTTTAAACACCTGGCTCTTGTGCGCGACAAACCGGGGCGCAAACCCGCCGGCGGTGCCGGTGCACAGCCCGATAATCATTCCCGGTGCCAGATTTCCGGCGGCATAGTTCTCACAACTGGCGATCATTCCTTTTTGGCAGGCCGGACAGGCCGGATGTATTTCCCGGGCGGCGCAATTTAGCCCCGGTGCAATCGTCACCAGGTCACCCGGTTTAACTTCGGTCACCTTTGATCCCACCGCGGCAATGCGGCCGCAGATCTCGTGTCCGATCACGCTCGGAAATGAGGTAAACGGGCTTGCGGTGGGGGATTCTTTAAGAAAAATAAGACTCAGATCACTGGCACAAAAGCCGCATGTTTGCGTCTCGACTTTAACCCATTCCTGGGTCGGCAGCTCCGGTTCGGGACAATCGGCCAGTTTGACCGTGGCCAGGGGGCCTTTGTAAAAGGGTTTGCGGGTGGCAAACCCCAGGGCTTTAAGGGCGATCCATTGGGGGATCGTGACTGAAAATTGTAAAGCTTGCATGGCTTACTCCATTTTAAAACCTTCCACAAACTGCAATGTTGCCGGGCTGACGACGCAAGGGTCGGTCATAACATTGATGCAGGCCGGTTTACCGGATTCCAAAGCCCGCTTTAATGCCGGTATCAGGTCCTCATCTTTTTCCACAAATTCGCCATAGCCGCCTAAAGCCTCGACCATTTTTTCATAATGGATGGCCCCTAACTCCGACCCGCATACACGGTCGTCACCATAGCACAACTCCTGTCCATGCTTGATCATACCCCAGGCACAGTCATTGTTTATCACGCAGACAATCGGCAGATCGTGCCGCACGGCAGTGTCAAACTCCATGGCATTGAGGCCGAAGGAGCCATCGCCATTAATGACGACCACCGTCTTGTCAGGCCGGGCGGCCTTGGCTGCCAGGGCAAAGGGAATCCCGGTCCCAAGACAGCCGAATTGACCGCTGGCAGCACCCAGGACGCCGGCCTTCTCGGTGGCTCTAAGAGCTGTGAGCCCAAAGTAGGAGGTATCACCGCCGTCCACAATGTAGATGGCCTCGTCGCCCACAACCTCCCTGACCTGAGCGACCATCCGGGCCGGGTGAATCGGGGCTGAAGGTGTTTGCCGGGCATTGATTTCTTCGGCGATTATCGGCATGTAAGCCTCTGTCAGTGATTGTCGCCAGGCCGTATGATCCTTATCTTCAACAACCTTGTTCAATTGAGCCAGAGTCAGGTCGAGATCTCCCACCAGTCCGATATCTGCTGCCCGGTTGCGGTCGATCTCGTTCGAATCGATATCCACCCGAACCAGTTTGGCCTGTGGAAACACCTGTCCATACATCAACAGCCAGTTGAACCGGATCCCCAGCGCGATGACTAGATCGGCCTGACTGAAGGCGGTCAATATTCCCATTAATCCACCGTCCCATATGGAAAGGGGATGATCATCCGGCAAGGTGCCGCGTCCGGTGCTGATCAGCGCAAACGGGATGCCGGTGACATCAACAAACTTTTTCAATTCGTCATCGCAACCAGACAGACCAACCCCGCTGCCGGCGATGATAAGGGGTTTTTCTGATTGATTAATCAAATCGGCGGCCGGTTGAATAAGGTTGGGATCGGGGCCGGGTTTTGGGGCTACACTGCCTTTTTTAGGCCAGACGAGTTCTTCTTCCTGGACGGTAACATTGAGAATATCCGGCGGCAGTTCAAGAAATACCGGTCCCGGGCGGCCGGAAACTGCCTGGCGGAAGGCCGTAAAGAGATAATCCGGGATGCGTTTGGCATCCAGGCAGATGCCATGCCATTTCACGGTGGATTTAATCATGTCAACCTGGTTGATCTCCTGAAGTGCTCCCATGCCAAGATCCTTTATGGGAGAAGTGCCGGATAGCACGACAAGGGGTGCATTTTCCTGATAAGCATTGACGATCCCCGTCAGCGTGTTGGTAAATCCCGGACCGGCGGTAACCAGGCAGACGCCGGGGCTGCCATTGTAAATCGACCAGGCATGCGCCATCATGGCTGCTGCCTGTTCGTGTCTGACATCGATGAGGCGCACCCCGTATTCGTGAAATCCGTCATAAATACGGTCAATGTGACCGCCCGAAAGCGAAAAGACCGCCCCGACTTCTTCCACCTCGTGGAGATATTTTGCCACCACATGTCCACCATATAATTCGGCCATCTCAACCTCCTTTTTCTAAATCCTCCTCATAAATATTGATCACCACAGTTTAACTGTAGCCTGACAGGGTTACCCCTGAAGAATAGTGGCTTCTAAAAAAAACGCCCTGTTTTCCCGAAAGAAAAACAGGGCGTTGCGGGTTCAGATCATGGACATTCCCCTGATTGGGATTTGTGGATCATAGCTATAAATAGCATATAAAGTCTTTTTTAGACTCTAATTGTTCGGTTTAACTTCCGGCGTAATAATGATATCGATGCGCCGGTTCATTGCCCGGCCGCTCTGGGTTGCGTTGGATGCTATCGGGCGCATGGAACCGTAACCCACGGCGATGATCTTCTCATACGGCAGGGTTTCATTGGCTACGAAATACTGACGCACGGCATCTGCCCGTTGCTGGGAGAGGTGTTCGTTTAGACTTTCTGACCCGGTGCTGTCGGTGTGACCGCCGATAATGACATCCGGTTCACCGAAGGTTCGAATGGCACCTTGAACCTTGCTGAGCAGGGTGTAATTGTCGGGAAGAATCACACTTTGTCCCACCGGGAACTGCATGGCCTTCAAGCGAATGATGACTTGATTCTGCTTTTTATAAACTTCCGCTTCATGGGGTTTGAAATAATGCTGGATGCTGCTTAGTTTTTCGTTGAATTGTTTTTCAGCCAGAAGCCGCTCCTTTTCTTTTTGCTCCTTGATGGTTTGGCCTTCCAGGTTGGCGACATTTTTTTGAAGGTTCTCGATTTCTTCCTGCTGTTTTTTGGAGTTTTCAATCATAAATTCATGATCAGCGTGCTGGGCCGAGATGGTGGCCAGAATATTTTCGACCTGCTCATCAAAGGAGTGGTCCCTCATATCCGGAGCACCAAGTTTCTGGCCGGTTTGATGTAAAATACCTTCCGCCCACAGCACAATTTGCTCCGGTTCCATGTCATCCACTTTTTCAGTTTGGTCCGCCACCGGCTGGATGCGGCGGGCCATAAAAAGGGCTTCGGCCGCCAGCTGGTGCATTTTTTCTTTCTGGTACGGATTTTCAGTAATAAAATTATCCGCTTCGGTCAGTTTTTTTTGGGCTGCTGCAAATGATAGCGGTGCAATTCGATGCAGACCCTTTTTTCTCGCATCTTCGATAAGCCGGCGAACCTCGCCGATGGTCTGAATTTTAATAGAACGCAATTCAAGCCGGCGATACTGTTCGGTGACGACGGCCTGCCGGCGTTTGGCATATGCCAGGTTGTTTTTTTCGATGGCGCCAATCAGGTCCAGAAAGCTATATTCGACAGTGGTGTAGTCACTTCCCAGATTCGTAGCCCCGGCCTGTCTGGCAAGTTCCCGCGCTTTTATGGCATCCGGAATGGTGGTCCGCGCGGTTTTGGCAATGGCTTCAGCCTGCTGGAGCTGGGCCCGTCCGGCGGCAATATTTTCAAATGTTGCAGATATTTGGCCCCCTTTTTCAAGGTCGGCTTTAGCCGCATTGAGGGAATTTTCAGCCCTTTTAAACCAAGTCGGAGCGAGAACATTTACTTGATTTTTGCGGGCCATGGCAATGTCGTTGTCCAGTTGATTAATAAGCTGTTGCGGGTTTTCTGATTTGGAGATAGGCGTCTCCTGCGGCTGGTGCCCGGCGCACCCAGATAACACGAAAACGGCGGCTGACAGCAAGATTAAGACCAGGCTGGCTTTATTTCCCAATGGGCTGTTCATTTTTAATCTCCCTTCTATTTGCCAATTAATACAATTAAACCTAAATCATAATAATTTTTGTTTTTCAATCTGGCAAGCTTAAAGAAAAAAAAATTAATTTCCGATCCAAGCGGCGGGATGTCCTTTGACCTGGTAAGACCCACCGTGATATGCTTAGAGGCTGTCTCAAAAGGCGCACCTCTGATAATTAAGATTGGTGCGTCATCCAGCTATGCTGGGAATGTCTTTTGGCCCAATGTCTTTGTTGGTGCCTCGTCTTAAATCCTCGAAATACTCCCGTATTCCTCCGGTTTAAGACGCGGCTCCGCCGCGACCCTAAACCAAAATCCTATTTTTGAAACAGCTTCTGGACGCTATCTGAATATGAAAAAGACAAAAAAAAATAGTACTGCCTCTTCTGACGGTATTCCCCAAAACCGGTGCCTGTCCTGTGGGACATCCGAGAATATGCGCCGCCGCAAATATTGCTCCATCGAATGCCGGCAGCATCTGCGGCATCATTTAAACCTCAGAACGGGTCTGTTAAGAGCGTTGAATACAAGATATGCAACCTTTTATTTTACCGAAACAATCATTATTCTGGATATATTACCCTATGGTTCGGGCGAACTGTTTAGTTATATCTTTCCGCGGTCCGCCGACCATAAGCCGGTTGATGATTTTTGTACATTATCAAACATACTGGGCAATGCCTGGTGGGCAGAACGGAATCGCACCAACAAACGCTATCTTGCCAACCGCTTCATACTTGAAAAAGCCAAAAGTAAAGATGCAGATTCAGTGCCGATCAAACCAGTGGAGGTTAAGCAACCGGCCAAATTGAAAAAGTCGTTAATGTTTCTCAAGCTTAAAAAATCGGATTTGAATTCACCGGGCCTGGAACGCAAAATAAAATCCGCCTACCGCAAACAGGCGATGCAGCACCATCCCGACCTAGGCGGCGATGCGGCCGGCTTTAGAAAACTGCATAATGCCTATGAACAAATGATCCGGTGGTCGGAAAACCCAATCTTTATCAGACGTCGGGGCTTTCCAAACAAATGGTTCTATGACGGCAGTATGGTCAAGTGGGTGCAGCCTGCCCCCAGCATATTAAAAAGCTTATAGCTCACAGCTCATAGCTGATAGTCAAAAGAAGCAGGTTGAATAGTTGATTAGTTAAATAGAGAAATAGTTAAGTCGGATTTCAATCTATTTGGCTATCTGACCTGCAGAATATCTGATTTGCGAATTATTTGACTATTCGACTATTTTCTATTTGACTGCGCTTGTTATGAGCTTTGTGCCATTTGCACACCCCGCAGAAATTATCAGAATTCTCAGTGTAGGTGTACCTGAAATGAGCAATTTTTTCGAAGAGCGAGGCCGCACAAGGATTTTAGGCTGAGGCGTACGAATAGTACGTCGAAGCCTAAAATCCGCGGAGAACGAAGCTATTCGGAAAAAGGGCCATTTCAACTTTCAAGCGCGGCGGCGACCATCGCTTGTACATTCTCCAGTTTGGCGTTGGCCGGGATATCGCAGCCGGACTGCAGGATAAAGCCTTCAGGGCCGAGCTCCCGGATCAATTGGCTGCAATAGTCATAAACATGATCCGGGGTGTCAATAAATAACATCGATGCGGTCAAGGCGCTGGCTGTAGAGCGTGCTGTTTTTCACCTTCTGAGGCCTTTATCTTTTTGCAGCCGAAGTGGAGCCGGAGGCCGGAAGGTAGTATCGCAGGGCATAATCCCTGACCATGCGGTCAGCACAGAAACGCCAACCCAGAAATTGCATGGAATCCTTGACCCGCTTCACCCACTTGTGGGGGATCCCGCTCGCATTGCGCTCGTAATACAGCGGTATAACCTCCTGCTCCAGAGATTGATACAGAAATTCGGAATCCCGCCGGAGTTGTTCCTCGGGATCACTGTGCATCCCCCCGTGACCGATGGCAAACCCGTTGCGGCCGTTAAACGCCTCGTTCCACCATCCGTCAAGAATAGAAAAGTTCAAACCGCCATTGAGAACCACCTTCTGTCCGCTGGTACCGCAAGCTTCCAGCGGTCGCCGGGGGGTGTTCAGCCACACGTCCACTCCCTGAACCAGGTGGCGGGCCACGTTGTAATCGTAATCCTCCACAAAAACAATTCGCCGTTTGAGTTCGGGCTTATTGCCATACTGAATGATGCGCTGCAGTATCTTTTTGCCCTCATCGTCCCGGGGATGCGCTTTGCCGGCAAAGATAATCTGGAGCGGCCGATCCGGATCGCTTACCAGGCTGATCAGTCGTTCGGGCTGGGATAAAATCAAGTCTCCCCGTTTATAGGTTGCCAACCGACGGGCCGAACCGATGGTCAGGATGTTGGGATCAAGGATCTGATCGACTTCGCCGATGGCATCTTTATCCCCCAGCCGTTCGGCCCGGCGAAGCAATCGTCGCCGGACAAAATTAATCAGCCGCATGTTGAGGATCTGGTGGATCTCCCAAAGTTCGCCGTCATCGATGTCAGCCACCTTTTCCCACATGTCCGCGTGTATCATCCGGGTGGGCCAATTGTGGGCCAGCTGTGCCTCAAACAGCTTGTTCATTTGAGGGGCGATCCAGGAGAGCACATGAACACCGTTGGTAATATGGCCGATGGGGACCTCGGCCTCGCGCCGATTCGGATAGAGCCCCTGCCACATTCGCCGGCTGACATCGGAGTGCAAGGCCGACACGCCGTTGGCGTGTCGTGAGCCCTTAAGGGCCAGGACCGTCATGCAGAAGGACTCGGTCTCATCGGCGGGATTCACGCGGCCCAGGGCCATAAATCCTTCGTGTGACAGACCTATCTTTTCCCGGAAAACTCCCAGATGCTCCTCCACCAGCTCCGGTGTGAAGCGGTCATGTCCGGCCGGTACCGGTGTGTGCGTGGTAAATACGGTATAAATCGCCACCCGGCGCAGTGCACGGTCAAATAAAATGCCGTCATCCTGCATCACCCGGCGGACTTCTTCAAGAATAGCAAAGGCACTGTGACCCTCGTTTAAATGTAATACGCCCGGAAATATATTCAGCGCCTGCATGACACGCGCACCGCCGATGCCCAACAGCAGCTCCTGCCGAATCCGGGTGCGTTCGTTTCCGCCGTAAAGGCGGGAGGTCAGCATCCGGTCTTCATCCGTGTTGCCGTCCACGTTGGAGTCGAGCAAAACCAGTCGCACCCGACCGATCTGAAGCTGCCAGCACATGGCCGCAAGGACGCCGTCACGGGTGTCGATGCGGACGATCACCGGTTGGCCGTCGGCCAGGGTTAAAGGCGCCAGCGGTAACTGCGCCCGATCCAGGTCGACATATTCTTCTTCCTGCCAGCCTTCCCCGTTCAGGCGCTGGATGAAATAGCCCTGGTGATACAAAAGACCGATTCCGATCAATGGTATGTCCAGATCGGAGGCACTCTTGAGATGATCGCCGGCCAGAATTCCCAATCCGCCGGAGTAAATCGGCAGGGATTCGTGCAGGCCGAATTCGGCTGAAAAATAGACAACCGGTCGATTCCCAAGATTGCCGCAATGCATGGCCCCCCAGGTCTGCGGGGCTGTTAAATATTCATTCAAGCGGCGAAAGGCGTGGTTTATACGGCTGTGAAGCACCAGCTCCGATGCGCGTTGTTCGATATGCTCCGGGCTGATGCGGTTTAAAAATGCAGTCGGGTTATGATCCACCTCCCGCCAGAGCTGCGGATCCAGGTCCGTAAAAAGCCGGATAACCTCCGGGTGCCATGTCCACCACAGATTTTGCGCCAGCGCCCTGAGGCGCTGATGAAGGTCATTTCCTGGGTTTTTCCATCTTAATTCTCCTGAGTTAGGTTCAGAATTCAATGGGATCCATTTGAAAGCATTGGGTGTGGCTCAAGGCGATCTTATGCCCCTTAAATAGTTGCCGGCTGAAAAACATCATACAACAAAAGCTCTTCAGTCACATTGAAAATTCTATGTTTGACCCCCATGGGCACCCGCACCACAACCCCCGGCTTCAACTCCAGGTTTCCGGCGCCTTCAACATACATCTCCGCCCTGCCCTGCAGCGGATACAGTATATCGGCCTGGGTTTCATGGACATGTTCGGGAACCTCTATGCCGGCCGGAACTTTTACCAGCACACAGGTAACGTCCAGGCCATGGTCTTTTTTTGTAACCAGGGGTTTAATTTCCACTCCTTCTGCTACGGGGTGGGGCGCCCAGGATAAACTATCTAGGTCGGTACAAAATTCCATAGTGCCTCCTTTGTCATCGTTCTACGGAACTATAAACCATAATAATATAGATCGATGGCTACCTATCATTCAAGGGTCCATCGACCGTGGAGTACTGGAGTTATGGAGTGTTGGAGTATTGTAAAAACGTTGCTGACTTTTCAGCCATTACTCCAATACTCCACTGCTCCAATACTCCAACGCTTCGAAAGTAATTTAAAAACACACAGCCATCGGAGGGCATTTAGTGATCCCCATCCTATCTTAAGACATAAACTTCACCCGATCGCCTGCCAGAAACTCCTTAACCCAATCGGGCATAGTCATCCCGGCTGCAATACGTTCTTCCATGCTGCCGCTCCCTAGCGCGCACCGCCTGCAAACCTTCCAGGGCCTCAGGAATTTTTTCCTGTGGCAGTACGGCGACACCATCGCGGTCACCGACAATGATATCCCCGGAGCGAATGATGACCCCACCGATGCTGATATCAGCTCCCACCGTGCCGGGCCCGTTTTTTTGGGATGAATTGGCTGTCAGTCCCCGGGCATAAACCGGCAGCCCGACCTGGCTGATGCCGGCCACATCACGGGCCGCCCCGTCGGTTACCACACCGGCCAGTCCGATATTGTTAAACATCGCTGCAACCAGATCCCCGATCACGGCCGAACCGGTCCAACTGTCCGTGGCAATAACCAGCACGTCCCCGGGGCGGGCAACCCCCATGGCGGCAAAAACGGCCAGATTGTCATCGGGCACTGTTTTTACCGTAAGGGCTGTTCCCGCTAAAGCGGGAAACTCAAATAAGGGGTTGATTCCGCAGTCAAGCGCCCCCCGGCGCCCCTGCACGTCTGTGATATTACCCGTCGGCACCTCGAATTGCTTGACAATCTCGGCTGCGGGTCGGGTGAAGTTTTCATAAATAGTAACTGCTGGATGTTGTGACATTTTTTCCTTCCTGCTGGATGGGTCAGGGATCAAAAGAGGCCTTTGGGACGATCGCCGAAAAAATTAGCACACCCGCTATCGTAATACAAATCGACATGTTTTTAAAAGCAGTTTACCGCATTACCTAATCAACTATTTAACGAATCAACTATTCAACTATAAATATCTTGCATCCGAAACCGATAAGCACTACCTATGAACAGTCACCACCTATGAGCACCACGAATAACCAGGAGGATCTGGCTATGAAGTTTTTTATAAAAGCAATCATCACCGTTCTGATTCTGGTGCTCGTGCTGGGGGGCCTGGGGATAAAAACCTTTTACGATGCCGGCGAATTCAAGGCGCTCACACCCCATTTCAACGGGCAGGTGAAGAGCATTGCCGGCGTTTTAAGCTCGGAGGATATCACCATTCACCCGCCAACGGCCATGGCCTTCATTTCCTCTGATGACCGCCGGGCCCACTGGTCCAAAAAGGGCCAGTCCCGGCAAGGCGCTATTTTCGGGTTTAATCTGGATTCGGCCAACCCACAGTTGGTGAACCTGACGGAGGATTTTCCCCGGCAATTAAACCCCCATGGCATCGGATGGTGGATGGCGCCAAATGGCGATCTGTCCCTGTTTGTCGTCAATCATCGTGAAGATGGCCACTTCGTTGAAATCTTTGATTATCGGGACGGTAAGCTGGCTCACCGGCAGTCGGTGTCAGGCGGCTTGATGCACAGCCCCAACGATGTGCTCCCGGTTGGACCGGACGCCTTTTACGTCACCAACGATCATGGCAACGCATCGGAGCTCGGGCGTGTGGCCGAAGAGTACCTTCAACTGGCACGGTCCTATGTGCTCTACTACGATGGCAAAAAATTTCGTAAAGTGGCCGAAAAACTGGCCTACGCCAACGGCATCAATACAAGCTCAGATGGCCGAACGGTTTATGTGGCCGCAACGGTGAGCCAAAAAATTTTCGTATATGATCGCGACCTTAATAGCGGCGACCTGTCCCCGCGCGATACGATTGAAGCCGGGACCGGGGTGGACAATATTGAAATAGATCAACGGGGAAATTTATGGATCGGCTGCCACCCCAAACTGCTGACCTTTGTCAAATATTCCAAAGACCCCGGAGCGCTGTCACCATCCCAGGTGATAAAAGTGGATATCCAGGCCTCCGGTCAATATGATATCAAAGAGATTTACCTGAACAACGGCCGACCGCTTTCAGGCTCCAGTGTTGCAGCCGTTTTTAAAGACAGGCTGCTCATCGGATCGGTTTTTGACGAGCGGTTTTTGCTGTGCCGCCTGCAAAACTAGTCCAGGGCTAATTAAATTAAAGCTCATGTAACAGTGAACATACTTGAAGCCATCTCAAATGATAACAGCCAATATATAATGTAACCTCCTAAATTTTTTCCTATATTCATTCTACACCATTGCTGATTCCCTCTTGGTATGTATCCTCTACAGGCAATATGTTTTCATTATAGAAATGTTTTTATTGAAAACTTATTGACATAAAAACAATTCAATATTATTATTTTTACAGATTTCGTTCCCAAAAAGGAGCAACCCCATGGAAAACCGTGACTATTGCTTTGAACTCAAAAGCAAACTTTCTGAATTAAAAACATTGTGCCGGCATCTGGAAGACTGCGGCAATTTGATGGAGTTGCCCCAAAAGTGCCGGTCCGAAATTAATTTAGGCCTGGACGAACTGTTTACCAACATCATCTCGTACGGATTCGAAGACGAAGCGGAACATCAGATAAAGTTCACCCTGGCAAAAGCGGAGAAAACGCTGGTGGTGGAGGTCGAAGACGACGGCATACCCTTTAATCCGCTCGATGCAGCTGGTCCGGAAGCACCCCGGGATTTAGATTCCATCAATATCGGCGGATTGGGGATTCACCTGGTAAAAAAAATGATGGATGATATCGATTATCAACGGGTTGAAGGCCGAAATAAGTTAACCTTAAAAAAAGAGGTTCAAAGCTTAGCGTGACACTATCCGAGAGTCCTCCATGTAACTTTTTGAGAGAGCCTCTCCACATTAGGTCAGCGGTCGACCTAAGTTTTTTGTTGCTGCATGGCCTGATGCTCGGCGGCCAGCTCTTTTAGAAGGTCCTGCACGGTCCAGGTCTCAGAGGTGGGGGTCAGGGTGGCCCACAGGGGCGGTTTCATGCCTGCCTGGCGGCTGGCGGACATCAGCAGGTGTAGTTCGTTTTGGGTGAGTCCGCTCATGATGATGGCTCGCGGGAGATCGGATGATTCTCCCCAGCCCGTGTTATCCTCCAGCTCCAGCAGGTCGGAGATCAGGCTGCCGGCGTGGGCCTCGGCCACCCAGATCTTCGCCAGATCGGACAGCCCGATGATTTCCAAAAATTTGGCAAATTTGGGGTGGGCATCTGCAGGAAACCCACAGATCAACAGTTTGCGGGGACCGTACATCGGTTCATCCGACGCTGACACTTTTTCGAATCCACCTTCGCTCATGGTAATTACCCGTTAATTGTTATGGGTTAATAGTTATTCGAGATGTCGGGAAGTTTTTCCTGTCATACCCGCGAATGCGGTAGTGTCAGAATTTCAGCAAACACCTAATTTCAGATCGTCATGCCGGACTTGATCCGGCATCCAGCAACGTAACACTCAGAAAAAGCAGTGGATTCCGGATCAAGTCCGGAATGACAAAGGAGCTACATCCCCGTTTTTGACAATTGCGACAAACTCGTCCTGGCGGAAATGACAAGGGTGAATTGTAAAAACTCCCCTCGATTATTTACCAATCACCTACTCCACCGCCGGCCTCAGGCGGCTTTCAATGTTAACGGGTTTGTCGATCACCTTCTGGGCCAGCATGATCTCCTCGGTCTGCTTCCAGCCGGCGATGTCAATTTGGCCAAATTTTATCCCGGCCGAGGGCAGCATCAGGATGCGGGTGGCCGGCAGCTGCTGGCGGACGATTTCTTCCGGGGTTTCCTGATTGTATTTCAGTACGGTTTCGACAGCCTTGTCCTTGTTCGCCGGATCCAGCGCCTCCTCCCAGCCCTGGATCAAGGCCTGCATGAAGCGCTTGACGGTTTCCGGACGCTCTTTTAACATTTTTTCGGTGGTGACCACCGAATTGGCCACAAATCGGATTCCCAGTCGGCTCGGGCTCATCAGGTCGAACTTCTCCCCGGCGGCGCTGAGCTTGGCACCGATGATGGGGGCCTGGGCATTGCGGTAAAGGGGCCAGAAATCGACTTCGCCCTTGTAAAAAGGGGTAAAATCATAGCGCACACTGAACAGCTTGACTTCATTTTCGGAGATATTATACCTGGCCAGCAACGCGCGCATAATGGTTTCGTCATTGCCGCCGTATGTGATGCCGATGGTCTTGCCTTTGAGGTCCTGGGGCGCGGTCAACGGTGTCCGGTCCGGCCGGTAGATCCAATGCAGCGGATTGACCTGAAAGAGCTGGGCCAGGACCACGATGGGGGATCCTTTGGCAACGGCCCGGATGACCTGATCCGCCGAAGCCACGCCGAATTGAGCATGGCCGATTTCCAGCTCCTTGATGGCATCCTTTTCAGGCCCGCCGGCTTTAACGTTTACCTTCAGCCCGCTTCTTTCGAAGTTGCCGTGGGCATCCGCCCAGATATCTCCGACCACACTGATGTTAAACAACCACTTGAGCCGATAATTTACTTCTTCCAACGGCTGCTGTTTCTCACTGCAAGCACTCAGCACAAAAATAAGAAGTAAAGCAATTGTCATTACCCCGGTTTTGACAAGTTGTCGTAACATAATGCGCCTTCCTTTTGTTACTTGATTAAAAGCGTTATGAAACTATGGATAGCCTTCCGCATTCAAGTTTTTGAATCGTGGGAGCGGTTTATTAGAGCTCATAGCAAACCCACTCAAATAGAAAATAGTCGAATAGTCAGAAAGTTCATAAACAGATAATCTGCAAGTCAGATAGTCAGATCGATTGAAATCCGACTTAACTAATTCTCTATTTAACTAATCAACTATTGAACCTACCTCTTTCGACTATGAGCTTTGAGCCATGTTAGCTATGAGCTATCCGCTTCTTTCCCCTGCAGCCGCCTCTGCACAACCTGACCGAGGCCCTCCAGGAACACCAGATATAGAGAGGTGCATATTCCGATTAAAAACAGGGCCACCAGAATTTTAGCCAGATCGCTCTGGTAAAGCGCCATGCGGATGCTGTGGCCGATGCCGGCGTTGGCTGCTATAAATTCCGATACGATGGTGCCCACCATGGCCAGGGTGCCGCTTCCCACAATGACAGTCGTAATTTTCCCGATATTCTCAAAGGCACGAATTTTAACCTGCAAGCGCCAGTTCATCCTCAAGGTAGCCTCATAAAAGTGTTCTATTTCGGTTACCGGTTCGGACAAAATCCCGATAAACGAGAGCAGCAGGGGGAAATAACAAATCATGGCCGTGATCATCAACCGGGAGGACAGCCCGTCTCCCAGCAAAATGAAAATAATGGGCGCCACCGCAACGATGGGATAGGCCTGGATGTTGTAAGCCGCCACCCGGATAAAAGAACCGATCCAGAGGGTCAACCGCCCGATGATGCCGACCATGGTAGCCAAACAAATCGATAAAAGGTGACCCAGTATGGCGACCGACAGGGTATCGACGACATTAACGATGTAGCGGGGAAAAACAGATTGAGCGGTTTGCCAGATTTCCGACGGACCGGGGATGACATAGTCGGACAGGTTCAGCGCATATTTAATGATAAAAAGGGTCGCCAAGCCCAGAAAGTAAATGATAAAAAATTGATATATGCGTCTATGCAGCATTGACAATCTCCAGCATGGTCTGCTCAATATCCTTTTTTATGAACGATTTGCCATCCATATGGTCCTGGCCGGTGAGCGATACCGTCTGGGGATTTCGATGCCGCCCGCGCAGCACCAGGATTTGGCGGCAGAATCTGGCCACTTCTGTCACGCTGTGGGAAATGTAGAGAAAACATCGGTCCGGGAAGATGTTTTTCATCGTTAGGATTATTTTTTCCTTGGTGACTTCATCCACATTGGCCAGGCTTTCATCCATGATCAGCAGGTCGAAATCCTGCAATAAATAGCGGGCCAGGTTGGTGCGATTTTGCTGACCGAGTGAAAGCCGGGCAAACCGTGACTGCATGCATTCTGCAAGACCGAAGGCCTCAACCAGCTCATCAATTCGGTTTTTTGCGGCATCGGGCGTCGCTGATTGCAGATGCTCGCGCACGCTGGACCATCCCGGCAGCCTTTCAAGGTTGTAAGTGTATAAGATATGATCGATACCGTTGGTTGAAATTTCACCGCTAAAACCGTTGACCCCCCCGATCATCATCTTGGCCAGGGTGGTTTTACCGACACCGGACGGTCCGAACAAAGCATGAAATCCCGGTGTGGATATAGTGCAGTTGAGGTCTTTAAACACCTCGTTGACGGCGCCGGGATACTTATAGGTTATGTTCTTGAATTCCAAAAGCATTTGAAAAGACGTATATCGGATTCATAGTATCCAGTCAACCTGAGCTGGCTTCTGGTCACCGGTGCTGGTTGCTGGTTTCTTGTCACTGGTGGATGGTCTCTGGTTGCTGGTCACTTGTGGCTGGTCTCTGGTTGCTGGTCTCTGGTTGCTGGTCGCTGGTTGCTGGTCGCTGGCTTCTCGTCTCTGGTCACTGGCTGACACTCTCGCGCTCGCCGTTACCAGGAACCAGTGACAAGGAGCCAGCATTCAGTCCAGTGGATACTTATTACCCGTTGCGCGTTACTATTTACTGAAGGTTGGATACTTTTAACCCGGTTTTTTTGCAAGCAATATTCTGATCTCTTTTAATTCCCGGAAATAAAAAACCTGATCTAAAAAATTTGTGTACTGTTATCAGTTGGTTGCCCACTGATTTTTCTTGCCGCTAAAACCTTGGCACGCGGTTTGTAATAAAATAATTACAAAATCACAAATCGTGATTACCATTTTAATATCCTCAAGTTTATTGAGGGGCAAAGGAGAAGCAAAATGAACACACCGTTTAAGAATTCGAGAATACTGTTGTTGATTGGTTTTCCTCATCAAATGGTTGATCCAATCCACCAACAGGGTCAAATCCGATGCCGGCAACAGCAACAGTGCGCTGGAAATTCTTAAAGAACGCTATGCCCGCGGCGAAATCGATACCGCCGAATTTCAAGACAAGAAAAAGGTGCTCGCATGATAAACCGACGTCAGTTTTTACAAATCACCGGTGCCGGTGCAGCCGGTTTGTTAACCGGCAGCATGACATCGCTATTAAGCGCCGGGAAAGCCAATGCTGCCGGTCCAGGTAGCAGTGGGTTTGCCCCGGACCTGGACATTGCCCTGAGTGCTGCTGCCGGCGAAGTTCCAATCCTGCCGGGCAGCCCCACCAGCGTGTGGCGTTTCCAGGGACAACTGCTCAAAGGAGACCGGGCAAGTCTGGTGAATCTTGAGAGAAGCTATCTGGGACCCATCATCCGGGCGCGAACGGGGCAGAAGGTCCGCATTCGCTTTACCAATCAGATTGCCGACCAAACCATCGTTCACTGGCACGGACTGCACGTGCCGGCCGATATGGACGGGCATCCGCGTCTGGTTATACCCAGGGGTGAAACCTATGTTTACGAATTCGAGGTCCGAAACCGGGCCGGGACCTACTGGTACCATCCCCATCCCCATGGTCAGACCGGCCCCCAGGTATACGGCGGGCTGGCGGGGCTTTTTCTGGTTTCAGATGACGAAGAAAAAGCGGCCGGGCTGCCCGCCGGCGAATACGATATTCCCCTGGTATTGCAGGATCGCGCCTTTGACCGCAACAATCAATTGGTTTACCTGTCCGGCCACCACATGGAGCAAATGAACGGATTTTTAGGCGACTGGATTATGGTCAACGGGCATCCGGACTTCAGCCTGCCGGTGGCCGCCCGGGCCTACCGGCTGCGCCTTCTCAATGGCTCCAATTCGCGGATATATCGCCTGGCCTGGAAGGACGGCAGCCCGCTGACCGTCATCGGAACCGACGGGGGTCTGCTGGAAAAACCGGTCCGGCGCCCCTATGTCATGCTGGGACCGGGCGAACGGCTGGAACTCTGGGCCGACTTCAGCAGCTACGAGGTGGGTTCGGAGACAGAGCTGGTGAGCCTGCCATTCGACGGCGGCACGCTGGGGGGCGGAGGCATGGGCCGCGGCATGATGGGCGGCGGCGGCAATGTTCTCCCCAACGGCGCCGGGTTCCCGATATTGAAGGTCAGGGTCAACCGCCGCGAGAAAGCAACTGCCACCCTGCCCCAGCGGCTTTCCACCATTAAGCGTTATGATCCGGCGGAGGCCGTCAACCGGGAAAATCCTAAACGGTTTCATCTGGTCATGCGCCACATGGCCTGGACCATCAACGGCCGGACCTTCAAGATGGAACAGGTGGCTTCCGACGAAAGGGTCGCCCTGAACAGCCTCGAAGTATGGGAATTTATCAACGAGGGGGGCGGCATGGGCATGATGGGAGCGATGGATATGCCCCACCCCATCCATTTGCACGGCATGCAGTTTCAGGTTCTGCAGCGACAGGGCGTTACCCATCAAGGATATGTGGATGAAGGCTGGAAGGATACCGTACTGCTGATGCCCGGGGAGCGTGTTCGGCTGCTGGTGCGGTTTGGAGACTATCCGGGACTTTACCTGTATCACTGCCACAACCTGGAACATGAAGACATGGGAATGATGCGCAATTTTCTGGTCGAAAAAACGGCTTCTGCCGCCTGAGTCAAATTCGATGCGCTTATTGTTAAAAAAAATTTGCTGACCTATGACTGAAAAGAAGGTCAATCAAACGGGTGTTTATCAGTTTAATTAATTTCGGAGATTTGGAGTAATGGAGGACTGGAGTTATGGTTGCTAAGCTGGATCTGTCTTCACATCACTCCAATACTCCAGTACTCCACGATCGATAAACCGAAGAACTCTATGCAATCCTGAGATGCCTTTTTATTGGCCATATGTTTGAAAATTTATCTATGGCGCATTCACACAATCATACCCATGATCATGGGCACAGCCGTGCACCGGCCAATTACAATCGGGCCTTCGCCATTGGTGTTGCCCTCAATGTCGTCTATATTGTTGTCGAGGCGACCTACGGAATTTTAGCCGACTCACTGGCTTTGCTGGCAGACGCCGGCCATAACATGAGCGATGTTCTTGGCCTGCTGCTGGCCTGGGGCGCCAATTATCTGGCGCACCGCAAACCCACCGAACGCCACACCTACGGCTGGCGTAAATCCACTATCCTGGCGGCGCTCACCAATGCTGTCATCCTGCTGGTTGCCATGGGGGGTATTGCCTGGGAAGCGGTACAGCGAATGAGCGATCCATTGCCGGTGGCCGGCAAGACCATCATTATCGTGGCGGCCATCGGTGTCGTCATCAATACGGCCACCGCTCTTTTATTCCTGTCCGGCCGCAAGCAGGATTTGAACATCCGGGGTGCTTTCCTCCACATGGCCGCCGATGCCGGAGTATCCGCAGGCGTGGTCATGGCGGGGGTTGTCATTCTATCCACCGGTTGGCTGTGGATCGACCCGGCTGTCAGCCTGATCATCACAGCCATTATCCTTGCGGGAACCTGGGGACTGCTGCGCGATTCTTTCAACCTGGCCCTGGATGCGGTACCCGCCGGTATTGATCCGGAAGCCGTCAAATCCTATTTATCAGACTTGCCCGGTGTCAAAGGGGTTCACGATTTGCACATCTGGGCCATGAGCACCTCTGAAACCGCGCTTACCGCGCACCTGCTCAAACCGGAATCCGGCGACGATGACACGCTGATCGAACAGGCCGGCAGAGAGCTTCAGGAGCGCTTCGGGATTGCGCACATCACCATTCAGTGGGAACGCCGGCCGGGATTGGATGATTGCGGGGGCTCCTGTGAAATCTAATGGCTAAGTGGTGACGCGATAGCGGTCATCGAGCAGCGAGTCGATATTCTTCATGATGACTTGAGTGGCGGCATCAAATGCGTGTTTGTACTTTTGCTGGGACTCTTTGGAAAAAAGGTTGAATTTCTCTTTAACCCTGAAATCTTTGAAGTCATCGTGGACGGTCATGGGTTTCCCGATACGATAGGTGATCGTTCCGCTTTTGGCGATCGGTGAACTGCCAGGGTATACTATTTCACTGCCGTTGCAGCCCACCGGTATGACTGCTTTTTCAGAATGAAGCGCCAGCTGGGCAATACCGTTTCTGCCTTCTGCAAGCTTTACGGACCGGGTCCCTTCGGGGAAGATAATAATACTTAACTTTTTTTCAAAGAGCGCGCCAAGGCTTAACTGGGCCACTCTTTCCATCATCGCATAATAATTGTTTTCAATAAATTCCAGAAATGATGCCCCGGCGTGTGACATCCGGTCCCAGTTTTCTGATAAAAGATCCCTAACCTCCCGGGTTGCGCTGTGAAGGGCATCGGGTAGAGAAATTTTATTATCAAGCACATCCTTGATCATTCGATATTCATCCCGGGTGGTGGTCCTCTGGTAAGTTTTTTTGAACTGCTCCCGTATAAGATAGCCTTTGGACGGTACGGGGAAGGTGTTGCAGAGTTTTAACAACTGCCCCAGGATTTTATTGTTAAAATAGGTTCCTTTAACCCAAACGGTTGTAAAGGGATAATCTTTTGTACTCCAGAGTTTATACTGAAAGGGCCAGTAATTGAACCGGTCGGTATGGTTCATGGCAAATATGACGGATTCACCTTTGGGAATATTTTCAATATGTTCCATTTTGATTTTTACTTTGGCAAATAAATGATAGTTAGGCCCCAGAACTGCATGAGCCATAAATTTTTGCCCCCAGGGTGACGTCACAAGCTTAATGTTATCCAGAAACTCTAGATTGACCATTGCAATTCCTTTTTGAAATAGCTTCCAATAAATTTTGAAAATTTAGCAGTATTATCAGATTAAGTAAAGATTTGATTTTTCTGTGAGAATGTGAAAAATCTCCTGCTGACCAGCAAACCAGGGCGTCCGCGCCGAGGATCGAACCGGGGCTGGAAGTCCCCGACCGGCAAATGGTTTCCCCAATCTCCTGAAACTTGCCAATTATCAATCGATGTTTAACTTTAGCTAAATTTTTTAAGGGGAACCTAAGGATTGGGTCTAAATTATTATGAAATAGCGTTGATTGCCGTGGCCCTGGGCTGTGATGCCTTTGCGGTTGGCCTGGGGGTCGGCTGTCAATACTGCGCACCCAGGCAGATCTTTCGCCTGGCCTTTCACTTCGGTTTGTTTCAGTTTATGATGCCCCTTGTCGGATGGCTGCTGGGCAAACATATTCTGTCCTGGGCCAAAACCTGGGGGCCCTGGATCGCTTTTGGACTGCTGATGTATATCGGGGTCCGGATGGTCACCCAGGGTTTAAAACCGGCCGAGGAGAAAGAAGAATGCGCCGACCCTACCCGGGGGTTCAGCCTGGTGATGTTGTCGGTGGCCACCAGTATCGATGCACTGGGGGTGGGGTTCAGCCTGGGTGTCTTGAATCAAAACCTGTTTATGGTGGCGGTCTGGATCGGCATCGTTGCCGCTGCCATGACCTGGCTGGCCATGAAAATCGGCAACCGTCTGTCACAAAGATTCGCCCACCGCATGGAAATCTTCGGCGGCCTGATCCTGATCCTGATCGCCTTCAAGTTGCTGCTCACTTAGTGGAGCTCAATGCTCGCGAAGCTCGCAGCTCGTAGCCTATAGCCCAAAGCTCAAAGTGAAAAACGATTTCATAACTTTGGGCTACCAGCTAATAACTCGCAGGGCATTATAAAACCCAAAAGTGGTTTCAAAGCCGCAGGTTACGTTCAAGGGCAAGGCGTCACGCGAATTGAAAGCGGAGCGTACACGTTAGTACGTGAGCATTTCAATTCGCGTGGCAACGCAGCCATTGAGCGGAAGATGCGGCTTTGAAACCACTTTTTAGGGGTTGAGCGCTTTCTCGAGCCTGGACAGGCTCTCAGAACTCCCAACGACAATAACCTTTTGATTTGCTTTGATGGTGGTGTCGGCCGAGGGATTAAACATCATTTCGCCATCTGCCTTGATAATCGATAAAATCATCAGATTATAGTCCTGACGGATTCCCGATTCCTGTAAGGGCACACCGACAAGATTTGAAGATTCTGCGACGACAAATTCCTCGATATGAAAGTCCGTGTCTTCATCTGCAAAAGCATATTCAAGCAAACGGATGACATTCGGCCGCAGGATCGCATGGGCCATTCTTCTGGCGCCGACATCGAAGGGCGATATAACTACATCCGCCCCGGCGGTATCCAGCGGCTTTTTGGATGCGTTCTGGCTGGCCCTGGCCACAACGTACAGATCCGGATTCAAACCTTTGGCCAACAGGACGAGCAAGACGTTGTCGGCATCCGTACCAAGGGTTGCGATTAGATTGGATGCCCGTTTAATTCCGGCTTTAAGCAGGGTTTCCTCGATGGTCGCTTCCCCGGCGACATATAGGACATTGTCCGTGTTCATGACCGGAATACGATCTTCATTTTTCTCGATCACCAGAAATTCTAATTGCTTTTGGATGAGATATCTGCAAAACGCGCGACCCATCCTGCCATATCCGCAGACAATATAATGATTATTTAGACTGGCCTATTTGCTTGTCCAATTTGTGCCTCCCTAATATTAAGCCGGATACGGCCTTCCACCAGGAATTGTACCACGTTGCCGAGCACGTAGAGAAAAAAACCGACCCCCATCACGATCAGAACCAAGGTGAAAATCCGTCCCGTTGGGCTGACCGGGTTGACTTCGCCATAGCCGATGGTGGACAGGGTGATCACCGTCATATAGATTGAATCCAAAACGTTCCAATCCTCGATCACCATATACCCCGCTGTCCCGAGGCCAACCAGGAATACCGCTAGCATTACGACTATGACAAGGTGGGTCGTGCGATCCAATAAAATCGTCCGAATTTGAGTTGGAAGAAAATTTGACTTGTCTAGGCAAGTATAATTACACAAGGAACTGCGTGTCAAACAAAAAGCATCCATGCCCGGGGAACTGTCTTAAAGTGCGAAACAAAAGGATGGCGTTGTTAGGCGCTTTCTCGCCGGTGTAAATATAAATACAAACCAATCCCCGCGGTAATCATCAGGGAGCACAATATCTGCCCCATGGAAAAGGAAAGAAACATAAAGCCGAGGTGGTCATCGGGTTGGCGGAAGTATTCGATAAAAAACCGCACCGTGCCGTAGCCGATCAGATAAAGGGCCAGCATCGCGCCTTTGGGCATTTTGATTTTGCGGATGCTCCACAGGACCGCAAACAGAAATATACCTTCAAAAAAGGCTTCATACAAGTTGGGATGGGTGCCTGAGCTCGCCGGCTTTGGCCAGGGGAAAATACATGCCGATGGAAGATGTCGTTACCCGTCCGTATAACTCACCGTTTATGAAATTGCCCAGGCGCCCGAAGGTGTATCCCAGGGGGATGGCCGGTATGTATAAATCGACCACGCTCCACCAGTCCAGCTTGGCGCTACGGATGTAGAGCCAGGAAGCCAGGATGATCCCGATAAGCCCGCCGTGGTAGGACATGCCCGAAATTCCGGTAAAGGTCACGCCGTTTGAAAACGAAAAAGGAAGGATAATTTCCAGCGGGTGCTCGAGATAGTAGGACAGGTTGTAAAACAGTACATAGCCCAGCCGGGCCCCGATCACCAGGCCCAGGATCATGTAAGTTGACAGATCCTTTATCTGATCGGTGGTAATTTCGAAGCGGTCTTCACGTTTAACGCGGTGGAGAACCAGGAAAAATGTGATGGCAAATGCAACGATATACATCAGTCCGTAATACTGAAGCTTGAACGAGCCGATACTAAAAATGACAGGGTCGAGGGTTTGGGGCAGGTGCTGCCACCAACTCCAGAATTCTTCCACCATCTGTTCTTTGCCTCCGTTTCACAGAAATTCTAATAGATCCTGGCCGAATCATAATCTGTTGGGATCTGTTCGTCAACCAAAGCTGGATGCCGCCACATAACCAGGTTTTGCCGGTTTGTCGGTTGCCGGTTGCCGGTTTCGCCCGTTGTTAGGGTTCTGGGCGCTCAGGTTTGGTTTAAACCGGCAAACGGGCCAGCGGGCTCAACGGGCAAACCACTCCTAATGGCATTTCATAGCCTTGCCATCGGTACTCTTATTCAACCGGTCCAAATATCTTCCCCAGATTCCTTTTTTCCCGGCAGCGGTCACGTTCTTATATTTGGCAGGGTTCTTTTCAAAGGTTTCGAGACATCCCTGGGCACAAAAATAAAACATTTTATCTTCATACTCAGCCGTCAGTTCGGTTTGGCAGGGGTCCACTGTCATGCCGCACACCGGGTCGACGACTGTTTTTTTTGATGGGACGGATAATTTCATGGGTAGTCCTCCAGTTCATAGCTATTCTATAAGATAGCCATTCACAGGCCGATCTCAACTTGGCTTGAGTAAATTAGAAACTTTTGAGGGGAAATGAATTAATTATTGATAACGTTGAAGGGGCGGTATTTAAACCCCATGTGAAGGGTAGGAGCAGAAAAGGAGAAATACGCATTTCGAATGTATCATTCTGGTTTAATTTCAGTCTGTTAAATCCTGAAATCATTTTTTAGTTGATATATGCCCGGGGTATGAAATACTAGAAGCTGTCTTAAAAATGCATAGGAGGAAAGACAGTGTTTAATTCACAGGATCGACAAACAAATTCCGGCCTGTTAATCATGCGCCTGGGGCTGGCAGCGGTTCTTTTGATACATTCCCTGCCCAAATTGTTTGCTGGTTCCCCCAGCTGGCAAAGTGTGGGAACAACCCTGGGTTTTATCAATGTCGGTGTGCCGGTGGTGATCTTAGGATTTATCATGCTGCTTCTGGAAGCACTGGGAGCGGTAAGTTTGATGTTCGGCTATTTTTTCCGGATTGCCTGTATCATTTTGTTTATTATTTTTGGTTTATATTTCTTCAATTATTTGCTTATCCATTACCAGACCTTGATGCTGTGGTCAGCAGGGCTTGCGGCCGTATTCTTCGGCCTGATTTATTTGGGGCCGGGGAGGTATGCCATCGCTGTAAAACTCGAAAAAAAATAGAAGCTATCACAGGAACGCATCTTACGCCCAATGGCTTCGTTGCGATCCGGTATAAAATGCTCACGTACTAACGTGTACGCTCCGCTTTTAAACCGGATCGACGCCTCGCCCTTGAACGGAAGCTACATCCCTGTGATAGCTTTTAATTCTTAAATTTATGTGAATCGGTTTTAGATAAAAATGACAAACAAGATCGATGAAACCCGCCTGGAAGATATTTCCCTCACCCGTACCGGAAAAGATTCCGTTAAAATTACGTGGACGCTCAAAAATAAGCACACGCAGGTGTCTATTTTCATGGGCGAACATCCGGAGGCCATTTATCGTGGCAAGCCGGCTGCCGAGGTGACCGGAAAAACCGAAGTCAGCATTTCAGGGTTGGATCCGGATACGCGGTATTATTTCGAGGTGGTGCCTTCGGACGGTTCGAAAACGATCATCAGCGAGCGGCGGGTGCAGCTGGATGGGGGGGTTAATTACAGGGATCTCGGCGGTTACCAGGCTGTTGACGGACGGCGGGTGAGATGGGGCCAGGTTTTTCGATCGGATAATCTGGGCCGGCTCACCGATAGAGACGTTGTCTTTTTACAAAAGATGGGTATTCGGCTCGTATGTGATTTCCGTACTCCGGCTGAGATAAAAAAATTGCCGGATCGATACCCACCGGGCCCTGATGGTCAATCCCTGCTGCTTCCTATTCGGCACGGAGAAAGTGATCCGGCCGACACCTTTGACCGCATCAAAAACGGTGATATCGACTGGATGACCGAAGAGTATATGATCAACGGCTATATCAAAAATATTGATCACTTTGCCCCTCTGTGGGCGACATTTTTTAAAACCCTTGCCGAACCGTCAAACCGCCCCCTGGTGTTTCATTGCACCGGCGGCAAGGACCGGGCCGGTGTTGCTGCAGCGCTGACTCTGCTCGTTTTAGATGTACCCGAAGAAACGGTTATTGAGGATCATGGTCTTTCCAACCTGTATATTGCGGCTGTTCTGGAAAGCATATATGACCGGATAAGAGCCATGGGGGTGGATCCGGATAGTATTTCCGCTTATTTTACCGCACCACAAAATGCCATCATTTCCGTCCTGGAACACTTGAAGAATACTTATGGATCGGCTGCAAACTACTTGGTGAGCAAAGCCGGTGTCGATGAAAAACTGCTGATCCAGCTAAAGGACGATCTGCTGGCTTAACTCGGTTGCCGATTAGCCCGCTGCTGACATAAAAGCATTTTAATAAATTCAGCGCAAAAATGATATTGATTCAATAATTGAATTGACTTTCAAGCCGCAGTTTTTTATAGTGGGCGCGTTTGAATTATTGACAAGTGATGGCCCTTTGCGACGCAGTTTCCTTTTTACGTATTTTCTTTGATCCCGCAGTACGTCTTTGATGGCGGCCCGAAAAATCTGTTTAACGATCATAATGGGTAGAGAGCATCCGATGGAAAAGAAAGTTTTAGTTGTCGACGACGAAGATTTTCACAGGGAACTTATGCAGAAGCTTCTCTCAAAAATGGGTTACGAAGTTGCTGTCGCCGAATCGGCGGAAGAAGCTTTTTCCCTTTTAAAAAGGGAAAAATTCCCGGTAATTGTCACGGATTTAATCATGCTCGAGATGGATGGGGTGGAGTTCTGCCAACTGCTCAGAGAAACCGATACCAAAACGGTTGTCATTGCTTTAAGCGGTCACACAGAATTATATGACAGCGCGAAGTTGAAAGAGGCCGGTTTTGATAATCATCTTCACAAACCCATCAATGTGGAAACCATCAGCCGGGCGATCAAAGAAGGAATTGAGGAATTCGAGAGGAGAGCCTGATTTCAGGGAGAAGCATTAAGCTGGAAAATTCGGAACCAAAAAGAATAAATTAATCACGAAAACACGAAACCTGGAAAGCACGAAGATTTCTTTCAGTTTCGTGTTTTCGTACTTTCGTGCTTTGGTGATAATTTCGCCTTTGACGGATTGCCACCTATACAGAAAGCGGGCCGTTGACAACTTTGTTGCGGCCCTGTTTTTTTGCCTCATACAGATATTTATCCGCGGTGTTTATCAGGGCTTCCGCGGTTATGCTGCTGGACCTGGTGGAGACATCAAACCCGGTGACCCCGAAGCTGGCCGTTATGGACACCTTGTCTTCTTCGGTTTCAATTGTTTTTTGCGCAATATGTTTGCGAAGCCTTTCTGCCAGGCCACAGGCATTTTCAAGACTGGTTTCTGGCAGCACGAGCATAAACTCCTCCCCGCCATATCTTGCCAGCCAGTCGGTGTCGGCGCGTATCAAATCTGTGATACTCTGCACCAATATTTTTAGAACCTCATCACCGCACTGATGACCATAGGTGTCATTGACTTGCTTAAAATGGTCTATATCGCACATCGCCAATGCTAACGGGTGTTTATAACGCAAGGCCCTGTTAATCTCCCGGGGCAGAAGTTCATTTAGATGCCCGCGATTGTAGCATCCGGTGAGAGAATCAGTGCGGGACAGCAGCTGAATTTCCTTATTCGCCTTTTCCAGTGACAGGTGTTTTCTTCTCAGGCGTTCATACAGCAGCGTATTTTCCATTACCAACGAACATTCTTTGGTCAGCATTGTTAAAAGCTTCATGTTTTCGTGCGTAATAAAGCTTTCCTGGATGGGCGTGAGGATCATTACAACCCCCAGCGTGCGCTTTACCGTGGACAGGGGCAGCATGACAATCGATTTATCCTTCTCAAATGCCAGGCCGGGAATCAGGGCCGGCTGTCGGCGATTGACGATCCATGAAAAAATGCCGCATTCAATTTGAAGGTCAATTTCTTTTTTACAACGTTTGGCCTCATCTTCGGGCACGGAATATTTTAAGGTAAATTCATTGGTTTTCTCATCGACAAGAAACAGCGCGCAAACTTCTATTTCAATCAAATTTTGAACATCCACCAAAAAGGCTTTCCAAATCTGATTGACAGTGGAAGGAAAATCAAGTCTATCCTGGAACTGTCCCAGTCGCTCGATGTTTTCGATGAGCTCTAAAAGCGCAACTCGTCTTTCACTCATGGCAATAGTTTTTCCGGTTTAGATGGTTTGACCCGTTTAGATAGTTTCGATCGTTCCGTTACTGTAGCACAATCAGATACTTAGATAAAGTAAAGAGTTAACCTGCAGCCGATTTCAGCGGGCGCCTTTTCCCGCTGGATTTTTCCAAACGTTCGTTATAGTCTCTGACTGTCACTGGTCGCTGGTCGCTGGTCGCTGGTCCGAACGTTTATCAACTGGTCGCTGGCCGACATTCTGAAGTTCGTGGATTTCCAGCAGACCAGTGACCAGAAACCTAAATGAGCTGTGTTAGAAACATGAATTCGAAACCTATTGTGACCTTATTCATTCAGTGCCTGGTGGATGGGATTTATCCTGAAGTCGGCGAGGCAATGGTGGCAATATTTCGCAAGCTGGGTGTCAACCTGACATGTCCGGACCAGCAGACCTGTTGCGGGCAGCCGGCTTTCAATGCAGGGTATCAGGGGGAAGCACGGGTGGCTGCGAAACGATTTATCGAAATTTTCGATTCCGCGGAGGCCATTGTATGCCCTTCCGGCTCATGTGTTACCATGGTACGCCATCACTATCCGCAGTTATTTGCGGATGATGCCGCCTGGCTGCAGCGAGCGCGGCAAGTGGCCGCCAGGACCTTCGAGCTGACCGAATATCTGGTGGACATCCTGGGGGTGGATGATCTCGGGGCGCATTTCGATGGCGTGGTTACCTATCATGACTCCTGCCATCTCTTACGCAGTTTGCGGATCAAAGAGCAACCCCGCCGCCTGCTGAACAGGATATTCGGCGCTGAATTTGTCGAAATGAACGACTCGGACCGCTGCTGCGGATTTGGCGGTTCGTTTTCAATTAAGTATGGGGATATATCCGCCGCCATGGCGGAGGACAAAGTCCATAACATTATCGCTTCCGGCGCCGATACCGTAGTCGGCTGCGACATGGGCTGTTTGATGAATATTCAAGGCATGCTCAGTCGGCAAGGTGTTGATATTAAGGTTATGCACATAGCTCAACTGCTTGCAAGCTGATATGGACCGTTGCGTGTTACGGGTTGCGCGTTACGGGGTCTGAACTACAGAATTCCTGACTAACAACCCGCAACGCGCAATGCGAAACCCGTAACTCGCAACACGCAACTCGAAATTATGAGCGAAATCTTTGTCGCAGACTATAAATCAGAAGCCAGGAAAGCTTTAAAAAATCAGGTCTTGCAGGGTGCACTGGCTGATTTACAAGGCCGTTTTGGCCGGGGCACGGCACTTGCCTATCAAAGTTTGCCGGAAGGGCCGGATTTGCGCCTGAAAGCCCACGAGATCCGCCAAAAGGCTTTAGAGAACCTGGATGTCCTGCTGGAAACCCTGGCCGCCAATGTACGTAAGAACGGCGGGCATGTGTTTTTTGCGGAAAATTCCCAGGCCGCCGTGGAATATTGCCTGGCAGATCGCCCGCAAGCACAACGTCAAGCTGGCGGTCAAAGGCAAATCCATGGTGAGCGAAGAAATCGGGTTGAATTCAGCCCTGCTCGCCAACGGTATTGATGTGGCCGAAACCGACCTGGGAGAATACATCATCCAGCTGGCGGGCGAGCGGCCTTCCCACATCATTGCGCCGGCCATCCATAAGACCCGCAAGGATATCGGCCGGCTGTTCACCGACAAAATAGGCATCGCCTATACCGATGACCCGCCGAGCTTAACCCGGGCGGCCAGAAAGTCCTTGCGGAAAAAGTTTCTGGCAGCCGATATGGGCTTTTCGGGCTGCAATATCGCCTGCGCCGAAACCGGCCATATTCTCACCGTATCAAATGAAGGCAACATCCGCATGTCCACCACCATGCCCCGGGTTCATGTCGCCATTATGGGAATGGAGCGGGTGGCGCCCGGCTGGAAGATCACGATATTCTTTTGAGGCTGTTGTGCCGCGGCGGCGGCTGCCCAGAATATGGGCACCTACGCCAGCTACGTCGGCGGGCCCCGGTATGCCGACCAGGTCGATGGTCCGGACGAATTTCATCTGGTCATCCTGGACAACGGCCGCAGCCGCATCCTGGCCGATCCGGAGTTTCGGGAAATGCTGTACTGCATCCGTTGTGCCGCCTGCCTGAATGTTTGCCCGGTTTACGGAAAAATCGGCGGGCATTCCTACGGACACCCCTACTCCGGACCTATGGGAGCCGTTGTTCTGCCCCTTCTGGCCGGCATCAACGCGGCCAAAGATCTATGCCAGGGCGAAACCCTGTGCGGGGCCTGCCAGGATGCCTGCCCGGTCAACATCGACCTGCCGCGCATGCTGCTGGCCCTGCGCGCCAAGCTGGCCGACGGCGATCCTGACTGGGGGGTCGACCCGGGCCAGCCGCAGCGAGAAGGCCATTTTCAAAATGTGGTCATGGATTATTCGCAGCCGGCCGGTCTATGAACTTTTTCCTGCGGGTAGCGGCTTTCGGGCAGAAGTTTCTGCCCGCGAACAACGGCATGATTCGCCGACTGCCGGCGCCACTGAATGGATGGACCCGCAGTCGGGATATTCAAGCCGATTGCGGGGGAGAGTTTTATAAAACGCTGGCGTAACGGCGATTTTAGTTAATCCGCCGCGGCGGATTTGTATTCGCTTTTAGAAAGAGTGTGGGAGCGGCTTTCCAGCCGCGATCAGTATTGCTGTTTCACTGAGAATCGCGGCTGGAAAGCCGCTCCCACAACCTAAGAATTCACCCTTTTAAAAGATTGGGATGTAAAGCATTTTAAAGGAATATTCAAGAGCAGTGGATAATTCAAAACAAGAAGAATTCATCGGCAAAATCAGATCCGCTCTGGGTAAATCTTCCAATGATCCGTCCACCGAGACTGACCTGTGCACCAGCCAATTCAGCGATGAAGCCAAAGCCATTCTAGAGCGGATCAAAAACCGGTCTCAAACCGAAAGGCAACAGCTGCTCGACCGCTTCATTGAGATGGCTGCACCGATCAAACTCAACGTCATCGTCTTAAAGGATGAGGATTCCGTAGCAGCCGCCATCGCTGATCTCGTTAAGGACAAGGAGCCGGAATGGGACGATCAAAAAAGCATTGTGACCTGGCAGCATCCGTTGATCGAGCGCTTAAATCTTGCGGATGCCTTGGTAGATCAGAATGTACCGGTGCGCGTTGCCGAATTTGATGGTACTGAATCGGAAGGAATTTCCGCGGAAAAAAAAAGAGAGCGACTGCGGCAACACGTCATCGAGTCTTATATCGGCATTACCTCCGCTGATTTTTGCATGGCCGACACGGCAAGCCTGGTCATGAGGACCCGTCCGGGACAGGGGCGGTCGGTATCCCTGGTTCCGTCAATTCACATCGGGGTTATCTACCTCGACCAGATTATCCGGGACCTCAAGGAATTGTACGCCCTTTTAAACTTTGACTCCGATGTGCGAAAGGAGGGTCTGACCAACTGCATGACCTTTATCTCCGGCCCCAGCAAAACCGCCGATGTGGAGGCCAACATGGTCCACGGCGCCCACGGCCCCCGGGAAGTGTATGTATATGTAATTAAAGGCTGAGATATCGGCCGCAGAACCAGACCTGGGAACCATCCTTTCCTGTATACTCCCAAGTGAAATATATTCGATGGGTCTGTAACCTATTAACCGTTAAATCGTTATATAATAAACGTGGCTAATTTCAGAGCATTCTACAAAAAGCATCGCGAGAGACTTTTTGCATACCTGATGAGGAGCACGGGGGATTATTACCTTTCCGGCGACGTCCTGCAGGAGAGCTTCACACGTTATCTGGAAAAATACGGCGATGAGGAACCCAAACCGGCCCTGCTTTATACCATCGCTCGCAATGCCCTGCTGGACGGGCACCGCCGACAAGGACGCGACACTTCGCTATCGGATGCTCAGGAGCCTTGCGGGCATGACCCGGAAAGGCAGGTGGAAGTGCGCGAGGACTATAGGCGGGTGCTGGCGGCCATGCAGGAGATGGAGCCGGAAGAACGGGACATCCTTTCACTGGTGGTCAGCAGCGGCCTGCCCTACCGGGACATCGCCCGCATCGCCGGCACCAGCGAGGCCAATGTCAAGGTCCGGGTGCACCGCGCCCGGGTGAAACTGAAAAAAATGATGGATACAGGTGATATATGAAGGATTATCTCATCAGCAGCTATATCGACGACGAGCTGGATCTGGACGAGAAGATCGAGTTCGTCGAGACCGTACACGCACAGGCGTTCTTCAAGGACGAGGCCGTCGGCCTGCTGAACCAGGAAAAGCTGATTCGGGGTGATGTGACCGACCGGGTTCCGTCGGTCACACTGCGTGAAAAACGACGCTTTGCCCTTTCATGGTGGCGCCCGGCCGGCATCTTTGCCGCCGGTTTGGCGGCGGCCCTGCTGGTCATGTTCTTTGTGACCCCCCAGCAGGAGCAGATGTTGCCGACCACCCACCGGTTTGTCCTCTATCAGCCGGAAGCGAGCCGGGTGGAGATTACCGGCAGCTTCCTCGACTGGGCGGCGGTTCCCATGCGAAAAAACGGCACCAGCGGTTACTGGGAGGTCGTTCTCGAGGTGCCGGCCGGTGAGCACCGGTTGTGTTATATACTGGAGGGGGGGCGGAGGATACCGGATCCCACCATAGCCATTCGCGAAAAGGATGATTTCGGGGGCGAGAACTCCATTCTGGCCGTAAATTTGAAAACGTGAAAAGGCTGATTTTACTATCTACGGCTGCGGCCCTCTGTCTGGCAGGGTGCGCGGCAACCCACTATCAGGAGACGGAGCCGGGGCGGGTGACACTATATCTCACGGCGCCGGACGCCCGAAAGGTGGAATTCGTGTCATCTCTGGACGCCTACAGCCCGCAGCGGGCCAGCCGGCTGGAAGGCTCCCGCTGGGCGGTCACGGTGGCGACGAATTCGGAATTCCGGTATTTTTACATCGTGGATGGCAGGGTGTATCTGCCGGAATGTGAGTTTTACGAAAAGGATGATTTCGGTTCGCGCAATTGTGTTTTCATGCCGGGGGAGTGAACGAGGGATATAAAAAGGGACACGGATCTACACGGATGAACACGGATATAAATATTATTTTCTGGCTTCCCGCCTTCGCGGGAATGACGAAATAGGGATACTTCAGACCATGAAAACATTTAAATACATAGTTTGTGAAGGAAAAAGCAAATCCAGGTTTGCGGCTGGGGCGATAGTGCTTCGGGCTGTGATGTTTGCATCTACCGCCTTTGGCGATGTGGTCGACGACAGCCTGCCGCCGGATGCGCCCCAGGCGGTGAAGACCAGCGCCCGCCAGGCGATCCAAAGCGGCCTGGATCAGGACCGTGTCGCCAGGCTTACCCGGACCATGCTGCAGCACCGGTTTCAGGGACAGCAGATCCAAGCTGCCCACGCCCTGATGATCCAGGCCCATAACAGCGGTATGCCCGTTGAGCCGCTGATGAATAAGGCCTTCGAGGGCATGGCCAAGGGTGTGGATCCGTCGCTGATCGTGGGAGCAATGGAGAGGGTCCAGTTGCGCAACGCCCTTGCTTACCGGCATGCGGCCCAGCTCTCCGTGAATAAATTGCAGACCGCAAACCTCGGGCGTGAGCTGTCAGCTGCCATGGCCGCTGGTTTTTTAAATGAGGACGCGGACAGGATCACCCGGATGATCCGGCAGCAAGCGCAGACTTTGCAGCCCGAAGAGGTTTACAACCTGGCCCTGGAGTGCTTTTATACCGCCCGGGACGTTTCACGCCTGGGCGTGTCTTCACAGGCGGTCGCGAATATGCTGGCCGGTGCGCTGGACAAAGGATTCAACCATCAGAACATGCGCGCCATGCGATACGCATTCATGAACCAGGCCCGGCAGACTGAACCCCAAAAACTTGCCCACAGATATGCCGAAGCCATTCAGGAAGGCAAAGGATACCAGAAGGGCCCGGGTCGTGGCCCGGGCAGCAGCGGCGAGGGCACCGGTGGCCCCGGACCCGGCAGGGGCGGCAACGGAAGTTCCGGTGGTAATGCCGGCGGCGGGTCGTCCGGTTCCGGCGGCAGCTCTGGATCCGGAGACTCCGGCGGCAGCGGAGCTTCCAACGGCTCGGGCACCGGGGGGCCCGGACCGGGGGGCGGGGGTTCCGGCGGAAAGAAATAAAACGACCGATTGCAGCGTGTTGACCTGTGAGGCACGCCCCTAAGGTACGCCAATTTTTGCTGCCGAACCCGAGGGCGGCCCTATATTTGTATACAATAGTATACATTCGTTCATATTTTTAAACCTTAAAGTATCTTTTCTTAAATAAATCACACCATTTTATTCCTCTTTTTAAAAAATCTCAAAAAAATGTGAAAAAAAGTGTAACCTTTTCCTCTCCTCTGCGTTTAATAGTTAAAACTTTCTGAGTATCACATCCGGTCGCAGATTTTTGGATTTGTTTCAGCAGCACTTTGCTGCAGGGTGCAGATCGCTGGAACTTAACGTTAACTAAGAAGGATAGAGGAGGATGAAATGAAAAGAAAACTTTTGAAGAAACTGGTATGTCTTTTTGGGATGCTGTTCATTACGTTTCCAGCCTGGAGCGCGGTACCGTCGAACCTGCCGCCGGACGACGGCAGCTTGAATCAGACTCCGGTGATCACCGATTTTGATAGCGACATGATGCTGGCCAAAAGCGGCGGCGGTAGTGGCTCCGGCGGTGGCGGCGGTGGCAGCAATGGCGGTGGTGGCGGCCAGGGCGGTGGCGGAAGCGACAGCAGTGGCGGCCAAGGCGGCGGTGGTGGCGGCCAGGGCGGTGGCGGAAGCGACAGCAGTGGCGGCCAAGGCGGCGGTGGTGGCAGCCAGGGCGGCGACAACGGCTCAGGGGATGGTGACGGCGACGGAGACCAAGACCAGGTCCGGGTTAGGGATAGGGCACAGACTCGCGAAAATGTTCGCACCCAGAATTGCGAATCAGAATCATGTGAGCAAGGTGATGTAGTCCGCGAGCGAACAATGTCTCGGGAAAATAACCGCAATTCGGAGGATGCCCAATAGCCGAATAGGAAACTGAATCTGGCAGAAAATCTGGAGCATCCCTGCCGGATAATGCAGTTAAATCGGTTCTAAATAACAAAGGGGGCACCAACCGGTGCCCCCTTTTGCGTTTAAGTTGTGGGTAAAATCCCCCCTGGATCCCCCTTTAAAAAGGGAGGGGAAGTATGGAGAAACTTTCTGTCTCTCTATATCCTTTTTTAACCTTTGAACCCAGAACCTCCTGGTCGCTCCGGCCCTTGGTGGCAGTGTACCGGTAACTCTCGAACTTAAATGGCTTTTAACCCTGAACTCGGAACCCCAAACCTTCACAATATAGGCAGATCTCCTCCTCCCTTGGCCGGCAACTCCGAGGTGCCCATTAAATAGAGATCGACACAATGTGCCGCTTCCCGCCCTTCCGAGATGGCCCAAACGATCAGGGACTGGCCCCGATGGGCGTCGCCGGTGGTTTCATCACAACCGCAGGCCCCGCGATGGGTGAGGTTGACCAAAATTTTCAGCCCATCGGCGATAATCCGGTGCGATTTTTCTCCTTTGAGATGGCACACCATGCTGACGCCGCAGGCGTCATGCTCAAAACGAGGGGCGCAGAGCCCCCGGGCCGCGGGTGTCGGCCGGATCCCATTTTCAATTTTTGTTTTCATAATCTACACCGAGAATCCGCCCAGTTTGGTTTCCAGGTACTCGGCGATGCCTTCCCGTCCCCCTTCACGGCCCAAACCGCTTTCTTTCATTCCCCCAAAGGGCGCTGCCGCCGCGGTGGGGTTGATATCATTGATGCCGACGATGCCAAACCGCAGCCTTTCAAAAACCCGCATGGCCCGGGAAATATCCCGGGTGTAGAGATAAGATGCCAGGCCGTAATGGGTGTCGTTGGCCATTTCCAGCACCTCTTCTTCGGTGTCAAATGGGATAATCGCGGCCACGGGACCGAAGGTTTCCTCACGGTAGATCTGCATTTGCTCCGAGACATCGCTTAAGATGGTGGGCGCATAAAAAAAGCCCCGGTCCAGGTCGCCTTCGGTCAGGCGCCGGCCGCCGCTGATCAAGGTAGCCCCCAGATCCAGGGCATTGGCCACCTGCCGCTCAACTTTTTCCATGGCCGCCGGCCCCACCAGCGGCCCGATGCTCACGCCCTGTTCCAGGCCGTTGCCGGCGCGCATTTTTGAAACCCGCGCTTTGGCCTCTCCCACAAAATCATCAATGAGCCGGCGCTGGACAAATATGCGGTTGGGGCTGATGCAGGCCTGGCCGGTGTTTAAAAATTTGACCAGCATGGCGCCCTTGGCCGCATGAATCGGGTCGGCATCATCAAAAACAATAAACGGGGCATGCCCCCCAAGCTCCAGGGAGATCCGCTTCATGTGCTCGGCGGCTCCCCGGGCCAGAAGTTTTCCGACCTCCGTTGACCCGGTAAACGCCAATTTACGGACAAGCGGATTGGTGATGAACTCTTCTCCGACGGGTTCAGGCTCAAGGGCGGTCACAAGATTGGCCACACCCGCCGGGGATTCCGGCGTCGTGCAAAACCTTGAAAACCTCGATGGCGCACAGGGGGGTGTCTTCGGCCGGCTTGAGCACGATGGTGCATCCGGCGGCCAGGGCGGGCGCAACCTTGCGGGTGATCATCGAAACGGGATAATTCCAGGGGGTAATGGCGCCCACCACGCCCACCGGCTGCTTCAATACGATAAAGCGCTGGTCGGGACGCGGGGCCGGGATGGTGTCTCCGTAGACCCGTTTGGCTTCCTCGGCGTACCACAGCAGAAAATCAGCGCCGTACTGGACTTCGTTGCGGGCCGCTTTCAGCGGCTTGCCCTGTTCCCGGGTCATCACCCGGGCCAGATCTTCCCGGCGCTCTATCATGATGCGATAGGCGTCGTACAAATAGCCCGAGCGCTGGTAGGCCGTAAGAGAAGACCAGGACTTAAATGCGCGCGCTGCCGACGCGATGGCCCGGGCGGCATCTGTTTGATCACCATTGGCGACGGCACCGATTTTTTCACCGGTGGCCGGATTAAAAACATCAAAACTGGCATCATTTTCGGCCTGGATCCATTGACCGTCAATATACATCACGTCACTCTCCTTTTACCAGGCCGGTGATGCCACTACCAGAATAAAGCACACACCCTGGCCGGTATTTAAAAGGCTGTGGGCGGATCCGGCGGGAATCCAGATGGCATCGCCCGGAACCACATGCCGGGTATCTTCACCGACGGTCATCTCGCCTTCGCCGCTCATGATGAAGTAAATTTCCTCCATTGGATCCACATGGGACTCAATGGCTTTTCCCTTTTCCAGGGTGGCGCAGGCCAGGAAACCGATCTCCTTTAATACCCGGCGATCCAGCACCATCTGGGCGATGGCTCCCCCGTGGGCACGATAGGTCGTGTCCAGGACCTCTTTGTCCTCTAAATTTCTTACGATCATTCAGCAGGTCTCCCTTGCGTGGGTATTTTTGATAAAAGCGTATCGCGGCACTCGGGACAGATGCCATGACTTAATATAAATTCCGTGTAGTCCATTATATATTGTTCAATGGTCAGCCAGGCGCCCTTTTCATTGATAATTCTTTTACAGGTGGCACAGATCGGGATGACACCGCCGGTCGCGTTGACCAGGGTTTTTTCGAGAGCCAAAAGCCGACGGTTGAGTATCTTCAGCAACTTTTTCGCAATCAGCGGGCTTCTTTCAATTTCCCGATCAAGATTCAATCTGTCCAGGCACAGGGTCTTGGTGTCGCTCATGGCCACCACCGTGGCCGACCTGACCAAATCATCGATGAGGGCGAGTTCGCCAATATAGGCCGGAGGCTCCAGTATCCGCAGGCGTTTCTCCTTCGGTGTGCGGTAACTTTTGAAGACATTGGCCTTGCCGCTGATAAGGATGTATAGGCGATCGTCCCGCTCCCCCTCCTGGATGATCACATCGCCGAAGTTAAATGCGCAATAACGGCTCTGGCTCGCAAGCCGCTGCAACTCCTCTTCTGTCAAATGGGAAAAAAGGGATACGGTTGTCAATAAATCGACCTTTTCAGAAGCCATCCCTTTCCCTCCTTATCGGACCTCATCGTCGCGGTTGACGGTTGCGGGTGTAAACGCCGGCAGGCAAACTGCTAAATATTCAGCTCCGCCTTGGTAAGGCGTGCTGTATTGAACCCACTCCCCTTTGTTTACGATGATGGCCTGACCCTGTTTGACTTCATACGATCTTTCTTTGGTTTTTACACACAGCGCTCCTTTGAGCACAACGGTATATTCATCAAACTCGGGTGTCTGTCCGGGTTCCTCCCAACCTTGAGAGCTCTTCATTCTGGCAATGCTGACATCCGAATTCCCTGTATTAACCGGACCTATAAATTCCTGAATAACTTTAGGCCCGGTTCCACAGGCGTCTATTTCCGATGGTCGCTTGATTAATTTCAAGTCTTGGCTCCTTTTATTGAAGAAGTGACCGCTTCGATTACCAGGCGCGTAACTATAATTAGTAGAATAGTTGATTGGTTAAATAGTTGATTAGGTTAGAGGATTTCAGTCTATTTGACTAACTGCTCCTTCCGCAATTAACTCAATCAACTCTATTTACCCACAACTTCTGTAGTTCTTGTCAATCCGAAATCCGAAATCCCAAATCGAAAATCGCATCCTTACAGCCCCAGATAGGTTTTGCGGATATGAGGATTTTCCAGCAGCTCCTGTCCGGCACCGCTCAAGGCGATTTCACCGTTTTCAAGCACAAAGCCGCGGTCGGATATTTTAAGGGAGTGAAAGACGTTCTGCTCGATTAACAGAATGGCTGTTCCCTGGCGGTTGATTTTTTCAATGATCTCAAAGATGGTGCTGACCAGGACAGGGGCCAGGCCCAGGGAGGGTTCATCCAGCATCATGAGGGTGGGCAATGACATCAGGCCGCGTCCCATGGCCAGCATTTGCTGCTCGCCCCCGCTCAGGGTTCCTGCCTTCTGTTCGAGGCGCTCTTTTAATCTGGGGAAGTAGGCAAACACCTGCTCTATGGTTTCCCGCTGCATCTTCCTGGGGCGGGGGAACTGGGCGCCCATTTCCAGGTTTTCAAGCACCGTCATGGTAGGGAAAATCTGCCGGCCTTCAGGCACATGGCTGATTCCGTTTTCAACTATCTTAGATGTCGGTGCCTGGGAAATTTCATTGCCGTTCAGGGAAATGGAGCCGGAGCGGGGCCGGAGCATACCTGAGACGCTTTTTAACAGGGTGGATTTGCCGGCGCCATTGGAGCCGATAACAGATACCACCTCTCCCTGATTGACGTCAATGCTGACGTTTCTAAGGGCCTGCATGTCCCCGTAATATACATCTATTTCACTAACCTTGAGCACTTAAAAACTCCTTGCCCAGATAGGCTTCGATAACCTGCTTGTCCTTGACGACTTCCTCGGGGCTGCCCTCGGCAATCTTCACACCGTAGCTGATCACGATAACTCGCTTTGACAGGGCCATAACCCCCCGCATCACATGCTCGATTAAAAAAATGCTGACTCCCTGACGGTTGACCTCCCTCAACAGGGCGATCAATTCATCCACCTCGGTGGGGTTTAATCCTGCCATGACTTCATCCAGCAGCAATATTTTGGGCCGGGTGGCCAGGGTTCGGGCCAGTTCCAGCCGCTTGCGCAGGGGTAGCGGCAGTCCCTGGGCCTCTTTGTAGGTCCAGGCGGAAAGCCCAGCAAAGTCGATGATCTCGAGAGATTTCTTTTTGGCCGTGGCGGTTGATTTTTCCCTGGCAAGGGCACCCACCATCACATTGTCCAGCACCGAAATAGTCAGAAACGGTTTGACTATCTGAAAGGTCCGGGCCATGCCCATCTGACAGATCTGAAAGGGTTGCAATCCGCCCAGTCGCCGGTCCTCAAGATAGATCTCACCCTCATCCGCAGGCAAAAACCCGCTCAAACAGTTAAACACGGTGGTCTTTCCCGCGCCATTGGGACCGATCAGGGCCAGAATCTCGCCTTTATTCAGCTCAAAAGACAGGTCGCCCACCGCCATCAGACCCCCGAAACTTTTTGATAATTTATTGGCTGATAGTATGCTCACAAGGAAAACCTATAAAAAATTGGAGTAATGGAGTGCTGGGCAGAATGTAATTTGCAGCAGCAGTTCGATTCATACGCTAAGAAACAGTTCCTTCCTGCTAAGGAAAAAGAATCTTCAATATTGGCTTTTAGTCCAATGGGAATTTCCATTACTCCAGCACTCCTATATAATTAATTATGTGCAACGCAACTTCTATTCGATTTTGATGATCGGCCTCAACAGTCGCCGTACATATACAACAATCCCTTTGGGCATGAAAAGCACCACCAGGATGGCCAACACGCCGTAGAGGATCAGATGCAGACCCTCCAGACCGCCCTTGGCGAAATAGGCCCGGGAAATTTCCGAAAGCGGTGTCAGGATAACCGATCCGATGACGGGCCCGAAGAGGGTTCCAAGCCCCCCCACAATCGGGCGTAAAATCAATTCGATGCTCATGGACATGCCGAATAAGGAGTTCGGGTGTAAATAAAATATGTAATTGGCATAAAACGCGCCGGCCAGAGAGGTCATAAAGGCGCTGATGGCAATCGCAATCATATTGTATTTAAATGTGTTGACGCCCAGCGCCTGGGCGGCTTCTTCATCTTCTCTGATCGCGACGATAAAGCGGCCGACTTTGGAGACCTCGATCATGCGCACAACGATGAGCGATGCCACCAAAAAACCGAGGGCGATGTAATAATAGGGTATATTGCCCCTGAACTGAAAATTATAAAAAGAGGGGTTAAAATCCAGGAAAATGCCTGTGAAAGAGCCCAGGGCTTCGATATGCGATACGGCCAGGCGCGCAAGCTCAGCAAAGGCGATGGTCATGATGACAAAATAAACCCCTCTGAGGCCGAAGCGAAACCCTAAAAACCCGAGAAAAAGAGCGATGGCAACCGCGATAAATCCCCCCAGAAACATGCCGATCCAGGGGGTCAACCCGAAAGTCTGGGCCAGAAAGGTGGTGGCGTATGCCCCGATGCCGACATAGAGTGCATGGCCCAGGGATATGTGCCCGGTATATCCGGTCAGCACATTCCAGGACTGACCGACGTAGGCCCAGAAGAAGACCATTATCAAGATGCCCAAAGCATAATTGTCCAGGAAGAGGGGCAGCAGCATCAGGATCATGAAAAGAGCAGCCAACAGCAAATAAAGTCGTTTCATTTTTTTCCCCCCAAAAGCCCCTGAGGACGGAAAAGCATGATGATGATTAAGATGCTGAAACTGACTGCATGTTTTAGGGTGGCCGGCAGGAACAGGGTCGACACGGATTCGGCAACACCCAGAATCAGGCCGCCCACCAGGGCACCAATTAGATTGCCCATGCCGCCCAAGATAACCACAATAAAAGCGGTCAGGGTGAAATCATGCCCCAGATGGGGTGAAAGGGGCATCAGCGGCAGGAGCAAAACGCCGGCCGCGGCCGTAGTGGCAGCTCCCAGGGCGAAGGAAGTGTTGTATATTCGATCGACATTGATGCCGACTAAAATGGCGCCGGTCCGGTTATCGGAAGCCGCCCGGATGCATTTGCCGATGTTGGTTTTCTTCAAGAAAATAAAAATCAGGCTGGTAATCAAGATCGCCAGCACAAAGGCGATCAGGCGTGAGACGTCGATCATGACGGATCCCATCCACAGGGTTTCAAGCCCCAGGGCGGTCTGGGGGCTGCGGTAATCCGGCCCCCAGAGCAGGAGAGCAAAATTTTCCAGGATCAGCCCCATGGACACCAGCGGCAGCACCTGCATGGCCTCAGGGTAATCGAGGATACGATTGACCACTGTGGCTTGGATCAAATATCCCAGTACAAAAATTACCGCCGCCACGATCACCAGGGAAAGGTAGGGGTCAATACCGAGCAGGACAAAAATCCAGTAGGACACGTACATGGCCATGACCATCATCTGGCCGTGGGCAAAATTGATGACCCCCATGACCCCAAAAATCAGGGAGAGACCCAGGGCAATCAAGCCGTAGATCCCTCCCAGTAAAACGCCCTGGATCGTCAGCTGAAGGGCAAGGTTTGAATCCATACCTGTTACCGTTTCCAGAGCTGGGGGGCCGGAAATACGATCTTGTCGGACTGGGCAAACTCTTTAGGTGCCACGATCTTGACTCTTTTTTGCAAATCAGCATCCGGCTGCACCTGAATCAGAGCCGTCAAGGCACCCGTGTTGTCGCCTTTTTCGTCAAACTGGATGGGACCGCTGACCACCGGGTGATTTGTAAAATTCGTCTGGCGGGTGGCTGTCAGGATCTTTTCCGGATCTGTGGAGGCGGCTCGCTCCAGAATATCGGCGATGACCAAAATTCCGGTATAAGCATAGGAGCTGTTGGTGTCCAGGTAGCGGTTATGGGCTTTTTGGAAGGCCGCATTGGCCTGCTGGTAAACCGAGCTGGACGGGTTAATCCAGGGAACGTTGACCATGACGTAATAAATCAGCTTACCCAGATCTTTGATAACATCCGGTTCATACCAGCCGGGGGAACCGGGACCGTAGATGCCCATCAATTCGACCCGTTGTTTATACAGCTCCCGGGTCAAGATGATGCCGTCACCGGGACGTGAGACTGGAAACAAAATGTCGGGCTTGGCGGCCTTGATGCGGGCAACTTCAGCCGACAGATCATGAATCCCCAGCGGAAACTGCACCCGGTCAACAATTTCGATGGGCAATCCCGATTTTTCCATAAATTTGACAAATCCGCCCGACATGCCTTTTCCGAAGGCATCAGCCGTGTTGGTTACCACCGCCCGTTTGGGCATCACCCCCTTCAAGTCTGTGACCATTTTCAAGTATTTGATGCCACCGTTGAGCAAACCGGAAACAGTAATAAATACCCGGAAGGTATATTTTTTACCTTTGTCGGTAATTTTATCCAGGGCGGCCACGTCCATAATGAAGGGCACCTGCCGTTGTTCGCACAGGGTTGAAATAGCCATAGCCACACCGCTTTGAAAAGGACCGGTCATCACCTTGGCACCGCCTTTTATCAAACGATCGGCTTCCGAACGGCCCACCTCGGGTTTGCTCTCACTGTCTCCTAAAAGCAGCTCGAGCTTGGCACCGCCCATGGATTTGATACCGCCCTGGGCGTTGATGTAGTCCACGGCCAGCTGGTTGCCGCGGCGCTGCCCCACACCGATGACCGAAAGAGGTCCGGTGGCCGGCTGGACGGATCCGATTTTTATGGTCGGCGGCGCCGCCCGCAGCAACGTAGGGACACCGAAGGATGAGGCGGCAACCCCCAGGCCAATCATTCCGGAAGTTTTAATAAACGTTCGACGGTCCATGCCTTTGTTTTTTTGTTGATCCATAATCAGTCCTCCCTGTTTGATAGGTTTGCCAAGAAAAGACGCTGTTTCCAAATTGCGGAGACAATCCCGGCAGCTATCCCACGGTTGAAAACAAAAGCTGATTTGCGGGCGACAGTCTGGCCGGATCTGCTAGGTTGCTGAACACATTTCATAATTTAGACAAGTATTATTTCCTATAAAGTCTTAATGGTGAAGTCAAGAAATAATACTGAGCTCTAATTCACACGCAGCTAGATTAAAAGAATTCGATTCGTTTAATTAAGGCTTGAAAATATGATATCTGGCGTTAATCCAGTCATCGAGACCCATGGTGTAATATTTGGAAAAGCGCCTGTCTGAAGGGCCTCCGGCGTTGTTGGTGTGTAATTCGTCACTGCCCAAATCGGCTATCATCCGATAGACGGCAACAAAGGTGGCAGGATATCCCATGGCTTTATACATCTGGCTCTGGGCGACGGTTGCCCGGCTGCCGATATGCTCGTAGGGACCAAAGTCGAATCCGAATATTTTGGGCAGCTGACCGGCAAAAAAGATATTGGGGATATATATTTTGCGTGTCTGACCGTAGGGTACGGCCGATTCCTGCAGGCCCCGTTCGATGGCAATTTGGTAAATCTGTTCCCTGGAACGATCACCGAACCAGGCAGAGTCTTTTTTCAGCAACACCCGATCAAAATTTCCGTGGAGCATGGCAAACATCGAAGTATCGGTTATCATGTGCTCGACGGCATCGACCCCCATGCCGTTTTCACCGAAAACGAGTTTTAGCAGCTCCAGATATATCCGCTCAAACAGGGTGGCCCCCAGGGATGCCGAATCGTATTTTCGATCCCAATTTTTAAGGATGCCGCCGTTTGTACTGGCAGGCAGAAGCAGATCAATAATTTCCATAAACACCTCAGCCTGCTTGGAATAACGATCGTATTGAATTTTCTTCATATCATCCACGGTCAGTCCCTCTTGCCCTTCGAGCAGCTCACGAATACGATCCGCTCGGTAGTCGGGCATGGGCAATGTCATGGGTGCGATCTGACCCAGATGGTTCAAGTCCTGATTGGCGGTAATAATTACGCCGTCCTCGGGGTTAAAATCTTTCGGGTTTTGATCTGAGGATGTCATGCCTTGCCAGTCCTGGCTTTCAACCCAGCCCAGGTAGGGCAGGAGGCCGGACGTATTTTCCGCCTTTTTCGGGAAAAGACCACTCAACTGATAGGCGATATTGCCCCCGGTGTCGGCCATTGCCCAATTGAAAGCAACAAAGGAAAGTCCTGCAAAATATTCCATGGCCTCAGCAGCATTTTGGGCTTGTGCAATTTTCGGAAGATTATTGACGGACCTCCCCGCCGTGCCTTTGCGAGCCGACCAGGCAAAATTCAGGTAATAACCATCTTCTTCAGGCTCACCCTCTAAAATTCCGTGCTCGTTCTCATAAATCTTTAAATGGATCGGATTTTTTTTCTTGGGCTTGATAATTTCCTCTCTAACTGCAAACGACATCCATTTATCACCGCGCCGGTATTTTTTATCTCGTACTTCCTCGATGAAATAATCTATCATGTCCATGGTGCCGTAAGTCGCCGACCAGGCAAGGTGGGGTGATCGACCCAGCATGACGGAAGGAACCCCCGGTAAAGTGGCCCCCATCATGTAAAAATCCCGACACCTCATCAAGCGCGGAATAAAAGATGGAAGGCAGTTGGAGTGACAGATGGGGATCTCCACAGAGCATGGCTTTACCGGAAGCGGTTTTAGCGGGACTGATGGCCCAATTATTGCTGGCTGAAAAACCGGCCAGGCGGCCCAGCCATTTGATCGATTCGGGAATGATCGGTCGAATGAGTTTAACCTGCTTGATTATTTCGATAAGATCTTCGGAGATGTCTTCAGTGATTTTGGGAAACAGCTCCTTTATTTTTCCCGGCGAAACATCGTTTCTGATAATCTGTAGGATGAATTTCTCCGTATCCCCCTGGCTTTGGGTCAACCCCACGAATCCAATCATTTTTATCATCAGGATGATATCTTCAGGTGTCCAACTGTCGGGTTTGTATCCGGTCAGCTTGAACTCGAAAGGGGTTTTGCAATCAACGACAGCGTCATTCACGCCTTGGCAATAGGCTGCAAAAATGGCGCTTGTTTCTGCTGATACATGTTGAACCTCGTCTGCTGTGTCACCGCCAAGATTTATCCAGCGCATAAATTTATCAAGTTCGATCAACTCCTCGTCAGCTTTTAGTAATTCGGATGCCTTGCCCCGACCGATAATCTTCATAAGCCACATCTGCATCTGGCGGTCATGGCCGTGGATGTATCCCAATCCATAATGGAGATCAATCGGTTCATCGGACTCAATCCGGGGAAATCCGTCCGCCATTCGTTGAATTTTGACGTTTCCGGCTGTCCCTTGCAGAATTACGGGCTGGTCTTTGATTTTCATCGTCTACTTCTCCTGGTTTGGTTGATTGAACACCTGGAATGTCTATTAAGCTTTAGGCATCAAGTCAAGTAGGATTCGGTAGCAGATGACAGAAGACAGATAGAAGCTTTTGGCTGATCGGTGAAAGTCAATATGATGGAAAATGCTTTTCCGACGCGATATTATGGTGTAAAGATAAATATGACATTGTTATTATCGCGGCTGAAAGCCGCTCCCACAAGTCCATAGAAACAGGTGGGAGCGGCTTTCAGCCGCGATTTATTCATGACGACGCTACCCATTGCTACAATGGCCAAAGGAGTTCACATTGAAATTTAATTCCCTCACCAAAGCCGATATTAAAACGCTGCGAGCCATGGTGGATGCGGATCGGTTTTCCACCGGGCAATCAGTGCTGGATTTGCACGCCAAGGACCAATCTTCCCACCCGCGCAGCCGCCCGGAAGCGGTTATCTGGCCCCTGTCGGCCGCTGAAATTTCCAATATTTTAAAATATGCCAACGCGCATCGAATTCCGATTACCGGTTGGGGCTCCGGGTCGAGCCTGGAAGGCAATCCGATTCCGGTACAAACACGGGATCGTGCTGGACTTCTCGCAGATGAACCGAATTCTGGAGATCCGGGAAGAAGATTTTCAGGCCGATGTGGAGCCCGGTGTCGTCTACCAGGACTTAAACGAAAAGCTCAAGCACACGGGATTATTTTTCCCGCCGGATCCCGGTGCCCGGGCTACCATCGGCGGGATGATAGCCAACAACGCCAGCGGCACCCGCACCGTCTACTACGGCTCCACCAAGGATTATGTGCTGCAGTTGACGGCGGTGATGGCCAACCGGAGAAATTGTTGAAATGGGCACCCGATCCAGCAAAACCTCTTCGGGCTACGACCTCATCCACCTGATGGTGGGATCCGAAGGCACCCTAGGAATCGTAGTCAAAGCCACCGTCCGGCTGACCGGCCTCCCACCGGAATTTTCGGCAGCGGTGGTCACCTTCCCAAGCGTTGAGGCCGCCGGCAAGGCGGTTTTTGAAATCAAACGATCGGGGCTCAACCCGGCAGCCCTGGAATTATTGGGCCCCGAAGCTGTTGCCTTGATGAACCGGGAAGAAAATCTTGATTTAAACGTTGCGCCGACTCTTTTTATCGAGTTTCACGGAATTACGACCGGCCAGCTGTCAGAAGTTCTGGAGATGGCCGAGGAGATTTGCCGGGCGGGCGGGTGCCTGGAATTCAGGCCAGGGCTTGGGCGGGCAGAACGCAATCGCATCTTCAAAGCCCGTCACGGCCTGGGAGAAACCATCACGCGCAGTCATCCGGACTGCCGCATATTGTCAACGGATGTGGCGGTGCCCAATACCCAATACCCGGAGCTCATAAAAACCATCCACAGTCAGGTCGACGCGCATAAAATTGTGGGTTATACGCTCAGCCACGCCGGTGACGGCAACGTTCACCTGGTTATTGCAGGCAAAAAAGGCGACAAAAAAGAATGGGATAAAATCGACCGGGTGGTCAATACCGTGGTCACCCGGGCACTGGGGTTGGGGGGTACGGCCACCGGCGAGCATGGGGTGGGGATCGGAAAAAGGAAATATATGGCCACCGAGCACGGGTCCAGCCTGCAATGGATGCAACGCTTGAAATCATTGTTTGATCCTAACGGCATCCTTAATCCCGGGAAAATATTTCCGGATGGTGGTGAATAAAAAAAGGTCGTTAGCATCACATGGACACTAACGACCTTTTGTGGTCCGCACGGCTTAGCCCCTCAAATTCAAATGAGATAGTTGCAGGAGATCTGAGTCAGTTGGTATCGAGGCGTTGCCAGTAATCCTGGACGCTACTCGATGCTGTCCACCAGCCCCCAGTTCAGGGCTTTGCTGGCACTAAACCAGGTGGTTTTTTTCTCCAGCTCTTCCCACTTGTCTTTGTTCAGTTTGGAATTGTCAACGAGTTTGCCAATGTACCGATCGCGCAGCAGGTGCATCAATTCGTTTTGGGATCGAATATCCGAAGCGGTTTCACGTCCCGGCCATTTCCAAAGCGCCGCTTCGTGAACCATGAAGATGGTTCCCGGTGCAGCCAGGCGCACATCGCAGACTGCGAAAACAGGCACGGCCGCACTGGCAATAATACCGGAGGCATGGGCGGTAATTTTAAAACCTTTTCTCCTGGCGCGCTCGATCTGATCCGCCAGGGCAAGACCGGAAAAAGCATCCCCGCCGGGAGAATTGATGAACAGATTCACATCCCGAATTTCAGTGTTGTTTTCCAGAACGACAAGATCGTTCCACAACCGGGTAACGTCCGCCACCGACAGGCCGGAAAATATTTTTACAAATGCCTTGTCTTTTGAAATAAACGACAGCTGCGACAGGCGGCCTTCCGGGTTGGCAACTTCCATGGATCTGTTGACCCGATCCTCGGGGGGGTCTTGAACGGTGACTTTCGTCGGATCAGCGGCCTGGACCTTTACAACCACCTCCTGGGGCTTCGTTGGTGGGCTATTTGTGGGCAGGCTTGCACAACTAACTAAAAAGATTCCCAATGCAAATAAGATAAAAAATTTCCTGACCATGACTCAATCTCCTTGAAGGTTTATTTTACTTTTCTTTTGGTGTATTCACTAATACAGCAAGAAGCGTACCAATCCTATTGATTTACCCGGTTAAAAATATTTAACTGATAATACAATCCGTTATAAGATTGCAGGGCGTGTATCTCTCATCTTCAACGGTTGATCATTTTTCATCAGTCACGGATTTGACAGATAGAGTCAATAATGCGAATACTCTGGAGGTTAGTTGAGTAGTTGATTGGTTGATTAGTTAAATACGTAAAAGAAAAGGTTCAGAGGTTCAGGGTTCAGGGTTTGAAAAGACAATATTCAGAGGTCCAGCTCGCATCGAACTAAATAACATGAGGTGTTTAGCTATTAGTCATTCAGCCTGATTTGTAGATATCTGAGTTTTATAAGGATAACGACTAGGAAGAGAGGTATTTGAGGATATTGGGTGTCAGAAACCCTGACCGGCGAACCTTGGTCGCCTTCGGCGCCGCCGGAGGCGGGTAACCCTTGGACCCATCTTCACCGAATCAACCAATCGACTATTCAACTAAACCAAGGGGGGGGTATCCAGTGAATAAAATTTTTTCGATGTCCCAGAAATATATGACCCAATACCCCGGTGTGGGATTCGGTCTCACCCTGATCACCGGATGTCGGGATGCTTCCAATCCGCCGGGTTTTGACCAATATAAACGCAAGCTTCTGCGCAAGATGAGGAAACGGGAAACCCTGGCGGAAATAACCGAACGCATTGAGAGATATAATCGCTTTTTTCAAGGCTTCGGTTTTGACTGTCCCCTGCCCGGGCACCTCAAACGAACCGTTAACAGCGGATTTCCCCGCTATTCTCTTTATGTGGATGCCCACTTTATGGCCGAAATGTGTGCCGGCATCCTGGTGGCAGTTACCGATTTCAATCGGTTTAACGGTGATTTAACCCTGGATGTGGCGGCTGAGGGTGAACACTGTGCGGGGATGGGGGGCCGCGAGTTTGTCACCAAAGTGGGGGAGATCGTGTTAAGGGACGAAAATGATATCGTCTGTGTCCTCTGCCAGGGGGCTGATGAAAAAACCCGCGTGCGGGAAGAAACCGTGGATGTCCTGCTCTACGCCTATGCAGTTCCCGCTGTTGCAAGCCAGTATCTAAAGGAAGGCCTGACCATCGCCGCAGACACGCTGGTTGAGTTTGGTGGTGGGCATGTCGAATTTATCGACATGCATTAAAATCAACCAGATTATGCCTTGGAAAACGGTTTAATCTCTGCTTGTCATGCCGGACTTGATCCGGCATCCAGAAACATAATACTTCGCAACAGCACTGGATTCCCCTTCGACTTTGCTCAGGGTGGTGAGCCTGTCGAACCACGGGTCAAGCCCGAAATGACGATAAACGGAATAAAAAACCCTCTGTCCAATTAGACAAGGGGTTTTGCTTTTTTACAACTGAAATTTGAGTATATTTAATCGACGCTATCCCTTAACCAGCTTAAAGCTGTACAGGAGGCTTTTAAAATCGGGAAGGTCCTTGTCGTAGTAATGCCGGGCGGCTGCATTATAGCGTAAATTGAAAAATGAATTGCCGCTGATAAATCCGTAATAAAGGGTCTTGTATTCTGATCCCTTTTTATCCCTGTATGAAAATAAAATTTTGAAGCCGGCATGCCCGTCGATGGTTGCGGGAGTATTTTCGAGTATATTGAAATTTAAAATGTTACGGTCAGCGGCTATTTCATCAATAACAATTTTTGCGGACTCCAAGGGCAACATTCCCTTGCGCAGTTTCTTTTGGGTTTTCTTGAAGGGGCGATCAATGGGTCGCTGCTGAATGAGGACATATTGCAGAAACGGTCCATCTTTGGTGATCAAATATTTTTTAATATATTGCGGCTTCCACCACCCGCTAGGTATTTCAACTGTGAAGTCGCCTTTAGGCAAGTCTTCAAGGCTGCTTTTATATGCGGCCGAGGCACAGCCGCAAATCAGACACACCGAAATAAAAAGGGGCAGTAATTTTTTCATGATTCTTCTCCGTTGGTCATACATTTCTGCAAATACCCCTGGATATAAGCTTTGTCGGATGCTTCCGGTGCCAGCAGCAAGCAGGTTTCAAAAAATTTTTGCGCTAGACGCTGCTTACCCTCCTTGTAGTGCATCAACCCCATTGCTTTATGGGGAGCCGGAAATGACGGGTCCAGGGCAATGGCCTTTTCATATTGTTTAATGGCCCTTGGCATATCTTCCAGCCGGCCGTGTTGCCTGAAAATTTCACCGAGCAGGTAATAAGCACCTGCATCCTTGGGATTGCGGTGCAAAAATTGCCTTACGCTTCTGCGGGCAATAAAAAACCGGCCAACTCTCAGGTCCAGCTGAGCATTGTCCAGAACCAGTTTATCAAGCTTGAATTGGAAAATCTCTGAATTTACCAGCCCGCCATTTGGAGCCGTGTATCCAGTGGCCAACCATCGGTCAGCGTTTTCTATTCTCTGCTGTACGCTTGGATGGGTTCCGAAGAAAAAGGGTTCTTTGATACCCTCGATTTGAATTTCCTGCCGCAGGTGCTCAAAAAGATTCAGGGCCTGTCTTGGATCATAACCTGCTTTGGCCATGAGGTCAAGCCCGACACTGTCGGCCTCGGCCTCAAGTTCGCGGGTGTAGCCGGTTACCGCAGCCATCGACCCATTCACCCCCAGTAAGCGAGCCAGATCCTGGGCCATAGCGATTTTTTCGACAGAGTGCTGAAGGGCAGCCATATACCTCGGTCGGTCTTTCAGGGTTTTTAAAACTCTCAGCGAATGGCGATGGGTACAGTGAGTCATTTCATGCGCCAGAAGGGCCGCCAGCTGAGCTTCATTTTCCATACGGGCCAGAACCCCGGTGTGGACATAGATGACACCATTGGGAAAGGCAAACGCATTCAAGTTGGGGTCATTGATGATTTTAATTTCAAAGGAGATGTCCGGATAATCGGTAAATGCCTGTAGCTTGGCGGCAACCTGATTAAGATAGATCTCCAGCTCAGCATTGCGATACAGCCAACCGCTGTTGTCTATGACCTTTTGCTCTTCCCGGGCCCGGCGCCAGAGAATTTTTTCATCATTTCCCGCCGTGAGGGCCTCATCAACCGATATCGGCGGAGGACTTGCACAGGCCGCTGCCAGACAGCAAACGGTCAATATGATGGCGATAGTTTTCATCCTTCTGCCTTTGAAAAGCCCGCCAGTAGATCCCGAACCATCAACTGCGCACTTTCAGGATCCCTGAGATCATTGCCTTTTATCGTACCGCTAACGGAATAATAGAGAATGGTTCCCGAGCGATCGGCTATGGCCAGGTCGACCATTGATTTCCGTCCCCCGGCTGAAACCTTGTCGTACCCGGTCACAAAAATAGCGGCATCGGCGTCGAGTTTATGCAAAATGGTCTCCATGGAACCCAGGCAATATTGAAAGTCGTTCTTCTTGGAATTATTTCGGGAGGGGCCGAAAGCTTGCTGATCCATGGTTTTGTGCACCAATTTATAAAGGGCCTTTATTTCTTCAATTTCCCCTGAGGTCTGAATGTCGGTTTGCAGTGTTTTTAGGTCGCACTGCCGGGTTTTCAAATTTTGGGTTATCGCGTTCTGGAGATTTTTGCGCCCCACCACACTCCAATCATCCCGCAGGGTCACCAGGCCGTCCGGAGTCATCTGATATATCCTGACGTCGGACATCAGGAGAACGGGATTTTTAATCGCGTTGCTCCGGACACTGTACTCCGGGTGGCTGCTATAGGAAGATAGGGTGCAGCCCGTTATCAGGATTAAGAGGCAGGCGAGTGTCCGATAGGTGAGGTGTTTATCCCGGGTTGAGTTCATACTTTTTATCCAAATCTTAGTAAATTCGGTGCACTATTTTGCTGATGCAAGGATCTAATTATTTAAAATAATTATAAATCGCTTGTCTATTGGCTTCCGCATTGTCTATCCGTGAAGTTTTGACGGGTTTAATATCGGCATTTTGTTTCTTGAACTTTACTCTTTTTTAAGCCGGGTGTTGATATTTATATAGAATTTTCAGATAATTGTGGCTGGCAGCTGATGAAGCGGCAATTGATGAAAGGGGTTCATATTGAAAATTTGTTTCATTTATTAATTTTTTTATTTACTTTTTTCCCAAGGTGTTTATAATATGCGCTAAGGTTAAAACAGTCGGTGGGTCAGATTCGATTCTGTTTTTACTTCTGAAAGGAGGTTCGATCATGAAAAAAGTTATCTTTTTGCTGATCATTGCGTTTTTTCTCGCTGGTTGTACCGCCGAATGGTACAAGCATGACACGGTTTACAAAACAAATGATCATATGACCTTTAGCTGGTGGGGATACAACAACCCCGACAATGATGATTTGAAAAAATCTCAAGACGAAGGTTGGTGGGGCGACGAAATTCCCTATATCCCGGCTGAGTAGTCTTTTAGTGTTGGAAGGCATTAGAATAGCTGAATTGATGACGTCTTTCCGACTCTATCCATGATTGATTGACAGATAATTCAATCCCCGAGTGGCAGGCTGCTGTACTGTACCAATGACCCGACTGGCAACCTAACGATGAGTCCTTCCATTACGCAAATGGAACCATGAGGACTCAGCGGTCATGCCCTGAGGAAAATACCTCGCACAGGATAGCAACTGCCGCATTGGGGAAAGATACAATTTACGTGATAGCTCAAGGCAAACGACTTCATGCCGACAGGCATGAAGTCGTTTATTTACATGGCCTTGGGCTATTTTTCTTGGGACAGCTGCTAGATTCTTTGTTTAAAGCTATCAAGGGCTTCTTGCAACATTCGGCGGATGAATACCTCTTTATCGCCGTCGGTCAGGTGGGAATATTCTGAATAGTTAGTATTTGACCGGGCCAGTTCAGGCGGACGTTCCCGGCATTTATTTTTTATGGTATCAAACTCCTGGACCATTTCTAAAAGGCTGAAATCGCACCCCGCAAAACTTCGGATCCAATCTAATCGTCGCATCATTTCAAAACGCAACTGATCGGCTAAAAAAAGATGAATGTCGACCACTCGCATTTGATCCTGGTTGTCGAGATAGTGAAATTCGACTGCCGGACCTAAATCCAGGATACCCATGATGATTTCGTAATATGCATTGGAACTGTTTTCACCGGGTTGCGATAAATAGTAAAGGGTTTTGTCTGAAATGTCGGATAGGCGGGTTCGGGAATCATATGATTCCGAGAAACGTTTTTTCCAGGGCCCGAAGCCTCTTTTTTCCTGAGCCTGGAGGCGATAGGTTTTAAGATCGACAACTTTTGTCATGATGATTGCTATTATCAAAAATAATGGCAATCGTCCAACCTTTAAATGCTTATCGTGTCCTCAGCCGCTTGCGGTTTGTTCTTTGATTTGCCCCTTGCCCCTTTTTCTTTATCTGTGCGTTTTTCCACCAGCGATTCTATTTCCTTGATTGCCCGGTGCAGGGCTTCTTCGATTTTCTTTTGTTGGGTGATATCCCGGACGATACCAAACAACCTTCTCTTTTCGTTTATTTTCAACGGTCGGGCGCTGATCTCCACCGGAATCTGGCGGCCGTCCTGGCGTTGGATGGTAAATTCTTCCGGCTCTACGGGCTTTCCCAGTATATTTAGCATCCTGGCGGCCCTGTGAATTTGATCCGGTGCCAGTATTTTTAATTTTAAAAAGCTTTTGCCGATAATAAATTCTTTTTTATGGCCGAACAATTCACGGGCGGCTTTATTAACGTCGATAAACGCTCCGGTTTCATCTGCCAGATAATAGGCATCCGGTGCAAAATTAAAAAGCAGGTCCAGCTGCTCACTTGCATCTGGTTGCTGCGATGCGGCCTTAATCGGGTTGTTTGTTTGGCGGAACAGCGTCAGATCAACCCGGTTTCCTCCATGGGGGATAATCCGGCTGCAAAACTCAACGGTAACGGTTGCACCGTCCTTTTTGCAACCGTACGCCTCCACTGGACCCTGATCACCGGCAAGGAGTGTATCCATAATTAAATCGCGCGACTGAGGCGCAATAAACGCCAAAACATCCCGACCCAAAACATCGGCCGGTTTAAAGCCGAACAGATCGGCAAAGGCCTGGTTGGTTTCTAATATTTTGAACCGGTCATGAATAACAACCCCTTCTTTGGTGGTTCCCATGAAAATTCGGAATTTTTCCTTGCTTTCGTCCAACGCGACTTTAGCCAGGTTTGAATACACCGAATCTTTGTTACCATTGGTTTCCATTTTGCCTGTTTCCTCAAACCGCCTTTCAGTTTTTTGTACAACTAATTTAGCCTATATCCGTTATCGGTTATTAAATTGGAAACTATATTTATTAGATAGCTTCTAGTAATGAATGCCCTTAATGACAAAATAAACACCAACGGCGATCATGAGTACGGCACCGATACGGTAGATAAACTCTCTTTTCTTTAACCAACCCATATCGGCCAGTTTGGCGACAAGAAATAGAGCCGGCACTGTGCCCAGGCCGAAGCACATCATCACGCCCATGCCTTTGAGAATGGCCTCGCCAGGACCGCCAGCCTTCATGCCGGCTCCGACGGCGGCCAGCAAAGCGGTATAGACCGGACCACAGGGGAGCAGCCCCAGCAATAAACCGATCGGAAAATACGCAGCCGGTGAATTCCACCGTGACAGCCGCCGAAACCCTTTGGAGACAAAGCCGCCAATATTGTAGGAATCGCCAAATACCTTGCCAAACGGTATCCAGCCACTCATGGCCAGCCCCATAATGATGATCAGGATTCCGGTCAAAATCATGGCGCCTTTCTGGATACCGGCGATGTGGGCGGTTACCAGGGTGAACGAGCCGCTAACTCCCATAACGCCACCCAGGATGCTGTAGGTGACGATCCGGCCGCAATTGTATAGCAGGTGGGGTAAAAAATGATGCTTCGTCTTTATGTTGAGCGATAAGGAAACAACCAGCGGTCCGCACATTCCGATGCAATGGCCGAAGCCCACCGCAAATCCGGTGGTCAGAAATACCAGATAAAGGGGATCAATAAATGACATCGAATATAAATTTAACCTCACCGGATTCGGGTACGATCACATTGGCAAACCAGGTTCTTTTGCCGCTGGGGCAGCGAACAATCACGCCGGTGCCCTCATAGGTACCAGGACCGGTGGGCTTCAGTGCCACCTGATTGGGGCCCATCTTCATGGCAGGCATACCCAGGTCGATATGGGGGAGACTGGCCGGAGTGGTGCCTTCTATCGATACTTTAAAAACCAAATCCTGCATGGCCTTTACCGGCCGGGGTGAAATTTCCAGGGAAACGGTGATAGCACCGGATGATTGGGAGCATGCGCCCGTATGAGCGTCGCAGTTGATCATGGCCTCCCCGGCCTGGGCAGGCTGCGGAGCAAGCTGACCATCCAAGACCAAACTTCCGATCAGGATCAATAATGAGAAGGCCCTTTTGAGTGCGGGGTTTGTTTCCAAATTTCCTTGCTTGTTGCCTGTGTTTTTAAGCTGTTTCATTTTACCTCCATCCCATTTACAGAAAGTCAATCATAGCGCCAGGTTTTTGCGTAAACCTCCAGTATGCCAAGGCCCAAAACACTGATGGCGATAACCCAGAGGATGATAAGCCCGTGAAGCGGTATGTTCAATGGTTTAAAAACGAGCCACAACGCCAATATGCCGGCTCCACAAAAATTGATCGCGATGGCGCCGCCCAGTCCCAGTCCGCGGGCACCCCAGCGTTCCCCGTAAGCTTCCAACAATAAAGCGATGCCGATACCGAAAATAACGCCGCCTAAAATAGTCGGGTAAAAATTCGTTTTCGGTAGCGGAACACCCAGAGTTTCAGCCACTCCAAACGGAAACAACAACAACAAGAGGCCCAGGATCAGATTAACTATACCGTCGATTAGCAAAAAGGTTTTGTGTTTGGGTTTCATAATTCATCTTCCATAAAATATTATTAAAAAACCTTCAGCACACCGGTATCAATGACTATTCAAATATCCAGATCCAGCCTTTAATTCAAGTACTAAATTTATGTTAGGAGTTATTAATTCAGAAAGAATGACTATGTTTCGTGGAAGTAATTTTGTAGGAATTATGAGGAATCTAACCGATCTTTGTCAGACGGTTTGCCTGGTGAACCTGAGAACCCGGTTGACGTATTGTTGGGTTTCCCGGAAGGGGGGCACCTTTCCGCCATATCTGATGACGGCCTCAGGTCCGGCGTTGTATGCTGCCAGGGCCAGTTTGAGATTGCCACCAAAACTGTCCAGCATCTTGCGCAGATAGCGTGATCCGCCATCAATATTTTCTTCGATACTAAATGGATTGTTAACCCCCAGTTCTCTGGCGGTGCCCGGCATCAACTGCATCAAGCCCTGTGCCCCGGCGTGAGAGACGGCTTTGACCTGAAAATTCGACTCGGCCCGGATGACGCCGGTGATCAAATTGACCGGCAGATCATATTTTTGGGCTGCCTTGAGAATGCTGTTTTTGATTTTCTGCTGTTCATTGGCCCCAGCTTGTTTGGGCAAAGATCGCAGGCCGGTAGAGCGCAGCTGTGACACATCATTTTTTAGCGGTTGGGATGGTGCCGCAGTTTGAATGGCGGATACCTTAGGTTCACCAAGGACCGGATGCCCTGCAAATATATCTGTATTGGCCATGGCCTTTTTGCCCGTTGCTAGGACCGGGCGGGGTTTGAACTTATGTCTGGCATGGACGGGACGGGCCAGGTAGTCGGCGGCTTTCAATCCGCCTGATTTTACCTGGGCCTTTGTAGATCGCGGTGCGGATTGGGAGGTCAATATCTGGTGAAATCCCTTAGCGCCGGTTGACCGGGTTCTGGTGGGTGAAATCCCCTTCCTGGTGCGCGGCTTGCCGCCCATGGCCCGGTCAATATAATCCCTTATGGTCAAATGATTTTCCGATGACATACTCGCCTCTTCATTCCGATCAATGTAATCCCAATAAAATAAAGCAATTATCATTCCAGATTGTTCGAATAAATTATTTATATAAATTTCAGTTGGTTACCAGAATCGTCGAATGTGGGATGCCCCTGAACCCTGAAAATTTTTCCGGTGGCAGCGGCAGAAATTTGGCTGTGGGTTAGCCTCACAGTCGTTGAATCAGATATAGGTAGGCAGGCAGTCGGCTCAAATTCTTAATTTTAACAAACATCTTCAGCAGTTCCTGGCAGCCATGGTCTGACATCAAGGGCGACAGATAAACACCGCCTTTGCTGTAAAACCCGTCCAGCCGGTTACGAACCAATTCGATGATGGACCGGTAGTGCCCCGGCGGGAGCCCGTTACCCAGAACAAAGTTCACGGTGATTTCAATCCTGGGATATCTTCGATTGATGTCGAGCATCATCCGGAAGGCAGCCTCAATTTTCTTGCTGTCCAGAGGTTTGTTCAGGTAGTTCAGGGTCTCGGAATCTCCTGACTCCAGTCCGATATTGATGAAGGTGTGCACCGGCAGGCGGTTGAGCGTTTCAAACAGGTTTTTATCGGCGTTTAGAAAGGAATCCGCGCTGCCGAATAGAAAAAGGGTTGGATCTCTCATGCAGGATGTTTCAAAGCCAAAGGCGGCGTATGCCTCGGTTGCAGCCAGGCAAATCCGCTCCTTGCCTGCCGCCAGAGCATCATGATTTCCTAAAAACAGGGCATTGTAATTGCAAAGATCGGCGCCGTAAAAGGCCCGCAGTTGGCGAATCTGCCGCCGGATATCTTCCCGGGACCGGACCCGAAAACCCTGCCGGGATTTGATGCTGCAAAAATTGCACTGATACAGGCATCCATCGGCAATCATGACCGGGATCACGTGATAATCGACATGACGCGTGTCCGGCGGCAGCACCGATACCCCGCCACCGATAATTGCGTGAAGTATATCCGCTTTAGATCCCAGGGCGGCCATATCATGGCGTGCGATACACTCACAAAAATTCCTTGGTACACCCGGCCCGGCGTTTTCCGGCAAGGAGCCAAGATTCCTCTGCAGTTCTGATAAAGCCGTCAAGGCCTGCTCGATACGGGGATCTGCAAAGGGGTCATACTCCCAGATCGAGTTGCTGGGGTAGGCAAGGCAGGGGCGATAGTATTCACCAAGCACCGCAAACACGCCCCGGTAGCCGCCGGTGGAGTAATAGGTCCAGTCATTGCCGTCGGTTCTCTTCAACCATTCGGCTGGGTGGGGCCAGTTGCCGTTAAGACCGCTGATATACTTGATTTCGCCGTTTAAATTGAACTGAAAAAGGTGGTCCGCTGTTTTTATCTCGGCATATCTGCCGTACCGGATCGGATAGCTTACCTTGGCGAAACGGTCGGCCCCCTGTCGGTCGACAGTGATTTCAAGGTTATTGAGGGTGTATGTTTCCACATTATGCAATTTTTTTCACAATCCGGCAGCCCATGGTCCATTAGTGGGAATTTTTTTTCTCAATTTTCAGGATCCACCCTTCCCGCATATCCACCTAACCGTCTGAATACAATTCAAATAATGAAAATCGTGCAGTTGTGCACACTTTTTGCAGACGCTATTGGTGAAATATAACGGTAATTTCAAAGAGTTGCAATAGCATTGAATCGTACTCCGATGGTGAGCCCAATGAAACTCAATATAGGGTTTGTGTCAACCCGCTTTGCCGGCATCGACGGTGTTTCCCTTGAGTCTACGAAATGGGCCCGGGTATTTGAAGGGGAAGGGCACGCCTGCTTCTGGTTTGCCGGGGAGCTTTCCAAAAACGAACACATCAGCTTACAGGCCCGCCAGGCCAACTTTAAAGATGATCAGAATCAGTGGATCAACGATCAGCTGTTCGGCACCCACAAAAAATCACTCCGGCTGGCCAGAATTATCTGTAATTATAAATCCACCATTGCCTCCCGGCTGAAACTGTTCATCGACATGTACCGCCTGGATCTTCTGGTGGTGGAAAACGCCCTGGCGATCCCCATGCACATCCCGCTGGGATTGGCCTTGACCGATATCATCGCCGAAACCGGGATTCCCACCATTGCCCACCACCATGACTTTTACTGGGAAAGAAATCGCTACCTGCCCTTAAACGGCAGTAAAATTTATATTCACCGGGCGTTCCCCCCCCGGCTGCCAAACATCGAGCACGTTGTCATCAACTCCCGGGCCCGGGATAATCTGGCCCGGCGCAGAGGCATCAGCGCAACGGTGATTCCCAATGCCCTGGATTTTGAAAACCCGCCCATAGAGGATAAAGAACGGACCCGTGCGTTCCGGCATTCGATCGGGTTGAAACCCGATGACAGGATGCTGCTGCAACCCACCCGGATCGTTGAGCGCAAAGGTATCGAAGCGGCCATCCAGCTGGTCAAAAAGCTGAATCACCCGAGATACAAGCTGGTGGTATCCCATGAAGCCGGCGATGAAGGTTTCGAATACGCCTCAAAGATTAAGCGGCTTGCCCGGGAATCCGGAGTCGATATTCGGTTTATCGATCACATGGTGGCGGACCCCTTTGCACCCCGACCCCAATCCAATAATCGCTTTTCACTGTGGGAGGTTTATCAAGCAGCCGAGTTTATAACATTTCCCAGCCTATATGAAGGATTCGGAAATGCCTTGCTTGAGGCGATATACTTTAAGAAGCCGTTGCTGGTCAACCGCTATAAGATCTTCCAAGATGACATCGAGCCCAAGGGCTTTGATGTGGTCAAGATGGACGGCAGCCTGACCGGTGAAGCAGTATCTGATATCAAGAACATCATTGACGATAAACACCGGCGCGATAATATGGCAACCCGCAATTACCGGATTGCCGAGGAGCACTATTCTTATGCTCTATTACGCAAACAATTTGCTGCTATAATATCAAATTTGTTCCCCCACCAATGCCTCACCCATCAGGAATCCCCCCGGGCAGTTGCTGGCAGTTGAAATATGCAGGATGGTTGTGCCCCAGAAGTAACTTAGGTGGACTCACTCCTTGATTTCTCAATCAGCTATCCTTATTTTTCTTCTACTTATCAATTTTCTAAAAAGGAGAAAACCATGGGCAATCAGGTACAGGTAAATGTCAAACAGGTCGGGCCTTCGGCCTCGGAGGGTACGGCCAGGGATCACAAAGCCATTATGGATCGCCCGGAGGCCAAGGGTGGTGAAAACCGCGGTGCCATGGGGGGAGAGCACCTGTTGATGGCCCTGGGCGGATGCTTTATGAGCAATTTGCTGGCCGCCGTCCAGAGCCGTGAGGCCGAGGTGTCCAACGTCAATCTGACCATTTCCGGCACCCTGGAAGCTGCACCACCGCATTTTTCGGCCGTTGAAATGAAAGTGAGTGCAGATCACAATGATAAAGAAAAGCTGGAAAAATTGATCACCATCGCCGAGAGAGGCTGCATTGTGGCCAACACTCTTAAAGATTCGGTGAAGCTTTCAATTAATTTAACATAGCTATTTTTAGCGGAATTTTACATCAAACCGCAATGTCCAGGTATGATTCGGGAATGATCTTTCATGCAGGTATGCAGGCAGCCACCTTTAACATAATTGAAACTGCGATGAGATTACCTCCAGTAGAATCCCTGGTAAAAGGGACATTCCGGAACATTGCCGTCGGTTTCCCAATACCCTTGCCCCTTAAATGTAAAGGTAACAACATCGCCATTGTAAGTCCCCCGACAGGAGGACCAGACACATTTGCGATTATCAACTACTTCGGCTTTAAAGGTGTTTCCCACTTTCTCCATGTCCGGTTTGTTCAAAGCGCATATTCCGTATTCTTTCAGCAGCCAAGGCTCCTGGCACACGGGTTCTTCGGTGTCATCTTTGGAAAAAATGCCCACCATCCGCTGAAGAAATCCTTTACTCTCGATGGGTTCAGACTCTTGGTCAGGCTCTTCTTCCTCAATTTCCGGGCATGTATTTTCTTCGATACTCCGCGCCGGCTCAGTATCCGGCTTGGGTTGGGGGGCGTTGTTATTTGTAAGCGTATTTGCTCTATTTTCTTTTGTCTAGCCACTTTGCCTTCATCTTGTTCCGGCTCATCTCCCCACCAGCTGGAGCCGTCCTCATTTTTGGCATTGGCCGGCGGGTCGGCCTGGGTATAGTGAACGACCCCTTTTTCATCATACCATTTATGATAGGCCCAAGCCGGAGTATGAAACATAACCAAAAGGATGATGACTTTTATGAGAACAAAGACTTTCATTCAGGTGCTCTGCCTGGTGTATTGAACATCTATTAATAGCATTGATTAGGAAAAATTCTTTAGCGCACACATCTCACATAGCGTTTCGAATACTCATCCGCGGCACTGATAGCCTTGCCGTGGAATCCATTTCGGTTCCGGCTGTGGACAAATTCTACCGCGTGATAGAAATTCCGGTCCGGGTACTTTGAAAGGGTCAAATCTGATTTGGTTTGCCAATACGACCGATATTTGGATATACAAAAGTACTTCTCTTCTAAAGATAGGTTACCACCATCTAAAATATCGTCAAAGTATTAAATAACTTTAATTATTATCAAATGAAAAATATCATCTATCGCAGAGCACAAAAAAAGGATTCGGATGCAATTACGCGTATTCTTAAGGGGACTTTCAAGGAATATGAAATAAAGCTGCAGGCGGGCTATTCTTTCTCTGATATTGAAAATATAGAAGAAGAATACCTCAACTCATCCGGCGAATTTATTGTTTTGATTAAGGCGCAGACGATCATTGGATTTTTTGCCTTGCTGCCCTCTAACCATAACCAGGTAGAATTAAAAAGGCTATATTTAGAGGCCAATGAACGCGGCCGAGGGTTGGGGGAATACGTTTTAAATCTGGCGTTAAAAACAGCAGCGCAATCCGGCTATGACCGGATGCATTTGGAAACAACATCTAAGTTTTTTCAAGCCGTGGCACTCTATCGGAAATTCGGTTTTAAAAAAAATGCCGGCGCGAATTTATCGCCCGGACATGATATTGGGCTTATAAAGGATTTATGATTGGATCCTATTTTCGATTAGCAGATTGAAGCATATGCGCCAGTTGCAAAACAGGCAGGACGTCCTCAGAAAAACCAGGCAGGAGTGACTAACTGGATAAAAAATTAAATCACGTCAATACAAATAAAGATTTAGATCCTGACCCTGCAGGGTTCCGCAGGCTAATTTTCTTTTTCAGGGGCGGCTTGCTCATCCATGGGGTTTGTAGACGTTTGGTCGGCAGCCTGGAGTTTTTCCTGCAGGGCCTTTTCAGATGCCTCCAGGCGCTGGATGGTTTCTCTGGCTTCGGTCAACTGGCGTGCTTGATCGGCAATCCTGTTTTCCAACTCAGTCACACGCCCCTTTTCGGCAGCCACTTCCTGGCCGGTGGTCGTTTTGATTTCTGACAGGCTCGCATTGAGTTCGGCGATTTGGTTGTCTTTGTCCTGGAGCGCACTTTCCAGCGCCGCTATTGTTTTTTGATTTTTCTGTTTGCGGGATTCCAGCTCCCCGATGATCTGCTGGGCTGACTTTAACTCTTCGGCGGCCTTCTTCGATGATTCTTCGTGGCCGGCGATGGTTTTTCGGGCCTGGGCCAGGCCCTGTTCATGCTCGGCTATTTTTTGATCAAGAACGCTAATCCGCTGATCGCGGGATTTCAGGTCCCGGTTCCATTGCTGGCTCTGCTGAAAGTATACCAATACCATCAGAACGGTGATAGACAGGACAACGATAAGCAGGTCTCTTTGACTTTCTTTAACGTCACTCATGAATTCCTCTTTCTTTGGCTGAGATTGAATGGTTACCTTAAGCCATCTAAAAAATTGGCGCCAACCGGGTATTTTCAATAACCGATCTCAACTAACTTTTTAACATAACATATGATTTAACTCAAGCAGGAGTGCTTAAAGGGGTTCAACCTTGAAAATCAGGGTGAGATAGAACCATGGGAGTTTGGATTCAAATCTAACCCCAAATGCCTTAAGTTCGCACTTTTATTCCCTCTGCCATTATGTTATAAAGCTGTCTGAACACGTTAAAAACCTTAAAATTCCAAAGAATTGAAAAAATTAAATGGGGCCTGTACAGCTCGATCAGGTATTCAACCCATCCATTCCTATAAGCCTTTCATCGAATTCATCATGATACAAATTGTTAAATTTTATGCAGGCCTCGAGATATGAAAAGGACGATCACCTGCGAAGTGTGGGTACCGGTCTCGATTCTGCTCGGGCTGACCATGCTCTTACGGTTTACGGAACTCGACCTCGCCATTCAGAATCTTTGGTACTCTCCGGCAGTGAGCTGGATTTGGGAGGATAGCCCACCAACCGTATTCCTATATTCTTTCGGAATCCTGCCAGCCTTCATTATTGCCCTGCCGGCATTGGTGGTTTTTATTGCAGGCTATGGGACCCCCAAATTAAAAAAGTACCGCAAAAGGGCCTTATTTTTAGTGCTGCTGCTGGCAATAGGCCCCGGGCTAATAGTAAACGCGATATTCAAAGATCATTGGGGACGACCACGGCCCAAGCAAATCGAGCAGTTTGGCGGGGATTTAACCTACCGGCCGGTCTGGAGCAAGGGTCCTGCGGGACAGGGGAAATCATTTCCTTCCGGGCATGCAGCCATGGGATTTTACCTGCTGGCCCCCTTCTTTATCCTGCGCAACCACCACAAAAAATGGGCATTCGCTTTTCTGGCCATCGGAGTGGGATACGGGTTGCTCATGGGTTTTGGGCGCATGCTCCAGGGTGATCATTTTGCCAGTGACATCCTGTGGTCCGGAGGTTTTATTTACTTTTGCGGACTGATTCTGAACTACATCATCTTAGGACACAGAGAGAATTGAATTTGAAATTCGGATTAGACAAGGCGCGCACGTTCTGGGTTCTTCTGATCGGAGTAACTCTGTGGAAGGTATATCTGGCCGGGAACCTCGATATTATCCAGGATGAAGGCTACTACTATTACTGGGCCCTTTTCCCGCAACTGAGCTATTTCGACCATCCTCCGCTGACAGCCTGGGCCATGACACTGGCCCGTCAGATGTTTGGCGACACCATCTGGTCGGTGCGCTTCTGGCCACTGGCAGCCGGTTTTGTTTTCCCCATCGTCGGCAGGGCGCTGGCCCGGGAAATTTTCACTGATGAGATCGCCAACCGCGCCGGCAATCTCCTGGTTTTATGCCCCGTCTTTGCCGGAAACGGCTTCGTGATGACGCCGGACACCCTGTTTGCCCTGTTCTGGTCTCTGGCGCTCCTGGCAACCTGCAAGGCCCTCCAGGAAGCGCAATGGGCCAACCGCTGGTGGCTGCTGGCCGGCCTGTGGGCCGGTTTGGGGTTTTTATCAAAATACAATATGGTGCTGTATTTCCTGGGGCTGGCAATCTTATTTCTCACCATGCCGGCAAAACGATCCAATATCTTCGCCGGCGGATTGCTCAGCGGGATCATCGCCCTGATCGTTTTCAGCCCGGTCCTGATCTGGAATTTCCAGCATGACTGGCTCTCTTTTCGGTTTCAATTGCAGCATGGCTTTTCTGCCGACGATATCAAACCCTGGGTGACAATTCCCGAATACCTCGGCGCGCTGCTGCTGTTGGCGACTCCGGTGTTAGGGGGGCTGGCCATCTGGAGTTCGACCCGCTCAATGGTATCGAAAGAGGCCGGTCGAAGATTCCTGGCGGTATTTTTCTGGGCCGTTGCCGCCTTTTTCGGTTATGTGGCCATCAAGAGCAAAGTCGAGGCCAATTGGCCGATGCTGGCATTTTTTTCAGGGATTATTCTGGCCGCCGCCGATTGGCCTGGTTTTGGGAAAAACTTGCGCCGGGTAACCGTGGGGCTGCTGGTCACCGTAATTTTGGCGGGTTTTATCTATTTATCCATACCGAAGGACGTCCCCCTGTCCATCGGCGGGCACTCCCTTGATATCGGCAGAGTGGAAGAATTCTACGGAGCTCATGATGTGGCTGCTGCCGTGCTCAAGAAATCAAAAGAGATCCAGGTGGATTTCATTTGTATCGACCGTCACGCCCGCTTCGGCGCGATTGCCTTTTACGCCCCGGAACTGAGGCCCAAACTGTGGCAGCCGAAACAAGGTGCCCGGCGCTTTCCCTGGATCGACGATCGCCAGTGGAAAGGCAAGACCGCCCTGCTGGTCTCCAATAAACCGAGGAACTGGCCGTGGTTCCAAACCGTGGAACCCATTGGGGAGATTGAAATTCCCTTTAAAAAGCACTTGAAGCGCAAACTCTATTTTGCCAGGGGCATTGGCTATCAGCCTGTTGCCAGATAGAAAGTGATAAAAGGGACGTCTTCAGAAAATCTTCACCTAAACTGGCTGCCCCGATCCAGGCTGCGGTATTGGATAGCCTCGGAGATATGATCCACCAGAATGTTCGGCTCGGCCTCCAGATCCGCAATGGTGCGGGCGATCTTCAACACCCGGTTAAATGCCCTGGCAGACAGGCCCAGTTTGTCGATGGCCGCCTCCAGCAGGCGGCGCGAAGCGTCATCGATCTTGCAGTGGGTTTTGATGTGTCGGCTGCTCATCTGGGCGTTGCAGTAAATTTTGGCCCGCGCAAACCGCCCGGACTGGATGCTGCGGGCGGCGGCAACCCGCTTGCCGATGTCGGCCGACGGTTCGGCAGTTGATTCGGTCATCAGGTCTTTGTAGGGGACGGCCGGCACTTCCACGTGAATGTCGATGCGGTCCAGCAGCGGACCCGATATTTTGGAACGATAGCGGTGAATTTGCTGGTAAGTGCAGCGGCAGGCATGCTTGGGATCCGAGTAGTAGCCGCAGGGGCACGGATTCATGGCAGCCACCAGCATAAAACTGGATGGATAGGTCAGCGTGGTTGAGGCCCTGGAAATGGTGACCTTTAAGTCTTCCAGGGGCTGGCGCAGAACTTCCAAGACATGCTTTTTAAACTCGGGTAAGCTCATCCAGGAATAAAACCCCGTTGTGCGCCAGGCTCACCTCACCGGGCCGCGGAACGTGTCCGCCGCCGATGAGCCCGGCATCGGAGATGGTGTGATGGGGGGCGCGAAACGGCCGCCGGGTAATCAGGGCCTGGTCTTTTTCCAGCAGTCCCACCACACTGAATATTTTGGTGGTTTCAATCGCCTCTCGGAAGGTAAAAGGCGGCAGGATGGTCGACAACCGCTTGGCCAGCATGGTTTTGCCCGATCCGGGCGGGCCGATCATTAACAGATTATGGCCGCCGGCAGCCGCAATTTCCAGGGCCCGCTTGACGTGCTCCTGGCCCATGACCTCGGCAAAGTCCACCGCGAACTGGCCGTCTCTTTCAAAGCTGTCGCTAAGATCCGTTTTTTCCGGTGCAATTCGGGAAAATCCGGTTAAAAAGGCCACCACCTGGGACAGGGTTTTGACCGGCAGAACATCGATATCGGTGACCACCGATGCTTCGCGGCTGTTTTCAAAGGGCACCATAATGGCCCTGTAACCGGCTTTTTTGGCAGCCAGGGCCATGGGCAAAGATCCTCTGACCGGTTTGACGTGGCCGTCCAGGGACAGCTCACCGAGAATCAGGTAGCGGGAGATGATTTCCTGGGGGATGATGCCGGTGGCAGCCAGGATGCCTAAGGCAATCGGCAAGTCAAAACCCGTGCCCTCCTTTTTGATAGCGGCCGGGGCCAGGTTAACGGTAATGCGGTCATCCGGAAACCGATAACCCGAGTTGCCGATGGCCGACTTGACCCGCTCCTTGCTCTCCTTGACCGAAGCCTCGGGCAATCCTACAGTCGTGTAAGTCGGAAGTCCTGAGGTAATGTCAACTTCCACCTCCACCCGATAGGCATCGATACCCAGAACCGCACTGCTGAAAACCTTGGCGAGCAAATCTCCTCCTAAATAGTTGGGCCCAGGAAAAACCTGCTAAAATGCAGCATCTTTGCCCAAAACTCAGTTGATCGTGGGAGCGGCTTCCAGCCGCGATAGTGGATAGGGATGGTTATGATATCGCGGCTTCAAGCCGCTCCCACAGCGAGTTATATAGTCAGTGCACTTAATTTTATAATTCAATGAAATCAAGAGATAGGGATGCAGGGCATCAAAAGCTATATCAAATCGCTGGTTTCAGTACAATCATTTTGTTTGAGATGGTATCGAAGGATATAAAAGGGCATGCTTTATAAGCTCACTAACTATAAAAAACTCAACAAAACAACATAGCCCCGTTATTTTCTTTTGATACTGTTTTCCATGCTGCCGTCGTTTTTATTGTTGCTCAAAGAGGAAAAAAATGTAAAATTCGAATCGGTTAAAATAGATAGGATTGAGCTGGAAGAAATGGGCCTGACCGTGAGTTTCCCGGGAGACATCATCGCCGGGTTCGTCAAAGACGGATATGCCCCGATGGCCTGGTAGTACAGGACCCTGCCGCTGGATTTATTAACTCATACGATACAGGAGAAAAAATGAGTGACACCGCAGTGCTGGACAAAACATTTCATTTTATTTTGAAACGGATGGTGGACACGGGTCAGGCGCCGCATTATACAGAGATTGCGGCCGAACTCGGCGTTTCACCCGAAGACGGGCGAAAAACGATGCATACCTTGTTTAACTCAGGAATTTACGGCTGGCTGTATCCCAATACGGATTTCATCTCTTCCTTCGCTCCTTTTAACAATCAACCCACCCAGTTCCGCGTCACCGTTGAAAGCGAGCAAAAGTGGTTCGCCCAATGAGCTTTCGAATCGCTGGCGGTCAGCTGGCTATTTCCGGGGAAAAAAGTTCGCATCGAATCTCCCTGTCTCGATTGCGGTGAACCGATCACCATCGAAATGCGTGACGGCATCATCGAAAAAGCCGACCCTAAAGGATTGATCGGCCATGTCTCCCTTCCGGTATCCAAATGGAGACCGGATGTTGCGTACGCCTGAAGTACAATGCTTTTCTTCCGGTCGGAAGATCATTTGAAAAAATGGGCGCAGTACGATCCAGCCACCGAGGGCGGAATATCCCAATTGGAAGGGTTACTAACGATGTTTTCCAGTAACATGTTCAAAAGGCGAATGGACCCGGATTACTTCTCCAATATGAAAACATATTTAGTTGAATTAATTGGAGAAGTCGGCGACAACCATAAAATTGGAGTCTTTTTAAAAAGATAGCCCGAATAATGGTATTGGAAGTCATAAATGGGCAGGCTATATAAGCTTATCCGTGTAGGAAAAGCAAAAAAACAACACCGTCCCCTATGTTCGTTTCATATGACAAAATCCGTTGGGAGTAAATCGGCCCACAATAATTATTTGCTTCTTCAATCAACGCTCTGCATAAATAGGTTTAAACTCCGTGGTAATGGGCGGTTTGATATACCCCCAAACCATAAATATAAACCTAACTCGACAACCATGCTTCTGCCTCTGCTTTTTGGTCTCGATCAAACGCTTTAATTTCCAAACCCGGGAACAGGGCCCCCTCCAGTTCACTTACTTTCTTTAACCAATTCTTATCAGTCAATATCGCTGCTCGATCAAATTTTTCATCAGCCCGAACATCGAAGGAAAACGGGATAATTCGATTGTTATTGCACCAAGTGACGGAAGATGAAAGTCGATAACGTCATACAACATTTTGCCATTTTCAAATATCTTCGATTTGCTGACCAAATCGTCCAATGCCATTTTCATATCTTCAGCGTTCAACTTTCCACTCAACTCAATGTCTAAACGATTGTTGCCGTTTGGTATTACTTTAAACATAAGCGCTCCTGTCCATGGTTAAGGGTGACAATCCAAGTTGAAGCTCTAACAAATCGCTGCAATCACGACAATCATTTTGTCTAAGGGAAACGGTTGTGCCTAATTCTGATTGGTGATTTAATTTGCCGATATTTTCTTTCTACTTTTTTGTATTTATGCCGGCCATTATAAAAAAATGCATATCATCATAATCATTTCTTTTTTTCGGGATGGCATGTATGCAAATCCAATTAAATGATTATATTAAATCGGATTCATAGAAAAACACACCTACCCATAATTCAAAGCAATTACAACATTGATTCTCTCACGCTATTATTGAAAGGAGCTTATCATGATTGAGATATTAAAAAAAACCTATCTGGCCGGAGCGGATTTTGCACACAAAACCTGGGATGAAGTAGAAGGGCGTGCCAACGAAGTCGTTAAAAAGGCCAAACTGGGCGAAAAAGAGAGGGCTAAATTTTTAAAAGATCTGAAGAAACGCTATGATGGTACCCAGGGTAAACTGGAAAAGTACGTGGAAAAAGTCGTCAAGAATATGCTGCAAAAGATGGATATTGCTACGGGAGCCGATATCAAAGCCTTGAAAAAAGAAATTCGGCTTCTCAAGAAAGCAAACAGCAGTGTCAGCGCCCCAAAACGAGCCCGCAGCACGACAGCCAAAAAGCCGGCCGCCGATGCTACCAAAAAGCGAAGCGCAACCACAGCAACCAAAAAGCGAACCTCGGCGGGAACCAAAAAAAGCACCAGGACCAGCGCCAAGAAGCCTGCAACAGCCACAAGCACCAAAAAGCGCACTGCCAGGGCAACCAAAAAATAATTTTAAGTTTCACCAATTGAGGCCGGTATTATAAACTGAAATTACGCTAAGTAGCTACCCGTATTTTTGTTGACATTTCCATGGGCCGGATAAATGGGGACGGTGTTGTTTTTGTGCTTTTCTATTGCATTTGCCGCGTGGGGGAGATGACTTCCTTTTTAACGACATCCGGCAGGTCGTCAAAGTAGGCGCAGTAGCCGGCCACCCGCACCACCAGATCCGGATATTTTCCCGGATGATTGCGGGCATCCTGAAGCTGCAGTGGGTCGAGGATGTTGAACTGTACTTCCATGCCGCCGGAAGCGAAAAATCCTGTCACCAGGCTGGGAAGAATTTCCTCACCGCCTGGTCCTGCCAGCGTGTTCGGATCGAAACGAAGATTCAGTGCATACCCGTTTGCTGCCAGCGCGGCATCCAGGTGCGCAACGGAGTTCAGCAGGGCTGTCGGTCCCAGACGGTCACTGCCATTGACGGCCCCCATGCTGGCGGCAAACGGCCGGCCGGCCTTTCTGCCGCTGGGAAGCGCACCGGTTTCATCATTAAAAAAAGCCGGCACACCCCGGCCCTGTTTCACTACCTCGGTTGCACGCTTGACATATTCCGCCGGGGAGTTGCGGTGGAGGCGTACCTGAAAATTCGGATCCCGCAGGCCGGATTCTTCCATTACATCCATCAGCAAATATGTGAGGTCATTGACGGCGTCGCGTCCCTCCCGGTCTGTTCCGCCGACAATGGCGGCCTGGACCACCAGAAAGCCGCCATGGTATTTGCTAAGATTTTCGGTGAGCAAAAAGACATGCTCGGTGGTTTTAGCGCAAAAACACAGCAGCAGTTCTTTGGCCTGCTCCGGGGTGAGCCTTCCGGACTCGATATCGCGGCGATAAAAAGGATAAAGGTACTGATCCATGCGGCCGAAAGAAATGGCGGAATTGATGCCTTCCAGGCATATGGCCAGATGGGTCAGCCAGAGGGACTGCAGGGCCTCGGGCAGGTTCTCGGCGGGTTGGCGGGGCACCTTGCGGCAAATCCGTGCGATTGTATGCAGCTCGGCAGACCGTTTGGGGTCGGTTTTAAGGGCGGCCAGGTGCCCGGCCTCGCGCGCCAGGCGGTCGGCAAAATCCACCAGACCCTCACAGGCAATGCGGGCGGCGGTATGCAGGTCCGCGGACTGTCCCTCGAAGGATTTTAAATAGCCATATACGCCCTCGTTGATCATTTCCGGATAATTGGGAAGAAAATGCCCGATGCCACCGGCTTCATTGATCAGGTAATAGGTGGCATTGAGCTGATCGCGGGCGAAACGCAAAAAATGCCTGATCCTCGGGTAGAATGCGCGGAAAATCATATTGCGAAAAACCCAGTAGGGCACTATTTTGAAAATCAGCGTGAAGCGCTCTTTCCAGGGCATTTGAAACGGCGTGGTTTTTCGCTTATCGATCCACAGAATCTCCTGACATCCAAAGACACCCGACAGTTCCGGCTGGATAAGCGCGGATTTGCGATGGCGGCCGACATTGCCGACAATTAATTCATCTGCGAAGATACGCACCGATTTGTGCTGCAGCAGATAACGAAGGGCTTTGGCTTTTTGAACAGTCACCGGTTCTTTGCGTTCATTGATGCGCCGGAAAAATGTTGTAATGAGATCGGCGCGTTCCAGGCAAAGCTGAACCGGTGCAGACAGCAAATCCGCCTTGATCCGCTGGAAACGATTCGATCTTTTGTTTGCCTTCACCATGCGATAACACCTATAACGCCCCCTAGTGCTGCCAGCAGCCAGACATCAAAATGCGGGTGGCGGGTCACACTAATTTCGTTAAGGACCAGCAGCAAAGACAGCGATACCTTATGTCAATGTTACAGTTATCGGTTTGATATCGCGGCTAAAAGCCGCTCCCACAACGAGTTAAAAAGGCAGTGCAATAACAAAATTGGGATCAGTCTACGATGAACGTTTGGTGACTATTCAATAATGCCAGATAGGGCCTTACTTTTCCAGCTTAAAGTGATGTTTAGGATACCCAAAAGGGTGATTTAAAAAAAAGGGCAACTGCGGAACTGGAATCTTCTTTTGTTGACGTGGCAAAAGTTTATATGCTAAAAATTTGAAGAATATTCAAAATGTGCTAACCCAAACCCCCGAGGTAGCCCATGGAAAGAAAAAACGACCCCACTTCAATATAGAGGTGGGGTCTTTTATTGTTTCGAGAAAATTTTCCTTTTTTGCTGATTGACCGGTTAACATCATTTCAAAAGGAGGATGTATCATGAAAAAAACGTTGCAGTATCTAGTTGTATTCATCGTGGCCCTGGGTCTCATTGCACCCGGTGCATCCGCGAAATGGTGGCTCCGAAAAAAACCGTAAAAGTAATGACACGCAACCTGTATCTCGGCGCAGACATTTTCAAAGTGGTTGAAGCGGCTCTAACTGATCCTGCTTATGATTCCCAGTTATGCAGTTGCCGAGGTTTATCAGACCATGCTTTATACCAACTTCTGGGCGCGTGCTGAAGCGATTGCCGATGAAATCGCCCGGGACAAGCCAGATGTTGTCGGCCTGCAGGAAGTGTCGACTTATTATATTCAGACCCCTGGCGATTATTTAGCCGGTAACCCGGTTCAGGCTGATGAATTAGTCATTGACTTTTATACGGTTCTCAAGGCGGCATTGAAAGCACGTGGAATGCATTACAAGGCTTTTAAGATTAACAATGCCGATGTGGAACTGCCCATGGCGGATCTCGATGCCGGTCCTACCCATATACCTCTCTGATGTGCGCCTGGTAGACCATGATGTTGTCCTGGTACGCAAGGGGATTCCTGCCTGGAAGGTGCTGGCGAGAAATTATGAAAATAACCTGGAGTGGATATTGGAGACGGTGACGTTGAATTCACCCGGGGTTTTGTTATCGTTGATGCTATTATTAAGGGTAAAATCTTCCGTTTCGTCAATACCCACCTTGAAGTGCGCAGCTCACCGGGCAGCATTTTCAGAGTCTTTCAGTCGGCACAAATGTACGAGTTATTAGGCACGATAGACTATCTGGATGGTATTCCTTTTCTTGGGAACAGACCGGTCATCATGGTCGGCGATTTCAACAGTTCTCTGGAAGATGTCCGGGTATGGGCTATCATCCGGACTGATCATCCGATGAAGATGAGTATGGTATCCGATGTGGAAGAACTCCGTATATACCTCCCTATATGCAGGCAGTGGGTGCCGGATACCTGGATGCCTGGCTGGAGCAGGAAACATATGGTGACGGTTACACCAGCGGCTTTGATGAAAATATCGGTGACCCGAACGATGAACTCGAAACCCGCATCGATCTACATCTTCCTGGATCCATTGGATTTATCGATAGACAAAGTTAAATGCAAGGTGGTTGGTGATGAAGATGGCCGACATGGTTAGCAATGACTATCCACATGCACCAGCAGGTGTTCTCCTTTGGCCGTCCGATCACGCCGGCGTAGTCGGAAAAATCAAATTCTCCAAACCATACCGCCCCTGGTGGCTAAGATTCAGATGGAGCCCAAAAATAAGGGGGAACCGGGTAGAAAAATCAAGTTGATGAGGATCTGCCGGCGGATGGCCTATTATACGAATAAAGGTTGACTTTCCTGCTAAACGGTTTATTATATTCGGGATTTTAACAAATTCACCTATAACGACAGTTTTGTTGATTTGAGACCTTCGCACACAGGGGTATTTTGCGAAGGTCTTTAATTAAAACCGTCGCTGAATACATCTATATAAATGACCACACCCATCCATCAAAGGACCATCGCCAAGGCGGTCAGTTGCTCGGGTATCGGACTTCACTCGGGCAAAACCGTTCATTTGACGCTAAAACCGGCTTCGGTCAACCACGGAATTAAATTTGTCAGAAAAGACCTGCCCGACAACCCCTGCATCCCGGCCCGTTTCAATTGTGTGGTGGATACCAGCCTGGCCACGGTGATCGGTTCTGGCGGCGTTATTGTGTCCACCATCGAGCATTTGATGGCCTGCTTGGCCGGGTTGTCCATCGATAATGTGATCGTTGAACTTGATTCTTACGAAGTGCCGGTAATGGACGGCAGTGCCGGACCGTTCACCCGCATGATTCTGGAAGCCGGTATCCGTGAGCTGGAAGCCCTCCGGCATTTTTTTATAGTCAAAGAACCCATCGAGCTGGAGCAGGATGGTAAATTCGTCGGCGCCTATCCGGACGATACCTTTAAAATCACCTGCCATATCGAATTTGAGCATCCCCTCATCCGCAGCCAATCCTGCACCATCGAAGTCCTTGACCATCTATTCGAGCGTGAGATTTCCAGCGCCCGGACATTTGGGTTTCTGCATGAAGTCGAGTACATGAAACGTTACGGACTCGCCCGGGGCGGTTCTCTGGATAACGCGGTGGTGGTCGACGATAAACAAGTATTAAACGATGACGGGTTGCGATACGAAGACGAGTTTGTTCGCCACAAATTGTTGGACTGTATCGGTGATTTCTCCCTGCTCGGCATGCCGATTTTGGGCCATATCATCACCCGCAAATCGGGCCATGCTTTCAATCATGCCTTCCTTGAAAGATTCTTTAAAGAAAAAACATCCTGGCACACCCAAACCCTTCAAGAAGCCCCCGGTGCACCTCCCAAGACAGCAAAATCACTTGCTATTTAGATTCGATTCCGATATTAATAAAAAGGGGGAGAATCGGGATCAGCGTCACATCCAATCCGCTTTGGGCGAGCGATTGCGCGTGATTCGTTCGCTTCCGGTTTCATACTATTGTAATCTCTGCCACGATCAATTTCCAAAATCTGCCGATTAATACTAAATATGTGCAGTTACAGTGGTATCTAACCGTACACATATATCCATGATATGATGCCCTTGGTTGGAAATACTTCTAAGTGCCGCTGAGGATTTGCAGTGGCGTTTGTTATTTTTGCTATTTATGTGGCGACTGGTTTACGGTTGTCAAAATTTATCGGGAATTGAACCACAGTATACAGTATAGCGTAATTATATGGCATTTTTGTTCAAGAAGCAGATAGTGTGTATACTCATGACCATGATGTTTCTGGTAAGCCATGGGTCTGCATTTGCACAGGAGACGTCACTGGCCAATATTACCGTTTCCAATACCCGTGACGACTTGCTTTTATACCTCAACCTGGAGGGTGCCTTCAGTGAGAAGTTGAATAAAGAGATATTAAGCGGTGTTCCGGCAGCTTTTGCCTTTTTAGCCCAATTGAACAGTGTGCGCGACATGTGGTTAGACAAGACGATTGCCGATATTACCGTCACCCACATCATAAAATACGACAATCTGAAAAAAGAATTTATTGTCAGGCGATCGTGGCGAAACAATGAGCCTGAGGTGACGAAGTCGTTTGCCGAAGCACAAAAATGGATGTCGGAAGTCAATAGTTTGAAAATCATACCGCTGGGCCAACTGGAAAAGGGACAACAATATCAACTCAGAACCAAGGCTGAGGTGAGCAAACAAACCCTTCCTTATTATCTGCATTATGTCCTGTTTTTTGTCTCTTTTTGGGATATAGAAACAGATTGGTACACTATTGATTTCATCTATTGAGTTGTAGGATTTTTCAGACGTTTAAATCCAAATCACAGCCCCTCCCCCAAAAATGAAAATAAGCGATATTTTTCAAAGAAACCGAAGACCCGTAAGAGATGCCGACAGCAGACGTCGAAGGCGCGAGGGTATCCTCATCATTTTCATTATACTGGTGGTGGCCCTGCTGACGTTTGTCGAGACCCGGACCATTCGGTTTGGTGCCGACATTCCCGTCTCCAACGCCATTCTGATGTTTATCCTGATCAATATCAACCTGTTGCTGCTCATATTGTTGATATTTCTGGTCTTCAGGAACCTGGTGAAACTCCTCTATGACCGCCGGCGCAAGGTCATGGGCGCCAAGCTTCGAACCCGGCTGGTGGTGGCGTTCATCGTACTTACGATTGTTCCGACGGTCGTATTATTTTTCTTTTCGATCAACTTTATTACAACCAGCATTGAATTCTGGTTTAACGTTCCCGTCGAGCAGGCGCTGGAAAATTCCCTGCGGGTCGGCAGCCGGGTCTATGAGCGGGTTGAGGAAAATAATAAGTTCTTCCTGGAGAGAATTGCCTACCAGATAAAAACCAAAAACCTGTTGGATCCCAAAAAAGAAAAGGCCCTGTCCCAGTACGTCAAAGTTGTCCAGCGGGAATTTAATCTTGACGGGGTGGAAATTTATGACGCCAAAACCCAACGCCTCACGGTTTCGTTGGCGCCGAAGCTGGGAAATGAAGATGTGGGCCTGGTTTCGGCCGAAAACCTACAGAAGGAGCTTTCCGGAAACGGTGTGCGCTCCATCACCCGGGAAATCCCCTACGGCGAATTGATAAAAACCATCTGTTCGATTCCCTATGACCAGAAGACGTCGGAAGCCGAGGGCTTCGTCGTGATAAGCGTTCTGATACCGCCGGATTTGTATGAGAATATGGCATCGATCTCAGAAGGGTATGAGGAATACCAGCAAATTAAATTGTATAAAAAACCGGTCCAGATTACGTATTTTATTTCGCTTTCAATCGTGGCCCTGCTGGTAATGTTCTGTGCCATCTGGTTTGGGTTCTACCTGGCCAAAACAATCAGTGTCCCCATTAAGGACCTGGCCGAGGGCACGCGCCGGGTAGCGGAAGGGGAGCTCAGCTTCACCATCGGGACCGTGGCTGACGATGAAATTGGAAGCCTGGTGAACTCCTTTAATAAGATGACCAAGGATCTAAGATCCAGCCGAGAGCAGCTGGAACTGTCTGCGCGCAAACTCAGAGATCAAAACATCGAAATTGAAGGTAGACGCCAATATATGGAATTCGTTCTCAAAAGCGTCTCGGCCGGTGTGGTCACCCTGGAAGCCAACGGCATGATTTCCACCATTAACAAATCAGCCGAAAAAATGCTCGGTGTCAAAGCCGAAGAGGTCCTGAACAAAAGCTTCAATACGATGCTCACCGTCCAGAATACAGATCTGGCCGATGAAATAATGGGCAACTTGTCTCTGGCCCGGGATGCATCCATCATAGAGGTGCCTTTAAAGCTAATCATCGAGGGAAGGCCCCGCAGTTTTTTAATCACGGTCAGTGCCTTAAGAGACGATACCGGACAGCATATGGGAATCGTGATGGTTTTCGACGACTTAACTGAATTGGAAAAAGGTCAGCGTATGGCCGCCTGGCGGGAAGTTGCACGGCGGATTGCCCATGAAGTCAAGAATCCACTCACACCGATAACCCTTTCCGCCCAGCGCCTGAAACGCAAATATTCCAAACAGCTCGGCGAACCGGTGTTTGAAGAATGCACCCAGACCATTATTGATCATGTGGATTTGATTCGAAATCTGGTGAATGAATTTTCATCTTTTGCCCGTTTCCCAAGCGCCAACCCCAAACCCTGCGAACTGGTCCCGACCATCGAAGAAACCATTGCGTTATACCGCGAAGGACATCCCACTATTAAATTTGAAATGCAAAATACGGGCGACATCCCGCCCCTGAATCTGGATCGTCAGCAGATGAAACAGGCTTTGATCAATCTGATTGACAATGCCATCGGGGCGATTAAAGGAAAAGGCGCCATTTTCTTTGACGTTACCCATGACCCCATTCTAAGGCGGATTCGAATTGAGGTGGCCGATGACGGCCCGGGAATTTCCAATGAAGATAAAACCCGCCTGTTTGAGCCCAATTTTTCGACTAAAAAAACGGGCATGGGCCTGGGTCTTACCATTGTCAGTACCATAATTGCGGATCACAACGGCGTTATCAGTGTTCAGGATAACATCCCCCACGGCGCTAAATTTGTCATTGAGCTGCCGGTGTAGTATCGTCAGTGGTCCGTCGTCGGTTGTCCCTGGTGAATACTTAGTCTTGAAAAATAATTTTAATTTCAATATCATATTCACCTGGGGGATGCCCGCCGACCCGTAGGGAAAATTCAGCGACGACACCTTTTATGGTGACCAACGGAAAATGGACGATGAACAACGGACGCGAGGTATCCTTTGGAAGTGGCTTGTGTCTTCCACCAAATTGTTAAAACCGAAAACCAGATAAAGGACGTTTATGTTTCCCTCTATTCTAATAGTTGATGATGAACCATCTATACTGCAAACCCTGAGCGGTCTGCTTTCGGATGAAGGCTTTGAAGTAACTACGGCTGCCAATGGTTACGAAGCCCTCAAAATCATTGATGCCGAATCCCCCGACCTTGTTTTGCTTGACATCTGGATGCCGGGTATTGACGGGATTGAAACCCTGAAAGAAATCAAAAAAGAAAATCCAACGATCCAGGTAATTATTATTACCGGGCACGGGACCATCGAAACCGCCGTTAATGCGACCAAACTCGGCGCCTATGATCTGATTGAAAAGCCCCTTTCCATCGACAAGGTGATCGTGGCAATTAACAATGCCCTCAATTTCAGACGTCTTGAAGAGGAGAACAAATATCTGCGCAAAAAAACGCTGGAAAAAAACTCCATCAGTGGGAACAGCCCCAAAACAGGTGAATTGAAGAAGAATATTTCCAAAGCCGCACCAACGGACACCTGGATACTCATCATGGGTGAGAACGGAACCGGAAAGAACTGGTTGCCCGCACCATACACCACCTGAGTCCGCGTGCCGAGCAACCAATGATTGATGTCAGCTGTGCGGCCATTCCTGAAGATTTGATCGAAAGCGAATTGTTCGGTCATGAGAAAGGGGTTTTTTCAGAGACAACCCCCAAAAAAATCGGGAAATTTGAACTGGCGAACGGCGGGACCATATTTCTGGACGAAATCGGGGATATGAGTCTTAAGACCCAGGCTAAAATTTTGCGAGTGCTTCAGGAACAAAAAATCCAACGTGTCGGCGGCAGCCGTACGATTAGCGTGGATGTCAGGGTCATTGCCGCCAGCAATAAAAATCTTGAAAAAGAGATCGAAAAGGGACGGTTTCGAGAGGATCTTTTCTACCGCCTGAATGTTTTGCCCATCGAAGTACCCCCTTTAAGGCAGCGGCTTGAAGATATTCCCGTCCTTGTCGAAACCTTTTTAGAGGATTTCGCTCTTTTAAACCGCAGTAAAAGAAAAAGAATATCCGAGGCAGCACTTGAGCTCTGTGCAAATACGCCTGGCCCGGAAATGTCAGGGAACTTAAAAATCTGGTGGAACGTCTGGCGATCATGGTGGATACCGATACCATAGACGCCAAGGATATACCGGGTGCCTATAATGTTGATGCCTGCCCGGAACCGGATTTGGCCGAGACCCGCTTCTTTCAGGTGGATGATCTAAAGGAGGCCAAGCTTGCCTTTGAAAAAGAATTTATCAACTTAAAACTTGCCCAGCACCGTAACAATGTCACCAAAACAGCCGAGGCCATTGGCGTGGGGCGCAGCTATTTGCATAAAAAGATCAAAAACTTAAAATAGATTGCTTGAAACCGTTCACAGGTTCAGGGTTCACCGGCCCTGAAGGAAACTGTATTGCGAATTATCGGCGGGAAATTCAAAGGCAGAAAGCTTCGAGCCGTCCGGGGCACCAGAACCAGACCCACCTCCGATCGAACACGTGAGGCTATTTTTAATATTATTGCGTTCGAGGTCCGCAACACCCGGGTGCTGGATCTGTTTGCCGGTACCGGCGCTCTGGGTCTCGAGGCCTTAAGTCGAGGCGCCCAATCAGCTGTTTTTATCGATATCAACCGCCAATCTCTGTCCGTCCTGCGGGAAAACCTGGCAGGCCTTTCCCCGGAAAGCCCCAACAGGGTCATTCGATGGGATCTTACCAAAAACTTAAACTGTCTGCTTTCAATGCCCCAGGCCTTTGATCTGGTTTTCCTCGATCCACCCTATAACAAGAATCTGATCATACCCGCACTGGACCATCTTCGCCTCAGTCAATCCCTGGAAAATGGCGCCCGTATTATCGTCGAGCATTCCCAGCTGGAGCCGATCGAACCGGGCTGCTTGGCGTTCGAAATTGTCGACCAACGCCGATATGGGAAAACCCTTGTTTCATTTTTAAATTATGTGGTATGAGGCCCTCGATTGCGGATTTTAGATTTCGGATTGCGGATTTATGGAATGTAGGATATCTGATCTTGCAGCGGATTAGGGTTTGCGAATTTTATCCGCCGGTCTTTTGGCGGGTTCGAATCGATATGATTGCCAATTGCTGAGAACTGCCAACGAAAGGGACTATCTTACATGTCAAAAACAGCCATTTATCCCGGTTCATTTGATCCTGTTACCAACGGCCATCTGGATATTATCGAGAGAGGATTGAAACTCTTCGATAAGATAATAGTTGCTATATTGACCAACCCCGGCAAGAATTTTCTTTTCACCCTCGAAGAAAGGATTCAGATGCTGGAGGTTAGCATGAAGAAATTCTCCAATGTCGAAATCGACACATTTGACGGCCTCACGGTGGACTATGCCGCCAGATGCAACGCTCAGGGCATTTTACGCGGATTGCGGGCCCTGTCGGATTTTGAATATGAGTTTCAGATGGCGTTGATGAATCGTCGCCTCAATCGGGAAGTCCAAACAGTTTTTCTGATGACCGGCTTGCGGTGGATTTATACCAGTTCTTCTATTATCAAGGAAGCCGCCCAGTTCGGGGGAACTATCAAAGGCATGGTGCCGCCGATTGTCGAAAAGCGGATCAAGGAGAAGTATGCAAAGAAGGCGTAACCGGGTTGCGCGTTGCGGGTTATGTGGTGAAAATCAGAAAAATCCGAAATCCCTGATCTCGTGACGCGTAACTCGGACTTCGCAACACGTAACGCGCAACCCGCAACAGGTGTCGATGGCCAGCGACCAGAGACACGTGACCAGTGATGATACCTGACAACGCTAATTCAAAATTAAGGCCTTTCCCTCGACACCCGTTCAATCATCCAGACCGCCACAAAACCCAATATGGCCATAAACGCGGCTAAAAAAAACTCCTGATCAATTGCCGTCGGCAGGATGGGATGACCCCATATCACATGCTCTTTTCCCCTGATAATCTGGGTTTCGATAACTTGTTTCCAGGGCCAAATTTTTTGCAGCGAACCGGTTATTAAGCCGGTCAGAAAAGCCAGGGTCAGGTTATGAAATCTTGATAGCAAATAGTTTAACACCCGGGAAAAAGCCCCCAACCCGATCAGGCAACCGAGACAAAATATAAAAATGACGATGAGGTTTTGCATCAAAAAAGGATTTTTGAGCGTGCCGGTAATAAACTCATACTTGCCTAAAATTAATAAAATGAATGCGCCGCTGATCCCCGGCAGGATCATGGCACAGATGGCCACAAATCCACAAAGAAAAATAAACCACAGGGCATCCGGGGTATGAATGGGTATCAGGTTGACGATGATGGAGCCTGAAATTATTCCGGCGACAAAGCACACACCGGCTTTGCCAAACCAGCCGGTCACCTGTTTGCCGACGATCAGGATCGAGGCTACAATCAGGCCGAAAAAAAGACTCCAGGTGGGCACCGGTTGATAATGAAGAAGATAGTTCATCAGCCGCGCCAGGCTTAAAATGGCCGTTATTATGCCCAAAAACAGAACCAGCAAAAACCGGGCATGAACCTGGACAGCGGCAGCTTTGAAATCAAAGGCCAGGATTTTTTTCACCACCGTCCAATCAAATGATCTCAAAGCCCCGATCAGGTCTTCGTAAATCCCGGTAATCAAAGCAATGGTTCCGCCCGAAACTCCGGGGATCACATCGGCCGAACCCATACAGATGCCTTTTAACCACAGCCCAACCGCCTGGCGAAATGTTGTCGGACCCGGACTTGCAAGAAATGCGTCTTTCCATGTACCTTTGAATTTTTCTTTCATAAATCCCCTTAGAAAAATGACGATTGTCGAATGTTGAATGACGAATGATGGAATCGCTCCGCTCTGTCTTTCTTATTGAATAATAAAAGATAGAATACCTTCATTCGACATTCACCATTCTACTACTCTTTCCAGCCATGTTCTCCCACGAGTTTGACGAATCGGCATCCACCCAGGTTGGTTTGCCGAATGCCTCCTTTATCCCGATAGATCTTGATAAGTTCCTGGGTATGCTGGTTACCGACGGGGGCCACCAGCCGCCCACCTTCGGCCAGCTGATTGATCAGCATTTCGGGCATTTCCGGGGCGCCTGCAGTCACCACAATCGCATCAAAGGGACTTTCTTCCTGCCACCCCTTGGTGCCATCAGCATATTTGGTGACGATGTTGTGATAATTGAGTTTGTCAAAAAGACTGCGGGTCTGCATATAAAGTGTTCGTCGGCGTTCAACGGTATAGACTCGATATACAATTTGGGCCAGGATAGCAGCCTGATAGCCCGAACCGGTGCCGACCTCAAGTACCCGGTCATTTTGGCCGAGTTCAAGCGCCTGGGTCATCTCAGCGACAATATAGGGTTGGGAAATAGTCTGCTGTTCGCCGATCGGCAGTGGATAATCACCGTAGGCCTGGTCTCTTAAGGCTTCGCTGACAAACAGATGTCTTGGAACCGTACGAAATGCAGATAAAACGCGGGGGTCCCTGATCCCCCGGGCTTCAATCTGGCTGCGCACCATTTCCTCTCGTTTGCGGTCATATTTTTTTGAAAAATTTTTCATGCTCAACCATTCGGTTTTCCCAAGACATCAAAGGAATTATTTTTCTATCAAGTCAGATAGGTTAGGTCAAGCGGCACGTTTTGTAACAAGTCAAATCCCAACTCGCAAAAGGGGTGATCGGTTTACCACAATGGGCTCCATCCAACGCCGGGGTGGAACTCAATCCCTAAAAAGTCCTTGATTTTTTTAATGAAATAGTACCATAATTCTTTTTTGGAATTCCCCTGAGACCTGCGAGCCAAGCAGCCTATCACATTGACAAATTCAGTTAAAATTGCCGTTGTGGGTTACCAGGACAGATTGCCATAAAAAACCGAATAGCGGAGCAGATGATTCCCCTGCAGGGCGTGGGCGTGATATGACCAAAACCAGACATCTTGCTATTTCGATTGCACTATCGTTTCTCATTCTTGTTACCGGCACCACCGGCTATATGCTTATCGAAGACTGGAGATTTTTAGATGCCCTTTACATGACCGTCATCACCATTTCAACGGTGGGTTACCGCGAAGTCAATCAGGTCGGCGATATCGGCCGGTTGTTTACTATTTTTCTCGTGGTAATCGGTGTGGGGTTCACTTTCTATGTGATGGCGGCTGTGGTTCAGTTCATGGTCGAGGGTCGCGTCAGAGTCATAATGGGGAGGCGAAGGTTGGATAAAAAAATTAATCGGATAAAAAACCACTACATTGTCTGCGGCTATGGCCGCATCGGACGGGTTCTCTGTCGCAATCTTCAAAGAACACCTCATGATTTGGTGGTGGTTGATAAAAATCCAGACCTCGTCCGGGTGATGGATGAGGACGGAGTTCTATATGTAGCCGGTGATGCGGCAGATGAATCCAACCTGCTCAAAGCCGGTATCGAACGAGCCAAAGGGTTGGTAGCGGCGCTGGCCACAGACACGGACAACGTTTTTCTGGTTCTATCGGCTCGGCAGCTGGCACCGGAACTATATATTGTTGCACGGGCCAGTCAGGAAGGCGCCAAAAAAAAATTGCACGCAGCAGGTGCTAATTCGGTAGAATCACCCTATGAAATGGGAGCCGCCAGTATGGCCCAGCGAATCATCCGCCCAACGGTGACCAACTTTCTGGATCTCGCCTTTGCCCATTCACGCAAAGATATCCAGATGGAAGAAATCCCCGTCAGTCAAAAGTCCGATCTGACCAATATCCCTTTAAAAGACTCGGGAATCAGGCAGGATTATAATCTGATTATCATCGCCATAAAAAAGCCGGACGGGACCATGTTGTTCAATCCCTCCTTTGAGGCGTCCTTTCGGCCGGATGACACGGTTATTGCGGTTGGGGAAGAGGAAAACCTGCAGAAATTGGAGAAGATCTTGAACCCATAAACCGATTTTGGATTTGGCCCGCCCGCCTCGCCTGAGCGGCTCGCGATGGCGGGCAGGGATTGCGGATTTCGGACTGTCCTGGTTATCACCTCGCAACTCGTCACCCGCAACTCGCAACAGCTGCGGGTGACTATCAACCAGAGACCAGTAAGGAGGTTCCTGAAAGCTACCAAATTAAATCTTGTAGATTATACGCTTATCGGTGATGATGATATCCACATGCTTATCATGGGATTCCATCGGAACCTGCGGAATGATTTGCTCTTCGAAAGTCAGGGCGACCTTGCGGGTTGTGATGTCGAGTCTGGGAATCAGCCTGTCGTAATATCCTGTTCCCAAGCCGATTCGTCCGCCTTTTTCATCAAATGCCAATCCCGGCAGGATGGCGATATCGATGCGATCCATGGGAACTACTTTGCACTTGCTGGGATCGGGCTCGAGAACCCCTCTCGGGCCGGGTATTAACTCTTGCCCAAAGGCATCGACTTTCATCAGCTTCATTTGGTAGTTTTCGGGATCAAAAGCAGGGAGAACCACAATCTTGTTGTAGCTGTAAGCCTTTTGGATGATGCTGTCCGTGCCAACCTCCGGGTTTTCGCTGATGTATAGCAAGGCAATTTTTGATTCCAAGAAGTTTGCAAACGCAAAAAGCCTGCTTTCGACGGCAGCGGTTTTTTCATTTATTTCGCTTTCGGATAGCGCGGAAATTGTATTGGCAATATCATCTCGAATCTGAATTTTTGCGGCACTAATTTCCTCCATAGACTGTCTCCCTAAGAGTTAATGGTTGGATAACAATTAGAGCGTTTGTCAGAATAACATTCCGAAATAATGCTCAATCGTTACACAGATGCATCTTTAGTTTGTTAGAAACTCGGTTCCAACCGAACATATTTATGACAACCGGTATAACGGTTGATAACCATTGACTAAATCATATGTCCGTGCTAATTGCGGCTTATTTTAGAGCGCGGTAAAAACCATACTGGTCTAAACTTTACAATATAAGGGATTTTATGCTCGAAATCAAGTATTTAAGGCAAAATTTATCGGCGGTGCAAGAAGCGTTCAAAGCGCGCGGGCATCAGGCCGATCTGGCTGCCTTTCAAAAACGGGATGATGAACGGCGAGCGGTTTTACAGGAAATAGAATTGCTGCGGCATGAGCGCAATGTGGTTTCAGACCGGATTGCTGAAATGAAAAAGGCCGGGGAAGATGCCGAGGCCATTGTTGTTGAAATGCGTGCGGTTTCGTCAAAGATCAAAGACCTTGACAAAAAATTGTCCGAAAGCCAGGAGATGATTGATGATTTCCTGATGGGGCTGCCGAACATCCCCCATGCGACGGTTCCCATCGGAAAGGACGAGACCGACAACCCGGTGGTTAGAACCGTTGGATCCATACCGGAATTCAATTTTGAGCCGCAGCCCCACTGGGACATCGGCAGCCGTCTCAACATACTTGATCTGGATCGTGCCGCCCGGATTACCGGCGCGCGCTTCCCGCTTTATTTTGGTGCCGGCGCACGGATGGAACGGGCATTGATTAATTTGATGCTCGACACCCATACCGATGAGCACGGCTATCAGGAAGTTCTGCCGCCGTTTATGGTCAACCGTGCAAACCATGACCCACACCGGGCAACTGCCAAAATTCGAAGAAGACCTCTTTAAGCTGTAGGGCTGGGATTACTTCATGATTCCAACCGCCGAGGTGCCGGTAACCAACATTCATCAGGGGGAAATCCTGGATGAAGCCCTGCTGCCGATAAAGTATACGGCCTATACGCCCTGTTTTCGCTCTGAGGCCGGCTCCCATGGCAAAGATACCCGGGGCCTGATTCGCCAGCATCAGTTCAACAAAGTGGAACTGGTCAAATTCAGCCGGCCCGAAACGTCCTATGACGAACTGGAAAGCCTGCTGGACAATGCCGAAACCATTTTGAAAAAACTTGAAATTCCCTATCAGGTCATTGACATTGTGTACCGGCGATCTGGGTTTCTCAGCGGCCAAAACATATGACATCGAGGTCTGGATGCCGGCCCAGGGAGTGTATCGCGAAATTTCATCCTGCAGCAATTTTGAAGATTTTCAGGCCCGGCGCGCCGGTATCCGCTTCAAGCCCAAAGGAAAAAAAGGAACGGAACTGTTCACACCCTAACGGTTCGGGGCTTGCCGTGGGACGAACGGTCGCCGCCATCCTCGAAAATTTTCAGCAGGCTGACGGATCGGTGACCATCCCTGAAGAATTACAGCCCCTATATGGGCGGGATGGAAAAAATAGCGCCGTGAAACCAGAGCAATTTCCCGAAAGATATTCGTCCCCATCTGCAGCCGGCCCATGAAGGCCGGCTGATTTATCGCTGCCTGGGCTGCCGGTCGGAATTCGGCATTGAAAAGCTTGCTTACATCTGCCCGGATTGCGGCCAGGTGCTGCTGATTTACGATCAAGACTTTACCCGGCTAAAAGAAATCCCGGGAGACGCTGGCAACAAATTTTCGATTACCGCAAAATGCTCAACATCCCTGCCCTCAAGGGCATCTACCGCTACCACGAATTTATCGGGCCGGTGATGCCACTGGAGGATGTCGTCTATCTGGGAGAAGGACACACCCCGCTTATGGGCCAATCGGTTCTCCAGGAAAAAGTCGGGGTACCGTTTTATTTTAAAAATGACGGGCAGAACCCCAGCGCCTCTTTCAAGGACCGGGGTATGGCCAGCGCCTTGAGCTACATCAATTATCTGGTTCAAAAGGGGCTATGTTTCCGATGTGCTGGCGATCTGTGCATCCACGGGCGATACATCCGCGGCGGCCGCCCTGTATGCCTCCTATCTGAACCCGAGGTGAAATCCGCCGTATTGCTGCCCCATAAAAAAGTGACGCCCCAGCAGCTGTCCCAGCCCCTGGGCAGCGGCGCAGCCGTATTTGAAATTCCCGGTGTGTTTGACGACTGCATGAAAGTCGTTGAAGCCCTGTCCGAGACTTACAACGTCGCCCTGTTAAACTCCAAGAATGCCTGGCGAATTCTGGGCCAGGAATCTTATTCCTATGAAATCGCCCAGGACTTTGAATATGACTGTCTCGACAAGCCGTGGTGGTGGTTCCCATTGGAAATGCCGGCAATATAACGGCGGTGATGAGCGGCTTTATAAAATTTTATCGAAGCCGGCATTATTGAGGCCCTGCCCAAAATCATCGGGGTCCAGTCCGAACACGCCAACCCGGTATACCGCTACTACCTGGAAGCCGGATGAAACCAAGCGAAAGTTCGTACCGGTTACGGTCAAACCCAGTGTGGCCCAGGCGGCCATGATCGGCAATCCGGTTTCCATGCCCCGGGTCATTCATCTGGTCGAAGCGCTACAACCAACTGGCCGGCGAGCCTAAGACATTTTTTGTCGAAGTCACCGAGCAGGAAATCATGGACTGGGAAATCCGGGCCAACCGCAATGGGCATATTGCCTGTACCCACGGCGGCGAGTCCCTGGCCGGACTGCTGCAGGCCAAAAAGTGCGGAATTATCGAAAAAAAGGATATAGCGATACTTGATTCCACCGCCCATGCAATCAAATTTGCCGGATTTCAGGAAATGTACTTTGAGCAGCAATTCCCGCCGGACTACAAGATCTCGCCCCAACAGGAGCTGATTAACACCCCGGTTTATGTTCACCCCGCAGATCTTGATAAAGTCCCGGCACCGGGCCGACCGCTGGCAGGCAAAGATTTTGAACGCTTTGTGCAGCGAATGGCAGAAGAAATTTCCAAAATGTTGGATCTTAAAAAAAGAGGTAAACAGCAATGAGAAAAAATTGGATCTGGTTAGCCGGCTGTGTGCTGTTGGCATGTCTGCTGGTGTCGTGCACCACTAAAAATATGGAACAACAAAAACTGATTGCCGAAAAAAAACGCATTCTTGGTGAGGCCTACTTTCGCGAGCAAAAACATCCGGAAGCCCTGAGGGAGTACTTAGAAGCAGAAAAATTGTATCCCAACGATCACTTTTTGCATGATGATCTCGGACGGGTCTATCTGGCCATGGGAAGATATGATCTGGCCATCAGCCATTTCAAGAAATCGCTGGAAATAAAAGAGGATTACACGCCCGCCCGCAATAATCTGGGCAATGCCTATGCGGTAAAAAAAGACTGGGACAAGGCCATCGAGCAATACAAGATTGCTGCCGCCAGCCTGCTTTATGCCACCCCGCACTATCCCCTGGCCAATATCGGTTTTGTTTACTATCAACAGAAAAAATACGACCTTGCGGAAACATATTACCGCAAGGCCCTGAAGGCGAAACGTGATTATGTCGGAGCATTGCACGGCCTGGCCCGAACCTATCTGGCAACCGGCAGGGTGGATGAGGCCATCGACAAGCTGGAAAAAGCGATCGAATTGGCTCCCGAAGGGGCCTTTTTGCACTATGATCTGGCCAACGCTTACCGCCAGAAGGAGGATTATAGAAAGGCTCATGCCCTCTATCTGAAGACCGCCGAGCTTCAGCCGGATAGCGACCTGGCAGATAAAGCCAAACAGGAAGCGCGTAAGATGGAAAAACTGTATTAAAAAAGCTATCTCAAATTTTTGAGATAGCTTCTTTGAAGGAAAACTGCCGGCGCGAGTGCCGGCAGTTGAAGTCAGTCAGCCGCTGTTTTCCCCACTCGCTGCGCCGGACTAAAGGCCCGCACTTTTTTGCTCCAGCTTAACGATGCGGGGGGTCATAAAAATCAGCAGTTCATTTTTGTTGTCAATCTTGCTTTGACTCTTAAACAACCACCCCAGGACACCCATCTGCATCAAACCGGGGATCCCGTCTTCGTCGTAAGTCAATGTCGATTTGACGATGCCGCCGATGACGATGGTGTCCCCATTATCCACCAGCAATTCCGTGTCGGCGGTATTGTTCGATACCGCGGGACCAAATTGGGTCTGCTCTACGATGTCCTGTTTTTGGATAACAACCTTCAGCCGAATGCGGTCATCAAGGGTTATTTTGGGGGTGACCGTCAGCTTCAAATCAACATCCTGATACTTGGTTGTGGCATTTCCCGAGGAATCCCGCTCCAGGTAAGGGACCTGAAGGCCCTGTATGATGGTGGCCTGCTTGCTGTCCAGGGTTGTGACTTTCGGGGCCGAGATGATGTTGGTTTTACCTTCGCTTTCGGCGGCCTCAAGGCTGGCGTCCACGATACTAAAGTCGGTTCCGGTCAGTTTCTGAAAATTGAAGCCCACCGCACCATTGGAGTTAGTCGGCGAATTATCCGCCAGCAGGGTGAAATCAAAGTCGGCACTGCCGACTTGCAGCGGGTTAATCGCACCGATGGTTATGGTACCCCAATCAAAACCGAGATCTCTGCTAAAAGAGGTGTTGGCCTCGACAATCCTGGCCTCGATGGTGACCTGGGCGGTCACTTTGTCGATTTCCATTATGATTTGTTTGGCCCGTTTGATATTCTCGGCGATGGCGGTGAGGATCAGCTGATTGTTGCGCTTATCCACGCTGACTTTGCCGCGCTTGGTCAAAATCGGATCAATATGGGGTTTAACTTCACTGGCAGCATCGGAATAGTTGATGGGAATAAACTCAGTGACCAGCGGTTCCAGTTCCTTTTGTTGCTCCACGGCCAGCTGTTGTGCTTTGGCCACCGCCTGTTTTTCTTTTTCCTCGGCAATGATCGTTTTGCGGGTGGCGATGCGGACAATGTCGTCTTCCATGACCAATCCCAACGCATTCATTTTCAGCACCAGGTCGAGAACCTGATCCCAGGGTACCGGCTTTTCAAGGGTCAGGGTGACTTTGCCGGTCACGTTTTTATCGATGGCAAAATTCTTACCGCTGATTTCCCGTATAATCCTGAATACGTTCTTGATGTCGGTGTTGTAGAAGTCAAGGGCGATTTTTTCGCCGGTGTACCGCTGTCCCGGCGAATCGCTATTAAGACGTTCTGCCAGTGACATGTCTTCTTTTGCATTTTTTTTGGCAAGGTCGAGCTCCTGCTTAACAATTGCCTGCTCCTGGCCGGGTGCTCCCGCAATGGTTGATTTGGCAGCTGCGGACGGGGATTTGGACACCGACGTGGTCGAGGGTTCAGCCATCACCCGTTTCCAGGCCGGAAGCTTGGCATCTTCATAGGGCCTGGGTGGTATGGAGGAGGGTGAAAAATTGACCCGGATCACATTATCGATCTGCTTGACAAAATAGGGCACCGCTTCCCGCAATTCGAATTCAACCACGGTGTCCTTTGTTTTCGGCTGGTGTGCGGGGGTGACGCGATCCACGGCACTTTGAAAACGGGTGGTAATCAAAGCCCGCTTGCGGTATTCGGGCAGGCTCGTGTCCATCAGTTTCAGCTGAATCCTTCTGTCCGCCACTTTGGTGATCTGGTATTCAACCGGTCGGGTGGTCCCGATAAGCACAACAGATTTACCTTCTTCTTCACTCGAAAAATCGATGCGATTCAACCAGGCGGGCTGATCGAATTTGGCAGCAGCGGAGGCCGGTGCCGTTTGGGTTGGGCCCGGTTTTTCGGCAACCCTCGCGGCTGTTTTCTTTTGCGGGGCGGCCGCCGCACCGGCTGTATCCTGGAATGCCGCCGGCGGTGTTTGACCCACATGGATCAACAGGCCATTGTCCACCGATGATGCCCCATATTTGGACAGATAGGGCTTTTTGGTTTCGACGACCACGCGGACCTTGTCCGCATGCCCGAAATGGCGAACCCTGGTTACCCGGTCGGATTTAACAGCGATGCGCTGCTCACCCTTGTAAGGGCTTTTTAGGCCATACAGGTCATACACGATACGGGCAGGGGCTTCTTCGATGGTAAAGGATTTGTAGTTTTTAATAGTCCCGTCGGCTTTAATATTGATGACGTCACTTTTTTTCAACTGGGTGGTCCCGATCGCAGTTATCCGGGTCGCAGCCGCAGCCATCTTTTTTTCAACCTTCGGCTGTTCGTCCATTTTTTCAGCCTGCGGTTCCTGCCCGGGTGTTTTTTCAGCCAGTTGGCCGGTTTTGGGAAAGGCGATCTGAATTCCGGTTTCATCCGGTGAAATAATGTAGGGAAGATCCCTTTTTAAAGCGATAAATACCCTCGAATCAGCACCATCCTCTTCAATCTGGGTCGCCCGAATAGAACCGATGATGTCGGTTTGGGGCGGATAATATACTTCCTTAATATTATCCAAGGCTGTTCCGGGAAAGTGAAAAAGGACCCCCAGAGGAAATACCTGCTTGTTCGCCGTATAGGTCAAGGTCGGGCCGCCTTTTACGGTAACAATCGTAGATTCGGCGTCTTCGCTGGTGACGATGTCGGTGATCAGTTTGGTTTCCTCGGCGGATTTGACATTGGCCGTTTGTTGGGTGGCGCAGCCTGCAATCACAATCATGCTACTGAACAAGATGACAGCCACTCGAAGGGGTCTATAAAGTTTGATAATGGTATCAAGCATCTTAAAACTCTCCAGGAGGTTTGGGAAGTTTAATCTCTCTTTTACGGGTTGCGATTTTTCCATATGCATCTTCGAATTCTTCCTCAACGATAACGGTTTCTTTCTTGATATTAACGACTTTGCCTGCATTGGTTCCAATATACGTACCCTTTTTGATGACATATCCCTTACCGGAGGATTCTTCCACCAGAGCCCGGTTGCCGCTGGATGCCAGAATGATCCCCACCAGTCTCAGCTGGCTTAGATCGATGCGCTCCAGAGGTGTTTGCGGAAGCCTCTTTTTGCGTTTCTTTTTCTTGTTCAACACTGGTCTATCCTGGAATAGCGGTTCAAAAGGATCGGTTTTTCCAGTGGGATCATACTTGGCAGGTATCCCGGTTAAGTCCACGGCAGTTTTGGGTGCTGCGGCAATCAATTTATCGCTGGTCGCAGGTTTGCGGTCGGCCGCCGGCGGTTGGATCGGCACCGGCTGATCTATCTTGGAGATGTCTGACTTGGGTTTAATCGCCGGCTTTTTCATGGTTGACGGTTTCGCTTTTTGGAGCGATTAAAGGCTGCGGATCGGGCTCAACATCAGCCCCGGGCAGCTTTTTAACCTTGGCCGGTTCGATCTTCTTTGCAGTTTTGTCAGCCGTTCCAGTTTTGGCCCTGCGCACGGTCTGTTTCTTGCTGACCTGGACGGTCTGTTTCTCCTGGGAAACAATTTTCTTGCGCACCACCTTTGGCTTGGCAGGCGGTTCGGTGGCGCTGTCGCAGCCCCAGAGAAGCATTACAATACATATTGTGCTGATCAAATATCGGATGGTCACAGGATTTCTTCCCATCTTTTGCTGGTTTATCTGGTTATAAATACATTGCTAATTTCTATTTCTTTCTTTTTTTCTTCTTTTTCTTTTTCGATACTTTTTTAGGAGGTTCGTCGATGAATTTATAGGTCACCGCGGTGCATGTTGCCTTGAGTCTTTTATTGTCGGATGTGCTCGAGCCCTTGCCACTTTTACCTTTATCACGGCTCATCTGAATATTTTCTATATTAACAATCCGGTTTAATCGCGCCACCTGGTCAAAAAAAACAGCCAAATTGTGATAATCCCCCTGCAGGCTCATGGCCACGGGGATCTCAGCATAAAATTCTTTTTTCTTTTCGGCTTTGGGCTCAAACAGCAAGAACTCAAGACCCACCGCCTGGCCGGAGTCTGAAATAGACGTCAACAGGGAGGGGATTTCCTCTTTTTCAGGCAGCTTTTTCATCGCCATGTTGAATTGCGCTTCGGCCGCTTTCATTTGGGCCTGGTATTTCTTTAAACCGGCTGCATTGCGTTTGGCTGTCGCAAGTTTGGCCTCAAGCTCGGTAACTTTAGCTTTTAAAGAAGCGATCTTTTCAAATTTGGGCCAGTAAAAAAAGTAAACAAAAACAGCCAGAATCACGATAAAAAATACCGCAGATATCAATATCCTCTGAGCTTTGGATAAATTTTCAACTTTTTCCAAAAAAGGTTCGATCGATTTTGCAAGACCCTTTTTTTCCATTATTTCTTCGCCTTAGCTTTCGCAGTGATTTGCTTTTGTTCCGGTTGTATTAACGGTTTTTTGGTACAAACGACAGTGAAGGTAATATATTGGGATGTCGAGCCCTTTTTGCTTTTAGCACGCTTAAGTGTTTTTAAATCCACCTCTTTAAAGAGCCCTGAATTTTCAAGGCGCACCATGAAATCGGCAACGGTGGTGTTGTCCATAGCGACACCGGTGATATTGACATTTTGGCCCTTGGATTGCAGGTTGGTAAACCACATACGCTTGGCAACGACGACCTGGGTCATGGTGTCCATCAGTCGGACCGGCGCAAAGCGGTTGGCCTCCAGGGTGTACATGACCGCCAATTTCTTTTTCAGAATATCAAGCTTTTTCTTAATGTCAGCGATTTCTTTATTTATCTTTGCATATTTTTCCAGGTCACTCTGGGTGTCCTTAATTCTAGTGTTCAGGTTTCCAATCTTGCTACTTAAACTGAAGTTGAAGTAAAACAAGATGATCAGCATAAATGCCAAAGAAAGCAAAAAAATGGAGACTTGGCGACGTATGTTTTCTTTTTTGCGGGTTGCCCGAAAAGGCAGCAGGTTAATTCTTATCATTTGTCATCCACTTTTCTCATTGCAAGGCCCATACAGATGGCTGCTTGGGGTGCAAGTTGTTTAAGAAATTCGTCGTCTAACTTTTTATTTTCGATAGAGAAATTTTGAAACGGGTTAATCATTTCAACATCGGCCGATGCCTCGGTGGCAAGCAGATCGCGAAATTCGCCGATATTGGCACCCCCACCGCTGAGGATAATGCGCTTAATCCGGTCCTCCGGGTAGGTGGAGTAGAAAAAGTCAAGCGCCCGCCTAATCTCGGTACACCAGTCGGAAACCACCGCTGAGACCATGCCTTTTAAATCATCCGGGGAGAGCTTGTCCGGGGTGTTGCCATATTTGAGTTGCTCGGCTTCTTCAAAAGAGCAATCAATTAACGACATGATCTTCTGGTTTATCTGCCCGCACCCTAAGGACACGTCACGCATGAAAACAGATGCGGCATCTTTCAAAATATTCAACGATGTCTTACTGGCGCCGATGTCAATAAGGGCGATATTTTCCCTTTCAAAATTATAGTTGGCTTCAAAGCTGTTTTGCAGGGCGAATGCTTCGACATCGATGATGCAGGGATTGAGCCCGGCCAGGTTGATCAGATTGATATAGTCATCAACCATTTCCTTTTTAGCCGCTACCAAAAAAACATTCATCTGATTGGGGTTGGATTCGCTTTCCCCCAGGATTTGGAAATCAAGATTGACATCACTGATATCAAAGGGGATGTACTGTTCGGCCTCGAAATGAATGGTTTCCTGCAACTGTTCTTCTGCCATGGTCTGAACGATGATCTTTTTGACAATCACCGAATAACCGCCAATGGACACCGCCACATTGCTTTCCTTGATGCCGCAGGATTTCATTAACTGTTGAAGAGACTCAGCGACGGTTTCCGGGTCGTTGATCGTACCCTCTTCGATGGCTCCGTGAGCAATGTCAATACTGCCAAAATTCTTTAGCGTGCTGCCCCGTTTGGTTTCTACAATTTCAGCTGCCTTTATGGACCTGGAGCCGATATCCAGACCGATAAGGTGATCTTTTTTTCCAAAAGCCATGAGAGATGTTTAATCCTTAAAAATTTTGTATTTGTCCGCAGGCTTCAAGCCCAGTGCCAGTAGTATCTTGCGTTTGGTATCCATGCGACACGGCATGCCTTTTTCGATTCTGGTGATGGTGATCGGTGAAACGTTTGCCATTCTGGCCAGTTCTGCCTTGCTCATCAACATCGCTTCCCTGGTTTTTTTTAAACTGTTTGTGCCCATAGATTTGGTTTTCCGGGATTGAGCAAAAATTGCTTTTTATAAAGACCTCTAAGTCTGAAAATCATTCAAAAACTATGAGGTTGATTAATAAATGATCACATATAATTGCTCATAAGTCAAATCTAATTACCTATAATTTACATATAATTAGAGATAATTACACCATATTGTGCTGTAGATTTTCCGGAATTACCATATCTTGTGGAGCAAGGATTTATATTGATTTCCGGACCCTGTGAGAGGAATTGCCCGGATTCGATTGGGATCGTAGGTGTCATTCGTATCATGTCCATGTTCGATGCAAATTCTGCGCCAATATTAGGGACCATATCTGTAAATCAGGCTAAAAATTTGATGGTACCTTAAATTTATTTAATTTACAATGGGTTAGAGCAGATTTGATTTGCAGTCAGCCGCCTCAAATTAAAATCAGTCGGCCTGGAAAGATTTGTCTGCTTTGACTATGACTTAAAAAGTGTCAAAATTTTGAATGGTCCATAAAACCTGCACTTGTATCGGCCCGGGTAATTCAAACTTGAGAGAAAAAGCTTTAAATTGCTGTTAAAAACGGTTATCCTAGGCCGGAAAATCCGGAAATCCGAAGCACGAAATCCGAAATTCGAAAATCGTCTCCGGCGGAAATGTCCAAAACTCTAATGACTGAAACAAAATCACGACTTAAATTATCCCGACCACGGCTATTGTTTTGGTCATTGAAACATTCGGATTTAGAAATTGTTTCGGATTTCGAGATTCGAATTTAGAATTTTAACCAGATTAAACACAAATTCTACAACTAACTGTCTAATTTGGCCTGATGAATCACCATTAATTTGAGCTAATATCAGGAACTATTTTTTTGGAAGCCAAACAGTCGGAAGAGAGAATTAAGCCGTTTCGCCTGGTTAAGTATTTTACCTTCACCGGGCTGGTGGTTATTTTTTTGGTTACGATCATTTTGTCGGTACTTAACACCCATTGGGTCAAAGCACTGCAGCGGCAAAAAAGTGAAGACTATGCCCGCAGCCTCATCGAAAATCTGAATCACCAGGTATTTGTCCAGGTTATCATTCCCATGGGTGTCAGGTTCGGTAAAATTCAGCTCAGCACCCCTGAACAATTCGCACGCATGGACAAGGTCGTTCGCAGCACCCTGCACAGTTTTAAAGTCGAGTCGCTCAACATCTATAGCATGGACAACACGATTGCCTACAGTTTTGATCCGGATTTAATCGGTCGTCAAAATTACGGCGGCACAGGTTACTATCAGGCCATGGAAGAAAAGATTTCCTCCCGGTTAATTCAGCGCGGAAATTTTTTTCAGATTTCCCTGGGTTTCCCAAAAGAAGTCCGACTGACCACCTATGCGCCTTTGCGCTTCGAACCGGAGGTGGGTAGGTTAACCGGACCCGTTTTGGGTGTGGTTGAGGTGGTTCAGGATCTGTCCGCAGATTATCTGACCATTTTCAATATTCAGATTTTGGTGGTAATTACCTGTACCGTGGTGATGGGTGCCTTATTGGTGGTCCTGATCTTCGTCGTCAAACGCGGTGAAGGTATTATTCAAAAGCGGGCCATGGAGAGGCTGCGGTTGAAAGAACGGTTGGGCAAGGCGGAACGGCTTTCCGCCCTGGGAGAGATGGCAGCCGGTATTTCCCATGAAATTCGCAATCCATTGGGGATTATTCGGAGTTCAGCCGAGCTTTTAAAAAAGAAAGTAACCAAATTCGACCCCGCAAACACCATACCGGATATAATTGTGGAAGAGGCCAATCGCCTCAACAATATCATTACCGGATTTATTAACTTTGCCAGACCGCGCAACCCGGTGTTAAGTCCCTGCCGTATTGAAGAGGTCATTGAAAAAAATATCATCTATCTGTCCATGCAGCTCAAAGAAAATGGTTATGCCATCAACACACACTATCAGAATCCATTGCCCGAAATCCAGGCCGACGCCAACATGCTTTATCAGTCTTTTTTGAATGTTTTCATCAACTCCATGCAGGCAATGCCGGGCGGGGGGGACATTAACGTTGAAATCAGTGCTGATGATAATATCGTAACGATAAATTTTGACGATGAAGGTCGCGGAATTGATGACTCGGTTATGGGAAAAATCTGGGATCCCTTTTTTACCACCAAGGAGATGGGTACGGGGCTGGGCCTGGGCATCGTGAAAAATATCATCGAGTCCCATGGGGGCAGTATTCAGATTCTTAACCGGGAACAGGGCGGCGCACGCGTGACTGTGGAATTGCCGGTGGAGCGAGAAACGGCGTAGAGATTTGGGATCCGGGATTTTGGATTGTGGATTTATGGATATCAGCCAGAGCGCAAAGGACATGGTGTACACGGAAAGACAATATTAAATCTGAATTTCTATTTAGTCCGCTGTCATCTGACATCTGGCATCTGTCCTCTGTGGTTTAGGGGTTGCTCAGTAATGAGGTGCGGGTGCCTGTTTGGCACCTGAAAAAAGTTGGAGACGTATTTCAATCATGGAAACTATTTTAGTTGTTGATGATGAAAAGAATTATCTGCTGGTGCTCAGTGCCGTTTTGGAAGAGGAGGGCTATGAGGTGCTGACCGCCCAGGGTGGGCACGAGGCACTTGAAATTCAGAAATCGTCAGACCTGGATTTAATTCTTACGGACATGAAAATGCCCGCCATGGACGGCATCGAACTGCTTGAAAACATCAAGGCGCTGGATCCTGATTTACCGGTAATCATGATGACGGCTCACGGCACCATTGATAAGGCTGTGGAGGCCATGCAAAAAGGGGCTTACAGCTATATATTGAAACCCTTCGATAACGAACGCCTGACGATATATGTCAAAAAAGCCGTCTCCCTTTTTCAAGTTGTCAAAGAAAACCGGCAATTGCACGAGGCCGTCGAATCCCAGTATCGTTTCGGTAATTTCATCGGTAAAAGCAAACCCATTCGTGATGTTTTCGAAATGATACGCAAAGTTGCGCCTTCAAACGCGACGGTGTTGATTGAGGGCGAAAGTGGAACCGGCAAAGAACTGGTGGCCAAATCAATTCATTTCAACAGTCCGCGTCGGAACAAACCGTTTATCGCGGTCAATTGTTCGGCCCTGGCCGAAAGCCTGCTGGAAAGTGAGCTTTTTGGCCATGAGAAAGGCGCCTTTACCGGGGCGGTGGCCAGGAAAAAAGGGCGTTTTGAGCTGGCCGATCACGGAACCCTGTTTCTCGACGAGATCGGGGAACTGTCGCAGAATCTGCAGGTCAAACTGCTGCGGGTGCTCCAGGAAAAAACATTTGAGCTGGTGGGCGGAACCCGCCCCATCACCACTGATATACGGGTGATTGCCGCAACGAACAAAACGTTGAAAGAAGAAATGATCAGCGGTCGTTTCCGGGAAGATTTATTCTACCGCTTAAATGTGGTCCGAATCGGGTTGCCGCCGCTAAAAGAGCGCAAAGAAGATATTCGCCTGCTGGTAAATCACTTTATTGACAAGTACGCTTCCGAGCGCAAAGTGGACATACCCGTAAAAGGAGTTGCTCAGGAAGTGGATCGGTTGTTCTTTAATTACAGCTGGCCCGGAAATGTGCGTGAACTTGAGAACCTGATCGAGCGGGTCATGATTTTAAGCCCCCATGATACGATCCAGGTAGCGGATCTGCCCATGGACTTCAAGGACAATGTCCACAATGCCCTGCACCTGGAAGGTATCCCCTCCGACGCCTCACTCTATGAAACCCTGGCCACAATTGAAAAAGCCATGATCGAAAGGGCCTTGAAAATGGCCGACAACGTTCAAGCCCATGCGGCCGCAATGCTCGGGATCGGCAAAAGTGGGTTGAATCAGAAAATAAAAAAATACAACCTGGATGTGGGTTCAAAGCGGTAAGTTACGTTAAGAGCTCAAGTTAGGTTGAGGATTCTTCCGAACAGATAGGATTATTTTTATTGAAGGGTTTCAGGTTTCAGGTGTCAGGCTGAACATCGGAGTTTCCGAAAAAGTAGGGCGGGCCTCCGTGTCCGCTGAATTCGTCACCGTGTATTACAGAATCTGGTCGGCACAGAGGCCGACCCTACTGACTCGAGCCGTTCCTGACACCCTGAAACCTCCATTAACCCGAAATACGCTCCTTGACCATGTCGATGTAGATAAAATCCGGATGATCGGACAGAATTTTTTGATAAGCTTCTTTGCTTTTTTCGGGTCTGGCCCAATTTGTCATACAGCCGACCCATGTGAAAAAGGGCCTCGTCGCGCAGGATCTGTCCCGAAGCCGCAGATATTTTTTCAAAATAGCCGACCGCCGTTGAATAGTCTTTTTGCTGTTCGTAGGCATAGCCCAGGCTGCTGAGTATCTGGCGGTGAATCATCGGATATTTCTCAAAATCTCCCAGAGAGGCATTATACAGTTCTATGGCCTGCTTGTATTGGCCGGCATCATAGCAAATATTGGCATACGTTAGCCTGGCCAACTTGCCACTGTCCTTGCTGCTGTACTTCTGCAATATGTTCTCAAAATTGCCAGACACCGCGCTGTAAACTTCCCCCGGGCTTTTTAGGGCTTTCAAGCTGTTATATTCCATCATGCTTTGACCCAACATAGCCGAAGCTTTTTTTTCAGCCCGGATTGAAAAAAAGCGAACGCCTGAAACAATAATAACCAGGACCAGGACAATTCCCAGTCCATAGGTTAGCTGGGTTCTATGATCGACAGCAAACCCGATGACCTTCCCGGTCAGCGTCATGAACTCATCGGGTTCCTTTAAAAGCTCCTTGCGGGTTTTTTTTCGTTTCTTCGCCATATAACCTCCCAACTCGGTTTCACCGGAAATTCGAAGCACGAAATCCGAAACAATACCAAAATTCAAATATCCAAATGTCCTAAACCTTTAAAGGGATTATTGATCAATAACTGTGGAGCATATTTCAATGTTTAGAATTTTTGTCATTTGATATTCGAGATTGTTTCGGATTTCGAGTTTCGAATTTTTTTTAGAGCCACAATATGAATTATTAAGTTGATTTACAAGTAAAATATTAATTACGTCGTCAGCGCAATTATAAAAATTTCTTTATTCGTTTCCACCCATCATCCGGTATACTGGCGCCAATTACCTGGCAGACTTCGTAGCCACATGCCGAGCCCAACCGGCCGCATTGCTCAAGTTCGTATCCGTTTACCAGGCCAAAAAGAAAGCCGGCGGCCCAAAGGTCGCCGGCACCGGTGGTATCCAGCGCGGTGCCGTCTCCCATCGATTGAATGTGAACGGCTTCACCCCCGTGGGCAATGTGGCTGCCGCGGGCACCGACTTTTAGAACCGCAATATTTGCTTTTTCCGATAGCGCGCGTAAGGCCTGCTTCTCCTCCGCTTCTCCGGTAAAGGCGCGGGCTTCATCTTCGTTGGCTATCAGGATGTCGACATAGCCGGCCACGAGTCTTTCAAGCAGCTCCAATGACTGCTCAACCACTGTGAAGCTGGCCAGATCCAGGGAAATTAAGGCGCCGGCCTCCTTGGCGGCGTCAAGTGCGGCCTGGATCAATTCCGGATTAAACAGCAAATAGCCCTCGACGTGGACGACGGCGGCGTCTGCAAAACTTCCGGCCGTAATCTCTTCCGGGCGGGTTTCCGCCGATGCGCCCAGGTTGGTAAACATGGTGCGTTGGGCATCGGGGGTAATGACGGACAATACCCGACCGGTCGGTGAATCGGATTGAAGCAAAGCGGGATCGACATGTTGTTGCGCAAGATCATTTTCAAACTGCCGACCCCACTTGTCGGTTCCGCATTTACCTACAAAGCGTGCCTTTCCACCCAGTTGGCCGACGCCAACGATGGTATTGCATGCGGATCCACCCGCAACGATGGTGGCCGTTCCCGAACCCAGCGCCAGGGTTTGTTCAATCCAGGTATTGTCCACCAGGGTCATGCCGCCTTTGACCGCTCCGGTTTGTTCTATAAAGCTATCATCCTCGTGGATTAGAATGTCCACCAGCGCTGAGCCGATGCCCACAATCAGTTGGCGGTCATTTTCTATGACCTTAATTTTACTCATTTTTTCCGCTTTTTAAAATAAGTTTCAAAATACCAAAGACGGGTAAAAGCGGTTGCAGATAAAACCGTTCGGAAATCAAAACATTTTTCTGACAATCGCCACATATCACCAGACGAGAGAATCGTGGATCCAACCCTTGTCCCCATCAGCGTGTTCAACGTTCAACCAGCGGTCCTTGCGCTTGAGGACCTTAAAGGGAATACCTTTTTCAACTGTAAAAAGGATTTTCTCCTTGGTGTCGGGCCTGGAGCGGATATTACATAAGTCTTTTTTGGTGATGACCGCCTTGACTTTGCCAACCAGAGATTTGTGCACCCACCCAGAATCATCTTCAAAGTCCCTGAATTGATACCAAGAACCTGATTTTTTTACCACAAAGATCGGGTAGTATTTCTCCACTTTCCACAATATATCGGATTTTGAATCGGGTCCAGAGCGGATATTTGCCACCGGGGCGACGATGGTCATGCGCTCCGCAATGGCGGTTCCGGCCATTAGGGTAATTAAAACAATTAGAAAAATTGAGTGGTGTTTCATAAGATGGATCCGTCTATTTATTAAAAATTCTAATAGGTTATGGCTCTATCCACACATCGGGGCAAACAGATGCCGCCAGCACTATTTCCTGAACTCGGATTCCAGGAATGGTATTTGAATCCCCCGTAATTTGTCAAACAAAAATCTATAAAAGGATTCCGGGTTCAGAAGTTCTGGGTTCAAAGGTTAGTGATTAGCATCTGCACGAGAGCATAATTACGCCATTTAAACTGATAAGATAAATCCAGCTGCAAAGTCAGACTATCAGTCACGATGTATAAGGTTAATTTTGGGTCTAGGTACCCAAAACATATACCAGTGTTAACACCGTACAACCCTGAACGGTGAACCCCGAACCTCTGAACCCTTGAACCCTGAACCTTTGAACCTATCCTTGCGATCATGCAGTAAAAAACACCATGTCAGGCAGCTGGACACAGGTGAGATCATTGCCAAAAACTGCACCGGTATCAATACCGACCTTATTGGATTCCACCAGGGGCTCACCAAGGGGGGTGTGCCCAAAAACTACCGGTTTGCCGAAATCGTAGCGGGTATGGAGAAATTTATCGCGAATCCATAGCATGTCTTCCGTTTCCTGGGATTCCAGGGATACTTTGGGACGCAGACCGGCGTGAACAAAAATGTAATCTTCGGTTTCATAAAAGAGTCTCAGGGATTTAAAAAATTCCATGTGCGCAGGGGGAATCGGATGGGTCCCGGTATGAGCCGATTTGCTCAGGTAGCTGTCGAGGGTTTGCTGTCCGCCGTTTAGCAGATATGTGAAACGGTCGGTTCCATCCAGGTACTTGGCCAGCATGTCTTCATGGTTGCCTTTTAGAAAAATGATACCCGGGACGCGTTTTTTCAATTTTATCAGAAAATCAACGACTTCAACCGACTTGGGGCCGCGGTCAATATAATCCCCCATAAACACCAGGGTATCCTGTTTAAAGTCGATGGGCAGTTTTTTCATCAGTGCCAACAGCTGATCGTAGCACCCGTGGATATCCCCTATGGCGAAGATCTTTCCCATAAACCCTTTACCAAATCTGACCTAATGTCTTTTTCATTTAATAATCAGCTTAAAAATTAATGGAATGTTGGAATACTGGAATGATGGAATATTGGGTTCAAAAAGGAACAAAATCTTTTCTTAGATGGGTGCTATCCTTCCTACCCATCTTTCCAATATTCCATTATTCCAACATTCCTTGGCCATTTTTAGAAAAGCCGCAGCTAATATCCAGCTTTATGTTAATGGGTACCGATGCAAATTACTTAAAACAACACCCTGCGCTGCGGATGATCCAGTCGTGTGATGCCTTCTTCTATCGCTGCCCGGACCGCATCTTGATAGTCTTCAGGTGAAAGATGTGGTTCGAGCCCCTTTACTTCGTGCGCCCGGCCGCAGGGTCTGTATTGAGACATGACGTTGACATAACTCAAAGCCGATATCTCGCGGGCAATAAATCGCATGACTTCACGGGTACCCGCCAGGCCCCCGGGCAATACCAGGTGACGGATTAACAGCCCGCGCCGGCCAATCCCGGCATCATCAATTTGCAAATCTCCCACCTGCCGATGCATTTCAGCCAGGGCTCTGCGGGCCGTCTCCGGATAATCAGGGGCCTGACAGCTGCTTTCGGCAACCTGTGAATCCCAGAATTTAAAATCCGGCATATAGATATCAAACACGCCGTCCAGCAGTTTTAAGGTTGATCGGCGATCATAACCGCCGGAGTTGAAAACCAGTGGAACATTCAGCCCATGTTCGACAGCGACTTCAAGAGCTGCCAGGATTTGGGGCACGACATGGGAAGGGGTTACAAAATTAATGTTGTGACAGCCCTGATTCTGCAAAGCGAGCATCAGGCTTGCCAGCTCATTTTCCGTTACTTCCTGGCCCTGGCCCTGGTGACTGATGTCGAAGTTCTGGCAAAACAGGCATAGCAGGTTGCAGTGGGTGAAAAAGATCGTACCGGAGCCGTGGGTTCCGACCAGGGGAGCTTCTTCACCAAAATGCGGACTGTAACTGAATACCCAGGCCAGTTTGCCGGTTTTGCAAAATCCGGTTTCTCCATTCAGCCGATCAACACCGCATTTTCGGGGGCAAAGCATACAGGACTTTAAGAGGCTGCCCGCTTGCGCTGCTTTTTCCTTCAGCATCCCCTTTTCATAAGCCCTGATGTAAGCTGGCTCCTGTTTAGCCATATCATTCAACTGCAAATAATATCATATTGATGTCCATATCCAGTGAGTACTTTTTCTGGAGAAAATTACACATTACGATTGGTCTTGTTCAACCATAATTTTTTCCGCCAGGCCCCGTCCCAGCACATAACGTTTCAAGTCAGCGGCAATGGCCAGCTGACCATATCCGTTGTTGGTGATCACTTCAATTCGATCCCCTTTGCGCAGCCCCATGGTCAACAGCCGCATTTTAGAGCCGGCCCCACCCCTGGTCTCCCTGATGACAAGACGCTCCCCGGGTTTGGCCACCGTCAAGGGCATCAACTGTATGCGGTCCTGCAGGCAGCGGTTGCAGATCCCGTAAATTTCCAGCCGGTGCTGCAGCATGTGAAACCCCCGATCAGCTGCGATCTTAATCTGCAGTTGCTCGATCTGTTCCTCTTGGAATTCGATGATCTTTCTGCATTTCGTGCAGATCAAATGATCATGGTGCTGGCCCAGATGCCGGTGCTCGTAAAGGATCACGCCATTATCAAAACGGCCCTTGTGGGCAAATCCGAATCGGCACATCAACTGGAGGGTTTCACGCACAAACTCCGGGTCCAGGTCCCAGCCGTTATCTATAAGCAGCTGATGGACTTCCTCGATAGTCACGTGTTTTTCGGTCTGCAGAAAAGCCTCTAAAACCTTGAATCGATCTTCGAAATTGTCGACGTTTTCCTGTTTGAACAGCTTCTTGAACTGCTGTTTTTCTTGAATGTGTACCTGTTTCATTTTGCCATCAACATTCCATTCCCAAACCTAACCAGGAACCGCCTGGGGCGGAGAATAAAGTGCCACCAAGGCACCAAGACACAAAGGAAATCTTTGAATATCGGTTATCTTTGGGCCTTGGTGTCTTGGTGGCGTAAATATCTTAACATCCGATACAAAACAATAGCGGCAAGGCAGCTAACGGCTGTGCCCGGGGATGTCGTAGGTCGTACAGGAGCCACTCGAACAGTTTCGGGTTGTCGCCTGGGCCGATTGACCCTTGGGGGATCCGTCGCCCGTGGAATGGCATGAGACACTCATAACCCGCTCAAACTCTTCGGATTTGCATTTGGGACATCTAAGCTCTATCTGCTCTTCCTGGTTCCTTACCAGGAACTCAAAACAATCATTGCATTTCAAACATCTGAATTCATATATCGGCATATTTTATTTCCTTTACCCCACTTCGTTTGGTTTAACTTTTTAATATTATTTATCTGGCGCAAATTGTCAAGAAATTGGTGCCCCCGCCTGAACCGCTTATACCGGACTTTGGTATATTGAATCTTATTTTCACATACTGGTTCAAAAAGAAGGTGACAGGGCCCGCTATCGGGCTTAGAATGAGCTCAGCTATTAAATGAAAGAACCGGTGACTTGATGGCCAATCCACAGTCTTCACCATATTCGATTTACTGGATTCAAAACATCGCTGATATCGACCGCGATCAATGGGATGCCCTTGCAAAGCCGCTGCCAACCCCTTTTCTGGAATGGGACTGGTTAAGGCTAATGGAGCTGTCCGGCAGCACCACGGCTAAAACAGGCTGGCTGCCCCACCATCTGACCGTTCGCCGCGGTCCGGACCTGGTTGCCGCTGCGCCGATGTACATCAAAGGGCACAGCGCCGGTGAGTTTGTATTCGACCAGGTGTGGGCGGATGTGGCCGGTCGCATGGGAATTGCGTATTACCCCAAAATTGTCGGCATGAGCCCCTTCACACCGATGACCGGCTACCGCTTTCTAATGGCCCCCGGAGAGGATGTGCCGAATCTAACAGCGGCCATGATGTCTGAAATTGATCGGTTGTGCCGGCGCTACCACCTGTCCGGTAGCAGCTTCCTGTTTGCCGATCCCCAATGGCATCGTGAAATGCTCAATTTGGGATATTTTGGCTGGCAGCATCAAAGTTACGCCTGGCTCAATCGTGGGTATAAAAATTTTGATGACTATCTGGCAATTTTCAATTCCAACCAGCGCCGCAACATCAAACGGGAGCGCCAGGCAATGGATAAACAGGAAATTTCTTTAAAAATTTTGGCCGGCAACCAAATTCCCCGCACCCTCTACCCTCTGATGTACCGTTATTATGAGCAAACCAACGACAAATTCGGCCCCTGGGGCTGTCGGTATCTGAACGAATCATTTTTTGAGGGATTGTACGACCGTTACCGCCAGCGGCTGGTGTTTATCGCCGCCTACGACGGCAAGGATGAATCGCTGCCGGTCGGGATGTCGATGCTGGTGACCAAGGACAATCAACTTTATGGCCGATACTGGGGATGCACCCGGCCGATTAATTCGCTGCATTTTAACGCCTGCTACTATGCGCCCATCGAGTGGGCCATTGACAATGGCATCCAGCGCTTTGACCCGGGTATGGGGGGGGCTCACAAGATCCGGCGAGGCTTTACCTCCGTGCCCAGTTTCAGCCTGCATCGCTTCACAGACCCCCGCATGCTGCAGATCATGCAAAATCACATCGAGGAAATCAACCGCCTGGAGCAGGAACAAATAGACGCCCTCAACCACGAACTGCCCTTTGCGCAGCGGGAGTTGAAAAATTGATGATAGCGTCTGGTCTCTTGTCGCTGGTCACTGGTCTCTCGTCACTTGGAGGCTGGTTCCCGTTGATTTCTGTTACTCGCTTCTGGATGCTCGATAATCTGCACTCACGGACACGTCAGAATAGCAACGAGAATTGAATATCCAGTATCGAGCATCAATTGGTAGTAGCAACCAGACTACAGTGGCACTCCCTGACCAGTAAAAAGCTGCCAGCGACCAGAAGTCATCTACTCCTTGAGCCTTTCCGCAAAAAACTCATGAAACTGCAACGACACCTCTCTTTCCCAATACCCAATCCGGCCCGTTCTAACCGATACCTGGGTCCATTCGACACTTTCAATGGCGACATGAATGGTCTGGGGGGAGCCGTCCCTTCTTTTGGTTTTAATGGTCGTTTTTTCGCCATCAGAGGTTTTCTCGATAATCGGCTGATTGAGATCCTCTAAGATGCCGATGCAAACCTTCAGGGCTTTATCAAATTTGACCTCATAGGATTTTTTCAGATCTCCTTTGATATAGGTGTACGCCCCGGCGCCAGCCCCGGCACCGACAACCACGGCCGCACAGCCATTGAGCAACCAGATACCGAGCAATACGACGGTAGCAACAACCTTTTTTTGTTTCATCATGCTTCTCCCCCTTATTAGGCTTAGGAGTATTGGAGTGTTGGAGTATTGGAGTATTGGGATGCAGCTGGGTGATTTTTCATTACTCCAATACCCCCTTACTCCAGTACTCCATGTTCGTGATCCTTGAGCACTTATGGCAACCTTTAATATTTTCTAATTAAAGGGGACCTACTTCAAACAATATTTCATAAATAACATGGCTCCAAACCCTGTCAAGCAAATTGGTTGGGGGAGAACGGTAGTGCAAAAGTCGAATTAATTAATATGAAATGACACCGGCTTGAATTTCAAATCCATGTTGACACTATTAAACGCAGTGCTTACCTTTCTCAAATTTCATACTTTGGCAATCGACCTTTTATACCGCTGTCAATAACGATATTCCGAAATGAGGAAAATCTAAACCATGGAAAAATCCCTGCTACCCACGATGACCAAATTCGGCAAATGGATGGTCTTAATTCTACTGGCGCTTATTTTAATCTGGCCCCTTTCGGCCGGTTTATACTGGACGGTTTATAAAGGCTACACAATTATAGATCAGACCCGATTTCCGGAGCTGGACCAAAATATCACGGATCTGCTGGTAAAAACGGCGCCAAGTTCTTCACCAGCCCAAAAAGGCGCTGTTCTTTCTGCTTCCATCAGAAACCGGCTGGAACAGGAGATGAATTCAACCTTTGGCTGGAGTGTCAACGATCTGATTATTTCTCCCACCCGCTGGTTGGACAATCGGGCCAATCGCCAGCGGGGGACCATTTTTGCAACCCGGATGCTGACCACTTTCTTTTCCACCAATCTCGCCAAATACGGCAATGTCGATGCCGAAAATAACGATTTAAAAGAGGCCCGGGAAACGCATTTGGCCTTCACCTCCGACAGCTGGTGGTTTCCCTCCAGCGAGAACCAATATGAAAAGGGTATCGAACGGCTGAAAAAATACGAGGCCAATCTTGTCAAAGGAGATGCGAACGCCATTTTCAATTTGCGCACCGATGATATGTACAACATGCTCACTTTTATCATCAGCAAGCAGTTCATGGACCAGCCCCTGGGATTGTTGGTGCAGTCCAATGATGATGTTGCCTATACCGACCTTGACGACCGGATTTATTATACCCAGGGTGTTGTTCTCGTTCTGAGGGATACCCTGCATACATTTATTCACCTATACCCGGAGGTCAAGGAAAAAGGGGGAAAAGAAAATATCAAGATCGCTTTCAGAGAGATGGATCAAATTTGCACCTTTGATCCTTTAGTTGTGTTACGGGGAGATCATGACTCGATTATGGCCGATCATCGCGGCAAAGTTGCTAAGTATTTGATTTCAATAAGAGAAAGGATTAATGACCTGGCTCAGTCCATTAAAAGCTAATTCTTGGAAATGCCTAAAGATGCACTAAAGTGCCTAAAATTGTGGTGTCGCTTGCGCTCCGCCTTCCTAAATTATGTAGCCTGCACTTTAGCATTTTAGGCATACTTTCAACTTTATTTTTACAAAAGAGATTATTACCGCAAAAAACATAAAAATTTCATAAATCCTAGAAATACTTTAACTCCCCACACCATAGAGAAAGAATGACTGGCTATCTGCCAGTTCTTTTTTCCAGATGACTTTGGCACGGTAGACGTCATGGCCGGAGGTGTGGGGCGAATTTTCCACACCTATAAAGATCTCGGTCCCAACCTTGGGAGCGAAATCGGATTCAAAGTACAGGCCGCCGCGACTGTAATTATACATCCTGCCTTCGTAATACCTCCCGGAAGCGTAATTTTCGAACATGATCGAGGCTTCGTGGCGGAAACGCGAAGTGTCTCTTTGGTCAGGATTGGATTCCATCTGACACCTTCCCTAGGGTTGGGTACAAAATCAAAAAAACAGCGGGGTAGAAATGACCCCCTTTCAGCTTGCATATAAACGGTTCTAATAAATTAAAGCAATGCGAGGGGCAGCGATATGATTGCTTTGGGACCAATGTCAATTTTATTTGTCATTCGGGATAGATATTGGATTTATTAAAATCCGCCTGATAAGAAGCCAAAAGCGGTTCAATAGGATCAACTGTGCTGCTTCACCGGCCGGCATGAATAGTCACAGGATGGCTTCCGGTCACCTTGGTCGTTAGCACAAAGCGTGCCTGTTTTTCGGGCAAACTAAATTATACATGATTTCAATAAATTAGATAACAAAATGATTCTATCTCAAAGCGACTTTATTTCCGTCCTATGAAATATATGTCACAATTATTATGTAACTTTTTTCCCAATGGTTAAGTGAAAATCAGGCGAGTGGGGCTTGCAGGTGAAAGCGAAAGCAATGATGGGGGCGATTCACAAGGAATCACCCCCAGAGCATTGGGATAACAGTATGACAACCCGCACACTGTTATTAGTATGTATCGTCCATTCTTAACAAAACTTTAGATGTTGGGGAGTTTTCCCTGTCATTCCCGATAAGAGCGATATGCGTCGTTTTATCAATTGCGACACAGTCTGCTGCACGGGAAAAAAGGGGTGGAAGGAAAAAACGCCCCTCCCCCTCATCTATAAACCTAAAAGGATTCCTGCTCGGTGCGGGCAATGATTTCTTCCTGATGGTATTCATCCAGGTCAATGAAATAATCACTGTAGCCGGCTACCCTGACCAGCAGGTCCCGGTAGTCGTCGGGGGCGCTCTGGGCTTTGCGCAGGGTTCGCGAATCAACAACGTTAAATTGAATATGGTGCCCGTTGAGCTTGAAATAGGTTCGGATGAGATGGGCTAAATTCTCAATCCCCTCTTCTCCGTCGAGCACATCGGGCAAAAAGCGCTGGTTAAGGAGGGTGCCGCCGGATTTGATTTGATCCATTTTTCCCAGAGATTTGATTACCGCCGTCGGGCCGTTACGGTCGGCACCGTGGGAAGGCGATGTGCCGTCGGAAATCGGCAGGGCCGCCCGGCGGCCGTTGGCCGAAGCACCCAGTTTTTTGCCAAAGTAAATATGGCAGGTGGTGGAGAGCATATTTAAATGATAGGAGGTGTTTTTTGTATTGGGCTTTCCATCAATGGCCTCAAACAAAGATCCGTAAACCCGCTGCATAATCCTATCCGCAAAATCGTTATCATTGCCATAAAACGGTGTTTTGTTTGCCAGGCGCAACCGCAGGGGTTCCTGTTCTTTAAAATTGTTTTTAAGCGCTGTCAGCAGTTGCTCCATGGGTAGGCTTTTTTCTTCAAACACATGTTTTTTAATAGCCGACAGGCTGTCGGTGACGGTTCCGACCCCGCAGCATTGAATATAGTTGGTGTTGTATCGCGGGCCTCCGTTGTAATAATCCCTGCCGTTGGCAATACAATCGCGGATGACCACCGACAGAAAAGGTGCAGGTGCATATTTGGCATACATGCGCTCGATGTAGTTGTTAACCCGAATTTTTAAATCGGTAATATATTGGAGCTGCTGTGTAAAAGCTTCGTAAAGGGCTTCGAAATCTTTAAACTGCGATGGATTTCCGGTCTGGGGTCCGATCTGATGCCGGGTGATGGGATCCACGCCGTTGTTGAGGGCCAGCTCCAGAATTTTAGGCACATTCAGATAGCCGGTTAATATGTAGGCCTCTTTGCCAAAACAGCCGGTTTCGATGCAACCGCTGCAGCCCCCCTGGCGGGCATCCTCCAGAGTTTTGCCGGTGCGCAGTTGTTCCATAATGACCTCATCGGTGTTGAACACCGATGGGTAGCCGTATCCCCGGCGAATGATCCGGCAGGCTGCCTTTAAAAAGCGCTCGGGGGTTTGGTGGCTGATCTGGACGTTGGCCTGGGGCTGGAGAAGATGGATCTCGTCCATGACTTCCAGCATGATGTAGGAGACGTCATTAACGCCGTCGGATCCGTCCGGCACCAATCCACCCAGATTGATGTTGGTAAAATCATTATAGGTGCCGCTTTCTAGGGCCGTGACCCCCACTTTGGGAGGCGCCGGCTGATTATTAACCTTGATCCAGAAACACCCTAACAATTCTTTGGCCTGTTCGCGGTTCAGCGTCCCGTCTGCAAGACCCGCTTGATAAAAGGGATCCAGGTGTTGATCCAGATGACCGGGGCTCATGGCATCCCATCCGTTTAATTCGGTGATGGTGCCCAGGTGCACAAACCAGTAAATTTGCAGCGCTTCGGCAAAATTACGCGGTGCACCCGCCGGCACCCGGCGGCAGGTCGCGGCTATCTGGTCGAGTTCTGCCCGGCGAACGGAATCCGATTCCTGCCGGGCCATTTTCTCGGCCAGCTCAGCGTGGCGCTCGGCCAACAGGATCACCGCATCGCAGCAAATATCCATGGCTGTGAGCTCTTCGGCCTTATCGGCCGCCTGGGGGTCATTCAGATAGTCCAGCCGGGCCAGGTGATCGGCTATTTCGGCTTTAAAATCCAGCATGCCTTTTTGATAAATGACCCCATCCAGGGTCGTATGGCCGGGGGCGCGTTGTTCCATAAATTCGGTGAAAAGACCGGCCGCATAGGCTGCCTGCCACTCCGGCGGGACCTGGTTAAATACCCGATCGCGCATGGTGCGGCCCTGCCAGTAGGGGATGACTTCCTTTTTATACCTGGCGATGTCTTGCTCAGACACCGTGTAACGGGTCATCTCCCTTGAATTCAAAATCTGCAGATCTTCCACCGTATGACAGGTCAGTTCCGGGAAGGTCGACACCGCCTTGGGATAAGGGCCGCGTTCACCCACAATCAGTTCATCTTGCCCGATATAGATGGCTTTTTTTGCACAGATGTTCTTAAAGTTCAAAGCCCGCAGGACGGGCATCGAATATTTCCCATAATTTTTTTTATAAAAACGGGTGACCAGCACGGCTCGCTCGATGGAAACACTGGGAACCGCCTCAAAACTTTCTTTGCGAAGCCTCGCAATTCTGGGAGTCACTGTCTATCCTCCTATTTTGACCTCTAAATCATAGCCCCTTAATTGCCGGGCAACCGATGCGATGAAATCCTCGGAAGGGCGCTGAACATCGCAGGCCTTATTTTGCAGGTCAAGATTTCTGTATTTGGCCTCTGCCGCGCAGTGATAGGGCAAAATGTTGATGCCGATAAGGCCGGGAAGCGAAGCCGCCAAAACGCCCGTGCGCTCGATATTTTCTTCATCCGCGTTAATACCGGGGACCAGGGGAAGGCGGATGATGATCCGGGCTCCCTGGTGACTCAACTGCTTCAGGTTGTTTAAAATCCTATCGTTGGAAACACCGGTGTACCTGAAATGCTTTTCCGGGTCCATATGCTTTAAATCGTACAGGAACAAATCCGTGCGAGAGGCTGTTTCCAAAAGGGTTTGCAAGTCGGCATGCCCGGATGTATCGACCGTGCGATGGATACCCTGCTCACCGCAGGCATCCAAAAGCTGCATCAAAAACGATGGCTGCATCAGGGGCTCACCACCGGAAATGGTCACCCCCCCGTTGGATTGATCATAAAACAGGGTGTCTTTGGTAATCTCGGTGACGACCGCGTCCACCGTCATGGTTTGGCCGACAAATTCCACGGCTTCGGCGGGGCAAACCTCAGCGCAACGTCGGCAGTACCGGCAATCATCGGCCGTCCATTGCAGCTGCCCTTCATATTCCCGGATCGCTCCGTTTGAGCAGGCCGCCAAACACTCCCGGCAGCCAATGCAGCGCTCCCGGCGGTAGATGCGCTGGGGTGCCGTACCCAGGCTTTCGGGATTGTGGCACCACCAGCACGACAGGGGGCAGCCCTTAAAAAATACAGTGGTCCGGATACCGGGACCATCATGAATGGCATATTTTTTTATGTCAAAAATTTCTCCGGTTTGCATGTTCTATCAAACGATGGAATATCTTCTTTTGGGTTGCAATTCCGTTTATTTATAGTGCATCTGATATGGATTGGTGTCAAATTGTTTTTAAAAGAACCGCTTTGATCATTTTGGTTTTTCATGGTAGAGAATCATCGAGAAATTACCTGCCATTTTCAAGGAGGGCGCCGCAATTGGAATGCCGCAAAGAAAAAAATCTCGATAAATGTAACTGCACATATGATCCCTGTGCCCGCAAAGGAATCTGCTGTGAATGCCTGAGCTATCATTTGAAGAGCCGGCAGTTGCCCGGATGCTGTTTTCCAGATGATGCCGAAACATCCTGGGACAGGTCCTTTGAACATTTCGCACGCCTGGTGCAGGGTAAGAAAGTATAAAGATCACCTAAGGAGGCATAAATCAAATGGTCAAGATTATGATTGAGGTTGAAAACATCTCCATGGAAGCCGAATTGCTGGACACGCCCACAGCCGGCAAAATAGCGGATGCGCTGCCCCTTGAGGGGTCTGTCAATGTCTGGGGAGATGAAATCTATTTCGACATTGCCCTGACCATCGATCAGGAGCCCGGCGCCGGCCAGGATGTCGACGTCGGGGATCTGGGCTACTGGCCGGCCGGACCCGCCTTTTGCATCTTTTTCGGCCCCACCCCGGTCAGCAGCGGCGATCAACCGCGGGCCTACAGCCCCGTCAATGTTTTCGGGCGGGTGCTGGGCGATCCTCAAATTTTTAAAAGCGTGGCCGGCGGGGCAATCATAAGAATTACAGCGGCCGAAGTCTAAACCCGGCAACAAGCCGCTTGCAACGAACTATCTTAAATGATAGCGATTTTTATCAAAAAAATCACACATTGTGTCATTTTATCCTTGCATAAATGACCATATTGCTTCATAAATTTTTCTTCATCTCTTATTTCTTTCCTTGATTTCCTAAGAAGTGGTTTAAAAACCTCAGATGAGGTTTTGGCGGAGGAGACCATGCAGGTTGTAGTCAATGATGGTGTATTATCTCCCTGGGAACCCGGCGTATTCAGCCTGGTGATTTTTGGCTTTTTGATCCTGGCCTTAATCACGCTGCTGCTGCTGGTTGCCTCCCGGATCGGGGAGAAAAAACCCACCGTCGAAAAACTGCGCGCCTATGAAAGCGGCATTATTCCCACCGGCAGCGCCCGCCTGCGATATCCGGTGCCTTTTTACCTGGTGGCTATCTTTTTTCTGCTGTTTGATGTGGAGGGTGCTTATATCTTCTCGTGGGCCATTGCCTGGGAGAAATTGGGCTGGCCGGGCTGGTTGCAGATATCTTTTTTTATTACGGTATTAATACTTGGCCTTGTTTATGTGTGGGTTAAAGGAGGGCTTGAGTGGGGGCCGACGGGCAACAAAAATTAGACGAGCGACTCCTGAACAACGCGGATATTCTGATCAACTGGTCCCGCAAATACAGCCTGTGGCCCATGTTTTTCGGGCTTTCCTGTTGTTTTGTGGAAGAAGCGGCCGCCTTCACCGCACGCTATGATATGGCCCGCTTCGGCGCTGAAGTTCTGCGCGCTTCTCCCCGCCAGGCAGATTTACTGATAGTGGCCGGAACGGTCTTTAAAAAAATTGCTCCGGTGGTTTTAAGGCTATATGAGCAGATGGCGGAACCCAAATGGGTTATCTCCATGGGTTCCTGCTCAAATTGTGGCGGCATGTATGACGCCTACAGCGTGGTTCAGGGAGTGGACCAAATCCTGCCGGTGGATGTCTATATCCCGGGGTGCCCCCCGCGCCCGGAGGCCGTACTGCATGGCCTGGTAACGCTACAGGAAAAAATCGGTTCGGAAAAGCCCACCCGGTCAATTTTCGGCCTCAAAGGCGGTACCCAGGGCAGCCAGGGCCCGATTCTGGTTGACCGCCAGACCAAATCCCGCGATCCGCGCGGACCGGGCATGGACGGCACCGCCATCCGCGGAACTTCGGTTGTACCACCGGAGTTCGCAGACAGCCGCTCGAATCTGATGTGGGTCCCTGCTGCCCGCCGGATTGAAATAAACGACAGCGACCAGGCCCTGGCCCGCAGCCTGCAAGAACGCTTCTCAGATGCTGTTGAGCTGTCACCGGCGACCTCCGATATGGCGACTTTCAAGGTAGCCGAAAATCGAATCAAGGATGTTTTGCGGTTTCTCAAGTCAGAAGCCACGCCGCGCTATCAACGGTTGGAGGATCTCACGGTCATTGATGAATCCGCCCGACAAGATTCGGTTGAAAACTCTGACTTTACAATGGTTTACCATCTCCTGGCCTTTGAGCCGGCCGGCCGGCTGCGGCTGAAGGTTCCGTTGCGCGGCCGCCGGCCGATCATCCCGAGTATCACCGATATCTGGCCTTCGGCCAACTGGTACGAACGGGAAGCATATGATCTTTTCGGGGTGCAGTTTGATGGTCATCCGAACCTGCAACGCCTGATCATGCCCCATGACTGGCAGGGGCACCCGTTGAGAAAGAGCTATCCGGGACGGGCCACCGAAATGCCGCCTTACACCCTGGCAGATGCCCAAAGGATCGAACCTCTGGATGCCGGCATCTACGTTAAAAAAGATGCAGCGGACTACCAGCTTGTTTTAAACGTCGGTCCCCACCATGTCAGCGTCCACGGTTTGATGCGCTATATTGTCACCCTCGATGGTGAAGAAATTACCTCCATGGACATGGACATCGGCTATCACCACCGGGCGGCGGAAAAAATCGCCGAACGCCAGACCTGGAATCAGTTTATCCCCTATACGGACAGAATCGACTACCTGGCCGGTGCCGCCAACAACCTTCCCTATGTCATGGCGGTCGAATCACTGGCCGACATCACGGTGCCCGAGCGCGCCCAGGTTATCCGGGTGATGCTCAGCGAATTGTTCCGGTTGAGCAATCATCTGGTGTGGTTTGCCACCTATGCCCATGACGTCGGTGCCATGTCGCCCAACTTCTACACCTTTCGCGAACGCGAGATGCTTCTGGACATCGTGGAGTTGATCACCGGCGGACGGCTGCATCCCTCGTGGTTCAGGCTGGGGGGCCTGGCTGCCGATTTGCCGGAAGGCTGGAAGGAGGCGGTGAATAATTTCGTTAAAATTTTTCCCCGGCGCCTGGATGAATATGAGAGCCTGATCCGCAAAAATCCCATATTCAGGGCCCGGACCCGGGGCGTTGGACGGCTTACCCTGGAAGACGCCATGGATTGGGGCGTGACCGGACCGAATCTGCGGGCCTGCGGACTGCAATGGGATTTGCGCAAGGCCTTTCCGTATTCGGGTTATGAAAACTTTGACTTTGAGGTTCCCACCCACCCCGATGGAGATTGTTATTCGCGGTATCTCGTACGGGTTGAGGAAATGCGTCAAAGCATAAAAATTATCGAACAGGCAGCTGCCAATATGCCTGCCGGGCGCTATGTTACCGATGATTACCGCTATGTGATCCCCCAGCGCAAGGATATGCTCAAAGATATCGAAAGCCTGATCCATCACTTTGTCAATGTGACCCGAGGCCCTAAAATCCCCAGGGGTGAGGCCTATGCCGCCTGTGAAATCCCCCGGGGAGAACAGGGCTATTACGTGGTCAGCGACGGCCGGGGGTATTCCTATCGGACCCGTATTCGTGGCCCCGGCTTTGCCAACATCCAGGTAATGCCCCGGATGGCGGTTGGCGGATCCATTGCCGATTTGATTACGATTATCGGGTCCTGGGACTACATTATGCCGGATATAGATAGATAATTGTGTCTCAACTATCAGAGGTTTGACAGTTTATGTTGCCGGAAGAACTTAAAAACTCAATTCAAGCCAAGATTGTCGCCGTTGATCATCCCCGGGAAATGGTGGTGGATGTAATTTTCGCCATCCAGGAGCATTACGGCCACCTGACCGACGAGGGTGTGGAAGAGACCGCCCGGCTTGTGGGCATGTCACCGCTGGAGGTGGAGCAGCTCGCGACTTTTTATACCTTCATTTACCGTGAACCGGTGGGTAAATACGTGATCCATGTCTGTGACAGCGTGGTTTGCTGGATGAACGGATTCGAAACTATCAAAGATTACCTGTCAAAAAAGCTGGGGATCGGCGATGGTGAAACCACCCCCGACGGCCTGTTCACCCTGCTGCCGATTTGCTGTGTGGGATACTGTGACCGCTCCCCGGCCATTTTAATAAACAAAAAAGTGTACGGAAATCTTACGACGGAAAAGATAGACGCGATAATTGAGAAATTGAGGGATACGTAAATTTAGGAATTTAGGAATTGGGATTCGGAGCTTATCCATTATTAGAATCCCTCAATCCCTAAATTCGCAATTCCTAAATTTCTACCCTTCGGATTGAAAACTGTTGATGGATTTAAGCAAAATTTAGGCATATGTCATCTAAATACCCCCAAGTACTATTTCAAAATCGCCATCCGGACCGGACGGCCACCCTGGATGAATACCGCAGCAGCGGCGGCTACCAGGCCCTGGCTGATGTCCTCAAGGACTTTGCCTATATGGATGTCCGGCAGGCGATTGTGGACGCGAATCTACTCGGACGCGGTGGAGCTGCCTTTCCGGCCGGCATGAAGCTCATGTCGGTGGCCGAGGACGCCCCTTTTCCGCGCTATATTGTTTGCAATGCCGATGAGATGGAACCGGGTACGTTTAAGGATCATGTGCTGATTCATGCCGATCCCCACATGATTATCGAAGGCATCATCATTGCCGGGTTTGGAACCCTGGCCGACCACGGCATTATTTTTATCAGGCCGGAATACGAGCGGGCTGCCAGGGTCCTGGAAAGAGAGATTGCCCTTGCCCGCAACGAGGGCTACCTGGGCCAAAATATCCTGGGCAGCGACTATTCACTGGATATTGTTGTGCATCGCAGCGCGGGACGCTACATTTGCGGAGAGGTCACCGCGCAGATAAACGCTCTGATGGGCAAACGGCCCAACCCCCAGCAGCCGCCGCCCTATCCCACGGCCAAGGGACTGTGGGGGCAGCCGACGGTGCTTTCCAATGTTGAAACCCTGGCCTGCCTGCCGCACATTATTCGCAACGGCGAGCAGTGGTTTAAAGACCTGGCCCTCACCGAGGCAGGCGCCGGTACGAAACTGTTTGCCATCAGCGGAAAAGTCAACCGGCCCGGCTGCTACGAATTGCCCATGGGGGTCCGGCTGAGCGAAATCATTGAAGAACATGCCGGCGGTATGCTGGAAGGATCCGAGTTTAAAGCCTGCCTGCCCGGCGGGGCTTCCACCTGCTTTTTAACCCCGGAACACTATGATGTTGAAATGGATTTTCAACCCTTGCGCGATATCGGCAACCGGCTTGGCACCGGTGCCATCATGGTGTTTGATCACAAAACCTGTCTCGTGGGGGCCACCTTAAATTTAATCGAATTTTTTGCCAGGGAATCCTGCGGCTGGTGCACGCCCTGCCGGGAGGGATTGCCCTATATCCGAGACCTATTAAAACGAATCGAAAGCGGGCAGGGCCGGGAAGAATATATCCCCGCGCTCGAGCGCATGTGCAAGCATTTGTGGAAAGCCTACTGCGCTTTCGCGCCCGGGGCGGTAGGACCGGTTGAAAGCCTGCTAAAATTTTTTGGAGATGAAATCCGGGAACATATCAGTCAAAAGAAGTGCCCGTTTAAATAAATATGACTGGTCACTGGTGCCTGGCCTCTGGCGGCTGGCGGCTTGTCCCTGGTAACTGCGAACGTCAGAGCACCCGAGCGACCAGCAACCAGTAACCAGAGACAAGAAACCAGCGACCAGAAGCCAGTGAACCAGTAACCAGGAACCAGAAGCCAGACATGCCCAAACTAGTCATCGACAATCGTGAAATAGAAGTTGTATCCGGGACCAAGGTAATTGAGGCCGCGGAACAGCTGGGCATCATGATTCCCCGGTTTTGCTATCACCCGGCCTTAGGGTCGGTGGGCGCCTGCCGGGTTTGTGCCGTTAAATTCCTGGAGGGCCCCTTAAAAGGGGTTCAGATGAGCTGCATGATCGACGCCCAGGACGGTATGGTGGTCTCCACCACAGACGAGGAAGCCGTAGACTTCCGCAAACACGTAATCGAATGGCTGATGCTCAACCATCCCCATGATTGCCCGGTTTGTGATGAAGGCGGCCATTGTCTGCTGCAGGATATGACAATCGCCGGCGGACACGGCCTGCGGCGCTTTGAGGGCAACAAGCGCACCTATACCGATCAATATCTGGGGCCCCTGGTGCAGCATGAGATGAACCGCTGCATCCACTGTTATCGGTGCGCCCGGTACTATCAGGAATACACCGGCTATCTGGACCTGGGTGTAATGCGCAGCGCCAACCGCACCTATTTCGGACGGTTTAAAGAAGGCATCCTGGAAAGCCCGTTTACCGGAAACCTCTCTGATTTATGCCCTACGGGCGTTTATACGGATAAGCCTTCGCGGTTTTTCGGACGACGTTGGGATTACCAGCGCAGCCCCACCCTGTGTATCAACTGCAGCCTGGGGTGTCATACCGTCGTCAGCTTTCGTTACCGTGAAGCGCGACGACAGGAAGCCCGCTACAGCCAGGCGGTCAACGGTTATTTCATCTGTGATAGGGGACGATACGGCCACTTTTACAATGGCCTCGAGACCAGACCGCGATCGGCTTTTATCAGCGGCCGTGAGGCTGCCGTGGAGGAGGCCCTGGCCGAAACCCATGAAAAACTGGATCAAATCCTCCAGGATGCAGGTCCATCGGCGGTGGCAGCCGTTGGCTCATCCCGCAGCAGCCTGGAGACCCAGTCAATGCTCACGCATTTTTGCCGTGTGAATAAAGTTGGAGAGCCGGTATTTTTCATGGATCAAGCCCTGGCGGTCAAGGTCAAGTCAGCCGTCACCAGGCTGGATCCGGAGTTGGCCGTGTCCTTGCAGGAGGTTGAATCGGCTGATTTTATCGTTGTCATGGGAGCGGATCCAATCAACGAGGCCCCCATGCTGGCGCTGGCCCTGCGGCAGGCGCAAAGAAACGGCGCCACCATTGTGGTGCTGGATCCCAGGCCGGTATCTCTGCCGCTGGATTTTACCCACCTGACCGTAGCATTAAATGAGCTTGGTTTTTACGCCGGGCTGTTAGTCAAAGCCGCTGTGGATCAAACGGCTGCTGCAGCCCTCGGCAAAGGTGCTGCTGAATTTTACGGGGCCGCACCGGACGAGAACCTGGCGGACGAACCCCGCCGGGAGAAGATTTCAACTGTTATTAACGCTTTGCGAGACAGCCGCCAGCCGGTGCTTGTCTGCGGCACCGACATCGTACCCCCTCAGGTACCGGGCCTGGCTGCCGATCTTGCTTTGCTTCTGCAGGCAGCAAATAAAAGGTCCGGATTGTTTTACCTGCTGCCGGGTGCCAATGCGTTCGGTGCCGGTCTTGCCTCCGATCCGCAGCGATCCTTTTTGCAGATTGTTAAAGGGATTGAAGATGGTAAGATCAAAGCCCTGATTCTGGCCGAATGTGATCCTTTCAAGCAGTTTGCCGATCGCGACCGCCTGGAGCGTGCCATCGATCAGCTTGAAATGCTGGTGGTTATGGACTATCTCCACACCGAAACCGTGGGCAAAGCCCATCTGTTTTTACCGACCGCAACCCTGTATGAAGCCGGGGGGCTGTTTATCAACCAGGAAGGCCGTATGCAGATTACCGGGCAAGCCTATAAGGGGGGCCTGCCGATCGTTGAAAGCGGCGGTGGCGGCCATCCGCCCCGAGTTTATGGTGGGGGCATTCCGGCCGCAGACACCCGGCCGGCCTGGCAGCTGCTGGCAGATTTGGCCGATAAAAATACGGCAACAGCCGATAACCGGATCTTTTTGGCGGATATCATACCCGAAATCGCCGATCTGCCCTCATGGGATGATATCGCCGATGACGGGGTGCGGCTTCAATCGGCCGCCAATGCCGATCTGCGATTTAAAGGACAAAACCCATTTGCCATTGATAAATCCGGGAACCAGGAAAGCGGCCTGGAGCTCATCCTGGTGGACCGGACTTTCGGTACCGAAGAGCTTTCTGCTTACGCTTCCTGCCTGCAGGAACTGGAATCGGAGCCCTGTGCCACCATGCACACCAATGATGCAAAAGCTTTCCAATTAAATGACGGCGACCGGATTGCCATCGAAGCGGACAGCGGCAAGCTGGAATTAAAACTGCGGGTCGCAGACAATATGGCGGCCGGTATTTTGCTGATACCCCGCCATCGCAAACTCAACTGGCAGATTCTCGGTACTGGCAAAGTGGTGATTGGCAAAGATAGAATTAATAAAGTGGGATAGTATCATATAAATTGTAATCAGATTTTTTGGGATTTGAGATTTGTTTTTTCTAGATTATTCGGGTTAGGTTATATTCCCCTGAGCTTTTCTTAAACATTAACAGACAACGTACAACTGACAAACACTATGGACTGGATCATCGGCTTTATATTTTTACTGATCAAACTGCTGGTCATTCTGGTAGGCCTGCTGCTGGTGGCGGCTTATCTGGTGCTGGTGGAAAGAAAGTTCCTTGCCCGGCTGCAGATTCGCTACGGCCCCAATCGGGCCGGCAAGTTCGGATTGCTGCAGCCGATTGCCGATACGGTCAAGATGATGGTTAAAGAGGACACGGTGCCCGAAGCGGCCGAGCACACGATTTTCAAATTGGCTCCTGCGGTAGTTGCTTTCACAGCCCTGTTGATGTTTGCGGTGGTCCCCCTGGGCCGCGATATCACCATCGGGGGATACAAAATTCCGCTGGTGATTACCGATCTGAATGTGGGCCTGCTGTTCGTTTTTGCAATGTCCGCACTTGGCGTTTACGGTGTTGCCCTGGGTGGCTGGGCTTCGAATTCCAAATACAGCCTTTTGGGCGGTATCCGGGGCGCGGCCCAGATGATCAGTTATGAACTTTCCCTGGGCCTTTCGCTGGTGCCGATTGTCATGCTGGCCCGCTCCTTCAGCCTGGTGGATATCGTCAATGCCCAGGTCGACTATCCCTTTATCCTGGTGCAGCCGGTGTCTTTCGTGATCTTTATCATCAGCGCCATGGCCGAGAGCAAGCGCATCCCCTTTGACCTTCCTGAGGCTGAAAACGAATTGGGTGCGGGCTATCATACGGAATACAGCGGCATGCGTTTTGGGCTGTTCTTCCTGGGTGAATACGTCCACATGCAGGTTCTGGGAGCCCTTACGGCTGTTTTTTTCCTGGGAGGCTGGCGCGGCCCTATACTGCCGCCGGTATTATGGCTGTTTATAAAAATAATACTGATTTCACTGATAATGATCTGGGTTCGCGCAACCCTGCCCCGGCTGCGCTATGACCAACTGATGGCCCTGGGGTGGAAGGTGCTCGTACCGGCGGCGTTGATAAATATAGTGGTAACAGGAGCAATTTTATTAATATAGAAAATCGAAATCCAAAGTAGTAATTTTTAATTGATATTCGAATTTTTCAAATGATATCTGCGTAAACGCATTTAAGGTTTTGAGATTATGTCTTCAGCATTTGAAGCAATTATAGCATTAGCAACTGGCTTTGCGACCACATTTAAGCACCTGTTTCGCAAGCCTATCACCGAAGAGTACCCCGAATACAAGCGGCCGCTGCCGGTGCGCACACGGGCCAGGATTATATTGACCCGGGACCCCGACGGCAATGAACGCTGTGTGGCCTGCTACCTGTGTTCGGGCGCCTGCCCGGTCAGCTGCATCTCCATGCAGTCGGCCCAGAAGGAAAATGGTCGCAGATATGCCACCTGGTTTCGCATTAATTTTGCGCGCTGCATATACTGTGGGCTGTGTGAAGAGGCCTGCCCAACGTCGGCCATTCAGTTAACGCCCCTGTTTGAGACCTGCGAACGGGACATTTTAAAGCTTGTCTATGAAAAAGAAGATCTGCTGGTGGATCACTGTGGCAAGGATGAGGAATACAATTTCTACCGCTATGCCGGAATCACAACCGATTTGGGCGGTAAAGGAGAACACGTCAAGGAAGACAGGCCGGTTAATGTGAAGAGTAATCTTCCATAACCGGATTAACCGGAAATCCGAAGCACGAAATTCGAAATACGAAACAAATTCTAAATTAGAAGTTCTAAAATTCCAAACTTCGTGCATGGGTTTTTAAATTGCATCCAAAAAACAGTTTGCTGTTTTGAATTTTTGTCATTTGAAATTCGGTATTGTTTCGGATTTCGAATTTGAATTTCGCAAGAAATAAATTATGACCATCTACTCCATCATATTCTATTTTCTGGCCCTATTGATACTGGGTTCGACCGCCATGGCCATTACCCGGCGCAATCTGATCCATGCGGTGATCTATCTGATTTTTTCTTTTTTCGGCAGCGCCATGCTTTTTTATCTTTTTGGGGCCCCTTTTCTGGCTGTGCTCGAAGTTATTATTTATGCCGGGGCCATCATGGTGCTGTTTTTGTTCATCGTCATCATGATGAAATTGAAAACCGACGAAGAGCGGTTATTTCCCTTAACGCAGTGGGTGCCGGCTGCCATTTTCGGCATTGTTTACATCGCCATCGGTATTGGCGTGGTTATATCCGAACCGAGCAGCCGCATTACCCTGAAAACCGCCCTGGCCGACCCGGGCATTTTCGGGCAGTACATTTTTGAAAAGCAGTGGCTTTCGATTGAAATCGTATCTTTATTGTTGCTGGTAGCCCTGATCGGTGCCCTGTTACTGGGCCGGCGGTCAAAAAAAACACGGCTGCCAAAGCGTCTGAAGGTGAGCTATGATTGTGCCATTCAGCCACGTTCTGATACTGGCAGGATTGCTGTTTTTGATGGGGATGGTCTGTATGGTCGTCCGGCGCAGCTTGATCATGATCCTGCTGGGAGTGGAAATCATGCTCAATGCCGCAGCCATCATCCTGGTGGGATCGTCCCTGCTCTGGCAGGAGATGGAAGGCCAGTCGATCGTGCTGTTTATTTTTGCCATTGCGGGTGCGGAGGTCTCCGTGGGCCTGGCCCTGATTGTATGGGCCTATCGTCAAACTGGATCGGTGGATCCACGTGATTACAATCTTCTTAAAATAAATGAAATATTTTCTTTAGAGTCCTTATTGTTGAGGTTAGGAATAAAAATAACAAATACACAATGACCAAAATTCCAAAATAACTCTGGCTAATTATTTCGTATTGAGGTGAAATCGGGATTCTATCGCTGCTTAACAAATGTTTCGGTCATTGAAAATTGGAATTTGAGATTTATTTGAAATTTGGTGCTTGGAATTTGGGATTTTAAAGCGTCTATTCACGTAAGATATTCTTATAATATGCGAGTTGATAAATGACTGATATGTTACCCTGGGACTTTACATTGATCACAGCGATGCTTGCCACGATGCTGCCGTTCGTTGCCTTTCTGGTGATCATGGTGTTTACCAGGAAACACCGGGGGCTTTCGGCCGGGTTGTCCATCGGGGCGATCACGGTGTCGTTGCTCAGCGCCATTTTTTTGCTGGCCCGCCACTGGCACCCGGCGGCTCCGATTCAGTATCTCGGCCGTTGGCTGGTATCCGGTGACATTCATATTCCTTTCGGGTTCCTTCTCGACCAGGCCAGCCTGCTCATGCTCACCATCGTGACTACCATCAGTTTTCTGGTCCAGATCTACTCTCTGGGCTACATGGCCGGTGATAAGGGGTTCTCCCGCTATTACGCCTTCATGTCCCTTTTCGCCTGGGCCATGATGAATCTGACCATCGCACCGACCATGGTGCAGCTCTTTATTTTCTGGGAGCTGGTGGGGCTTTCCTCCTACCTGCTGATCGGATTCTGGTATGAAAAATTCAGCGCCACCGAAGCCGGCAAAAAAGCATTTGTGATGACCCGCTTCGGGGATGTGGCCTTTTTTCTGGGTCTGCTGCTGGCCCTGGTAAATCTGGGTAATTTGAATATTCTGGAAATGAACGGCCCCGGGGTAAGCGGGCGGATGTCACCGTTTTTGATTACGATGGCGTCCCTTCTGATCTTCGGGGGCATCGTCGGCAAAAGCGCCCAGTTTCCACTGCTGACCTGGCTGCCGGATGCCATGGAGGGCCCGACGCCGGTCAGCGCCCTGCTGCACTCGGCCACCATGGTAGCCGCCGGTGTTTATCTGTTTGGCCGCCTGTTTCCGTTTTTCAGTCTTTCGGCCACGGCCATGGTGGTGTTTCTGGCCATCGGCACCATCAGCATGCTGCTGGCTTCCACCATGGCCATGGTCAGCCGGGACATCAAACAGGTCTGGGCCTACTCCACCATCAGCCAGCTGGGGTTTATGATTATGGGACTGGCGGCCGGCAGCTATTTTTCCGGGATGTTTCACCTGACCACCCATGCCGGGTTCAAGGCCCTGTTGTTTCTGTGCGCCGGTGTTTTTATCCATGCCTATGAAACCAATGACATGTTTGAAATCGGCCGCCGGGGGGGACGGCGGTTGAAGGTTCCCATGATCTGCACGGTGATCGGCGCGGCCGCCCTGGCAGGGTTGCCGCCATTTTCCGGCTTTTTCAGCAAAGAGTTGATTCTGGCGGCCCTGGCCGATTTAAAAAACCCGGCCTGGCTGGTTGCCGGTTTGCTGGGTGCCTTTTTAACGGCCTATTACACCTTTCGCTTGATTTTTATTATTCTGCGGCCGGAAGACATCCAGAATGAAAGCGACAGCGCAACCCATCCTGATCACGGGCATGGCGGCTACTGGTTGATGGGCTGGCCCCTGATTATCCTGGCCGCCATAACCGTTATGCTGGGCTTTTTTGAAGGGGCACTCGAAAAATTTTTTGGCGCCCAACAATTCATCCGGGCAGCCGCAGACGGCCGCCACGCCTGGCTGCCGTTTGCGGCCCTTGGGTCCGCCGGTTTCGGGGTGGTTCTGGCCTGGCTCGAGTACGGGCGCCGGGGTGCGTCCCGGATCGGTTTCGTAGAAAGAATTGCACCGTTGAACAATCTGTTTGCCGAGCGCTGGTATATCGATCGTTTCTACCGGCGTTTTCTGGATGTGTTCATCTACGGGGTGGTGTCACGGGGATTTGCCAATAACGATAACAGGGTCATTGACGGGGCAATCGACGGTTTGGGCAAGGGGACCGTGGCCACCGGCCGTTTGACCTCGCTGTTGCACCTGGGAATGATTCAGTACCGGCTGCTGACCATATTTGTGGTCATCGTCCTGCTGGCGCTGTATTTTTTCTTTTAGCTTATTCGATTTTTTTGTGCATTTTGTGGCAGAACTTTTTTTACCACGAAAGCACGAAAGGATGGAAACACGAAAAGAAAATTTCGTGTTTTCGTGATTAATTGATCATTCGTTTTAGACTGTTAAATCTATGGAATATGCCGATTTTCCATATCTTAGCATGATTTTGCTAAGCTGCATTGGGGGGCTGCTGATCATCCTGTTTACCCCGGAGGATCGCAAGACCCGGATCAAGTGGGTCAGTGCCGTTTTTTCCGGCATCACCCTGATCCTGGCCCTATACCTGTTTGTGGCCTACGACAAATCCCAGGGCGGGCTACAGTTCGTGGAAAAAGTGCCCTGGGTGGAATCGCTGGGGATAACCTATTTTAATGCAGCCGACGGCTTTAATCTTCCCATGCTGCTGTTGACCGGCATCGTATTTTTTACCGGCGTGCTGACCATGTGGGAGCTGGAAAACCGGGTCAAAGAGTTCTACGCTTTCTATTTTGTGATGGTGCTGGCCGTTTTTGGCCTTTTCATGAGCCTGGATTTGTTTTTCATTTTCATCTGGTACGATGTCTCTCTTTTCCCGATGTATCTGCTGATTGCCATCTGGGGGACCACCCGCAAGGAATACGGGGCCATGAAGCTGACCCTTTACCTGCTGGCGGGCAGTGCCCTGGTGCTGCCGGCAATTATCTTTCTGTTTGTCAAATCGGGTTTAAACACCTTTGATATCACCCTGCTCATGAGGCCGGGGACCTTTACCCCGTACCAGCAAAAATTTGCCTTTTTTCTGCTTTATATCGGTTTTGGCATCCTGGCCGGCATCTGGCCCTTTCACACCTGGTCTCCGGTGGGGCATGTTGCCGCACCCCATGCCGTCAGCATGGTGCACGCCGGCGTGCTAATGAAGATCGGGGGGTTTGCCATCCTGCGCGTGGGCATTTTCCTCTGCCCGGAGGGCTGGCAGCACTGGGCCTGGCTCATGGCCACATTGGCCACCATCGGCATCGTTTACGGCGCGTTTGTGGGGCTCAGCCAGAAGGATCTCAAGTATGTGATCGGATACTCCAGCGTTTCCCATATGGGCATTGTCGGACTCGGGTTGTCAACCGTATCGGTGGATGGTTTGAACGGGGCGGTGTTTCAGATGTTTGCCCACGGGGTGATGACCGCCCTGTTCTTTTCCGCGGTGGGTTATATTTATGACCGCACCCATACCAAGGTAATCGCCGAACTGGGCGGGTTAAGTCGGGTTATGCCCGTGGCCTCAACCTATTTTATCGTTGCCGCCATGGCCAGCATGGGCATACCCTGTTTGGCCAGCTTCTGGGGCGAGCTGATGGTTTTTATTGCGGCCTTTAAAACCTATCCGGTTGCCGGTGCGCTGGCCGTTTGCGCGCTGGTGGTCAGCGCCTTATTTATGCTGCGGGTGGTGCAGCGCACCTTCTACGGTCCAAAAAATGAAAAGTTTGCGCACCTGTCGGATGTACCCTTCAGACTGGGCATACCGCGCATGATTTTGCTGGCCACCCTGCTGCTGTTTGGGCTATTTCCGGCGCTGATATTTGACATGATCGAAACAGCGTCAATTCCGTTTTTTAATGGTTTACCGTGATGAAATGGTTTCTCTTCTATCCTGAGCTTTATTATTTTGCCGGCGGCATGGTTTTTTTAGGCCTGTCGATGGTCAAGCAGGCCAATCCCCGGCGGGATTATTTTGCTGCCATGGCTTTGGCAGCCCTGGGCGTATTGGTTTGTTTGCTAAACGTCAATCAGGAAGGATATTTGTTTTTTGAAGCCTACCGGGTGGACCTTTTCTCCCAGGTCTTCAAGGTCATGCTGTCCCTGGGGCTGTTTCTGGTCATCTGTATCTGCTCGGAGCTCAACGCCATCGCGCAAAAACACCACCCGGAGTTTTATCTGCTGCTGTTCGTATGCACCCTGGCCATGATGATGCTCGTCAGCGGCGTCCACATCCTGACCATCTATGTGGCCCTGGAGCTTTCCAGTTATTCTCTGTACGTCCTTGTTTCCCTGAGAAGAGATGAGCGGGTCGGCCTGGAGGCGGGGCTCAAATATTTTCTGGTGGGGATTTTTGTGTCGGCTGTGATGATCTTTGGTGTTGCCCTTCTTTACAGCGCCACCCGGGCAACCTATGTAACCGAGATGATCCGGGTGCTGCCGGCCGCACTTGACTCCCCCATGGTGGTCATCGGATTACTGTTGACCCTGTGCGGGTTTTTCTTCAAACTGGCCGTCTTTCCCTTTCATTTCTGGGCGCCGGATGTCTACCAGGGAGCTGCCAATCAGGCAACCGCCTATATTGCAACCGCTTCAAAAGTGGCCGCCATCGCCATTCTGGTTCGCATGATCGCCATCACCGGTGACGGCAGTATCTATCTGGCCCACGTTCTGGTTATCCTTTCCATTGTTTCCATGACCGTCGGCAATCTGGCCGCCATCGTTCAAAAGGACCTTAAAAGACTTCTGGCTTACTCCGCGGTCGCCCATGCCGGCTACGTGCTGATCGGAATCCTGGGCATGAGCACCTTCGGCTACTTCAGTGTCATTTTCTATGCCATGGCCATGCTGATAATGAAATTTACTGCCTTTTTGGTGGTAGTCAAAGTGGCCGACGACGGCCGCAACCTGCAAATGTCCCAGCTGGCCGGCCTGCATTCCCGGTCACCACTGCTGGCCCTGACGCTGATGGTGTCGGTATTCAGCCTGGCCGGTATCCCCCCGACCATCGGCTTTACGGCCAAGTTTCTGGTGTTCGCCGCCGCAATGGAAAAAGGATATTTTACCCTGGTGTTGATCGCCATGATCAACGTGGTCATCTCCCTTTACTACTACCTTCTCATTTTAAAAGCCGCCTACCTGGAAGAACCGGTGGAAGAGCTGCCGCCGCTGAATATTTCTTTTCCGGTAAAAATCCTCAGTGGCGTGCTCGTGGTTGTGATGGTGGTGGCAGGTATTTTCCCTCGCTATCTGATCGAATTGGCCAGTGCAGCCGCCGCCGTCCTCAATTAAACTCCATATATTGAAGTTTTTCGGTCACAAAAGGCGAAAAAATCACTCTATAATATAAGAGAGCCAAAAATTTAAACCGCGGGCATACAATATAAATAATTTATTTAACCCTGATATGGATGAATCAATCACCACACAGACAATCCTAAAATGCGCGATGCAAATTTTAAGATGAAGAACGAAAAAGAGACAGAACAGTTGGTCACAGAAGCCGTCCAGGGCTCGAAGGACGCGCTGGAGGAAATAGTGCGCCGGATACAACAACCGGTTTATTCTCTATCCTTGCGGATGCTGTTTAATCCTGAAGATGCCAAAGACATTTCCCAGGAAATATTAATAACCGTAATCACGAACCTGCAAGGGTATCGTTTCGAGGGATCGTTTCGTGCCTGGGTGCTGCGTATCGCGGTCAATAAATTAAAGGCGGTTCGCAAAACATGGGCCGAAAAGAAAATGGCCTCAATTGAGAATTTGGAAGGAATATTAGACAGGTATGAAGCCAAAGGGTGGCTATCGAAACCATTGGATGCGCCGGAGCCCTACCTTGAAGCAGAAACAAGATCAGTTTGCACCCATGCCCTGCTGTTAACTCTGGACCGTGCTCACCGGATGGCCTTCATCCTGGGGGTTGTGATGGAAGTCAACAGCCAGGAAGGCGCACAAATACTTGAAATCACATCAGCCGCTTATCGGAAGCGACTGTCAAGAGCCCGATCGAGAATAAAGGATTTCCTGGTGAACAATTGCGGCATATTTGATAAATCGAACCGCTGCCGATGCAGCAGCATTTTGCCAGCCTATCTGCAAAAGGGTTGGATTGATCCCGATAAACCCATGTTCGTGCCGAAACACGGAAATGAGGAATCAGCAACTAGGCTGGGGAGATACCTGAAGGAAATGGATGAGCTGAAGCAAATATCTGCTGTCTATAATTCGATTCGAGCCATCAGATTTTGATTTTGTGGATGTCGTTAAAAATATTTACCAGAACTAATCAATACCGAATTTTATCAGATCCTCAAATCATATAGGTCATCATAAGCCAATGTGGCTTAATAATTACCGGGTAAACAATTAGCAGCTATCCAGAATAGAGTAGTATGCACAGGAGGGTTTAAAATTATGACAGTTAATCCGGATTTGATTTCCCCCTGTGGTCTTTATTGCGGTGTCTGTGCCATCTATATTGCAGACCGTGATAAAAATGAAAAATTCAAGGAACGATTAGTGGGCCTGTATAAAGGAAAAGTTCCTGGCAAAGGCCTTCTTCCCAACAGTGAAAATCTTTCCACCGATGACATTCGATGCAGCGGATGCCTAGTCAGATAATACTGTTTATGCATTGCCAGCAGTGTGAAATAAGACAATGTACAACTGAGAAGGGTTACACCGGATGCCATCAGTGTGATGACTTTCCCTGCCAGCATATAGATAATTTCCCCATGGCGGTTGGCAAAAAAGTAATATTGCGGGCTATCCCATACAGGACGAAAATTTGGTACTGAAAAATGGATTCGAGATGAAGAGGCCCGCTATATCTGTCCTGAATGCGGAAATAAGGTTTTCCGTGGTGTTGTCAAATGTAATCAGTGTAGAGCGGATCTGGACTTAGACTAACTTTGAAGCAAGGCAAACCTGCACATGGCTGAAATTAGCAAACCAGTAATGCAAACACTCAATGAGGTCCAAAGCGTTCGATGCTCAGGACATTCAAATCAATTTGCGGATTTTCATTGGCTGCTAATTGAGCGACCAATTTACCGGTGACGGGGGCCAGGGATATGCCCTTCATGCCGTGGCCGGTGGCAATGATGACATTGTCATAGCGGCGGGGGCGTCCGAGATAGGGCAGGCCGTCGGGGGAGCAGGGGCGCAGCCCGCGCCAGATCTCTATCAGTTCGAGGTCCTTGAGGTTGAAATCCGGAAAGTAATCGGGGACGGCTTTGAGGACGGCCTGCAGGCGGCGGTTGTTAATCGACATATCAAATCCTGCCAGCTCCAGGGTGCCGGCCACACGCAGCATGTCGTCCATGGGGGTTAAGACCACTTTTTTTTCAGCCAGCATAACCGGTATGCCAGGGCATGACGCCGGCCGCTTATAGGTCAGGCTGTAGCCTTTGGCCGGTTCCATCGGCAACCTGATGCCCAGCTCACGGGCCAGGTCACCGGACCATGCGCCCCCGGCCAGAACAACTTCTTCTACTGCGATGTCGCCCCGGGTTGTTTTGACGGTTGTCACCTTGCGACCTGAGATTTCAAACCCGATAACCTCGGCGGAAGTCCGCAGGTTCACCCCGTTGTTTTCAACATGGCTGGCCAGCTGATGGACGAAGCGGTCGGGAATCAGCTGGGCATCCTGTGGAAAAAATAGGCCGCCGGCACCGGCCGTTCGCATCTGGCCGCAGTAGGGTGCCACTTCATCATTTTTCAGAACCTGGCTTTCGACCCCGTATTCCTGCAGCCGCCGTGCCTCTTCAACTCCTTTATCAAATTCTTTGCGGGTTTTAAAAACCTGCACAACCCCTTTTTTTTCATAGTTGAAATCAACCCCCTCTATTGCTGCCAGTTCGTCAAACAATTCCAGGCTGGCTGCATTGAGCTGGCTTAACACCGGCAGGGCCCGGCTGACATTGGCCTCACTGCAGGCGCCGCGAAATTTCCACAGCCAGGAGAAAAATTCGCGATCAAGGCGGGGCTTGATATAAAACGGACTTTCGGGATCGAACATCCATTTTAGTCCCTGGGTGATGACCCCGGGCGCGGCCAGGGGTATGCTGTGGCTGGGGACGATCAGGCCGGCGTTGCCGTGGGAGCTTCCCGAGCAGATCTCACCCTTTTCGATGACGGTAACCTTTTTACCCAGCCGGGTGAGGTAAAAAGCACAGGAGATGCCAATGGCGCCTCCGCCGATGACCAGTGTTTGGGTTTTACGATTCGTGTCTATTTTGGAACCTTTAAGGTAAAGTTTTTACATTTTGTGGAAAAGAATGTTGGCCACCAAGACACGAAGACACAAAGAAGATTTTTAGCTAAAGGCTTTGCTTTGTGTCTTCGTGCATTTGTGGCCAATTTTTCCGGGTGTACGACTTCACTGATAGCAGCCGGTCCAGTTTGGATTTAACCTCAATGGTACCTGCTTTCAGCCACCTTGACGCCTTCAGCATCGCTCAGCGTTTCTTGCTTCTGCCCAGTTGCCAGTTCTCATAATAGTCCCAGCTTACGAACTCGTTGAGCTCCTCAAATTGCCGGTGCTTGGCAAGCAGGCTGGCCCGGAGGACATCTCCAATGGAGAGCATGCCGATGTATTTACCGTCTTTTTCAATCATTAAATGGCGCAGAAACAATCCCAGAAACATTTCCTCAAGCTTGTGAATTCGGGTGCTGTGGGGAGCGGATTGCAGCGGGGCGCTCATATAATCACTGACCCGGGCTGTCAAAGGATCAAATCCCTCGTTGCAAATATTGCGCAACAGGTCACGCTCCGACCAGATGCCAACGAATTCATCATCTTTTTTAATGACAATCGCACCGATTTTTTTTTCGATCATTTTGCGACAGGTTTGATGAACCGTCTGGTCCCAGGAAATATAAACAATATCACTTTGCTTGTCATTTACGATGTCTTCGGCGGTTTTCATTTTATCCTCCAGTGCTTTGGTTAAATAGTCAATTAGTTAAATAGAATAATAGTTGCAGGACTGACTGTTCACATCCTTTTTACTAACCGGTCAGCTTTTAGCACTTCATTTACAATAGGTAATCTTTCAGAAGGAAGGTCTGAAGGGCCATAATATGACCATATCCTTCGACTATTGGACTATTCAACTATTTCTCTATTTAACTAATAACCCATTTGCTATTCGCGGGAATGACTCAATATAAACTGGATGATAAATCTTGGCAAATGATTATGCAAACATTTTTGCGATAGCCTCTAATGGGTTGTCTTTGACATCTAATTCAATTATCATTAGTTTGTTTATAAGGGGTTTCAAAATTAAAGGAGGTGGGCCATGTCTGAAGTATTAAGAACACCCGAAGAACGGTTTAATGAGTTACTCGATTTCCCCTATGCCCCCAATTATCTGGATGATCTAAAAGGTTATGAAAACCTGCGGATGCACTATGTGGATGAAGGCCCGCAGGATGCCGCGTACATTTTCTTGTGTTTGCACGGTGAGCCGACCTGGAGCTATTTGTACCGCAAAATGATTCCCGTTTTTACGGCAGCCGGGCACCGGGTGGTAGCACCGGATTATTTTGGTTTCGGGCGCTCCGACAAACCGGTGCAGGACAACGTCTATCAATTTGATTTTCATCGCGGGTCTCTTATGGCTTTTATCGAACGGTTGGATTTATCCAATGTTATTCTTGTATGCCAGGATTGGGGCGGCCTGCTCGGCTTAACCCTGCCCATGGACCTGCCCGACAGGATTTCGCGCCTGGTGGTAATGAATACGGCCCTGGGTACCGGCGATGTGAAACTTTCCGAAGGCTTCAAAGCCTGGCGTAAATTCGTTCAGGAAACCCCCAATTTTGATGTCGGCCAGCTGATGAAACGTTCCTGCCCGATTTTATCAGACGCGGAAGTAGCAGCTTACGACGCCCCGTTTCCCGATGATCAATACAAAGCCGGCGTACGGCGATTTCCGGCCATGGTCCCCGATCATCCGAAAGCCCCTGGGGCGGAACTGTCCCGCCGGGCGCGTGAGTGGTTAAAGACCGCCTGGGCCGGAGAAACTTTTATGGCCGTCGGGATGCAGGACCCGGTCCTCGGCCCCCCGGTGATGAAGGGTTTGCAAAAATTAATCCAAGGCTGTCCGGAACCCTTTGAAATTGCAGATGCCGGCCATTTTGTGCAAGAGTGGGGGGAGTTGGTGGCACAAAAAGCCCTGGAAGTGTTTGGTATATAATTCTAATTCGATAGCTATGGCGCCAAATTATCCAGAATGGAGAATTGGGAATGCGGAAGGCGGAAATTGGAGGTCGGAAATCGGAATACGGAAGTAAAAAACTATTAATTTTTTGTGAAACAAAAATTTAAGGGAGAACGCTTTGGCAAAAATTGTTTACGGCGTGTCCGGTGAAGGCTCGGGGCATTCTTCCCGGGCCCGGGAGATGATTGATCACCTCCAGCAGCTGGGACACATCGTTAAAGTGGTCAGTTATGACAGGGGTTACCGGAATCTGAAAGAAGATTTTGATGTATTTGAAACCGAGGGGCTTCACATAGCCAGCTCTGACAACCGGGTTTCAAAGGTTAAAACCTTTACGGACAACATCCAGCGGCTGCCCCGGGGCCACAAAAAGCTAAATGCCCTGCGCAAGGATGTCTTCAAAACCTTTTGGCCCGACTGTGTGATTACTGATTTTGAACCCATGTGCGCCTACCTGGCCCATCATTACGACCTGCCGCTGATCACCATTGACAACCAGCACCGTATCCGTTACATGACCTATCCCTGCCCCGCGCGACTGCAAACCGAACGCAGGATGACCATCAGTGTTATCCGCGCCATGGTTCCGCGTCCCGACGTCTCCTTGGTGACTACTTTTTATTACGGCGAACCCAAAAATGACCGAACCCTTTTTTTTCCTCCAATATTACGCCAGGAGGTTTTGGCCCTGCAACCCGCCGCTGCCGATCATATACTGGTTTACTTGACCAGCGGGTTTGAATCGTTTCTCAAAATCCTGAAGTCCTTTCCCCGGGAGAAGTTTCTGGTTTACGGTTATGATCGCCAGGAGCAGGATGGCAACCTGGTTTATAAACCCTTCAGCCGGGAGGGTTTTCTGGATGATTTCGCTTCCTGCAAAGCGGTGATGGGCACCGCCGGGTTTACACTGATGACCGAAGCCTTTTATTTGCGCAAACCCTATCTGGCCTTTCCCATGCGCGGCCAATTCGAGCAGGAGCTCAACGCCCATTGGCTGGCCAAACTGAATTACGGAATCAATCTGAGACGGATCCGCTCAGAGGCCATTGGCAGTTTTTTATACCGGGTGCCTGATTTTAAGGAAAATTTAAAAGATTATCAGGCAGTAGACAACCATGCCATCAAGGACAGGCTCGGGGAGTTGCTCAATGATGGTTGTGTTATGGCGAAAGAATATCATAGCAAACGAAGATAAGTTAAATAGTTGATTAGAATATTAGTTAAATAGTTGAAGGATGCAGCCATTTTATGGCCCTTCGGGCCTTTGCTTGAGAGGATCGCTGATATCCAATGAAACGCAAAAGGTAGGCCAAATTGCATTTAGGATCTGAACTGTCAGCTCCTTCAACTATTTTTCTATTTAACTAAACCGATAGGAGGCAAACAGTGTTGATTAAACTGTTTCGTAGTTTGTTAATCCTTGGTCTTTTATTGGCGACTTTCCTGACCGGTTGCGCCAACCTGGGCCAGGTTCAAACCCATGAGGTAAAACCGGTTGCCCCTGAAGAATTGCCATCCGGCAATGGCTGGTGGAGCGTTCAATTCCGAATGAACTGGCCGATCGACACCGACCCTATCTGGCACATGGATTTATATCTTGCCCATCAGGTGATCCTGCCCTTGCTGGAGAAGAACAAGGCTGATATACATCTATGGCGGTTTCATCGCCGGGCCAAGCGTGACCAGGCCGGACGGCAGTTCACTTTCTATTTTTATTCCAGTCCCCGGACGGCCCGGCAGATATTTGATGGGCTGCAGTCCAATCCAATTTTAATCGACACCTTATCTGCCGGTGTCATCGACGACATTGTCTATGATAATCCGGCTGACATCAAACGGCCCGATATCGATGATGCCAGCGATAAAAATTGGCCCCTTTTAATCCAGAGGACCTGGCCTTACTACATTACGGGGGTCAGTCAAATGTGGCTGAATTTAGTGGTGGAAGTTGCCGAGCGCGACCTGAAAGACCACCGTCCGGCGTCGCTTGAGGAGATTGACGCCTTTTACCGGCAGGTTGATGAAACCGTGACGGGATTATGGCAGAAAAACGGACGCCATGCCTTTTTGCATCATTTGAATGCCGTCTTTGAATACCAACCGCTTATTTACTGGGAAAAGCGGTATATGGATTTTTAGCCCCAATTGCTGAAGAACCTGCAACCCGCGAGTACCTATTTATGAACGACCGACAACCCGAACAGGACACCGGGAAATCCTATTCCAAAATTGGCGGCTGGTTAATTCTTTGCGCCGTGGGCCTGGTATTATATCCGGTACAAAGCCTTTATTCGTTGATCACCGAGCTTATTCCGGTGGTATTTTCCGACAACTGGGCGGCGCTGACCTCACCGACGAATCCCGGCTACCATTCTCTTTGGGCGCCGCTGGTGATAGCCGAATTGGTCGGCAGTATCGGCTTTTTTATATATTCAATTGTGGTCATCATATTTTTCTTTGGCAGACATCACCGGGCTCCCAAATTGATCATCGTTTTCATGATTGCAAATATGATATTTGTCGGCGCAGACTATTTTATAATCAATTTTTTCCTTATCCGCACCAATTCAGTCAATGTGGATGCCACGATCAATTTCGTACGAACAGTAGTCGCCGGCACTATCTGGGTTCCCTATTTTATGTTTTCACGGAGGGTTGCGAAAACATTCACGAGGTGATGGAATCCTGACGATAGTGGAGAGAGGAGTTAAATGGAGTTTTGGAGTCTAAAGCAATAGGATTTCGGATTACTGGATATCGGATTGATAATGAAAATAATCCGATTCAGCAGACATCACTCCAGTGATCCAATACTCCAAAATCCGGTTAAATATCGCAACCATCCAACAGTTCATTCGTTTTAATTATATTTGACAGCGTTGGAGATTGATGAACTGCGTATTCGCCAAGACAATTTATACTGGAAAATCAATAGTTTATGACAAGTATCTTGTTTTTAACGGCAAGAACATCAGCGGCATTTCGAAGGCCGTCAAAGGTGAGCTGCTCGGGCACTTCGATGTGGTGACCCCCGCCTTTATCGACCCCCACAGTCACATCGGTATGGAGCGCTCCGGTGAGCCCAGCGGTGAAGGCGAAGCCAATGATCACCTTGATTCGATCCTGGCCCTCACTGACGCCCTTGATTCGGTTCAAATGGATGACAAGGCATTCATGGATGCCGTCGAGTCCGGGGTACTGTACTCATGCGTGGTCCCGGGCAGCGGCAACATCATTGGCGGGCAATCGGCTGTCATTCGCAACTTTGCAGCCAACAGTACCGAGGCCCTCATCGGCCGGGCCGGTTTAAAGGCGGCCTTCGGTTATAATCCCAGATCCACGACGAGCTGGAAAGGACAGCGCCCCAGTACCAGAATGGGCGCCATCGCGATTCTGCGCGGCCGGCTGGCCGAAGTGCGCCAGAAGATAGAAAAATACCGCCAGGCCAAGGGCAGGAAAAAGAGGACATCACTTTTTCTGCTGAAGACAAGGTGTTACAGGAGTTGCTTTCCCGCAAAATCCGCCTTCGGGCCCATGTTCACAAAATAGATGACATTGCAGCCCTGTTGCGCCTGGTAGATGATTTTAAGATTCGGCTCACCATCGAGCATGCCATGGATGTTCACCAGGCTGATATTTTTCACGAATTAAAAAAACGAAAGATACCTGTAGTTTATGGCCCCATCGATTCCTTTGCGTATAAGGTCGAGCTAAAACATGAAGACTGGCGCAATATCGGCCATCTGCTGACCAGCGGCGTTCAATGCGGTTTGATGTCCGACCATCCGGTCACCCTGGCCCGCCAGCTGTTTTTGCAAACCCGCTGGTTTATCCGATCCGGGATGTCCAATCAGGCGGCCGTTGAGCTGGTTTCCCACCAAAATGCCCGGATTTTGGGAATCGATGACCGCCTGGGCACCCTGCAGCGGGGTAAATGGGCCTCCTTCATCTGCTGGAGCGGCGATCCCTTTAACATGGCAAGTTATCCGCAGGCGGTTTACGGGGAAGGGAATTTACTCTATTCAGCATAATACGGTTGCAAATACCCAATCAGTATATATAATATTATTTATCAATACGCAGGATAACGTCATTTAGAATTTAGTGCCGTGTGCATAAAGGAGGACATCATGCGAAACCCATATAAGCCGTTTTTATTTCTGACCGCCCTGGTTTTGATTTTCGCAACCTTTGGTATCAGTAACCTTCAGGCTGAAGACCAACCCGACATGAAGGGCTGGGAAAGCGATAGCCCCTATAACCAGCTTTATGATATTCGCGAATATGAAAAAATCAGAGCGTGGGTGGTCCGCGTAAAGGAAGTCGTACCCATGCCCGGGATGTCCCCGGCGACCGCCCTGGAGGTAAGAGAAGGAGACGAGGTGTTTGACGTCCATCTTTGTCCCACCTGGTATCGTAAACCCAACGAAATTCGGTTAAAGAAAGGGGACCGCATTAAGGTCAGAGGCGCCTGGGCGGAAGTAAACGGCAAAGAGGTGTTCATGGCTTCCAAAGTAAAACAAGACCCCGATACGACGATTATTAAGGTGCGCTTGTCAAAGGACGGCACGCCGTTTTGGACCATGCCGCCTGAGCAGTTGGCCATGGAACTGAAAAACAATTAGAAATTTACTAAGGCTCCTTTCATATGGCGACACGAGAATGGAACCCAGGACAACTGCTTGAAATTTCGGGTTTTTTCTGGAAGACTTGCGTCCTGCACGCAGCTGTTAAAATGGATGTGTTTACCGTTATCGGCGATGGGAGCCTAACCGCCGGTGAAATGGCCCAAAAGATCAACGGGGCGGTCAATGGTGTGGAACGGCTGTTGAATGCCCTGGTGGCCATGGAGCTTCTGGATAAATCAGACGATAAATTTAGCAATACCCCCTCCGGCAAAACCCTTCTTGCCAAAGACTCACCCAAATATCTTGGCCATATCATCATGCACCATCACCATTTGCTGGAATCCTGGTCAGAGTTGGATCAGGCCGTAAAATCGGGCAAGCCCCGGAGAACCGGGTCGTCGCATAGCAAGGAGGAGTGGCGCGAAAGTTTTTTGATGGGCATGTTTAATATGGCCATGGGGATGGCGCCCCACATCGTTCCGGCCATCGATGTGTCCAACAGGCAACATCTCCTTGACCTGGGTGGCGGTCCCGGAACCTACGCCATCCATTATTGCCTCGCCAATGACGGCCTTAAGGCCACCGTATATGATTTGCCGACCACCCGGCCGTTTGCCGAAAGAACCATCCAGCGCTTCAAACTGGCGGACCGGATCAATTTCATGGACGGCAATTACCTGGAAGACCCGGTTGAGGGCAACTATGATGTGGCCTGGCTGTCTCACATTCTGCATGGGGAGGGTCCGGATGATTGCCGGATGATCATTAAAAAAGCGGTTGCCGCATTAGAACCGGGCGGCATGATCATCATTCATGATTTCATTTTGAACAACAGCATGGATGGTCCGCTCTTCCCCGCCCTATTCTCATTGAATATGCTTCTGGGAACGGAATCCGGTCAGTCCTATTCCGAGGAGCAGATCATAGATATGCTGGTGGGGGCCGGAGCCCGGGATATCCGGAGAATCGCCATAAACACTCCCAATGATTCGGGGATAATAGTTGGGTTTGTATAATCTACAGCCGGGCTATAACTTTTTATTTCGCCGGTTTTATCGAATATACCAATAACCGAATGAGCTAAACGTTCAAGGGTTCAGGGTTGCAGGGCTTGCATCCAGATAACGCATTAATTTATGAACCATAGTTGAAGACGCTTGAAAAAAAAGGATTGCAGGATATAGGCAACGCCCAACCCTGAACAGTGAACCCAGAACCTTTGAACTTTTTTAGGAACCTTTTTACAAAGGAGCTGTAATAGATGGCAGAAGCGGGTTTCGAACCGGCGGGATTCATGAACGCTCAGGTTTTCGGTCTTCCCGTGGACCGCAACGTACTGTTTTCCAACCACAAAAATATCTATAAAAAACGAGTTGAAAAGCGGCAGCGCAAACTATTTATGAAAATAGGCCCGCTAAAACCGTTTTTTAGAAGAAATGAGCAGATATTGCTGGTAACCACGGGATACTCACCGCTTTCTTCCCTGGGAAACTATCTAACCGGTTTTGCCTTCAGCTATCTCAAACGCTCCCTGTTCGTGTTTACCAACTTGCGAATTATTCACCTGCCGACAACGCCCTCATATAAATACAAGAATTCCCTGGCCCAAATAGTCTATGCCGGATGTCAATCCATCACTCTGAAAAGAGGCACGCTGGTTGTTCAGTTTGCAAAACGTAACCAGGTTGAAAAGTTTAAGGCCATTGCCGTCCAGGAGCGAAAAAAAATAAGGGCCCTGCTTAAAAAAAGCATACCCTTGTCGGGGACCAAAGGCAATCTGTCCGGGCGCATCCATCTTTGCCCGCGCTGCGCCCACCGGCTTGTCGAGAAAAAGTACGAGTGCGACAACTGCCAGCTGAATTTTAAGGGCAGATTGGTGGCTGGGCTTCTGGCAATCCTCGTTCCAGGCGGGGGCTATTTTTATGTGGGGCAATATTTAATCGGGGCTCTCAATGCGGTGCTGGAAATATTTTTACTTATTTACAGCGTTTATCTCTTAAGGGATTTCTCCAACCAGGTGCCGGTCAACATGATTTATCTGGTGACCGTCCCCGTTTTATATTTGTATGTTAAAATCACCGCCATCATCCATTCAAATCATTTCATAGCCGAGTTTATTCCGACCCAGAAGAACATAACACCCGGCAAAAAGAGCTAGAAGTGGTTTCAAAACCCCATCTAATCCGCCTTCGGCGGATCGTTGGACGTGATCTGCGGTTTTGAAACCACTTCTAATAAGGCTGAGCAGCAATATTTTCCTTCTATCTCAAACGCCTCTCGGGTCTTGAAAAAGTGTGGCAGTGTGAACAGTCATATTGTTTCTCTTCGACATGCTCTTCGTGCAATTCTCTAAAGCTTTCTCTGTCCTCTTTTCCGTGGCATTGGGTACAAACCTGCGATTCTGAAGCTTTAAGATGGTAACCCAGTTCACCCACCAAATCCATCCGGGCCGTGCTGCCATGACAATCCGAGCAAGTTAAAGCCTCGGAAGCGGGACTGATTTGATGATTGAGCAGCTGGTAGGTGTCAGTTATAATCCAACTATAAGATTCATGGCCGGTATACCCCATATTAATTAGGCCCGTTAACGTTGCCAGATCTGAATCAGCAGTTTCGAAATAAACCTTTGTATCCAGGGCTATCAACTGACCGGTCGCATCCAGAATGGGTTGTTCCGCTGTCTTATATTTAAAAGGATACAATTTGCTTTCCTGCCACTCGTCATTGATAAACCCCTCAGGTCGGGAGGTAGGGAAACCATCGGTTGTCGAATCGTAATCAGCGATATCACCGAGCAGATAGTTTTCGCTGTAGCGGTTCCAAAACCGATATTTAGGAACAATGTTATTTGCTTTCGTGCTGTCCGGATGAAAGGGGCTAACCAGGCTGGAGGTACTCCGCCAGGTGCGGTGGGTTTCAGTGGCTTCTGATGCAACTGAATCATTAGCGTCTTTAGCATAGTATGGGATATGACATGTTTGGCAGGCGACCCCGGCTACATGTCTGTTGATGGTCGAGGAAGAGTGACCATTGGTTTTAGCTTTATTCGTATGGCACGCCGAGCACGCAATCTGCATATCCAGATCAGTCGGACGGATATCCGAACCTTTGCCCGCAAACCGATGATTGCGGAAAATGTGGCATTCTTGACAGCTTAAATCTCCGGCAGAAATCGACATATGGACATCATATTGGACGTCAGCGGTGTCAGCGCTTGCCAGGGCCAAATCTCCGCGCTTTACTGCATCTCCACCGCCAGCCTTGGCATGGCACTGAAGACAGTTCGTTCTCTCAGGGAGGTGAACCGTTTGGACTGCCTCGTCTAAAGAGATGGCCATATTCGCCAGGTCGGGTACGAATTTGCCGCCGACTTTTGTGCGCTTGTATAGTTTCTGATGACATGTCAGGCAATCAATGTTTGCCAATTGAGATTGGGTGGGATTTTCTGAAGATACAGGCTGAGACCCCAACCCGACATGGCAATTGCCACAAACTGCCCAATTCCCTAAAATATTAATACAATAGCTATTCACAGCACCGTCAATTTTACCTTGCTTTTGCGGTCCATGGGTCATATACAGTGCATCCCCCTGCCACTGATAGTGAGTAGAGGCATACATATCTTCGGTTTCATCTTGATGGCAGGATAGACAAATACCCGGGCTACCATCCCATGTTAGGCCTGCATGTGCTGAGGCACCACTGCTGCATATCTCAATTTTGCCGTCGCAATTTTGATCGATGTTGTCCCCGCAGATTTCGGAAACAACAGGGTTTATGCTCGGATTTGTATCGTCGCAATCGAAACCACCACAAAAAGCGTCGGTATAGCCGTCTCCATCGTTATCCGGGCAATTCAAACTGGCATTTAAATTACCAGCAGCACCATCACTGCCACTGCCATCGCCACTGCCACCACCACCTCCGCAAGCTGCAAATGCGGATAGGATAAAAACCATAATTGTCAATTGGATAGGAAGTCGAGTCATAGTTAGTTCGTTTTCTGACGATAAAGGTTAAAAATCATTGCCCCAAAAAGCAATCCCCTGACCAAGCCGTTTATTATTTATAACTATAACGTTTTAGGGGAGGAATTTTATCCCTTCCAAAAAAAAATTCTGCTGATTGATTAGGGTTGTTGTGAAATTGACAGGATTTGAGGGGAAAGGATATTTGAAGTTTTCACTTCTACGTTAGTATGTGAGCATTTTGAACCGCAACGGATGCACCTTTAAAAATAAAATCGATGCTGAATCAGGCTCCGCGTGGAGGCCCACCGCTGACAATAAAGATCGATGGGTCATCCAGCTATGCTGGGCAACGCCGCCAGGGGCCCTGAGGCGCATCTCTGGGATGAATTTTACTTGTTCCACGAGAACATCATTTGGGGTTTTGGCAGGCTTTGTTGATACTCTAAAGTATACACTAATCTAAATAAAAACAGACAATTACAGGGTTTCACTGTAAGTGGCTGTTTTTTAATTTTATCCCTATAAAACGATTAAAACGGTATAAAAACGTCATACAAATCATCGTTTGGTTTTAAATTGGAGGAATCGGGGGGGCGAGGAGTAGCCGAAACAGCATATTTTATTATAACATATTCAGACACTTTATTTACTGATTGATCGCAGGTATTCGGAAATGCGCAGAACCTATATTTCGTCGAAATTATCACTATATAAAATTTCAGTGCGATTAGACGACAGAATTTCAAGCCGTATCGCCGGCATGTGTGAGGTGATTGAAATGAAGGGTAGGGATCGTCGTTTGAAATAAAATAACAGGTGAGCTCTGTAGCCGAGGCAGATCGGGGTGTTGGCGCAAAGGGGGTCTGCGGGCGTTAATATCGCCTTTTATCTGGTGAGTAGCTAAGGGCCAATTTTGATCTTTGAAATCTAAATCTATGGTGTGATAACAACCAGCCTGAATTGGTAGTAAGTGCGGTGTGTCAGATCCAAGGAAGATCTGCGTTACGTCGCCCTGCTACGGCAGGTAGGCTTCGCCATTCCCGGATAGAATGGCATTTTCATATATATTTTGTATATCTCAATAAAATGGATGTTTCTGAAGTTTCAGATAAGCAGATACATGCAATTCAGTCCCGGGAACTGGAATTGATGATATCACAGGTTTTTTGGGTTCTCATTTTTGCCGATTTATTGGAGGGGTATCTGGAAAATTGAAAGGGCAGATTGAAGCATTAACCTTTAATTAGATTTCTTCCTTTTCGTCAGTATCTTCTTACTGAAACCAACCTGAACATTGAAATATATCTGGCACCACACCAGTCACAAAAATAATACTTCGTAAATAGTAATAGTTTCATCAAAAAAGATCTATGTATTCTTATCCTTTTCTTTTTTTTACAATACGGACACTTTTCTCCTAATGACAATTTATTCATCGCACACTCCCCCCTTTCAAATGCGATTTAAGCCCACAGAAAAATTGGCAAAAATTGAGTCTGAGATTAAGATTAATCTGACAGGCATTTCCTGTTTGAACTAAGACAGTTCTACTCCTATACCAAAACTTGAAATTGCCTGATCATCATCTAATTGTTTGCACCACCTTACTGTTGAGTTGTAGGTTTGGTAACCATCGTTGAAAGAATATTTTAAAGATTTGTCTAACCTGGATGATATAAGCACCTTGTCAAATTTTATTCTAGTTTCGGTTCCGGGTTGAATCGCAGCTTCTATTTCAAAACCCAGACCCTGGCTACTAAAGTCTGTCATATCGGCATATACCCAATGCCCAGATTCCGGAACTTCAATTACTGCTGTTGTTTTAGTCTTAAACCTTTTGTTTTTTCTATTGTTTTTGCCAATGGTTGGAAGGTCAAGAGAGAGATCAACCTTCTTTTTGGCAGCTTCTTTTTCACAAATCGGACAATCATTACGTTTCAATCTGCATTTGATTGTAGCTTGCCACTTATGGCCGTCACGGCATAACCACCATACCTTTTTGGCATTATTAAGTTTCACGTTACGAGGTGTTAAGTTACCATTTGCGGATGGATGCCATTCTTTAACGAGGGATGGTGCTATATCAAAGAGGACAGATAGTTGGTTAACTCTTTTCATATTAAATCTCCGTAGAGCAATTTAAGAACAGCCTTTAACGGCCCTAAATAATGCGAAATTTAATAGCTAATTTGAAGCGCAGATTGAGTGGAGCTGAGAGATAGTACTGTATGATATTTAGGCTATTAATGGTATTCACTAAATAATTTACAACCAATAGTCAAACAAAAAAACAGTTAATATATACAAAAATTTGGCGGGAAAGGTGGGGAAAAATTTAGCCAGGAAATTTAATATTTCGAACGTACTGATATATTGAGATAAAACGTAACAAATGCTAATTTTTCAGATATGAAATGGAAATCACAAAGTTTGGGCATTTTTCGGGAGACCATCACTTGCTGATGTTAAGGCCTGTATAACCCAAAACAATATGAAATGAGAAACCGGTCTTCTTAGATTGGCGTTAAAGCTTATGAGGATCACAAAGATTTTCAGAACTATTTGCTACACGTCCACAACCGCCACAAAAATATTGTCCATCTGATACCAATTTTTTCCACTCCTCTATATTATCTTTTAAAAGTCCTTCGCTTTGAAGATAACATAGATGTTTTTCATGTCCCTCATGTGGCATTTCGTCCTTGCTCATAATTGCCTCCTGTTCATGCATCTCAGATATCCATTTGATGGCGTGTTTGAGATTAGATTTAGAGTAGATGGGGTAACTATCGATACACCTTAAGATGGAGTTATGTCAACTATAATTGGGGATTAATCTGGCTGTCACCATTTGCTGATATTGTGTCCTCAATAACCCATTCCTATTCCTGAGCAAACTTTCCCCATACATGTCCACAGTTATTCGTTAATTCCCTGTTGATTTCGGCTTTCACCTTCAGAAGATCAACCCGATGCTTGATTAGAAGCCTTAGAGCTTTTAGCCATGCTGAAATTTGGAGGGTCATTATTTACTAACGTTGTGGCAAGTAAAACGCAATAGGATATGAAATGAATATCACAGGTTTTTAGGCTACCTAAATTTTGCCGATATGGTCGGGTAGCCCGGGGGAATCTCACCCCCAGGCTCCCACAGGTAGGGTCGAAGGCTGGCGCGGTACCCGAAAGCCCGTTTCCAGCCCCCGCCTCGTCAAACGCAGCATGCGGATTTCCCGCACTACGCTTTCTCTGTTAACTTCGTCTAAAGGGTTATTTGACCTATCAAACTGGCATCGCTTTCAAGCCTGATAGTGACGAACTCCGTAATCATTAAATAATCCCAGAGTATCGTAAATCCAAACCCTACTCCACCTGTTCCAGCCGAAGCCACGGCGTTTTCTGGCACGCATCAGATGTCGTCTTATCTTTTTCGCCACCCAGTCTTTCACGTAACCAAAGCACTCGCTGGAGTTACCGACCCGAAAATAGTTGACCCACCCCCTTAGTATCGGGTTGATTAAATATATCACCCGATCCACAGGTTGGGATTGATGACGACGGAACACCTCCTTGAGCTCTCGCAGCAAAGTGGTCCGTGCCTTCATCCGAGGTGTAACCCTGACTCCCCATACGCCACGTCGTGTTTTAACACGCCGGTAGTCAAATCCCAGAAAGCTGAAGGTCTCATCTCGGCTAAGATCCACTATTCGGGTCTTCTCTTGATTCATTTGCACACCCAGCTTCTCAAACTCTTCCACAAGCCGTTTGTATGCAGCTTTTAAAAGCCACTCCCATTTTCTGAAGCCATCGACCAGAACCACCAGATCATCTGCAAAACGGGCATATTCAATATAAGTGAATCTGCCGTAGCGGCTAACCTCCTTGGCACGCTCCAACATCTTATCTACCTCATTGAGATAGAGATTACTGAGCAGCGGAGAAATTACCCCACCCTGAGGAACGCCCTGCTTGCCGCCAGCTTTTAGAATCAACTTCAACAGTCGCATCACTTGGTCATCGTTGACCCGTTCGGCCACTTTCTTCAACAAAGTGTCATGCCGAACGTTGTCAAAATAGGCCCTTAGGTCTAAATCAATGACACGAGTCTTATTCTTTACAACTGCTTCAGCCACACGATCTACCGCAGCATGAGCGCTTCGCTTGGGGCGATAACCATAGGAGCCTTCCTGAAAATCAGCTTCAAATATCGGCTCTAAAATCAGCTTGAGTGCCCCCTGAACTACACGATCTCTTATCGCCGGTATCCCTAAGACTCTGAACTTGTCATTGCCCTTGGGAATCTCTTTGATTCGATTTCGCATAGGTCGGTATGTTCCAGAGACCAGCTCATTTTGTATCTGCTCGAGAAAAGCTTCCACGCCTGCCTTTTCGATGTCATCAAATGTCACACCATCTATTCCCGGTGTTCCATTATTTTCCTTGGCATCACGATAGGCCCGTTGAAGCGTCTCCATCTTACAGACATGAACATACAATCCCCAAAACCGCCATGTCTTATCAGACTTCGCCTTCAGGTATATCTTCCTTCTCAGGTCTTGCAGACCAATGGACGCCTTTATCATCTCGTCCCTGCCTCCCAGTGTTGTCGGAAGATTGTTAACAGCAGGGTCCCTTTGCTCCCCGAGCGTTACCCCGGTTCATCGCTAATACGGACCCATCCGCCACCCTCTCGCCTTTCGGTCCACTTCCCGCTGTTCACGGTTATAGAACCTACCTTGCTCCAGTGATTTCTCATTGGGACGAGGAGGGCTTCTCCAGTTGCTCGGTATGCCCTTGTCACCGTGCTGTCGCTACCACCCCGCCGGAGTGAAGTTAGCCGTATCAATCAGTTTTCGACTAATCATGCTGCCTTCGCCCTACGAATGCGGGCTCGGCCTCCGGGGATTCTCACTTTCGGGGCCACCTGTGCGTTCACTTTCGTTACGGCCCGGTGACTCGCTCACATCCCCTAAGGATTGCTTCGTCAATGGGCTTCAGATAATCGGTCTCCCTAATACCTGCCATCCAAGCTACAGGGCTTCTGATTATTACCCTCGCAGGACTAACTCCCGCTGAACATACCAGCCTTAGCTGGACACACATCCGTGCGTGAATCTCTCGATTCACACGGCTCCTGCCAGCCCTCCTCTTGAGACCTCGCAGCCTCAAGCCGACGCAGAAAGTAACCCGGTTGCTGACTCTGCCTTTTTAGCGCAAAAATCTATTACCATGTTTGCGGAACTCTTTGATCATTCTGCTTACCACAATAGGAGAGCGCGTCATGCGTCCGGACTTCGGCTGCAAAATAAACGACTTGATCTCTTCCCCATTATCACTTGCCAATGGAAAAAATATGCAGGATGCTGCGTATTTCCTATAAACATTCCCGGACAAGCCGTCATATCTTCTTCTTTGTCACCTTCTTTCTCGCCACTGGTTTTTTTGCCTTGGTTGCCTTGGCTTTTGAAGCAGCAGCTTTCTTTTTTACCGGAGCTTTCTTCTTGGCAGTCGTTTTCTTTTTCGCTGGGGCCTTCTTTTTTGCTGGAGCTTTCTTAACTGTCTTAGCTTTCGCCGCTTTGGCTTGTGCCTTCTCAGCTTTTTCAACCGCCTTCGTCAGCTTTTCCAATTTTTTGCCCAGCGCCTTGAATTCCCTTTGCAATGCTTTCAGATCCTGTTTCAGTGTCATTTCAATTTCCTTTCTTGTTTAGTTTCAGGTTCTATCTACCGGTGATCTTAGCTTTAAATCCCCGAGACTCTCTTCAATGACCATGGTACCCATTAAGTTGATTCCTCAAGATCCCCGGACACCGAAAAGACACAACCCTCCTTGGTCGCAGCATCATATCCCCTCCAGTAGCCGGATTCCGTCCCTTCCTCTCCCGTTTCTCTTTGACACAAAACTTGCCGAATCCGCTGATCAGGACATCATCACCGGATGCGAGGGTTGATTTGATGAGTTCAAGGATCGTTTCGACTGTTTCTGTGGATTGTTTTTTGGTGAATCCGTTTTGCTTTGCGATGGCCTCGATCAATTCGGCTTTGGTGAGGGTCATGGTGGGGTTCCTTTGATTGAATAGCGGTTGTCGTCACTTAAGGAACGCAAATTTAGGACCAAGTTACCGGTTTTAATTTGCTTTTGTCAAGAAAATCCTACTATTCCATATTGTTAACTCTGCATGTCGGTTTGTTATTTGAATTAGAAGGTGGTTCTGCGCTCAATATTTGAATTTTTTAATTATTGGATTGATTAAATAGAGGAATGCATATTTCTCAATATGAAATATGCAATTTAGATGAGGCGATATTTTTTAGGATTACCAAACGAAATCCAAAATTTTGGCCGATAATGTGTGTATAGCCGCCATCTACAATTCAGCCAAAGTGTGTGTTTCGTATACCTAATATATAATTTCGAAAAGTATCACATGTGGCAGATTTTTGCTCTTGAGATTGAAAATGATATCAAGGTTATTTGCATTTTTAGGCAGCCATATTTTGTCCTTTTAATTCCTGTTTAATTGCTAAACCTATTTTTTCAATTGTGTAGGGTTTTTTGATATATTCTCCAGCCCCTAATCCCTGAGTTTTTTTAACACGATCAGTTTCCGCAAACCCACTTACGATTATTGCCTTCTGTTCAGGACGGATTTCTATAATTTTCTTATAAGTATCTAAGCCATCAATTCCAGGATCCATAATCATATCTAAAACAACCAGATCAGGAGATTTGCTTTTAATGTATTGAACCGCCTCTTCACCATTAGATACTGAGCTTACGGCATAATTCAATTTACTCAACATATTAGTTGCAATTTCCCTCTGTGTTTTAACATCATCAACAATTAATACAGATTCTTTATTTCCCCTAAAGTGATCAATTGATATCATGCTTTTTTGCTGAGCAACCGCTTCCCTTGTTAATGGAAAGTACAGCTCGAAGGTTGTTCCCACTTTTTCAGTACTCTTGACATTAATATATCCCTTATGATCTTGAACCGCTCCCCATACAACAGCCATACCCAAACCAGTACCGCTTCTACCCATTACTTTCTTTGTATAAAACGGCTCAAATATTCTCTTTAAATCATCGGAGCCAATACCGGTGCCGTAATCCTTTATTTCCAAAATTAAATATTCGCCTTCATGAACTCGATCATAGCCTTCTATTGGACTGTCTATATATTGATTTCTTGTTGAAACAATGATTTTTCCACCTTGCGGTTGAGCTTCAACGGCATTAGATACAAGGTTCATGATAGTTTTCTTAATGTGAACCGAAGATCCTCGTATATTCGACAGCTCTGCCGATAGGTTCGTTTCTATTTGAATTTCTGGATGATAGCTTAGAATCTTATCATTTTCGGGGGATTTCATATATTCGGATACGATTTCATTAAAATCCAATACTTCCGTCGTCGTCACGCCTCTTCTTGCAAGGGCCAGTAAATCCTGAACAATGGTAGCTGCTTTTTTTCCTGACTCTTTGATAGTCAAGATCGGTTCCCTTATTGGACTATCTTGCGGAATATCCATTAATAAAAGATCCGGATAGCTAACAATTCCAGACAAAACATTATTTAAATCATGAGCTACTCCACCTGCAAGAAGTCCTAAAGATTCCATTTTTTCGGAACGTCCAAGTCTCTCCTCTAATTCTATTTTTTCTTGAGTAATGCGCATACGCTCTGTAACATCTCGGCCAATACCTCGGAATCCAATCCGTTGACCCTGTTGATCCCTAATCAAAGATACAGAGGTCTCCACATATCTTTGTGTCCCGTCTTTTTTTATAATCTCCCAATCAACTCCTATTGCTGGCTTTTCTGTATTGTATACTTCATTGAAAATTTGATATACTTTTTTTGCGTTAGCTTTATCAGTGACATCTTGGTTATTCATCCCGGTTAGTTCTTCTCTTGAATACCCGAGCATTTTACAAAATGAATCATTGAAAAATTGAAAATTCCCTGCAAGATCAACCTCTAAGTAGCTGTCCTCAATACCTTCAAGAATGGTTCGATATTTCTTCTCGCTTTCTTGAAGTGCGGCCTCTGCCTGCTTGCGCTCGGTGATGTCTATTGAGACGTTCGCCAAGAATAACGGTTTTCTAGTGTTGGGTTCCTGAATGGTGAATGTCATCGCATGCACATCAGTGAGGGCCCCTGTTTCTATATTACGGTATTGTAACTCGCCTTGCCATGTATTGCCCTGCATCAGTGCCGGCAGTAATTCATTCTGAACCAGTTCTCTTAAGTGGTCTGGAATGACCTCCATAATGTGAACCCGTTCAACTTCCTCGGGACCGATACCGAGCATCTTACGGCCTGCCTTGTTTAGGAAGATCATTTTTCCTTCCAGAGTAGATAGGTTGATAAGCTCGCTGCTGTATTTAACAACCGATGCCAGCTTTTGAAGTTCTTCTTCGGCCTGCTTGCGCTCGGTAATATCTTCAACAATGGTGACGGTGTAATCAGGATTTTCTGAATCATCACACACCAATGTAACCGTTGTATGCCCCCAGAAGTATCCACCGTTTTTTCTTCTATACCGCTTTTGCAACTGATATTGATCGCGTTTTCCGGAGCTAAGGTCTAAAAGCATCTTCTCCTCAAACGTCCAGTCATCTATATGCGTTAGCTTTTGAGGACTCATCCGAAATAGCTCCTCTTGCAGGTAGCCGGACATGGCCTGAAACGCCGGGTTGACCTTTAGGTATTTCCCCGCCTTCATATCCACAATCAGGATGCCAACTGCTGCCTTTTCAAAGATCGTTCGGAACCTCTCCTCACTCTTCCGCAGTGCCTCTTCTATTTCCTTGTTCTCAGTAATATCTTTGTACTGACAATAGCTCCCCACAACTTTTCCACTAACTTTTAAGGGCCCTGCAGAAATCTCAACGTCTCTTAAGATCCCATCTTTCCTTCTCCTTTTGCTAATTTTATAGATTGTATCTCCTTCAAAAGTCTGTCTCGAATATTGTTCAGCTTCTTCTCGGTATTCTTGTGGTGCAAGAAGGGGATCAATATATTTACCCACAACATCCTTTTGTTCAAAACCAAAAAGCCGGTTGAATGCCGGGTTGATCTCAGTAATAATATTGTCCTCAGTAAGTTGAACAATTGCTATTTGACTGTTCTTTATCAGTGCTTCCAGACGATTAACTCTTTGTTCTAATTCTTCGTAGGTAAGTTTTTCGCTCATTGAATCACCTGCAACAAAATTGATTATTCCGATATCGATCGAAACAGTCCCAATAGACTCAAATTATAAAACAAGGGAAAGTTTTAAAGTGTATTTTATCTTTAAAACTACGGAGCAAATCCTTTATATAACCTGAGTTTGGAAATGAACTATGCTTGCCATTATGTGCATCCAAATTAGATCGAATTGCTAAAGTAAATAAAATTGCTCGAAGCTTCATAATAAAATCCCCATATATTCATAGACCTTTATACCTCAGTATTTCGGTCATTTAGTGAAATCCTTGACTGTTATTGTTACCTACCGGAAAAAAAAATGGCTTGTCTAAAAAGTTTGGCTTCGTGCCTGAATAAAATCTTCGTTATAATTCTAAAATTTTTATAGATTTGTAACGCCAATGGCAAAAATTCCGATTTTTTCAGATACTTAAAAGTCACCCGGGTAGATTGGGATACGATTCGTATATCTTATATGGTTTCGGCACTATTAGTTAACGAATCATGACTTTTTATTCCGATATGGCTCTATGCATAAAAAAGTGGATATCACAGGTATTTTAGGTCGGTTTATTTATTGAGTATGTTGGAGAGTACCAGAAATCACCGGTTTTGTACCAGATTCCATAACCACAATATCTTGTATAGGCCGCCAACAAAAAAATGTGGAATTGAAATGTAAGTTCTCGATTCTGAATGTTAAAATTGTGAGTTTCTATGAAAAGTTTTTCGATTTGAAATTCATCAAATGAAGCAATTATGGATGCATATAGCTCTTTTTCCCCGGAGTTTATAATTTCTGGATCGACGATTGGCATTAATTTCTCCCCCTATTTTGCTAGAGTCCTTCTCCCCTGATAGTCATTCACTGCGGTGAACCTGTCTATAACGATTGAATCAACATCATTTTGTTTTCCTTTCTATATATCGAGTTATAGATATAATCACGGATATCAAGACCATCGCTGCAATCAGAGTTCCAAAGGCCATAATCAATGGAATCTCTTGCGTCAATTTTAAAATAGACTGCATTTTGATTTACCGCATTCGTGGTTTGGATTAAATATTCTTCTCCATTTTAGGATTGCCGTTAGGATTTAATAATATGGTTCATTTATTTAAGCATACCGACTTAATAAAGATCCGGTAGGAAAGAAAATATTAGGGATTACGTTACCATCCGCAAAATAAACTTCCGGATCTCTGATCCGATGAGTGTTTTCAGTGATTACTGTATATTGATTTGTGATAAAGAAATAATCATCAATATATTTTTCATCATCTTTAAGTGGTGTCCTATAATCCATGGGTCTGAGGTCCGGATAATACGAAAAATCCACAGCGACCCACTCATCATCGGATTCACGACGGTAAGAAACCCAGCCATGTCCACCTGAAGTTGCTCCTGACCCTGCATCAACAAACCCACCATACATTCGCAGTCTTGTTGGATCAACTCCTGCGTTTAGCCCGAGACTCATTATAAGAAAGGCACCGTCCTCGCAATCTCCTTTTTTTGTCCTTAATAGCATGACTGGCGGCACCCATAGTTCATCATAACCATATTGCTCTTGATCAGTCATATACTCAATATTTTCAACTACCCACCGTTGGATCTTTTCCATTTTAACATCGTCAGAGTCCATAGGATTAATAATTTGCATGGCCAGGTCTCTGATAATATCATTAGGATATTGAAGCCAAAAATTAACAAAGGCTGAATTTCTAGTGATTTTATCTTTGGGTCCATATGCGCCCTGATTCAAGTTGTTAATAGCTGCAAACAAAAGCGTGGCGGGATTGGTTCGGCCGATGGATTCCCCACTAATATCATCAAACACTGTGGGTTCCTCCGGTTTGAGAATAGTAATTATAGCGGTTGTCATAAATATGTTCCGATTGCTATATTTTTAACAGACGGCACTGCAATGTGTAACGGCTTGAAATTATAATAAACATGACAACCGCTATATTATTTTTTTTATTAAAAAAAATCTAGACTTTTACGGAACGATGTGCCATATGTTAATCAATGGCACGGGTTTTACTCATCGCCAATCCGGAAAACGCGACTATCGAAGAGCTCAAGCAAGTTTCCCGGGTGGGTTCCAATGAAACAGCTACACGCTGTAGCGCCATCCAGATGCTGTTAGCTGGTGCCGACAGACAGCTTGTCTGCAAGGCACTGCTGGTAACCAATCGTGCCTTGAGAAAGTGGATTAACCGTTTCAATCAGTGTGGTGTCGACGGGCTGATTGTCAAAAAGCGACCAGGCCGAATGACCATTATCAAGGATCAGCAGGCACCGCAATTGGTCCAGCTGATCGATGAGCCCCAACAAGCCCAGCGTAGCTTTTGGACCGCCAAAGCCTTTCATGGCTACATTAGTCAAACCTATCAGATCCAATGCAGCTATGAGACGGTGGTACGGTTTTTTCACAAACAAGGCTATGCGCTAAAGACGCCCCAGCCATGGCCGGACAAACAAGATGAGCAGTTGCGTGAAACGTTTTTGCATAAACTTGAGCAACTGTTCAAGCGACCCGATGTGGATATCTGGTTTGCCGACGAGTCCGGCTTTGAGGGCGATCCGCGTCCCCGAAAGCGCTGGGACAAAAAGGGTCGAAAAACCCGGGTGACCAAAAATGGCGGCCATCTGCGCATCAATGTCATCGGCATGGTCTGCCCGCGCAGCGGAGAGTTTTTTGCCATTGAGGCATCGCATTCTGACTCGGCTACCTATCAGGCGTTTTTAGACGAAGCTGATAAAAGTATCTCATTTCAAAGAACAACTAATATTTTGATTATGGACAATGCCTCATGGCACAAACGTAAAACAACCAATTGGCATAACTGGCAACCGATGTACTTGCCGCCGTATTCACCCGATCTCAACCCGATAGAACGCATCTGGCTAACGATGAAAGCACGCTGGTTCAATAACTACGTCTGTAAAAATGAAGAAAAACTATTAGAGCGTTTGGATAAGGCCATATTAGACGTTATCGACAACCCACACATGACCCAAAAAACCACCGCTATCGGAACGTTATTTTGACAAACGCTCTAGTGGTTGAAAGTTACAAGATCCACATGCGTCTAAACTTATAGGCGATACTCGCATTATTACCTCCGTGTTTTAATCCGAAGGCAACTCGGCTATCCACACGCACTGTGGACCCGTAGCGGAGATCGAGCGGGTGTGGAATGAGAACCGGCAGGTCTACGGTGCCCGCAAGGTCTGGCTCAGCTTCTTCGAGAGGGTTTTCCGGCTGCGGGCTGCGCGCTGCACGGTAGAGCGTTTGATGCGTCAGATGGGGCTCAGGGGTGTTGTTCGAGGCAAAAATGCGCTGGCCGAGACGATCATCGGGCTGTACAAGGCGGAACTGATTTACAAGGATGGTCCCTGGCGAGGAATGCAGCAGGTGGAGCTCAAGACTCTCGATTGGGTGGACTGGTTCAATAATCGTCGGCTGTTTGAGCCGATCGGAAATATCCCACCTGTCGAGTACGAGGAGTTATACTATCAACAGAAGGAGGCTCCGGCCATGGGGGCCGGACTCAATTAACCAGGTCTCCGGAAAAACCGGGGCGGTTCACCTAAACAAAAAGGGTGAAAGAATAGGAATTGTTTTTCATTGTCTCAGGCATACCAGGACAACCAAATGGGTTGAAATGGGCTTTTCAGATGAGATCATTCGGCGGGCAACAGGCCACAAATCCTTAGAAGCATATCGCAACTATGTTAAATTGGGACCTCATGCGGTGATGAGACTTGTTAAGGAAAAAGAACTCAAAACGGATAAAAACAGTATGAAATCCTCCCAAAGCCTTTAAAATCAAGCCTTTTACTTGTTCCACGAGAACATGACAGCCCCCAGGCTCAAAAAGCCCAGCGTCATCAGCGTCAGGATGGTTAACTCAACGCTGACATCCATTAAGCCGGCACCGTCGTGCATGATTTTGCGAACGGCCGTGAGGATGTGGGTCAAGGGAAATATATTCGAGACTCCCTTGACCCATTGGGGCGCCCCTTCCAGTGAAAACCAGACTTCTGACAAAAACATCATGGGCCAGGAAATGAAATTTAAGATACCGGTGGTAAATTCTTCGCTGGTGCCCCTGGAGGCCAGTACCAGGCCCAGGGCCGTCAGGCTCGTGCTGCCTAAAAAAAGATCAGGATAAGATCCACGTAGGATCCCAGCACGGTAAATGAGAAGAGGAAATTACATCCCAGCCACACCACCACCAGGGTGAACATGAGCAGAAAAATCCGCGACAGCGCCTGGGCGGTTAAATATTCAAACGCGCTCAGCGGTGTGACCTTTAAGCGCTTTAAGACCCCATTTTTGCGATATCGCACCACGACGTATCCCACCCCCCAAAGGGCGCTGAACATCATGTTCATTGCCAAAATGCCCGGAAACAACCAATCCAGGTAACGGATAGCGGTACCCTTTATCTCTTCTTTTTGCGCCCCGCCTGAAAAATCCGGTGGCATCAGGCTGGATTTGAACATCTGTTCGAGGACGTAGCCCTTGGGGGAGGCGTCACTGACATAATATTCGTAAGGGGGATTTCCCAGTTTCAGCAAGAAATCTATTTTGTGGTGTTTAAGCTTGTCCAGCCCCTCTGCTTTGGTTGGAATCCCGATAAACTTGATGTAGCGCATCTTGCTAAACCCATCCGGGATCGGAGAATCCGCCGGGGCCACCGTAACCGTTTGATGGGGAAACAGGCCGACGTTGTATTCGGTATGGGATTTCCCGCCGAATATAACCCCGAAACCTGCAACGATCAGAAATGGAAACATAAAATTCCACCCGAACGCCGCGCGGTCTCTAAAAAACTCACGGTTTCTTGCTTTGAACATGGTCCAGAATCGCTTAAAGCTCATGATTACTCTCGCAACTGTCGTCCGGTTAAATTCAAAAACACGGACTCTAAACTGGGGGATCGAACCGTCAGGCCCGACAGGTCAACATTCTGAGATATCAGAAGATCCAGACAGGAATTAACATTGCTGGTTTTTATTTCAACGGTATCGTGTACCTTGCGATATGGCAGGGACAGCCGATCCAGGGCGTGATCGAGGTGGTCAGTTGGCAAGATTACGGTCATCTCGGGGCTGTGTTGCTTGATCAATTCCTGGGGGGTTCCCCGGGCGATAATTTGACCGTAATCCATAATTGCAATCTCATCACAGAGGTGCTGGGCTTCTTCCATATAATGGGTGGTCAGAATGATGGTCCGGCCTTCCTGTTTAATATGCTCAATCAAATCCCATAAATTGCGCCGTGCCTGGGGATCCAACCCGGTGGAGGGTTCGTCCAGAAACAGCAGCTCGGGTTGATTGATCAGAGCCATGGCCAAAAGAAAGCGCTGCCGCTGACCACCGGAGATTTTATCGTTGTACTGATTCTGGAACTCACCCAGGTGACACATCTCAACCAGTTTATCGATATCGGCCGTTTTCCGGTAAAGGCTTTGAAAGGTTGCCAGGGTTTCGCGGACCGTTAAAAACGACAGCAGGGAAGTTGTCTGAAACTGAATGCCGACCTCATCTTTGAATGAAGCGGTTCGGGGTTTGCCTTTATAGATAATTTCACCGGAGGTCGGCCGGATGACATCTTCGATGACCTCAATGGTGGTCGTTTTTCCGGCCCCGTTCGGCCCCAGCAGGCCAAAGCAAACCCCCTTCTCAACGCTGAAACTCGTGCCGTTTACAGCCACGATGCCTTTATATTTTTTAACCAGATTTTTTACTTCCAGGAAAGCGGCCATGGTTTCACCTGTTTAAATGCCGGGAAATGGTGTGCGCCACAAACTGAATAACCATAATCATTTCATTTGGCTTGACAAGACAGGTTTGGCAACATAGTTTTCGACCTCAGGTCTTTAATTCGAGTTACGTGTTGCGAGTTGCGGGTTACGCGTTTTGTGTGTCAGGAGTCACGCGAATCGGCAAATGATTCAGAAACAAAGATATTAAATTATTAAAAACCGACTTTCTGATTCCCAACCCGCAACGCGCAACGCTATTATGCTCACATGTTGAAATCAGCGCACAGACTATAAATAAATAATTAAGAGAAAACTTTATGACTCCGCTAATTTGTATCGTCGGTCGATCCCAAACCGGCAAAACCACCCTTCTCGAAAAATTGGTTCCCGCCCTAACGGGACGGGGTTACCGCATCGGAACCATCAAACACTCCCATCACATCTTTGATTTTGACAAAATCGGCAAAGACAGCTGGCGTCACAAGGATGCCGGAGCGGAAACGGTTATAATAGCCTCACCGGGAAAAATCGCCATGATCAAAGACGATCATGAGGGCACTCTGGAAGGCCTGCAGAAATTTTTTGTCGATCTGGATCTGGTGATCACGGAAGGATATAAGGGCGAGCGCAAGCCCAAAATCGAGGTCGTGCGGGCGGCGCGCCACAGGGAAGCCCTGCTGGCTGATGATCCCAATCTGATAGCCGTTGCCACCGATGTTGAAATGGTACTGAAGGTCCCTGTCTTCGGACTGGAGGACATCGAGAAATTGGCGGATTTCATCGAAAAGAAATATTTACACTAAATAACAGGAAGTTCAGTTTTGGAGAAGTTTGGGATTTTGAATTTTGGAGCTTGTTATTTGCTATTTGGGATTTGTATTTTACGATTTTTCCAGTTTCAGGTTATGGCAAACCAGAATTATTCAAATAAGTTTCAAGGCTTGGAATGGCCAGAATTAGTCCCTGGGACTTTGATCAAACGTTATAAACGTTTTTTAGCCGATGTAAAACTAAAAGACGGCACGGTTGTCACCGCCCACTGTCCCAATACCGGCAGCATGCAGGGCTGCAGCGAACCCGGCCGCCCAGTATATCTATCCTTTCACGACAATCCCAAACGAAAATTGAAATATACCTGGGAACTCATTGAAATGCCAACGTCCCTGGTGGGGACCAACACCCTGGTGCCCAACCGGCTGGTCTTTGAATCAGCCAAAGCCGGGATAGTACCCGAATTAGCCGGCTATGAAACGATAGATCGTGAAGTGAAAATCAACGACCACACCCGCCTGGATCTAATGTTGACGAGCGCTGACGGACACCGCTGTTATGGGGAAATCAAAAATTGTACCCTGATCAATGACGGCGTGGCGTTATTCCCGGATGCCGTGACTGCCAGGGGTTTAAAGCATCTTCGCGAGCTTGAGGCACTGGTTGATTCTGGCCATCGCTGTATCATGTTTTATTTTATTCAAAGAATGGATGCCCAGGTTTTCATGCCGGCCGACCGGATTGATCCCGAATACGGCACGGGATTGCGGCGTGCGGTCCGCGGTGGTGTTGAAATAATGGCCTATGACGTATCCATTGACCTTAAGGGCATTAAGCTGAATCGCAAGATTCCTTGTGAGCTTTAGGCTGGTTGCGGGTTGCGGGTTGCGCGTTTCGTGTTGCGGGTTCGGGGTACGCCTCTGGTCACCGGTTGTAGCTGATACTTGATGCTCGATGCTGGATTCTCGATGCAATTCTGCATCTTCAGACTTTTCTGTCCTTTATCGAGAATCGAGAGACGCGTATTCAGTATCATGTCGTAACAGTAAATAGACCATCGGTCACAAGAAATAATTGACCAGTTGCCAGAAACCACTGACCAGCAGCCAGTTTGACTTTGAAGACCAAGTGTACTAATGATGATAGTCTTGTGCTCCCGACCATATTCGAGCGGAACATTCAAAAAAACAAACACTTACCATATTATAACGGCAAGCGGCCATGTCGGATTTCTCACTTGAAAATTTAATCTGCCAGCAGGATAACCTGGAGACAGTCCTGGACAATCTTAAAGAAGGTATCATTGCCCATGACATGAACCGGGCCATCTTTTTTTTCAACAAGGAGGCCGAACGCATTACCGGCTACAGCCGGCAGGAGATCCTGGGGCGAGATTGCCACGAGGCGTTTGGCAGCCCTTTCTGCGGTGAGCACTGTGTCTTTTGCGTAGACGAGCCTGAGATAGCAGACACTTCCGAATATACCATTAATATTACCACTAAAACCGGTGAACCACGACGCCTTGAGGCGACGGTTACCAGTATGAAGAGTGGGGGCGGTCAACTGACCGGGGTTCTGTCATCCTTCAGGGACGTCACCGACCTGTTCAGCCTTAAAATGAAAGTCGGTGAGCTGACAAGTTTCGGCAACATCATCGGCCAGGACAGCAAAATGCTGGACATATTCCAGCAGATCCGGGATGTTTCCGGTTACGATTATACGGTTCACATTTCAGGGGAAACCGGAACCGGCAAAGAACTTGTCGCCAATGCGATTCATAATGAAAGCCCGAGATCCGGGGCGCCATTTGTACCGATCAATTGTGGGGCACTGCCCGAGGGCCTGATCGAAAGCGAGCTGTTCGGGCATGTCAAAGGGGCCTTTTCAGGCGCGGTGCGCGACAAAAAAGGCCGTTTTGAGCTGGCGGACGGCGGAACGGCATTTCTCGATGAAATTGCCGAGCTTTCCAATAACATGCAGGTCAAGCTGCTGAGATTCTTACAGGAAAGCCAGTTTGAAAGGGTTGGCGGCGAGCGGACAACTTCGGTCAATGTGCGGGTGATCAGTGCCACCAACCAGAAGCTCAAAGATGCCGTCAAGCAGGGCCGGTTCCGCGACGACCTGTATTACCGGCTCAACGTGATCCCCATCCATCTGCCGCCGCTGCGCGACCGTAAGATTGATATTCCGCTGCTGGTGGATCGCTTTTTAGGCGAGGCCGCTGTACGCTACGACCGGCAACCCCTTAAAGTTTCCCGCAAGGCCATGTCCCTGATGATGGATTACCGATGGCCGGGCAACGTCCGCGAACTGCAAAACGCCATTCAGTTTGCCTTCGTCAAATGCAACGGGAAGTCCATTGCGGCCCAGGATTTGCCCCTGGAGCTGCGCGAAGCCGAAAACGCCTGCATCCGCCGCGGCCCATCGCGCAAATTGGACACAGAAGGGGTGCGCGCCGCCCTGGTCAAAACCGGCGGCAACAAAGCCAAAGCCGCCAAGCTGCTGGGCGTCGGCCGGGCCACGTTATATCGGTTTTTAGGTGATCATCCGGAGCTAAGCGACGTAGCCAAACTTCTTTAGTCTGACCCCTACCAACCGCTGCCGCCCCCTCCACCTCCCCCCCGCCGGAGGAACCGCCTCCGCCGCTGCCGGATGAAGAGCCCGGTGCCGTGGAAGCAGAAGAGATGGCCCCGGAAAACGATGACCCCAGATTGGAGGCAAACCCGGCCATATTCCATGACTGCCAGTTATGGCCGCTGTACCAGGCGGGTCGGTAGTTATCACCTTTGGCGGCCGCCGCCAGGACGCCGGCAAACTGCTCACTCCATTCCTGCTCCACATCCAATGCCAAGGCATAGGGTAAATAGCGTTCAAACAGCTCCGGCGTCCGATTCGGCGGATTAAGGAAATTCAGCCGATCCTTTTCAGCCACTGAAAGGTATAGTTTAAAGCCGTCGATCTGATCCATGAGTTTGCGGCCGGTGAGGGTGGGTGCTTTGAGGAGATGATAGAAGATAGCGTTTATCAGGATGATAATAAAAAGAGTGACAGTCGCCAGTGGCGATACTGCGGTTGAAAAAGTCCAGAAACCAAAGACTTCACCAGCAAAAAAGGGCAGAGAAAAAAGTGTTATAAAGATTGCTCCGGACTTGCCCCATATCTTTCCCTCTCCTGATTTTAAAACATTTTTCCATGCGCTGAATACCATAAAACCCAAGGCGCAACAGCCCAAGGTCCAAATTGACAGCCACACGGCCATAAAAAGCGCGGTTTGCAGCTGACGTGCTCCCAGGATGATGGCCACCAGGGTAATGATTGTAATGAGCACGCCGGCTATGAAATATCCCGAATTAAACGCTAAGTACCTGTGGGCTTCCAGCATTAATCGCTTCAGCAGTTTTTTTTTGGCTTTGCGGATATCCTCGTGATTGGTTTGTTTGAGTTTGATTGAATTTCCGGAACTGAAAAGAATGCGGGCGCTCCGGGTCTCACCCCCTGATAGGCTTTCATTGCCACTACCTGTCTTTTTAAGGGTATACTCGCCATCTTCATCTTCGCTAATCGTTAGAAAACCCTTCACGGCCATATTTACGACTGCTACAGCGAAAAGTTTGTCGTCCCGCCACCCCAGTCGCATAATTAACCGGGCCAGGGCCGGAGAAATATTTTTTGGCGGAGAAAAAAGAGGAATGATGGCACCTTTGGACGGATCTTTGCCTACCCTGAACCAGGCCATCAAGTAAAAGATAAGCAGTGTTGACAATCCAATGGCCCCGATTGCCGCGCTGCGGTTACCTTTTAACAGATAGTCGAGTTTATCCCGGGCGGTTGGTTCAGCCACATACCCCTTGGGCCAGGCAATCGCAATGGTAAGTCCCTCCTGGGGCCTCAGCATGCGTGTGGTGGCAAAGGTGATATTGCCTTCCTCATCAAAATCGGAAATGAAATCCTGTCCGTCGCTGCCATAAGACCCGGTGTAACCGGCCGTTTGTATAATTTCAGCACCGGGCGGCAATTTTACCACCGCTGATGCATGATCGATGGCAAAGCTCCAGCCGTTACCGGTAACATTCCAGTAAAGCTCATCAAAATCCTTGAAAAACCCCAGCTGCCGATCGGTTTTGTAAGTGATCGTGTATGTGTAGGTCCCGGATTTGAGCTGGATGTTTTCCTTCCCGATATAGACCTTCTTACCATTGGGGCTGTCTTTGATGTGGTAAGGCTCTTTTCGGCCGTCACGTAAAACTTTTAGGACTTTAAAACCAACCCTGACCCTGTTGCCATAACGATCTTTGTAGGTTGTTGGAAATTCCCGAATTATCCCCCGCTTGATTTCATCGCGGGCACAGATAACACGAATGGTTTCGCTGACAGTCATGCTCCCGTCCCGATGCACTGAAATTCTGCTCTGGAAGTCGACGATTTTTTCAGCATTGGCGGCCAGGGACAGCTCCCCCTGTCCAATGAACAGCAAGAAAAAAAGTAAAGCCAAAATTTTGGTGAATTTACACCTATCCATATTTACTCCATTATAGTGTTCATCCACGAATCTCCAATATAACGGGTGGGAGCGGCATCTTGCCGCGATAAATCAGCATTTATAGGAGATAACTTCTAGAAACTTACATTGGGTACGGCCCGGTCGGTCGGGTCTTCTATTTCGAAGAATTCGGCCCGGGTAAATTTGAATATGCCGGCGATGATATTTCCGGGAAAGGACTCCACCTGAATGTTTAAATTTCGCACGGTACCGTTGTAGTAGCGCCGGGCCAACTGGACCTGGTCCTCGATCTCGGACAACTCCGCCTGCAGTTCTGAAAAATTCTGGTTCGCCTTTAAATCCGGGTATCCTTCCGCCACGGCAAATACATCGGCAAGGGAGTGCGAAAGCTTATCTTCCAGACGGGCTTTCTTACCGACTTCCCGCTCCTGCATACTTTGCGACCGCAGTTCGGTCACCTTGCTCAACAGCTCGCGCTCGTGACCCATATACCCCTTGACGGTTTCAAGCAGGTTGGGGATCAGGTTGGAGCGCCGCTTGAGCTGAACCTCAATTCCGCTCCAGCCCTCTTCAACCATGTTCCGCAGCCGAACGAATTTATTGTAGATGAAGATGGCAAATACAACCGGCAGTCCAATCAGAATCAGAATGATGATAATCGCAGTCATCTTGTTACCCTCAAGGTTATCCCTTTTTCTAACGTTTTAACCAAATTCAATATAGGGGACAAAATTTGTAGAATCATTAATCATACTTCAAAATGGACAATCAAATCAACGCAAAAAGTATAACTCACTGATATTAAGATGTATTTATGGAATTGTTTGGGTGCGCAAGGATATTGGTTTGTTACTTCTGAAAACGCTTTGTACTAAAAATGGGGATGGGTTTGTTCAGCAAAGAAAATGGAGAAATTTTAAATAGGTTGATTTGTTTAATAAATTACATAAAACTAAAAAGAATATTTCCAAATTATCATATTTGCGCTGTTGAAGTGTGTTGAAATCCAGCAAAAGCTTCATATGTTTCTAATATATGAAAAAATCATCCAACCGGGAGAGAACCAAAATGAAAATATCCCGACTTTATCTTGTCCTGCCGCTATCAATTCTCTTATTGGCAAACACCCAGGTAATGGCAGAGTCACCATCTTTTACGACGGCCGGCGTATTCAGCGGGCGCATGTGGCAGCTTCTGAGCAGTTCCCAGAAAGCCAGCCACCTGACCGGGATACAGGAATTGGGCGCCGTCGCTCAGGGCCTCTTCCGGGCGGTGGTGGACTTCCACCATCAGGCCGTGGGCGCCCACCGCCGCTGCGGCGCGGCTGAAGGGGATGACCTGGTCGCGGCGGCCGGCGGCGTGACTGGGATCAATAATGATCGGCAGGTGGCTTTCTTTGTGAACCACCGGTACCGCTGAAAGATCCAGGGTGTTGCGGCTGTGGTGGACAAAGGTTCGAACCCCCCGCTCGCACAGGATTACCCGGGAATTGCCTTTCTCGAGAATATATTCGGCCGCCATCAGCCACTCTTCGACGGTGGCTGCCAGACCCCGTTTGAGGAATATGGGTTTGGGTGACCGGCCGGACCGGCGCAGTAGGCTGAAATTTTGCATGTTGCGGGTTCCGATCTGAATGATATCGGCGTAGGCTTCCACCATATCAAAGGATTCTTCATCCATCACCTCGGTCACAACCGGCATGCCGGTAACCGCTCTAACTCTGGACAAAATTTTCAAGCCCGCTTCACCGAGCCCCTGGAAGGAGTAAGGCGAGGACCGCGGTTTGAAAGCGCCGCCCCGGAAGATGCGGGCACCGGCCCGCTGCACATGCCCGGCAATGGTCAGGGCCTGGTCTTCGCTTTCCACCGCACAGGGACCGGCCATGATGACGAAGTGGCCATTGCCGATGGTCACATCACCAACGGTTATGATGGTATCCTCCTTTTGAACTTCCCGGCTTACCAGTTTATAGGGCCGGGAAACCGGAATGGCATCCTTGACCCCTGCCAGTCCCAGAAAAGAAGAGGGGTCAAGGGCGCCTTTGTTGTGCAGGATGCCGATGGAGACCCGGTCCCCGCCGGGAATGGGGCGCGCCACACAGCTCTTGGATTCAATAACCGCTACCACCGTTTGTATTTCAGATGCGGTTGCATCCTTTTCCATTACAATTAGCATCGGTTTTCTCCTTAAGATTCTTTTACCACAGAGACACGGAGGACACAGAGATATTGTTTTATTGTTGGATCGGGAGACGATGATCCAACAAAAGCCCGAAGCCCTACGGCAGTAGTTTACGGATTCGTTTATGTACCGCGTAGCGGTAGTTGTTTTTTCTTTGCCCCGTCTCAGGGCAAAGGAAAAGAAATAACATCTCTGTGGCCTCTGTGCCTCGAGCGCAGCGGGTGGTGAAACTAATAAACATGCATTTTCATTTACAATAGCTGTGTCAAATTAATTTCGAATTTATTGGTATGACACAGTCTCATTCACAGGTCGCCTGCTTAAAGACTCGGACCTGTTCGGCAACAATACCGGCCAGGTTTGATTGGTTTAGATTTTCTTCGATCAGCCGTTCAAACGCACTGCCGATGACAACCCCGTCGGCCACCGCCGCTATGGACCGAACGTCCTGGGCCGTTGATATGCCAAAACCCACACACACCGGCAGATCGGTCACCGCTTTTACGGACGCAGTTCGGGCGGCGATATCATCTATGTCCAGGCCGGCACTGCCGGTGACCCCGGTTTTTGAAATCAGATACAAAAACCCGTAGGCCGACTGCGCGATGCGGTGCATGCGCTCGGCAGGCGTTGTCGGTGCAATCAAGCGGATCAGTGGAAATTCCGCTTCCGGGCGCCCGTTGGTCAATTCGGCGGATTCCTCGGGCGGTAAATCCACCACCAGGACCCCATCGGCACCGGCAGTCCGGGCATCCGCACAAAATGTATCCGCCCCGTATTGCAAAATGGGGTTATAGTAGCCGAATAAAATGATGGGTATGGCGGTCTTTTCCCGCAGCCTCCGAATCATCTCCAGGACCCGGGTCAGGTTAACCTGGTGGGTGAGCGCTCTGGCCGAAGATCGCTGAATCGCCGGACCATCAGCGGTGGGATCCGAAAACGGAACCCCGAGCTCCAGAACATCCAGACCGGCCGCACACATGGCGGATATGATTTCAAGGGACTGCGCCACGTCCGGATCGCCGGCGGTGACAAAGCCCACCAGGGCTTTTTCATTATTCTGCCTCAATTCCTTAAATTTGCTTTCAATACGATTCATGGGGTGTCTCCTTGTTCAGCAGGGGCAGCACCATATCCAGATCCTTGTCGCCGCGGCCCGAAAGATTTACCAGGATCACGCTTTCTTTACCGAGTTTGCGGGCGGCCTGCATGGCATAGGCCAGGGCATGGGAACTTTCCAAAGCCGGTATAATACCTTCCAGGCGGCACAACGCCTGAAAGGCGTCCAGGGCCTGCTGGTCTGTAATTGAAACATAGACCGCACGCTTTAAATCCTTCAGCAGGGCATGTTCGGGTCCCACCCCCGGGTAATCCAGCCCGGCCGAAATCGAATGGGCCTCTTTAATCTGACCGTCGCCGTCCTGCAGCACATAGGATTTCGAGCCGTGCAAAACGCCGATCGAGCCCTGACCAAGGGTCGCGGCATGTTTGCCGCTTTTAAGGCCCAGGCCCTCGGCTTCCACCCCGATCATTTCTACGGGGTCCTCCATAAACGGATAGAACAATCCCATGGCATTGCTGCCCCCGCCGACGCAGGCCACCAACATGTCCGGCAGCCGCCCGGTCTGCTTCAGCATTTGCTCGCGGGCTTCGGTGCCGATGACTTTCTGAAATTCACGCACCATCAGCGGGTAGGGATGGGGTCCGGCCACCGATCCAATCACATAAAAGGTGTCCGAGACGGCGGTGGCCCAGCAGCGCATGGCCTCGTTCATGGCGTCTTTCAGGGTGCCGGTGCCGCTGCTGACCGATGTTACCTCCGCCCCCAGCAGCTGCATTCGCCGGACGTTGGGGGCCTGGCGGCGAATATCTTCCACTCCCATGAAAATGCGGCATTGCATGCTAAAAAGCGCCGCCACCGTTGCGGTGGCCACACCGTGCTGGCCGGCCCCGGTTTCGGCAATCAGTTTGGTTTTGCCCATTTTGCTGGCCAGCAGTGCCTGGCCGATGGTGTTGTTGATTTTGTGCGCGCCGGTATGGGTCAGGTCTTCGCGTTTGAGGTAAATCGATGCCCCACCCAGGTGCGCTGTCAGGCGTTGGGCAAAAAAGACCGCAGTGGGCCGGCCGGCATATTGCTGCAGAAGGTCCTGAAATTGGCTTTGAAAGGCCGCCTCAGGCACAATGCGGTGATAGGCCTGCTCCAGCTCGAGAACCGCCGGCATCAGAATCTCCGCCACATAGCGGCCGCCGTAGGGACCGAAATGCCCGCTGTGGTCCGGTTGTGAAGCTGTATGATCCATTAAAAAATCCTCCTTGTGGCCGTCTGTTTAGCGCTTGCGGCAACGGCATCTATAAATGATTTGACTTTGGTTGAACTTTTACGGCCCGGTGCGGACTCCACCCCCGAGCTGACATCGACGGCATCCGGTGACCCGAGACGAATGGCAGTCGAAACATTTTCAGGGGTCAATCCGCCGGCCAGGATGACCGGCTTATCACGGTCGATGTCACGGGCGGTTTGCCACTGCCAGGCGGCGGCATTGCCCCCCGGCAGCGTGCCGCGCCCGCATTCCAATAGAAAGGCCGAGGCATCGTAGTCGGCAGCTTCTTTAAAAAATGGTGCCCGGGTGTGAAACAGGGTTTTAATCACCGTCAGGTTGTGACGCCTGAGACGCCGGACCAGGGTCGGAGATTCCCGCCCGTGCAGCTGGACTGCCTGAAGTTGGCAATCCTCAGCCAACCGTATAATCGTTTCATAGGTTTCATCGACAAACACACCAACCATAACCGCTCGCTCACTGACAGCTGCAGCAATTTCGACCGCCTGCACAGTCAGGACAAACCGCGGACTGGGCGGGTAGAAGACCAGGCCGATGGCATCGACACCGGCATCCAGACAGGCCCGGGCGTCTGCGACCCGTGTCAGGCCGCAGATTTTAACCTGAGGCCCATGGGCACGGGTTGTTGATGGTTGGTTATTTCCTGCCATCGGAAAACTTCCTTCCCGCCCTGTCGGCCGGTTCATCTGCGCTGTTGCCGCTGATTAAGGCTTGCAGAAACAAACGCGGGTTGTCTGCCCGCACCAGACTTTCACCGATTAAAAAATTAGAAATTCCGGCCCGCCGGACGGCATCAATGTCTGCCGGTGTGCGAATACCGCTCTCAGCCACCCCCACCTGATGTTTTGCCAGCCTTGCTGCCATGGATATGGACGTGCCGATGTCCGTATGAAAAGTTTTTAAGTTACGGTTGTTGATACCGATCAATATGGCACCCGCCCGGGAGGCTTTTTGATATTCATCTTGGGCATGGATTTCCACAAGGGCATCAAGGTTCAACTCCCGGCAAAGGGCCAGGTAGTCTTTCAGCTGCTGCTCTGAAAGAATAGCGGCAATCAGCAGCAACGCGTCGGCACCAATAACCGCGGTTTCGAAAATCTGGTAGGTCGAAACAATAAAATCTTTGCGCAGCACCGGCAAAGAGGTCTCCCGACGGGCTGTTTCAAGATCCTGCGGACTGCCTTTGAAAAAATGCCGATCCGTTAAAACCGACAGGGCCGCCGCACCGCCCCTTTCATATTCACGGGCATAGACGGCCGGATCCAGGTCCGGGCGGATCAGGCCCTTGGAAGGCGATGCCCGTTTGATTTCGGCGATGATGTTTACACGCTGGGGATGGCGGGCCGACAGCCGGTCATAAAAAGATCGCTTTTCTTGTATGGAGGTAAGCTCTTCCCGCAGGCTGGCTTCCGGGCGCAGCTGTCTGGCTGCCGCAACTTCCAACTTTTTGTGAGCAACAATTTTATTTAGAATGTCTACTGCCATTATCCGTTTTTCCTTGTAAATTCGACGAGCTGCTCCAATTTATTTGCTGCCGCCCCTGTGTCGATGGCCGCTTCGGCCTGTTTGATGCCGGCCTGAATGTCGGCCGCCCGGTCGGCGGCCACCAGGGCGGCTGCGGCATTAAGTGCAACCACATTGCGGCGGGGCCCTTTTTCGCCGGACAGTATCCGGCGGGTGATGTCCGCATTTTCCACCGGATCGCCGCCCTGCATGCTGGCGGGATCCGCCACCTCGCCAAAAAACTGTTCGGGTAAAAGGTCAAAGGTTCCGATGCGGCCATCCCTGAGCTCCGAAACCCGGGTGGGCGCACAAACCGAAATTTCATCCAGACCATCGTGGCCGTGCACGATGATCGCCCGTTTGCTGCCCAGCAGCTTTAGGGCATCGGCAAACATCTCTGTCAGTTCGGGCGCATAAACGCCCAGCAGCTGACAGTTGGCGCCCGCCGGGTTGGTGAGCGGGCCCAGCATGTTAAAAATACTGCGCAGGCCGATTTCCTTGCGGGGCCCGGCTGCATGCCGCATGGCACTGTGGTAGAGCGGGGCAAACAAAAAGCCGATACCAATTGCGCTGATGGCCTCCTCGACAATTTCCGGCTCTGTTTCCAGGCGCACCCCAAGCGCTTCCAGCAGATCGGCGCTGCCGCACCTGCTCGAAACCGAGCGGTTGCCGTGTTTGGCAACCGTCACGCCGCATCCTGCCACCACAAAAGCCGTCGTGGTCGAAATATTAAAAGAGTGGGTGCCGTCACCGCCGGTACCGCAGGTGTCCACCACGGTCGATGCCGTCGCCTGAATCCGTAAAGCCTTTTTGCGCATGGCCTGGGCGGCCCCGGCAAGTTCAGCAAAGGTTTCCCCTTTGGCGGCCAGGGCGCCCATGAAGGCGCCGATCTGGGCATCGGTTAGATCGCCGGACAGGATGGTATTCATCATCTGATGCATCTCTGATTGATTTAAATTGTCGCCTGCAATGATAGTTGACAAATGGTCGCGAAAATTCCCGTTGACATTCATTTTGCTCCTCACTTTTATAAGAGAATGACGATTTATCATCCCCGACTGTTAAGCGCTCATCCGGCAAGGGGGCGCATCCATCCCGCCGGGATGTTCCGTTACGGTCAGCTTTAAAAAATTTCTCAATAGGCGCTTGCCCACCGGGGTCATGATGGATTCCGGGTGAAACTGGATGCCTTCGGTGGGGTGGTTTAAGTGCCGGATTCCCATAATTTCGTTGTCTTCCGATTCGGCACTGACTTGAAGACATGGCGGTAAATCATCGGCGCAAACCGCCAGGGAATGGTAGCGCATGGCCGCAAACGGATTGGTGACACCGCTGAAGATGCCTTCGCCATTGGTGGTGATCGAAGATGTTTTGCCGTGCATCAACCGACGGGCCGCTAGAATGCTGCCCCCGAAGGCCACCGCGATGGCCTGATGACCCAGGCAGACGCCCAGAATCGGCTTTTGGCCGCTGAAACGCCGGATCAACTCAACGGAAATACCGGCCGCTTCCGGTCGCCCGGGTCCGGGTGAAATAACAAATCCGGCCGGATTCAGATCAACCAGCTCCTGGATGGACACCGCATCATTGCGAAACACACTGACCTGGGCTCCGAGAATTTTTAGATACTGCACCAGGTTGTAAGTAAACGAATCATAGTTGTCGATCATCGCAATCATTTGGAATTTCCTCCTTGACGGTTGTCCTGCAAAAGCTGCAGGGCTTTTTGGATGGCCTTGGCCTTGCTGATGGTTTCCAGCCGTTCTTTTTCCGGATCGGAATCCGCAACGATGCCGGCACCGGCGCGAATGGTCAGCCGGCCGTCCTCAACGCAGGCCGTGCGAATCGTGATGGCCATATCCATGTTGCCGCTAAATGAGATGTAGCCCACCGCTCCCCCGTATGGGCCGCGGGGGGCTTTTTCCATTGCCGCTATGATTTCCATGGCCCTGACTTTGGGGGCCCCGGACAGGGTGCCGGCCGGAAAGGTAGCGGCCAGTAAATCCCAGGCATCAACCCCGGGTTGCAGATCGCAGGTGATATTGGAAACCAGGTGCATGACATGGGAATAGCGTTCAACCAGCATCAGGTCCGTCACCTGAACGGTACCGGTTTCTGCCACCCGCCCCAGATCATTGCGCCCCAGATCAACCAGCATGAGGTGCTCGGCCCGTTCCTTTTCATCCTTGAGCAAATCATCGGCCAGGCGTCGATCCTCCTGCTCGGTTTTGCCCCGCGGACGGGTACCGGCAATGGGGCGCAGGCAGGCCTGACCGGTTTCCAGGCGCACCATGGTTTCCGGAGATGAACCAATCAGCGCCATGCCATCCAGATGCACGAAAAACAGGTAAGGCGACGGATTGATAAAGCGCTGGGCCCGGTACAGCGCAATCAAATCCGGGGGATGTTCACAGATAAAGGGCTGGGAGATGACGGCCTGGATGACATCACCAGCCCGGATGTGTTCTTTGACTTCCCTTACCTGCTGCCGGAAAACCTCTTCCTCGACGATGACCTGCATGTCATTGACGGCCGCACCACCCTGGGGCTCGGCTTCATTCAGCGGCTGGGCCAGCGCATCCTGCAGCCGGCGAATCCGGTCCAGGGCCGATTCATATGCGACCGCCGCAGAATTATCATCATTCACAAAGGCAACGGCTACCAGGGACAGGGTATGGGTCACATTGTCAAAAATGAGCAGCTCATCCGGAATCATAAAATGGGCCAGGGGCTTGTCTTCCGGCAAATTGTTGGGAATGGCTTCAAAAAAGGACACCATCTCATAGGTAAAGTAGCCGACCATTCCCCCCCAGAAGCGGGGTAAACCGGCCATCTCGGCCGGCCGGAAACCTTGCATGTATTGCCGCAGGATACCCAAGGGATCATTATGATGGTGCAATTGACGGGTTTTTCCCCCTTCCCGGATCTCAACCATGGTGCGAAACACGCATATTTGGCTTCGGGCCGAAACCCCCAGGAAGCTGTACCTTCCCCACCGCTCACCCCCCTCAACGCTTTCGAGTAAAAAGACCGGGCCTTTACCTTGATATGCCTTTTTCATCAAGGACACCGGCGTTTCGGTGTCCGCCAGAATTTCGCGCACCACCGGGATGACATTGTGATTTTCAGATAATTTTAAAAACGTTGCCGGATCAGGAAATTGATTTACTTGCATGCTGCTTACCTCAAATATTACTGAGTAATTTTATTAGACCCCCTCTTAAAAATGCGGCTTAGCGCTCAGGGCCCCGCTAACGCGGGATTACATGTCCAATCTTAATGACTAATGTCTGCATCGAGGCGAATAATTGGTTTGCCGGTTGGCCCGTTACCAGTTTGCCCGTATAAAAGATTTTTTTCCGAATTGAACTGGCAAACAGGCCAACGAGCTTAACGGGCAAACCCATTTAAAAAGGGCCATGGTATTTCCCACGACCCTAAAAAACAAAAAAGACCGTGGGTTCTGGTTTACCCACGGTCTTTTTAAAACGTTATGTTGTTCAAGCTTGGCGATTTATCCGCAGGCGCACCTCTCTATGATGACCTGCCACCACCAGCCATTGGTATTTGAATCAGAAAAATTTGATATCTGGTTAAGATTCATTCGTATGGTTTCTCCAACATCTCAATGATAGGCACGTATCAGATAATTTCAACTTTTTGTCAAGGTTTTTTTTAAACCCATTCACCGACGCCCCCCGATCTGTTTTAATTTAATTATTCATGGGGCAGCCTCAAACAGTGGTTTGACAGTCCTGAATAGAATTATTATTTTGTTTGTAATTTTTTGAACTATTGCATGAGGGGAGGTCTAAATGTTGTCTTTGGAAGAATTAAAAAATAAATCTGATCTGATCAATGAGGTCAACTGGGATCTGGGGCCCGAAGAGGCTGTCAAATTATACCTGGAGTGGGGCAACACCGATTGGGGCAGCGGCAAATATACCATCCGCTCCAAGGAAGACTACTCCGTTTATTTTGTGGTCAACTGCTGGCGCAAACCCTTCTGGATCTATCTGATCCGCCGCAATTCCGAAGATGCCGAGGAACTGGCCCGCTTCGAGCTGCCGGAACGATTCGAAAAAGATGTTTGCGAGCTGAAAGGCGTCTATGCGCTGGAGCCGGATGTCAAAGCCTGGTTGAAGGAAGAACTGGGTGTCTAAAAGCTGATAGCTCATAGCTGATAGCTGATAGTCTGAAGGATTAAAAACTTTTTACTATGAGCTCTATGCTATGAGCTTTTAGTGGCGGGGTTCTCGAACCAAACCTGGGTTTTAAAACAGCTTTTAACATTTTTTAAAGTATTTGTGAGAAGCCACTATGCGTTTTGTTTTACCGTATCCTGGTGGTGGTCGAAGTAAAGGATCCCGTTGAGGTGGTCAATTTCGTGGGCCAGCAGGGCCGCGTATCCTTTCGAGGCATCCAGTGTTGTTTCCCTGTTGTCCAGCCCTTTGTATGCCACTTTAATAAATCCGGGCCGGTTGATAATTCTACGCTTCTGGTCCGGCAGGGACAGGCAGTTTTCATATCCCGCATAAGCCCCACCCGTTGCAACGATCTGCGGATTGACGAGCACTTTGACTTCCCCGTATAAACCGCAGGCGATCAATCTTTGGGAAACCCCCACCTGGGGTGCCGCCAGCCCCCGGCTCATAAAGGCTTTCGAAAAAAAACCGACCAGAGAATTGTACCTCAAGGTGGCAATCATCTGCCGGCTTAAGAAGACAATGGCGTCGTCAATCACATCCACCGGCGCTGCAACCGTGCGAAGGACAGGGGCGGGGTATTCGATAATCCCCTTGACGCCGGAGGTATGCTTATAGATCTTCAAAAATCCGGCACCGCCAGCAGCCGCAAGGGTGGTGAACAATCCTAATTTGAGAAAATCTCTTCGTTTCATCTGCGAATCCTTCCAGAACTAGCCCCGCACGATCTCGAGGATTGGGCCGCAAACTGTGCAGTTCGATCTGAAACTTTAATAGTAGCGAGTTGCATTGTGTGGCATTTGCCGTGTAAAATCAAGGCACAATTATCTCATACCATTACCATTCTACCCAAAGGGAACTATGGGTCGAGTCTTCATGCAATCTGATCGAGCCAATTTGGTTCGAATCCTTGCAAAAAAAAGGGGGGGATTTCTCCCCCCCCCTCTGACAACTGAAGACCCTTAAGATTCAAAATTAATCAAGCACTTTGAAACTATCGATCATAATAATTTTGTTACCGTTTTCGTCTTCCTCTACCATGCCGCTGACCTCAACTTTGATATCAGCATTTTCAGCAACCGCCTCGAAATTGTCATTTTCTCCGATTTCAAAGATCACACCGTTTTTGTCTACTATTAGACCATCGTCTGTGACAACGCCGACAACTGTCATCGTTTCTCCGGCTAAAATGCCGGCGGTAAAAACCGCCAGCATCAACAAGAACAAAATGCTCATGGTAAGGCACTTAGCTTTTGTCATCTTCTGCTCTTTTATTCTTTCGACCCATACGCTGCCATTTTGCAGTTTGATCTTCATTTGACCTTACCTCCATATCGTCCTGATGCTCAAAAAGGGAATCTAACTCCTCATTTTCTGCAAGTTCCTCGATTTCATCATCAAAATAAAGATCAATATCATCGAATTGATCTTCCATTTCCGGATCCAGGGCAAATTTGGCCAGATAAATTCGATCGGACTTCAGCATGGCTGTATCCCCCTTGATAGCGAAGGATATGAAATCAACCCTTTCTGAGTTTAGGTTTCAGCCGCCATTTCTTCTGGCTCACTGAGGGTCGAATAGCTGTGAACGCTGATATATTGACGCCCGTCCAATCGTTCACTTATTTTGCCGGTTGCTTCCACCTTGTGATGGATATGCGCCAGCAACTCCTTGCCGACCTCGCCAACCTCCACGAGATATTCCTTCTCATCGGAGGTGTGAAGGGATACTGCTTTGATATTGCCTTTTTCATCCCAGTTGGAGGGGATGATAAGGCCTTTAATTTTCGGCAATACGCTTTTTCATAGTGATCTATTTATCTCCTTCGGATACAGGATCTGCTCCGTGTTTTTATGCTTTATGACGGTCGGGGCATGATCATTTTTATTTATACATATTATCAAAAGCAACAGGCGTGCCAATCCGATAACCATATGAATTTTATGTTAATTTGATTATTATAGCCGGAAAAGATGAACTGGAAATTCTCAAAACCGAGGGTTTTGAGAATCAAAACCGTCGGAACCCGGCCAAACGCAGTTTAACTGATTGATAAAATGATGAAAATTAATTCAGAATTGCGAATTCCGGTTTGGCAGGAATCGGAACTCCGGGTTCTAGTCTGCTAACCCCTAGTCCCTAAAAAATTGATCGGCAAATTATACAGCTATTTCCCAAAGGCACGACAGGGTAATGCCGGTCGTAAGTTTCGCCGATTTTCTTGATATAGAATATCAAACGGCAGAATCCGATGAAGGATTCTGCCGTTTAGGATAAACATTTATACGTGAAATCGAATATAATTCGAATAAACGACTGCGCTATTTTACAGCCTCCTTTAAAGCCTTGCCGGGAGTAAACTTCGGCGCCTTGGTTGCCTTGATTTTAATTTCCTCACCGGTATAGGGATTGCGTCCCTTGCGGGCTTTGCGCTTGACAACCTTAAAGCTTCCAAAACCGGTCAAGGCGACGCCATCGCCTTTTTTCAAGGTTTTGGTAATTGATGAAATCACACAGTCAACTGCAGCCTGGGCCTCTTTTTTCGTGCTAACAACCTTTGCCACTTCATTGATTAAATCACTTTTGTTCATCCACCTTCTCCTTTAGTTATCCATTCGACCCGCCCTTACAGGACTGGCAGTATTTTCTGGGTGTCCCTCTCCCGATCCAGTGAAAGGCCATTACATGTCTCTGGCCGCATTTGGGACAAATGCATTCCACCTTCATTTTGGAATTGTAGCTATTTTCATCGAATTCAAAATCATCTTTTTTTTCAGAGAAAGAAAACCGGGTCATCTTTTTGGGATTTGCACAATTATTTGCTTGAGATTTCTCAAATTTATACATTTATCTTTTCCGTAGCTGGGTATTTGGGGGATTGGGTTTCAGCCGTTCCCGATTAATCGCTCCCGTTCCTCCTGTCGGGTTTTGCACTGGATACAATGCCTTGCGACCGGTCGGGCTTTGAGTCGTTCAACGGCAATGTCTCGGCCGCAGTCCATCAATCTGCTTAAACTCTCCGGCGGCTATAGGTCATCCCACAGAAACTCATCCGAATCATCAATTTTGATATTCTCCCGGGACTGATCGGGATTCCCATCAAAATCAAAATCGTAGAGATCGTCGTATTCATAAATTGATTCGAATTCCGGGTCTGCGGCAAAATTTGAAAAATAGATTCTGTCAGATTTATCCATGGTTTAATCTCCCTGCCAATCATATTTGAGCCGATGCAGTATTTTTTTTTGGTTTCTTCTGGCCTTTGGTCTCGTTCCTTCTTCCTGTCGCCATTTGTCTTTTCTGCGGATGGGAGACCGCTTGGGTTGATCGGCGTTTCTTTTAGCGAACCGTCTGTTGCCGCCGCCAAGGATCTGATCGCCTTCATCTTTTTCAACGTCATCGCTAATGTACGGGCCCATATACACCTCCGCGCGTTTCACCCACTATTCATCAACAACTTCAAAGGATTCGACAGTTAAAATTTTAGAGTCACGGGTTTCTTTTACTATGCCGATAACTTTTACTTTTTGGGAGACGTAATTGAGGACCAGATCATCTCCTGCGGCGTTGTTTTTAACTTCGTATATTTCGCCGTCTGCCACGAATTGGTGGTTATCGTTCACTTCACCGACAAGGATTATCTTGTAAGCCGCAACCGGTGAGACCAGCAAACAAACGGCCGTTAATACAGTGAAAAAAACTAAAAATGATTTTCCCATGGATTATGCTCCTCCATTAAAAAATCCCGATTTTCATTATGGTTCCAGATCGCCGGTTAACCTTGGCGGAACCGAGAACCCAATTCAAGCTGGCCGGACTCTTAAAACGGATAGCTTGCCGAACGGTTTTTCTAACGCAACAGATGTGCCATGTTTATAACATATTGAATTTATTATGTAATATTAAATACCTGGATCCAAAACAAGAACTGGTAAGTCTGAATTGAAGATCTGATTATTGAGCAGGAAAAAATAAATCGGAAGGAATTTAAATAACATACTGAAATTATTTAATTATTATAATCGGAAATATCAATTCCGCTTTTTACTCATATCGGAAGTATCAGTTCCTGTCTTTCGTCGGTGCTGTGGAAAAAAGCAGATGCTCCGGGCATATCAGGGGTGTAATGAAATCTTCCGGGTATTGATATAGAAAATAATTATTGTGATTCCAGATTGTTACATCCATTTTTATTTTTGATAATGAAATGCTAAATTTTGGTGCCCGATCTTATCTTCTGGCACGCGGATTGCTGTTACCTCCGGGGATCAACCGCTGAACCCATTACCACGTGGTTCTTTCCGGTAACACCATATTAAAGAATTCAGATGGAGATATTGTGATGGATATCACCAATGAAAATATCATATCGCCAAAACCCATTAGCGGGATAAAGCATCTTCAGAAACTTCGCCTGGTTTTATGGAATCTGTTTCTTATTACTTCGGGAAGCCTGATTTGCGCCCTGGCCATCAATGGGATATTGATTCCCCACAAATTTTTAAGCGGGGGCTTCGTAGGAACGACCCTGATCATCCATTACCTGTTTCCATTTCTCCCGGTTGCCGGGCTCTATTTTGTTCTCAATATTCCGGTATATTTTCTCGGTTGGAAGTACATCGGCCAACGCTTCTTTTGGTACAGCGTTGCCGGAATGGTCATTTTCTCCCTGGCCGTGCTCTGGAAACCATTTATCATTCCCGTCCATGATAAAATGCTGGCCGCTATTTTTGCCGGCATCCTTTCCGGTGCCGGCGGTGGCATCATCTTGAAGTCTTTCGGGTCGGCCGGCGGCATGGACATCCTTTCTATCATTCTATTTAAACGATTTTCCATCCGTCTGGGAACCAGCATTCTGGTTCTCAACGTCCTGATCTTAGCCTTTGCCGCCCATGTATTTTCGATGGAAGAAGCCTTGTACACCCTGATATTTTTATTCGTTTCAACCCAGGTGCTCAACGTGGTTCTGTATGGCTTGAGCCAGCGCAAGGCAGTTTACATTATTTCTTCACACTGGGAAAAAATCCACCGGGGTATCATGGAGAAGATTCAACGGGGGGTGACCATTATCGGTGGTCGCGGAGGTTATACCGGACAGGATGTCCAGATGGTGTTCACGGTCATTTCACACCAGGAACTGCCCCGGTTAAAAAAGCTGGTTGATGACATCGATTCCCAGGCGTTTGTTGTCGTCAGCGATACCCTGGAGGTGATGGGGCGCAACATCGGAAATCAGCCCCACTGGTAAGTCCGGTATGTGCAAATTTTAAGCGGCTTTAAATTCTTCTTTGCGGATGCCGTATCTATTCATCAGTTTGTTCAGCTGGCGGCAGCTGATGCCGGCATCTCGGGCGGAGTCATTAATCTTGCCCCGGTTGCGGGCCAGGACATCTTTCAGATAGTTCCTTTCAATCTCCTCTACTCCCTGCTGTCTGACCTGGGCCAATGTAAGTTGCTTACCGGTGGGGATAAATACGGAAGTGGCCTCTGTTTCGAACAGATCGTTGGGAAAACTCTCCGGCGTCAACAATGATGAAGCCTCCAGGATATAGGCCCTTTCGACCAGATTTTCCATTTCGCGGATATTTCCAGGCCATGAATATCTTTCGAAAGCCTCTAAGACCAGAGGGTGAATGCCCCTTATTTCCTTCATCGAAAATTGGTTTAAATTATTCAAAAAGGCCTCAACGAACAAGGGGATATCCTCCAATCTCTCCCTTAGCGGCGGGATTTCAATTGGAAACACATTCAGCCGATAATACAAATCTTTTCGAAAAGTTCCCTCTTCGCCCATTTTTTTTAGATCTTCATTGCTGGCTGCAATTACCCTGACATCCGTCTTCAGGGTTTCATCGCCCCCCACCCGCTGATAGGTACCGTCCTGCAAAACCTGCAGCAGCTTGATCTGAGTGGCAGGCGAAATAGTGCCGATCTCGTCGAGAAAAATCGTGCCCCCGGTGGCAAATTCAAATTTTCCCAGTTTCCTGCGCACCGCTCCCGTGAAAGCCCCTTTTTCATGGCCGAACATCTCGCTCTCAACCAGGGTGTCCGGTATGGCCCCGCAATGCACGCTGATAAATTGCGCATCTTTACGATTGCTGTGCTGGTGGATCAATTGCGCCAGGACACTTTTGCCGGTTCCTGTCTCGCCGACCAGCAACACCGTGCTTTTGGTTGGCGACACCGTGCGAATTTGCTGAAAAACCTTTTTCATGGGTTCGCTGTTGGTTCGCAAAAGGTCAAAGTCGTCTACCTGCGAGATTTGATCGCGCAGATAGTCAAGCTCCGACTGCATGATTCTGGTCTTGTTCAAATTTTCCGAAACCAGCTTTAATTCTGAGGCATCAAGGGGATAGGTAAGGTAGTCATCGGCACCGGCCTTGACCGCTTCGACGGCTTTGCGTATTTTGTCCTGCCGGGTCATGACGATAATTTCCAGGGAAGGATATAATTGGCAGAAAGGTTTGAGAGACTCTTTGTAGTTTTCTCCGGAGTCCTGGTTGTTGAGAGCATCCAAATCAATGAAAATCAGGTCAAACCGTCTTTTTTTAAGCAGCTCCAGCGCTGCAATCCCGCTGGCTGTTCTCTCAACGGTAAAGCCTGACTTGTAAGTTGAGGCAATTAAGGGATAGGCTTCTTCTTCGTTGGCGACCACTAAAATCGATTTCATTCGGGGACCCTAGTCAACTGTGTCTATTTCGATCAGGCGATCAATTATTACCACACGGTAAACTATATCAAGAGATGATTTGAATCACAAATGAAAAGAGCTGATAAGGATCAAAATCAGCAGCCATTTTGTGACCCACAAGATCGATGAAGTGCGCAATAGCTTTGGGGAAGACATGCTGTTTTCCCAGGGGCTGTAAAAACTGGATGGGCCAAAGGCATGCCGGCGGTTTCCCCGCAGGAGCCCCTTTTCAATCTGGGCGGCGACCCCTTTTTCACAGACGGACTTCTGCTTGTATTAATGTTTAACCGCCGCCCGATATCGATCCAGGAAGTACAATTTTTTGACTGGGAAAAGCCGATTGGCCGACATATGTAAGCCTTTTAACTGCTTAAAGTAGTTCTGGAAACTTATCCCCTATCCCGCACCATCACGGGTAGTAGCTTGTCGGCCGCAGATCCGTTTAAACCTGCTATACGTGTTCAATTCCAGTATGGTTTGATATCTCGGAGTTGGCGGTGCACAGATCTCTAATCGACAACTTGTGAACATCATCATTGCCGGTTAACCTTGCAAAATCTTTGATTTCCTGCGTTGACACCCGCAAAAAATTTTCCAGACGCCTGGCGGAATCGTCCACATGAAGGCGGGCTCTCAATTCCGGGTCCTGGGTGGCGATTCCCATGGGACATTTGCCGGTGTTGCACACCCGGTATTGCTGGCAGCCGATGGCGATCAGTGCTGAGGTACTGATAGCCACGGCATCTGCCCCCAGCGCCAGGGCCTTGGCAAAATCCGAGGAAATCCTCAACCCTCCGGTAATGGTCAGACTGATGTCTGCAGCGTCATTTTCATTCAGATATTTGCGAGCCCGATAAATCGCAAACAGGGTGGGGATAGAGGTGCTGGCCTTGACAAATTTTGGTGCCGAACCGGTTGCCCCGGCTCTTCCGTCCATGGTGATAAAATCCGGTCCCGCATAAACCGCAAACCCAAGGTCGGCCTCGATGTCTCCGGCCGCCAGTTTAATGCCAATGGGCTTTCCGCCCGACGTCTCTCGCAGCCAATCCACCCGGCTTTTTAAATCCTCCTTGTGGATGATATCCTTAAAATGGGACGGGCTGATAATATCTTTGCCCTCTTTAAATCCCCGGATTCCGGCGATCTCCGCGGTCACTTTTTTTCCGGGCAGGTGCCCCCCCAGCCCGGGTTTGGCGGACTGTCCGATCTTAATCTCAATGGCATCCACCTTTTTTAAGTTTTCCTCGCTGACACTGTATTGATTGGGAACATACTCAAATATATAGCGGTAGGCCGCATCGAATTCTTGCGGCAAAATGCCGCCTTCGCCCGAACAGATGAGGGTTTTTACCGCTGCGCTGCCTTTGGCCAGAGCAGTCTTTGCCTCCTTCGAAAGGGCGCCAAAGGACATGTGCGAAATATAGATCGGTGTTTCGATCACCAGCGGTGACCCGGCACGGGGGCCGATGACGGTTTGGGTATTTACCGGATCCTCATGATTGAGCGGCATCCTGGCCAGCTGTGCGCCTTTAATGAGGATTTCATCCCATGAGATGACCGGCTCTTTGGTGCGCATGGGTTCGTCCACGGTTTGGCTGCTGCGGGCAATTTCTTGAATATCGGCAAAATAAGGCTCGGCCTCGGCCATGGTTTTCTGAAGATCGATGAGGGCGGGCACATCTGTAACTTTTTCCACCCTGTCATCGGGCGGTTCGGGAGCAGACTCGGCCTCATCCGCCTTTGAAAAATAGCTTTTGGGAGATTCGCACACCGGACACACCCAGTCGTCAGGAAGGTCCTCCCACTTCTGGCCGGTTTTTTCCCCATCATGGACATATTCACAGACACTGCAGATGTATCTTGCCATAATTCCCCCTACACATCCAGGTTGGCCGGTTCGTAATACTCCCGCGGGTGGTGGCAGTAGGGACACCGCTTGGGCGGTTCAAGACCTTCATGGGCATACCCGCAAATACTGCATTTCCATTTGATGGGGGCATCCCGTTTAAAGACTTTGCCGGCTGCCACCATTTCAAGCAGCTTTTTAAAGCGGTCGTGATGCTGCCGCTCAATCTTGGAAATCTGTCTAAACAGAACCGTGGCGGCCCGGTTGCCTTCCACTTCCGCCTCAGTTGCATAGCGGGGATACATGTCTTCGGATTCATACTGCTCGCCATTGACGGCTTCGGTAAGGTTCGTCAGGGTATCCCGGTCACCCATCAAAAGCCTGAGCTCTTCCATGGCGTGGTATTTCTCGTTTTCGGCGACTTCCTCAAAAATCTTGGCGATATATCGATAGCCTTCTTTCTTGGCCATTTCCGCAAAATACGAATACCGGTTGCGGGCCAGGGATTCAGCAGCAACCGCAGCCTTTAGATTTTCATCGGTTTTGCTCATAAAAACGATCTCCTTATTGGATCGCGACCGGGTTTGGTATTCAATCTTCCGGTCAGAAGGCTGGCAGCTCCCGGCGGTTTCGGCAAATGACGAGGCGGCAAAGGATGCCGCCCCTTCATGCCGAAAACGGTTGCGACGCCCCTTTAGAAATCCAAACTGGCAGGTTCGTAATATTCCTTCGGATTTTTACAGGAGGGACACTTGGGCGGCGGTTCATTGCCTTCAACGATGTAACCGCAGACCCCGCATTTCCATTTAATGGGTTGCTCGCGTTTAAACACCGTGCCGGCTTCCACCATCTCGAGCAGTTTTTTATAGCGCTCGCTGTGATGGGCCTCGATTTTGGCCACCTGTTTAAAGGCCATAGCGGCTTCTTTTTCGCCATCTGCCTCGGCCTCCGCTGCAAAGCCCGGGTACATGCTCTCCACCTCGTAGTCTTCGCCCCCAAAAGCCTCCTTGAGGTTGGCAGCGGTATCGCCGATGCCGTTGAGCAGCTTCAAATGATCCTTGGCGTGCTGCATTTCATTAAAAGCGGTTTCCTCGAAAATTTTGGCAATGTAATGGTAGCCTTCCTCCCGGGCAACTTCGGCAAAAAAGGTGTACTTGTTGCGGGCCTGTGATTCACCGGCAAACGCAGCCTGCAAATTGTCTGTGGTCTTACTCATTGATTTTCTCCTTTCGTTTAGTGTTGGTTGATTATGGAAAAGTAACCCCCAAAAGGGAGCTCAAAATGGCTGCTGATAGTTTCAAGGAGTAATGGAGTGCTGGAGTAGTGGATTAATGCAAAAGCGGCGATGTCTTCTTTTTTCAAAAATCCAATACTCCATTACTCCAAGCTCGAAACTCTTGAAAACCTATTGCGACCTGCAAATCATATATTTGTTGGTTCTTTATCATTCCGGGAACCTTTCCCCGGGTTGCGGCATTGTTCACATATACCCTTGAGGACCACCCGGCTGGAGAGAACCCTGAAGCGTTGCCGAACCTCTGCCGGTATATCCAGGTTATTGTATTGATCGTTATGAAAATCAAGTATTTTCCCGCAGGAAACACAGTGCAGGTGGTGGTGGTTTGCCACGTTGGGGTCAAAGCGTTTGGCACCGCCGTATACCTCCACCAGATCCACCATGCCGATCTCAGCAAACGTTAACATCGTACGGCTGACGGTATCATAGGAAATATTGGGAAATTCTTTTTTGACGGTTTGAAACATGGCATCCACGGTGGGATGCTCGGTGGAATGGACCAGCTCCCGGTAAATAGCCATCCGCTGGGGCGTTACTTTGAGATGGTGCGTTTTGCACGTTTCAATAAAATCCTGTAACAACGGGTTGGCTGAATCTTTTTGCATATTGCTCTTAAATAAGAATTATTCTTATTTGTCAAGCAATATTTTAACTCTATAATTTTATCTCCGATGAAATAAGAAAAGGGCGGACAATTCAATGCCCGCCCTTTATATCGCTTTCCAAAATGATGTTCCGATTCACAAAATAGTGCTTAGCGGCAGGGTTCCTCGCAGGTTCCTTCGATTTTAATTTTATCGAACAATGAGTACTGCTCGAACAACTCGACAAGTTCGGCCTTTAAGCGGTTGGCCCTATCCACGGCGTTCTGGTAGTCGGCTTTGAGCAAGTCGATTTTGTCCATGGTCTTTGGATATTCCTCACGGAATAATTCGGCCCCTTTCTCTATGCCCCGATCATATTCGTCTTTGAGGGAATTTAACCCGTTTTTGGCGGCCAGGACATACTCTTCTTTCAGAGAGACCAGTTTTTCAAGGGCTTTGTCATATTCATCCTTTAATTTGCTGGCACCTTTTTCTTCCGCATACTGGTATTGAGCGATCAATTCCTGGAGCAATTCGTTGACCGAAACGATTTTATCCACCCGAAACGCATTGCTGCCGGCAAAGGCAAAACCCTTATCCAGGATTCCCTGGCGGGCATTGTCAAGGGCCAGGGAGATACAGTAGCGCGCGTTTTTGATGTCGCAACTTTTAAGGCATCGCCAGGCGCACTTAAAGCCTATCTTTTTGCCGGCGGCGATATCCTCTAAAAAGCTGTTTCGGATCGCCCGGCCGGGCAGACCTACCGGGCTTTTTATGATTTCGATGTCCTCCTCGCGGCAGGCCACATAGGATTCCTTGAACCTGATATTGGCGTCACATTCATGGGTGGCTACAAAGCGGGTTCCCATCTGCACGCCGCTGGCGCCCAGTTTGAATACCTTGTAGATATCATCACCGCTAAATACGCCGCCGGCGGCAATTACCGGGATCGCGCGCCGGTATTTAGCCTCAAAGGTCTTGATCTCGGCCACAACCCCGGGCAATATCCGTTCCAGCGCAAAATCAGGATCATCGATTTGTTCCGCTTTAAAACCCAGGTGACCACCTGCTTTGGGCCCCTCGACCACCACCGCATCGGGAATATCATTATATTTCTTAGCCCATGATTTGAAAATCAACCCGGCCGCCCGGGCGAGAGCTCACGATCGGAATCACTTTAAGGCCGGACGCCCTGAGATCTTCAATCGGAATGCCCTTGATCGGCAGCCCGGCGCCCAGAAACACGAAATCGATTTTTTCCTCCATACAGACCCGGAGAAGATCCGGATAATCATCCACGGCCACCATAATATTGACCCCGATGAGACCCGAGGTCTTTTCCTTGGCCTTGCGAATTTCCCTTCTCAAGATAATTGAGTTGGCATCTTTATGTTTGGCATAATATTCGGGATCCAGCATCCCGATTGAATTGGCGGCGATCACACCGATGCCGCCTTCATTGGCTACGGCGGAGGCCAATCCTGACAGCGATATGCCAACGCCCATGCCACCCTGAACAATGGGCAGCCTGGCAACAGCATCACCGATTCTGAGTTTCGGCATTTTCGGCCATTGAATTCCGGAAAAATCAAACCGGGGCCATTCCATATTGCGCAAGTCCAGTTTGGGAAATTGCAGCCCTTTTATCATACTAAAATCCATGCACGGATTCTCCTTTCCCGACGAAACAACCATAACCGGGATCTTTTTGACGAATAGGTTCCTATAATAGGTCAAACGGCTACAAAAGTAAAGGGCTATGAAGTCCTCACACCGCCGGTAGGACGAAATGTCGCCGAAACATTCCGGCAGGTGCAGGCCTTCCAGCTGGTCAGGGAAAGCAAAGGCAAGGAAGCCACACCCTCCGGCTGGAAACCCGGTAAAGCTACCTTAAAGCCGGGTCCGGATCTGGTTGGAAACGTCTGGCAGGCCTGGAAAACCGAAATGGCATTCGACTAATTGATCGGTTTTTAGCATAAAAAAGGGGCTCCGTCCTGGAGCCCCTTTGGTTATTTGATTTAGTTAACTGATGTGCAACGATCCGACTTAGGCCGCTTCCATATCACGGCGGTCGGCCATATCCATCAGGACGCGTTCGCGGGCCTTGTCGATACCCAGCGCTTTGCGTTTTTTGTCGATGTGGGCAATCATTTTAGCGGCGATGTCATGGGGATCGACGGCAAAGCCCCATTTGCCCATGCCCCGTTCTTCCAGTTCTTCAAACAGGTGCTTGTGGAATTTGGTGCCTTCGACAATGGGGAAGGTCACACCGAATACGGTGTAAACCCCCGAGGCCACGAAATACTGGCCGATGGCGATGGCTTTTTCACTCATGTATTCCGGGGCACATCCGGCAACCGGCAGATCGGCAATGCTGTCACCCAAACCACCGGTTTTGACCATTTCGGTGACGGCTATCAAAATCCGGCTGTTGTCGACACAGGCACCGAGGCCCAGGACCGGCGGCATGCCAACGGTCTCGCAGACTTCTTTTAGACCCGGTCCGGCCAGATGGGCGGCCTCCGGGGTTGTCAGGCCGGCCTTGGCCAGCGCGATCTGCGAACAGCCGGTTTGAACCACCAGCACATCGTTTTTAATCAGTTCCTTGACCAGTTCCACATGGACATAGTCCTGTTTCATCCTGGGATTGGTGCACCCGACAACCCCGGCAACCCCCCGAATGCGGCCGTTGATGATGTTGTCGTTCAGCGGGGTGTAGGAGGCCCGGAAGGATCCGCCGAGCATGTAATTGATGTATTCATGGGAAAATCCGTGCACGCCGGTGTTGACAATCTGTGGAATTTCAATCGGCATACTGCGGTTTTTAAAGCGCCCGATGGCCTGGATGACGATCTCATCGGTGCATCCCTTGGGATCGTGTTCATGAAACTCAACATGGGTGGCGCCTTCGATGTGGCAGCGCGGGTTGGTGGTAATCAGCGGCGTTTTATAGCAGTCCGCCACTTTCACCAGGCCCTGCTTGATACACTGGACATCGACGCCCATGGCATCTACGGCCCCGGTGACCAGAACGGCTTCGGTGGACATAAAATTGCCGGCATGGGGAACGCCGTGACGCACAAACATCTCCAGCCCCGAGCAGCACATCCCCACCAGGTTGATGCCCTTGGCGCCGGCGTCTTTGGCAGCCTGTACCAGGGTCGGCTCGTTGACCGATTCCACCATGGACTCAAACAGGTTGGGCTCATGCCCGTGGATGATGATATTGACCTGGTCTTCTTTCAAGACGCCCATATTGACTTCCACCGCCACCGGTGACGGGGTGCCGAACAGGATATCGGAAATCTCGGTGGCGACCATGGAGCCGCCCCAGCCGTCGGCCAGTGCCGCGCGGCTGCAGGCCTTGGTGATGTTTTCATAATGCTGGTCCACGCCCATGGTCGAGCGGTGCATCAACTCCATAATCTCGCGCATGGCGCCGCGGGGGACAATTCCCTCCTTGCGCCAGGTTTCCAGGGTCTTGGCCGGCACCCGTTTGGCAAAGGGAATCTCGCCGTCGACCTGGGTGTAAGTGCGTTCGAGCTCGTGGTAGAGATCCATGGCGACATCTTTGAATTCGCGGTCCTCGGTTTCGATACCAATGGAGGCAGCGACTTCGATGCACTTTTGCGGATTTTTGATGCTGTAGTCTTTAATTTTGCCGTTTAACACATCCCGGAAAAGATCGAGCATCCCCATGCCGTGGTCGGTATGGGCAGCGCTGCCGGCACACACGGCCCGCGCAAAGTTGCGTGCCATGATGGTATCGATGGTGGCCCCGCAGACACCCACTTTGGCATAAGGGTCTTTGGCATTGAGCCGGCAGGGTCCCATGAAGCAGTGCTTGCAGCAGGCCGAATCTTTCCCGATGGGGCAGGCCTTCATGTTGGCCGCCCGGTCAAAAGCGGTTTCAACACCGTCTCTTCGGGCCTTTGCAAGCATCTGGGCGGTAGCGTCACAAGTGGTTACCGCACTAATATCGATCTCCTTTTTTTCTTTTCCGGAGATAATTTCTTTTTTAGCCATTTATTGCCTCCCTTCTTGGAATTATTATAATGGATTATTATGGTCTGATTAGACGAGATTGTGGAAACTCAGTTTTGGCTGTTATATTGGATAAAAATTTTGTAATGATTATCAATTAGAACTGAATTAGAAATAGATTTTGTTCAAGCGATAACCGTCCGGGCATTCAATTAAAGCTTACAAAATTCATGCCACATTGTGTCATCATGACGAGATTCTTTCAATTTAGCGGATTTATAGAGTAACATATTGAAATATATTATAAAAAATTATGCTGCCACAGACATATCAGCCGCTAATAAATGACCGGTGATTGTCTTATGATACAGGTGTGTATCAAGCATCGTTTGAGACGCTTTGGCTGTGCTTGAACCGGCCTGCTGAATCGAATATTCATTTTAAAAAAGACGAAATAAAGGCAATTCAGATCAAATTTCTCGGGATTTCCAGCCCGCAGAGCCTTAAACCCGAATGAGTTGCTGGAATGATGGAATTTAAGAAAAATAATCCATGAATAATATATAGTTTGTAAAATTATCCAAGGTTAAAAGTGTCTCATTCGTCTCATCGAATACGGCTGAACCGCGGTATTAAGGAGCTATTGGACTAACATATTTAGATATTTAGATTTTCTTAATTGTTGTTATTTTTGCAGGCAGTTGGTACGAATCTTGATTATGCTTACTGTCGGCAGGTGATACAGATATAAAAATTTTTATATTATTATGAATTGATTTCTGCTATTGTGGCAAATTATGTAAAGTCTTATAATTTTAGCAGCTTGTCATCGATTGCAAGACACAAAAGCCCCGTCGCAATCTGTACAGTTAGTTTCTCAAGTATATGAAAGGATCTTCTTATGTCTCAAACTGAAGGAAAATTCTCACCCGGAAGTTAAAATTTTCTCTCTGAGTACCTGCAGTCATTGTAAAGCAACCAAAAAGTTTATGGGTGAATGTACCATCAAATATGAATTTATCGATGTGGACATGCTCAAAGGCGACGAAAGAAAAGCCATCATCGAGGATGTCAAAAAATTTAATCCCCGCTGTTCTTTTCCGACGATTATCATCGGCGAAAAGGTTATCGTCGGATTCAAGGAAAAGGAAATCAAGGAGGCTTTGGGAATGTAATGGATGCACACGAGCTATATGAGAGAATGCAAAAAGTTCAGGAAGCCAAAGGCTACTTTTTCAACAAGGATAAAGAGCGCTCCCTTGAGTTGCTGGAAGCCCTGCTGGTAAACAAGGAGCGTTGCGGTTACATGGGCTGCCCCTGCCGATTGTTGGCCGATGACCGGGATGCCGACCGGGATATCATCTGCCCCTGTGTCTACAGTGTGCCGGATATCGAAGAATTTGGCAGTTGCTACTGCAACCTGTATGTTTCAAAAGATTGGAATGAAGGCAAAATCCCACACGAGTATGTGCCCGAACGACGACCGCTGGAAAAGATGCCATTTTAAACTAAATCACTGCACGAAGTGGTTGCTATTCTTTAAATTACCGTCAATTTCTTGCTTGACATTTTTTGTGAAAATATCAATTTTACGGTATCAGGAGGATTCAGGGTAACAGCGATTCTCGGATGCGTTATGTTCAATTAAACGCACTTTTATCTTTAGCATCAGGAGTTGCAAATGAGCGAAATTGTTAAAAAAGAAGTCTGCAAATGCGAAAACTGCGGCAACGAAGCGGAGATGGTCGTGACCTGTTCATTGCCGGATGTCGATGAAAAGGAAAATAAGGTATCCACTCCCGAGCCGTCGCCGGAGCCCCAGCCGGAAAAGCGCGTCAAGGGGACCGCGACTTGCACCCAATGTGGTAATGAATCCGATATGTGGATCGACTTATAATCAAGGGGTAGAGGTCGCAACAATAACTACACGCAAAGAGGTGTGATATGGACGAATGCAAACCTATGTTAAATACTGGCCTGCGGGGTGTTGTTATAGCCGATACCAGAATATGCGAAGTCGACGGTGCCAACGGTCGATTGATTTACAGGGGCTATCTGGTTCAGGATCTGGCGGAAAACGCAACCTTTGAGGAAGTCACCTTCCTGCTGCTCTATGAAAAACTGCCGGATAAGGACGAACTCTCTGAGTTCAAACGACAACTTGCCGATCAAAGAGCGCTGCCGCCGGAAGTCATCGCAGCAATGAAGACCCGGCCAAAAGATGCATTGCCCATGGACGTTTTGCAGGCTGTCGTACCGATGCTGGCCAACCATGATCCGGATATAAAAGATCAATCCCAGGAGGCTGTCCTGCGCATGTCAACCAGTTTGATTGCCAAATTCGGAACCATTGTCGCGGCCTGGGATCGGATTCGCAACGGTCAGGAGCCGGTTGAACCCTCGCCGGATCTGGACCACGCCGCCAACTTCCTGTATATGCTCAGCGGTGAAGTGCCAGATGAAGAGTTCGCCCGGTATCTGGATAAGGCACTGGTGCTGCATGCCGAGCACTCCTTTAATGCCTCAACATTTGCAGCCCGTGAAGTGGCTTCCACCAGGGCCCACGTCTATGCGGCGGTTTCAGCAGCGGTGGGCTCCTTATCCGGCGATCTGCATGGCGGTGCCAATACCCGGGTGATGGAAATGCTGTTTAAGATCGGCTCCCCCGAGGCGGTCGCAGACTATGTCAACCAGGAATTTGATGCCGGCCGGGTGATTTTCGGGCTGGGGCATGCCGTTTATGACACCGACGACCCCCGCGCTTACATCGTATCGGCGATGTCCAAGGCCATGGAAGAAAAAATCGGCAAAACCCGATGGCATGAAACTTCCGCCTTACTTGAAAAAATCGGCAAAGCGGAATTTAAACGACGCAAAGGCAGCGATATATACGTAAATGTGGATTTCTACAGCGGGTCCTTGTACCTGTCGCTGGGGATCCCGGTAGATTTGTTTACGCCGGCGTTTGGTATTGCCAGAATTTCCGGCTGGTGTGCCCACGTCATCGAGGAGCAATTTGCCGGCGCCGCACCCAAACCCATGCTTTATCGACCGGAATCCGAGTACGTCGGAGACTACTGCGGTCCCGACGTGTGCGAGTTTACGCCGATGGATGATCGGTAGTTCGGGTTACGAGTTGCGAGGTTCGGGGTGCGGGTAGCGAGGCACGGGGTGCGCATTAAGATGTTCGGGGATCGTGATCGGACCTAAAATCAGACAGAATTCCGAATTTACCGCGCAACGCGGATCGCGCACCGCGATTTCTCTTGACTTCGGTCGCATTTCAGCATACCCAATTACGGTCTGTTACCATTAGCGGGGGAGCTTAACCGGTTTGCAAAAACAACTAAATCTGCGGATGACGCGTCAGCGCAAAGTTATTATAGAAGAACTGCGCAAGGTGGATACCCATCCCAGCGCTGATGAAGTCTACGAGATGGTCCGCAAACGCCTTCCCCGCATCAGCCTGGGAACCGTCTATCGCAACCTTGAAATTCTATCCGCAAACGGCGAAATCCAGAAGCTCGAACTTGGCTGCACCCTGAAGCGCTTCGACGGAATTGCCGAAAACCATTATCACATCCGTTGCCTTCATTGCGATCGGGTGGTTGATGCGCCGGCGGATTTCGATGTCACCGTCAACCATGATTTAAAAAATGCAACCGATTTTAAGATCATGGGTCACAAACTGGAATTTGTCGGGATTTGCCCGGATTGCCAAAACTAGTATGTTCGCTCCAAATTAACATTGCAATATTAATTTGGAAACGTCCCACTATTCGCTACCCTGTGTACAGCCGGTCCCCCTCCATTTAGTTTTTATCTCACTAATTCTCTACTCTCCCAGCGGTGAATGTTGACAAATCGCCTGTTGCTACATACGATGGGGCGAAAAAGAAGAATCGGAGTTGACCCATGAAGATTATCATCACGGGAGGTTCGGGCTTCGTAGGGTCGAATCTCGCAACATTTTTGCTCGGCAGCGGGCATCAAATTATTGCCATTGGCAGATCTGAGCCGCAGCACCAGTTTGATCGTGCGCGCTACCGTTTTGTGACGGCGGACACCACCTGTAAAGGCTCGTGGCAAAAAGAGCTTGCAGATGCTGATGCAGTCGTGAACCTGGCCGGCGCAACTATTTTCAGGCGCTGGACAAAAAAATACAAAAAGCAAATATATGACAGCCGTATACTGACCACCCGTAATGTCGTCGACGCCCTGCCATCCGATACAAATCTTACCCTGTGCAGTGCATCCGGAGCCGGATATTACGGCAGCAGGGGAGACGATATCCTCAAAGAAGATGAAAGGGCCGGCAGTGATTTTCTGGCGGGTGTTTCGAAGGATTGGGAGCAGGAGGCGTTATGTGCAAGCGCCAAAGGGGTTCGGGTCGCCATCATGCGGTTCGGGGTAATCCTCGGGAAAAACGGTGGTGCCATGTCCAAACTGATACCGCCGTTTAAAATGTTTGTCGGCGGTCCCCTGGGTGACGGCAACCAATGGTTTCCCTGGTTGCACCTGGATGATCTTATGTCGGCCATCGAATTTGTGCTTGACCATCAGGAAGTCAGCGGGCCTCTTAATTTTTGCGGGCCCACTCCGGTTCGCAATCGCGAACTGGCCCAGGCACTGGGAAACGCTTTAGGCCGTCCGTCCTTTATGCCGGCACCGGCGTTTATGATTCGCCTTGTCACAGGTGAGTTCGGTGACGTATTTTTGGGCAGTCAACGCACGCTGCCCGACAAACTTTTGAATCACGGGTTTTCATTTAAATACCCGGAGATCAAGGGTGCCATTGAAGCAATTGTTGCTCAATAAAAAGACGTCCGGGTTTCTAGTTGCTTGTCACGGGTCTCTTGTCACTGGTTGCTGGCTTCTGGCTGACATTCTGAAGTTCTCAGTTGCCAGAGACAAGTGACCAGGATCCAGTCACCAGTCAACTAGGGACCGGAATCAGAGTCCGGCAACCAGGTGGAAGGAAAAAATTGAAATTATGACCGACAGCGAACTGGATGACCTCAGCCAGCAGTTTTTGATAACTCTTTTCGAACAGACCCAGGGCGATGTTTCGATTCAAGTATCCATGTATGATATTGGCGGGCTGCTGGGTATGGACCGGAAGACTGCATCCAGCGTGGCCCAGGAATTGATGGGTCGGCAACTCGCGGAGATTCGAACGCTTTCAGGCGGAATCGGCATCAGCGCCGATGGCGCCGCGAGAATTCAAAATCTAATGGGGCCACCGACTTCAGAGGCTTCCGGATCCAAACAACTGGATGATGCCCCCGTATTGACTTCGGGCGGACAGCAGGCAGTTGCCCAGGTTGTCTCAGAGCTAAAAGACCAGACCGGCTCGCTCGGTCTGGATTTTGACACCCTGGGCGAATTGATGGCTGACTTAAAAACCATGGAGGCCCAGCTGGATTCATCCCGGCCCAAAACCGCCATTATCCGGGAGTGTCTGCGCTCTGTTCTGGGGGTGGTAGAAAGTACTAAGGATAATCGGATATCCGTCCGAATCCGTAAGCTTGTCAAGGGATAAGGCCCAATTGGTGAGGTGTGTTAATTGTTATTCGTCATTAGTTAATGGTTTAAATGGAATCTAATCTATTTTAGTCCTATCGGTAAAAAAACTATAAAATGAGATTATCATCTATTTCTATTAACGATTAACCCATAACTCCTAAAGGAGCGGCTTGCACTCATTTGGGATGAGAGGTTTCGTTGTGGCAAAGAAAAAAAAGAAAATAAAATTGATTTCCTGGAATGTCAATGGGTTGCGGGCAGCGGTCAAAAAAGACTTTTTTAACTCCTTTAAACAATTGGACGCTGATATTTTTGCACTCCAGGAAACCAAGCTCCAGGAACCCCAGCTGACCCCGGAAATGAAAGGCATTGACGGTTATAGTGACCACTGGTCCCATGCCTCCGTGAAAAAAGGGTACAGCGGCCTTGGCACCTATGCGAGGATGAAACCGAAAAATGTAAAATACGGTATCGGCGTGCCCAAATTTGATGATGAAGGACGCATTCTGGAAATGGATTTTGATGATTTCGTCTTTTTCAATGTTTACTTTCCCAACGGCCAGATGAGTGAAGAACGACTGCAGTACAAACTGGATTTTTACGAAGCGTTTTTCACCTATACCGACGAATTAAAGGAACAGGGCCGAAGCCTCATCATTACCGGCGATTATAACACCGCCCACAATGAAATTGATCTGAAAAACCCCAAGCCCAACGAAAAGACCTCGGGATTTTTGCGTATTGAACGTGACTGGCTCGACCGGATCACTGAAAACGGATACATTGACACCTTCCGTCATTTTCATCCTGACACCGTCAAATATTCATGGTGGACCTACCGGTTCAAGGCCCGCGATCGCAACGTCGGGTGGCGGATCGATTATTTTTTTGTCACCCGTGATATCATCGACAGGGGCTGGGCTAAAGAGGCTTTCATTGACAATGATGTCTTTGGCTCGGACCATTGCCCGATAGGGCTGGTTATTGAAATTTGAGGTAAGTGTCGGTTTGCCCGTTAGCCGGTAAATCCGTTTAGCCCGTTAAAAAAGAAATGCATTCCGAATTTAAAACCGGCTAACTGGCACGCGGGCTCAACGGGCTAACCCTTCTTCGGTATCTATAGGATGAATTTTAGGAGAAATGAGAGAGATGACTGCTCCAAAGATAATCGCCATCTACGGCAGTCCCCGCCGCAAGGGCAACACCGCGACATTGCTGCAACGGGCAGTTGAAGGCGCCCGGGAAGGCGGTGCCGAGGTCGAGGAAATCGTATTAAGAGATTTGAAAATGTCACCCTGCCTTGAAATCTATGGGTGTAAAAATGCCGGGGAGTGCCGCTTGAAGGATGATTTTCAAACCGCGCGGGATCAGATCCTGGCCTCCCAGGGCTTAATGCTGGCCTCACCGGTCTTTTTTTACACCGTCAGCGCCCACACCAAAATTCTCATGGACCGGTTTCAATCTCTCTGGGTAAAAAAATACTGGATTGACCAAGAGCGCAGGGTCCAGCCAACCACCCCACGCCAAGGCCTCTTCATTGCAGTGGGGGCTACCAAAGGCAAAAAGCTGTTTGACGGCATCCTTCTCACTCTCAAATATTTTTTTGATGTGATTGACATGAAACTCTGGAAAGCACTCCTGTACCGGGGACTTGATTTTGAAGGCGATGTGCTTAAGTTTCCCGCATACCTTGATGAAGCCTACACGGCAGGCAGGGAGTTTGCGAAGGCTTTAACTTCAGAAAGTAGTGAATAGAGGGGCCGCTTTTCAGTCAAGCGTAGGCGCTGACGCCTCATAAGAAACTTCAAGGGCATAGAACATTGAGCGGATTGAACGTCGAACATCGAACGCCCAACATCGAACGTCCAATGACGTTCGATGTTCGATGTTAATTTTTAAGTTTACCCCTTTTATATGAGTCATATTGCCAATGTTTCATTTTAATTAAACTGACCACTTTTCAGGCCAGCGGCGGCCCTGAAAACTGACACCTTTAAGGAATCATATGAGCCTTGAGTTTGAACCCATCAGTCTCGAAAAGCAGGATGACTACCTGAAAATGCTGGCCCGCTGTCCCCAGGTCGCTTCGGATTACAGTTTCATGAACCTCTGGGCGTGGGCCGAAGATTACGGGCTGAGCTGGGCCTGGGATGATGATTGTGTCTGGATCCGGCAAAGCCGGCCCGAAATATTATACTGGGCGCCGATTGGCTCCTGGTACGATATCGATTGGGGCGTGCGGCTGATAACCGAACCCAACGGTCCAACCATTTTCATCCGGATTCCGGATAAGCTCGCCGAACACTGGCAGGCAACACTTCCAGGATCAGGCAACTTTTGAGGAAGAGCGGGGGCATTGGGATTATGTTTATTCTGTAAGCGATCTCATCGATCTGAAGGGAAACCGTTTCCACAAGAAGAAGAACCTGCTGAACCAGTTTATCAAAAAATACGAGTATACCTATGTGCCGTTTGAACCGCAGTTAATCGGCCAGGCCATGGCCATGCAGGAAAACTGGTGCGCCTGGCGCGACTGTGAGTCATCCGAAGTCCTTTCGGCCGAAAACCGGGCGATAACCAGGGCCCTGGAGAACTGGGAACAGCTAAGCGGTATGCTGGGAGGCGCCCTCCTGGTGGACGGCAATATGGTCGCCTATACCGTGGCAGAGGCCTTAACCCCCCAAAGCATGGTTATCCATTTTGAAAAGGGTGATACCCAGTTCAAAGGCGTATACCAGGCGATCAATCAAATGTTCCTGGCCCATTCCGCCGGGGATTTTTTGACGGTCAACCGGGAACAGGACTTAAATGACGAAGGTCTTCGCAAATCCAAATTGTCTTACAATCCGTTGGAATTCTTGCGCAAGTCTCGCGTGACGTTCGGGGTGACTTAATGTCTTTTTACAAGCCGTGAATATTCCAGCGGTTTATCCGGTTCCAGCGGTAACCCGGATTCCAGCCTTGCAATTTTATCTCTGGTTGCTTCTATTTCGGCTTCAATGGCCTCCTTGGCGGCGCGATGTTCGGCAATCTTCTTTTGTTCGATGACCCGCCTGGATTCCAGCATCTTCAATTGCGCTTGAACCTGTCTGATAGATTCTTCCTTGAGCTGGGTATTTAAGCGATCCATCAGATGGGCATGCCGGCCGTCGGGATCTGCCAGAAAATACCAGGTCTTTGTTTTGTGACTGTACCAGGCCTCACCGGCGACATGTTTGCCTTTTAACCGCACGCCGGCCTTCCAGATTCTAAAATCACCTTCCTGTTTGGGTTCGCCATGGATGCGGGCCTGCCTGCGCCTTCCATCCTCACATTGGACCATTTGCTTTTCCATAACAATTCTCCTTCAATCAGGCAATGGGCTCTGGATCTCCAGACGCTGCTGAACCGTTGCCATTTTTTAATCCGCCCATGGCCTTGGTCAGCTCCATCAATACACCCAACCCTTCGCGGGCCTGTTTGCTGCCCAGGGCTCCCAACATGCCCAGGGGACCCACCGGTTTGGCATTGGCCAGATCGACTTTCGACGGCAGTTCGGCCATCTTTTCTAGAAATGCAGCGGCCTTCGGATCGGCGAGCTTTTTGGCCAGCCCGAGGGCAACCACGGCGCCGTCGCCGATTTGATCGATATCCTCCGGGCTATAGGCTGCGGCAATCTTGGCACGGACATCCAACATGGATGTGATGACGCGCAA